>BNBP01000024.1 GCA_014656015.1 Streptomyces griseoaurantiacus | reverse complement strand
GGTGGTCATAGCGTAGGGGAAACGCCCGGTTACATTCCGAACCCGGAAGCTAAGCCTTACAGCGCCGATGGTACTGCAGGGGGGACCCTGTGGGAGAGTAGGACACCGCCGAACAAATATTGAGGAAAACCCCGCACCATTTGGTGCGGGGTTTTCTGCGTTTAGGGTGTCCGGTATGCGCTATGACCTCGTCCTCTTCGATAACGACGGTGTCCTCGTCGACAGTGAGCCCCTGTCCAACACCCTTCTCGCCGCCTACCTCACCGAGCTGGGACATCCCACCAGCTACGAGGACTCGCTGCGCGACTACATGGGCGCCGCCCTGCACCGGGTGCACGACCTCGTGGAGGAACGGACCGGGCAGCGGTTGCCGGAGGACTTCGACGACGTCTTCCACGCGCGCGTGTTCGCCGCGTTCGAGCGGGAGTTGCGGCCGGTGGCCGGCGTGGACGCCGTGCTGGGGAAGCTGGCGGCGGACGGGGTGCCGTACTGCGTGGCCTCGTCCGGGAGCCATGAGCGGATCCGTGTGGGGCACCGGGCCGCCGGGCTGGACCGGTGGTTCGAGGAGAGCAGGATCTTCTCCTCGCAGGACGTGGGACGCGGAAAGCCGGCGCCGGATCTGTTCCTGTACGCCGCGGAGCGGATGGGAGTGCCGGTGGAGCGGTGCGCGGTCGTGGAGGACAGCCCGCTCGGGGTGCGGGCGGCCGTGGCGGCCGGGATGGACGTGTACGGGTTCACCGCGATGACGCCGCCCGAGCGACTGGCGGGGGCCACACGACTGTTCGGGGAGATGGGGGAGTTGCTCGACCTGCTGCGATGAGGCGGGGGGTGACCGCGTCCACGGTCGCGGCACTGACATTTGTCATGCGGAGCTCGGGACGAACGTTTCTATCGGCGGAGGGGGCCGCGACGCGAAGCTTTAGCCATGACGAAGAAGACCGCAACAGCCCGCCGGAGCCGCCTCGCCAACCTCAAGCCGCTCCTCTTCGACGTCGGCCTGCCCATCGGGTCGTACTACCTCCTCAAGGACGCCCTCGGCCTCGGCACCGTCGCCGCGCTGGCCTGGAGCAGCGTCGGCCCGGCCCTGCGCACCGGGTGGAGCGTGGTGAAGAAGCGCGAACTCAACGGGCTGTCGAGCCTGATCCTGCTCGTCAACGTCGCCGGGGTGCTGCTCAGCTTCCTCACCGGTGACCCGCGGCTGATGCTGGCCAAGGACAGCGGCGTGAGCAGCGTGATCGGGATCGGCGTCCTCGTCTCCGTCGCGCTGGGCCGGCCGATGATGACGTCGGCGGTCAAGCCGTGGCTGGTGAAGGGGGACGCGGGGCGGGAGGCCGCCTGGGAGCGGCTGCTGGGCGGGTCGCCGGAGTTCCGGCGGGCCGAGCGGCGGTTCTCGCTGGTGTGGGGTGCGGTGCTGCTCGGCGAGTGCGTGGTGCGGGTGGTCGGGGCGTACACGGTTCCCGTGGACACGATGGTCTGGCTCGGCTCGGTGATCATGGTCGTGAGCATGGTGCTCGGGTTCCTCGTCAGTGGTGCGACGGGTGCCGTGCCGATGGCGCACCTGCTGATCGCCGAGGCGGGCGGCACGGAGTGCGCCGCGGAGCAGGACGCTCCCGCCGCCCCGGCCGTCCTCGCCACGCGCGCCGCCGTCCCGGCCGTCTCCGCGGGGCCGGTCGTCGCGGCCGTCGCCCGGTGACACGCTGCCGGTGACACACCGCGGGAGGAACCGTGCCGGGGCTCGGCGCAGTTCCTCCTCCACCGCATCTACCCACCGGTAGTCCGGGGCCCTACGCTCGCCGCCATGACAGAGATGCTGCGGCGCGGCAGGGCCTCGTTGGCATTCGGCTTCTTCGCCCAGGGCGTCGCCTTCGCGCTGCTCGTCACGCGCATCCCCGCCATCCAGGACCGGTACGGCGTCTCCGACGCGCTGCTGCCGGTCTTCCTCGCCGCGGTGCCGATCCTGGCGGGCGTCGGCAGTGTCACCACCGAGCAGCTGGTGAAGCGGGTGCGGCCCAGCAGGGTGCTGCGGTGGTCGCAACCGGTGGTGCTGCTGGCGCTGGTCGGGGTGGGCTCGGGGGACCGGATGCCCGTGCTGGGCCTCGCACTCGCCGTGTTCGGTCTGTCCGTCGGGGCGCTGGACGCGTCGATGAACATGCTCGGGGTGAGCCTGCAACGGGCATACGGGCGGAGCATCATGCTCGGTTTCCACGCTTCGTACAGCCTGGGCGGCATCCTCGGTGCCTCGCTGGCGTGGGCGGGGGCGCACTGGCATCTCGCGCTGTGGGTCTCGTACGCGCCCGTGGTGCTCGTGCTGCTGCCGGCGGTGTTCGTGGGCAGCCGGTGGTACGTCGACGGGGGCGGGAGCGAGCCGGGAGAGGGCGAGCGGGAGGAGGTGCCGGAGGCGGCCCCGGAGGCCGGGGCCGGGAGCGGGCCGCTCGTCTTCCGGATGCTGCTGCCCTTCTGCCTGGTGATGACCTTCGCGTACATCGGGGACTCGACGGTCTCCAACTGGAGCGCGAAGTACCTCCAGGACGTCCTCGGCAGCAGCGAGCAGCTCGCGACCGTCCCTTACAACGTGTACATGGTGACGACCCTGGTGGGCCGCTCGCTCGGGGACCTCGGGGTGCGCAGGCTCGGTGCCGCGACGGTCGTGCGGCTGGGGGCGGTGACGGCGGCGGTGGGGTTCGCGGTGGTGGCCGCGGCGCCGGGGGCCTGGGTGGGGATGCTGGGGTTCACGCTGCTGGGGCTCGGATTGTGCGTGCTGGTGCCGGGGACGTTCGCGGCGGCGGGGCGGCGGGCCTTCGAGCAGGGTGGGGCGGGGGCCTCGGACACGGCGATCGCGCGGCTCAACGTGTTCAACTACGTCGGTTTCCTGATCGGGTCGCCGCTGGTCGGAGCGCTGGGGGACGCGTGGAGCTACCGCGGTGCCATGTGTGTGCCGATGGTGCTCGTGCTGGCGACGCTGGGATACGCCCGCTCGTTCGCGCCGCGGGCGGCCGGATACGGTGACGGGCATGAGCGGGCGCGCACGGCTGATGTGGGACGAGCGGGTAACGGGCTATGACTTCGGGCCGGACCATCCGATGGATCCGGTCCGGCTGGCGCTGACCAAGGACCTGGTGGACGCCCTCGGGCTGGACCGGCACGTCGACGTGGTCGCGGCCCGGGCCGCCGGGGAGTCGACGCTGCGGCTCGTGCACCGCGAGGACTACGTGGCGGCGGTGCGGGCGGCGTCCGCGGATCCGGCCGCGGCGGACACGAAGTACGGGCTCGGCACGCTGGACGATCCCGCGTTCGCCGGGATGCACGAGGCGTCGGCGCTGATCGCGGGGCAGTCGGTGGGCGCGGCGGAGGCGGTGTGGCGGGGCGAGGCGCTGCACGCGGTCAACTTCTCGGGCGGGCTGCACCATGCGATGCCGGCCGCGGCGTCCGGGTTCTGCGTGTACAACGACGCGGCGCTCGCCGTCGCACGGCTGCTCGAGCTGGGTGCGGAGCGGGTCGTGTACGTGGACGTCGACGTGCATCACGGGGACGGGGTGCAGGCGGCGTTCTGGGAGGACCCGCGGGTGCTGACGATCTCGCTGCACGAGCATCCGCGGACCCTGTTCCCGCAGACCGGGTGGCCGGAAGAGACCGGGGCCCCGGGTGCGGAGGGCTCGGCGGTGAACGTGGCGCTGCCGGCCGGGACGGGGGACGCGGGCTGGCTGCGGGCCTTCCACGCGGTGGTGCCGGAGCTGGTGGCGGAGTTCCGGCCGCAGGTGCTGGTCTCGCAGCACGGGGCGGACACGCACTTCGAGGATCCGCTGGCGCATCTCGCGGTGTCGCTGGACGCGCAGCGGGCGGTGCAGCTCGCCTGCCACGAACTGGCGCACCGTCACGCGGACGGGCGCTGGGTGGCGCTGGGCGGGGGCGGTTACGCGGTCGTGGAGGTGGTGCCACGGTCCTGGACGCATCTCGTGGGCATCGCGGCGGGGCACGAGATCGCGCCGGAGACGGTGATCCCCGAGGGGTGGCGGCAGCGGGTGTACGCGCGGACGCGGCAGCTCGGTCCGGGGCGGATGACGGACGGGCTGTGGCCGGTGGCCCACGCGGACTGGGAGGCGGGCTACGACCCCGCGGACCGGCTGGACCAGGCGGTGCGGGCGACGCGGCGGGCGGCGTTCCCCCTGCGAGGGCTCCTGCCGTGAGGTTCGCGCTGCGCGGGGCTCCTGCCGTGAGGGGTGTGCTGCGCGGGGGGCCTGCCGTCAGGGGTGTGCTGCGCGGGGGGCCTGCCGTCAGGGGGATGCCGAGTCGGGTTCCCGCCGTCAGGGGCGTGCTCCTGCCGTAGGGGGCCGGCCGGCGTCGCGTGCGGGACGTCGGAGAGCGCCTCCCGCGGGGCGCCGGAGCCGTAACATTCCGTGGCGTGGTGCTTACCAGGGAGCTGCGGGCCCATCTGTTGCGCACGGGGCTCGCCGGGGTGGTGGGGACGCCGCGGGAGGTGAGTCTGCGCAGTTACCGGCTCTTCGGCCTGCGCGATCCACGGGTGACGATCGGTGTCGATCCCGAAGGGGTATGGGACGAACGCGACGTGCTGCGGCTCATGGCCGAGAGGTGCGGCGTCTCGGACGATCCCCGGTGCACCTCCGGTCAGGATGTGATCGACCCCGGTCGTACCGTTCTCGCGCTGCACGCCTTCGCGGCCCGGCTGGCGCGGGCCGCGCGGCACCGGGAACCCGTGCTGCTCGGTACCGGTCACCCGCACCGGCTCCTGGGTTTCTACGTCGCGCTCGCAGACGCCTTGTCGACGGCGGGATGTGCCGTCCTCACCCCGGCGCAGGGTCGCTGTGTCGACATAACGACCCGGTTCGGTCTACGCACCCACCGTCTCGCGTACGTACGGGGAGTCGGGTGCGTCCGTGACCCCGCCGCCGAAGCCGCCGGTTGTGAGCCCGGCGCGCACACGCACTCCCCGCTGCCCGTCCGGCTGGCCCTGGCGGCGGCCGCGGAGGGCGGCGGGCCGCTCCCCGGGCTCGTGATCGGCGACCACGGGTGGATCTGCGGCGCAGGTCAGCTGGGGTTCGAGGCGGTCGGACCGGCGGACGTGAACGATCCCGCGCCCTTCGTGGGGCAGGCGGAGGGGCGCGTGTCCGTCGTCGTGCCCCTCGATGACGCTGCGCGGTCCTCTTACTACCGGCCGCTTACTCGCTATGTACTCAATCGAGCGTGTCTGTCACAGTAGGCCGCCGGGGAGATCCCCCTCTTCCCCACTTGCATCACCCGCCCCTAGTCTGGGGAGTGAGCACGCAACGACGAAGAGTCACCGGAAGGGGAAGCCGGTGGCCGTCGAGTGCGGAAGGTTCAGGTGTGTCATGGCTGCTGCTGGCGAGAGGCCTCTGAACGAGGTTCAGTTCCTGACCGTGGCGGAAGTCGCCGCGGTGATGCGAGTGTCGAAGATGACCGTGTACCGCTTGGTGCACAGCGGTCATCTGCCGGCGATCCGGGTGGGCAGGTCCTTCCGGGTGCCGGAGCAGGCGGTGCACGAGTACCTCAAGGACAGCTACGTGGGGGTGGAGACGGCCTGACCGAGGAGGCGACCGGACCGTCACAGGCCCCTCGGAACCCTCGATTACAAGCTCGGCGCCCGGGGCGGGTAGGCTGGCCCCTCGTAGGTCGTATGGGCCCATGGCGCCCAGCACCGAGTGATGAGAAGTGAGCGAGGGTAGTCGTGGGCTCTGTTATCAAGAAGCGGCGCAAGCGGATGGCCAAGAAGAAGCACCGCAAGCTGCTGAAGCGCACGCGAGTGCAGCGCCGCAACAAGAAGTAGCCGCGCGGTAGTGCACGGCATGCGGTAACGCACGCGACGCGTCGCGGCGTGTTCTGTGGCCCCCCGTCCTTCCGAGGACGGGGGGCCACAGCCGTCTCCGTACGGTGCCCGGTGGCTCCTCGGGCGGCCGGATCCGGTGGTTGGGCGTGACAGCGCCCGCCCGGTTCTGATCGGATGACCGGGAGCGGATGCGGGCGTGTGCCGGTGTCCGCGGGAACGTGCGGGTTACCGTGCGGGAAGGTACCGCCGCGTGTTCGGGGGTACCGGGAGGCGCACGGCGGCGTGCCGGGGCCGAGGGCGGCGGAAGGGAAGGCACTGGTCTTGGGAAAGGTCGTGCTGGTGACCGGGGTGGCCCGTCCGCTGGCGGGCAGGTTCGTGCGGCGCCTCGGGCGGGACCCCGACGTCGACCGGGTCGTCGCCGTGGACGCCGTCGAGCCCGAGCACGACCTGGGCGACGCGGAGTTCGTGCGGGCCGACATCAGGCAGCCGACCATCGCCCGGGTGCTCGCGCAGACCGCGGCCGACACGGTCGTCCACATGGACGTCAGCGGCACCCCGCTGGGCAGCGGCAGCCGGGCCTCGGTCAAGGAGACCAACGTCATCGGCACGATGCAGCTCCTCGGTGCCTGCCAGAAGTCGCCGAAGGTCAGGCGGCTGGTCGTGAAGTCCAGCACCAATGTCTACGGTTCGGCCCCCCGCGACCCGGCCGTCTTCACCGAGACGACGCCGCCGAAGTCGCTGCCCAGCGGCGGCTTCGCCAAGGACACCGTCGAGGTCGAGGGCTATGTCCGCGGGTTCGCCCGGCGGCGTCCCGACGTGGCCGTGTGCGTGCTGCGCTTCGCCAACATCCTGGGGCCCAGCGGGGATTCGCCGCTCGCCTCGTACTTCTCGCTGCCCGTGCTGCCGACCGTGTTCGGATACGACCCGCGGCTGCAGTTCGTGCACGAGGACGACGTGATCGAGGCCCTGTGGCTCGGCTCCGCCGAGGAGCGGCGGGCCACGCTCAACAGCGGCACCTTCAACATCGCGGGCGAGGGGGTTCTGCTGCTCTCGCAGTGCGCCCGGCGGCTGGGCCGGCCCACTGTGCCGCTGCCGCTGCCCGCCGTCACCTGGGCCGGTTCCGCCTTCCGTACGCTGGGCATGACGGACTTCTCGCCCGAGCAGATCCGCCTGCTGACCCACGGCCGGGTGGTGGCGACGGACCAGATGCGCGACACGCTGGGCTTCGTGCCCGCCCACACGACCGCCGGGACCTTCGAGGACTTCGCGCGCGGCCTGGGACCCGGGCTGCTCCCGCCGGAGGCCGTGGCGGGCGCCGTCGACCGGATCGCCGCACTGCCCGTGCCGGGCGGCACCCGGTCCCCGCACCCGTCCCCGGCGGGCCCACCGGCGCCCGGCGCCGGGGACGCCCACTGACGCAGAGCGCCCAGCAGAGCGCGAACCGAGGAGCGCAGCAACGATGGCGGACGCCAAGGTCATTCCGTTCGACGACGACCGGTCCCGCGGACCCGCCTCGCACCGCCCGCCGCGGCGACGGAGCGGGGCCGGCCGGCGCGGCGGCGAACCGGCGGCGGGCGACCGCGGGGTCAAGGCCGTGCCCGACGGCGCCCCGGCACACGAGGACGACTCGGCCGAGGCGCAGACGGAGGCGGTGGACGCGGCCGGGCCGGGCGGGGGCGAGGGCCGGGGCGGCGGCCTGGAGCGGCGCATCGCCGGCGGGCTCGCCTTCCTGCGGCGCCGGCTGACCGGTGACTACGAGGTCGACGACTTCGGCTACGACGAGGAACTCACCGACCAGGTCCTGATGTCGCTGCTGCGGCCGCTGTACGAGAAGTACTTCCGGGTCGAGGTGAAGGGCATCGAGAACATCCCGGCGGAGGGCGGGGCGCTCATCGTCGCCAACCACTCCGGGACGCTGCCGATGGACGGCCTGATGATGCAGGTCGCCGTCCACGACCATCACCCGGCGGGCCGTCATCTGCGGCTGCTCGCGGCCGACCTGGTGTTCGTGCTGCCGGTGGTCAACGAACTGGCCCGCAAGCTCGGCCACACCCTCGCCTGCGCCGAGGACGCGGCCCGGCTGCTGGAGCAGGGGGAACTGGTCGGGGTGATGCCGGAGGGGTTCAAGGGGCTCGGCAAGCCCTTCGGCGACCGGTACAAGCTGCAGCGCTTCGGCCGCGGCGGCTTCGTCTCGACGGCGCTGAAGCACGGCACGCCGATCATCCCCTGCTCGGTCGTCGGGGCCGAGGAGATCTATCCGATGATCGGCAACTCCAGAACGCTGGCGCGGCTGCTGGGCTTCCCGTACTTCCCGCTGACGCCGACGTTCCCGTGGCTGGGACCGCTGGGCGCGGTGCCGCTGCCGACGAAGTGGACGATCCAGTTCGGCGAGCCGATCCCCACGGACGGCTACCCGCCGGAGGCGGCCGAGGACCCGATGCTGATGTTCAACCTGACCGACCAGGTCAGGGAACAGATCCAGCACACGCTGTACAAGCTGCTGGTGCAGCGGCGCTCGGTCTTCTTCTGACCGAGTGCCGCGGGCCGTGCGGGCGGCGCCGCGTGCGGACGCGTACGGGGGGCGCCCCCGTCACCAAGGGCGCCCCCCGTACGCGTGCGGCTTCCCGCTCTGCCCGCCCGGCTTCTACTCGGCGTCCTCCGTGTCGATGCCGAGGCCCGGCAGCAGGCCCGGGAGGAGCGGCGGGAGGGTGACGTCGGGCTCCATGGTCGGGTTCTTGCTGCTGCCGCCGCCCGTCGACGGGCCGGCGCCGGCGCTGCGCGAGGGCGGGTCGAGCAGGCCGCCGGTGCTGCCGCCGAGCAGGCCCTCCTCGCGGCCGTGGGAGGCGGAGGGCTCGGGCTTGTGGGCGGTGCCACCGCGGTGGCTGCCCGGGGAGCTGCTCCGGCCGGTGCCGGATTCCGGGTGGTCGCCGCGGGCGGAGCCGGTGGACGGGGCGGGGGCGGAGCCCCGCTCGTCCTCGGTGCCGTCCACCGGCGGGGCCGGGGGCAGGAGCGACTGGAGCGGTGCGACCTCGTCGTTTATGGCGGCGAAGACCTCCGAGACCTCGCTCGCCACGTCCCCGAGCTGCACCGGCAGCCGCCTGCTCAGCTCGCTCCAGGCCTCGCGGTGGGAGCGGGAGAAGGCGGAGAGGGTTCTGATGGGGCCCAGGGAATCGGGGTCCTGCGCATAGGCCTCGTGCAGCAGGCGGTGCCCTTCGGAGGCGTCGTGCCGCATGCCGTTGAGGGCGCGGCGGACCTCGCTCAGGGATTCGTGGTCCAGCGGGCCCGAGCGGTCGCGCTCCATCAGCCGGCGCGCCTCGCTCAGCCGGGTGGAGGCCTGGTCGAGGTAGAGGCGGCCGCGGTCGGAGTCGCCGTCGGCGAGGTTGAGCCGGACGTCCTCGATGCCGCGTTTGAGGCCGTAGAGCGAATCCCCGGGCAGGGCGTCCGTGCTGGCGGCGGCGACGCCGCCGAAGGACGCGGCGGCCACCCCGAGGCCGAGTCCGCCTGCGGTCAGGCCCTTGGCCAGCCGGGTGCGCGGACGCAGTTTCGCCAGGGGGCTCGCCCGGTGCGCGCCGCGTTCGCGGGCGTCGCGCTGCTCGGGCACCGCGGGATCCGGCGCCTCGCCCCCGGCCGTGCCCTCGCGCAGCATGGCCTCCATCGCGGCCACGAGCTGCGCGCGCTGCACGACCTTGACCTCGGGGTCGAGCTGGGGTTTGGGCAGCTCGCCGAGGCCCGCGGCGAGGGCGAGCAGACGCTGTTGCCCGGTGCCCTCCTCCGTGCTCGGAGCCGTGTCCGGAAGGTCGGGCTGCTCGGCCGCCGGGCCCCGGTCGGTCAGCTCCTCCAGGGCCTGGGCGAAGGCGTTCGCCCGCCGGTGCGCCGATACGTTCGCGATCACTGGCGGCACCTCCTCTCGTCATGACGGTCGACTCCCCAGGGGGTCCTGAGGGTTGCACACCTCCGACCACTTGCACACGAAAGGGTGAGCAGAGTCGGCAAGGTGTGACCACAGGGAGCCTGTATCCCGCACAACGAGCGGCTTGGCACTTGGGTTACGGACGGCGGGCGATCCGGCCGTACGGCCAACGGGCCGTCGACGGAAGGTGAGTTGAGGTGACGCTCGGTCATCGGGCGTCAACGGGCGTACGGGGGGCTGTGGATCGGGGCGGGGTCAGCGGGCGTCTTCGGGCAGCAGTCGGGCGAGGGTGCGCACGGCGCGGTACTGCAGGGTCTTGATCGCCCCCTCGTTCTTGCCCATGACCCGGGCGGTCTCGGCGACGGACAGGCCCTGGAGGAACCGGAGCGTGACGCACTCCTGCTGCTGGGGGTTGAGCCTGCGGACGGCGTCGAGGAGGGCGGCGTTGGAGAGGTGCTCCAGGACGGAGTCCTCGGGGGAGCGCTCGACCTCGTTGGCGTCGAGCATCTCGCCGGTGGTGACCTCCAGCCGGAAGCGGCTGGACTTGAAGTGGTCGGCGACGAGGTTGCGGGCGATCGTGACGAGCCAGGCGCCGAAGTCGCGGCCCTGCCAGGTGAAGGTGCCGATCCGGCGCAGCGCGCGCAGAAAGGTCTCGCTTGTGAGGTCCTCGGCCGTGGCCTTGCTGTTCACGCGGTAGTAGATGTAGCGGTGGACGGTGTCGCTGTACTGGTCGTACAGGCGCCCGAATGCTTCGGCCTCGCCGGCCTGAGCGCGTTCGACGAGGTCCATCATGCGGGCGCTGTCACTGTCCGCCGCGGGACGGCGGGCGGTCGTGGCGGGGCCCGGTCGGCCGCGTCTTCCACCGACCGCGGCGCTGCCGTCGGCCAGTGCGTAGCACGGGCCGACGGGCGCGGCGGCGGCGAAGGCGGGGACGGCGTACGCGGTGGGGACGAGACCGCGCAGCAGGTCGTGGACCGTAGCGCGGAGCGTAGCCAGGCCCGAGGCGTCAACCCCGACGTGTGGGTACACGGGACTCCCAGAGGCAGAGCTTCCATCACGTGCAGTACGGAACCATTCACCCGTCGTAGCGACGGAGGGGTGCCGGATTGCGTCTGAGGAGAATAACGCTTCGTACAGGCTGCGCTACGCCCAGTTGCTCAAATCGTCGATTACGTCGCTTCTGTTGCGCTTCCGTACGCGTTTGCGTATCGCCGACTGAGCGTTTGATGACCGCTCGGCTTCGGGTTCCGCTCACGTCCGACGTGTTGGCGGGCGCCCGGAGGCCGCTGTGCGACGGGTGTTCCCGTGCGGGGCCGGGGCGGGGGCGCGCGAGGAGCTAGCGGCGCCGGCGGGTCAGCGCGATCGCGGCGGCCGTGCCGCCCGCCACGGCGCCGACGCCCGCCGCCGCGGGGATGCCGACCTTCGCCGCCTTGCGCCCGGTGCGGTAGTCCCGCAGGCGCCAGTCGAGCCGGCGCGCGTGCTTGCGCAGCTTGGCGTCGGGGTTGATCGCGTACGGGTGCCCGACGAGGGAGAGCATCGGGATGTCGTTGTGGCTGTCGCTGTAGGCGGCGCAGCGGGACAGGTCCAGGCCCTCCGCCGCGGCCAGCGCCCGCACGGCCTCCGCCTTCGCCGGGCCGTGCAGCGGTTCGCCGACGAGGCGGCCGGTGTAGACGCCGTCGACGGACTCGGCGACCGTGCCCAGCGCGCCGGTCAGACCGAGCCGGCGGGCGATCACCGTGGCGATCTCCACGGGGGCGGCGGTGACGAGCCACACCTTCTGTCCGGCGTCGAGGTGCGCCTGGGCCAGCGCGCGGGTGCCGGGCCAGATGCGCTCGGCCATGTACTCGTCGTAGATCTCCTCGCCGATCGACTGCAGCTCGGCGACGCGGTGGCCCTTGACGATGGAGAGCGCGGAGTCGCGGGCCTCCTGCATGTGCTCGGGGTCCTCGACGCCGGCCAGCCGGAACCAGGCCTGCTGCCAGGCGAAGCGGGCGAGTTCGCGGGTGTCGAAGAACTTCCGCTTGTACAGGCCCCGCCCGAAGTGGAAGAGGGCGGCGCCCTGCATGACGGTGTTGTCCAGGTCGAAGAAGGCGGCGGCCCGGTCGTCGCCGAGGACGGGGAACTCGGGTTCCGGTTCCACGTGGTCGGGCGCGGCCGGGGTGGTGGCGTCCTGGGACGTCTTGCGCGCGGCCTCCGCCGAGGCCTCGCCTGCCAGCACGCTCCGCGCGGTGGCGGAGCGCCTACGGGGGGTGAGCCATCCGAGAGCGGCCATGCGGTGAGCATAGCCAGTTCCCCCGGGCGTTCCGTGCCGTGGCGGTTGCCGGGTCGTGAACGTCGCGGGCGCCCGCCCTCGCGGGGACGGGGGAGGGGGGCGGGCGCGGGGGAGAATGGGCCGCATGAGTCCGCTGCTGCGCCGCGCGTCCCGCCCCCGTCTCGTCACCCTCGTGCGCAAGCCCGGCTGCCATCTGTGCGACGACGCCGAGGCCGTCGTCTCCCGGGTGTGCGCCGACCTCGGCGTTTCCTGGGAACACAAGGACATCACCGAGGACGAGGAGCTCAACCGCCGCTACTGGGAGCAGATCCCCGTCGTGCTGATCGACGGGGAACAGCACACCTTCTGGCGGGTGGACGAGAATCGCCTCCGCAAAGCCCTGCGGTGACCGGCCGCACTCCCGGGCCTGACCGACCAGTCCAATAAACGGCCCCGGTCGCTTAGGATCGAAGGCGTTCGTGTCTCGGGGGGCGGGATCGTCGAGGAGAGTGTGCGGTTTTGCCCCCTGGAGGAGAGGAACACGTGTGCACCCGCGCCGGTTCCAGCCGAGGCCGCCGAAGCTGCGTGAGCCCGGTCACGTTGGCCGGGCAAATCGGACACCATCTTTGTGCACGCGTTCACAAAGACATAGCCTGCATTCGACGGGGCGGTCCGGGGACACACGACCGCCTGCAGCCCCGCTCTACCCGCAGGAGCACCGTGGCAACTGGCCGAACTCACCGACCGGCGACCCGCAGCCGAGGAATTCCCGAGGCCACCGTCGCCCGTCTTCCGCTGTACCTCCGAGCCCTCACCGCACTGTCGGAACGCTCGGTACCCACGGTCTCCTCGGAGGAGCTCGCGGCCGCGGCGGGAGTCAACTCCGCCAAGCTGCGCAAGGACTTCTCCTACCTCGGTTCCTACGGCACCCGGGGCGTGGGCTACGACGTCGAGTACCTCGTCTACCAGATCTCCCGTGAGCTGGGCCTGACGCAGGACTGGCCGGTCGTCATCGTCGGCATCGGCAACCTCGGCGCCGCGCTCGCCAACTACGGCGGCTTCGCCTCCCGCGGCTTCCGGGTCGCCGCGCTGATAGACGCCGACCCCGCGCTGACCGGCAGGACGGTGGCGGGCATCGCGGTGCAGCACACGGACGAACTCGAGAAGATCATCGACGACAACGGCGTGTCGATCGGCGTCATCGCCACTCCCGCCGGTGCCGCCCAGCAGGTGTGCGAGCGGCTGGTCGCCGCCGGTGTCACCTCCATCCTGAACTTCGCGCCGACCGTGCTGTCCGTCCCCGACGGCGTCGACGTGCGCAAGGTCGACCTCTCCATCGAGCTGCAGATCCTCGCCTTCCACGAGCAGCGCAAGGCGAGCGAGGAGAACCCGGGCGCCGGCATCGACGGCTCCCTCCCGGCCGCCGAGGAGCCTCCGGTCGTCGCCAAGCGCGCCGCCCGGAACCAGACCCCGGCCGCCGGTGCCGAGCGGTCCGCCTCCCCCGACCAGGGGCCCGACGGGGACGTCCCCGCCGTGATGCCGGCATGAGTCTCCTCGTCGTCGGACTGAGCCACCGCAGCGCCCCCGTCAGCGTCCTGGAGCGCGCCGCCCTCGGCGCGGACGCCCAGGCCAAGCTGCTCACGGACACGGTCGCCGCCGAACCGGCCACCGAGGCCGCGGTGCTCGCCACCTGCAACCGCATCGAGCTCTACGCCGACGTGGACAAGTTCCACGCGGGCGTCGCCGAACTGTCCACGCTGCTCGCCCAGCACAGCGGGGTCGGCCTGGACGAGCTCACTCCTTATCTTTATGTGCACTACGAGGACCGCGCCGTCCACCACCTGTTCTCGGTGGCCTGCGGGCTGGACTCGATGGTCGTGGGCGAGGGGCAGATCCTCGGCCAGATCAAGGACTCCCTCGCCACCGCGCAGGAGCTGCACACCGCGGGACGGCTGCTGAACGACCTGTTCCAGCAGGCCCTGCGGGTCGGCAAGCGCGCCCACTCCGAGACCGGCATCGACCGCGCCGGGCAGTCCCTCGTCACCTTCGGCCTGGAACAGCTCGCCGCCGGTGCCCCGGTGGAGGGCTGGGCCCGCGGCAAGCGCGCCCTGGTGATCGGCGCCGGCTCCATGTCCTCGCTGGCGGCGGCGACGCTCGCCCGGGTCGGCGTGGCCGAGGTCGTGATCGCCAACCGCACGCAGGAGCGGGCCGAGCGGCTGGCGCGGATACTCACCGAGGGTGACGACACGGACGTCGCCGCGAGGGCCGTCCCGATGGAAACGGTCCCTGACGAGCTGACACGTGCCGACGTCGCGGTGTCCTGCACGGGCGCTACCGGCCTGGTGCTGACCGCCCAGGACATCGCCGCCGCCGTCGAGGGCCGCCTCCCCGCGCCGCGCGTCCCGGCCCCCGCGCCCGCGAGCGGACCGCGCGCGCACGGCGAGCGTCCCACCGACGCGGCCGGGGACGAGAACTGCCCGCTGGACCTTTCCGCGATGCCCGGCGCGACCAGCGGATTCTCCGTCGCGGGCGAGGCCGCCGTGGCCGGCATGGACGCCGCGACGCTGGAGCAGCACGCCGTCTGGGTCGACAAGGGCACCGACACCGCCGACCGCCGCGAGGGCGGCCGCCGCGCGCCGGCCCTCGAGGAGGACGCCGAGCTGATCGCCGCGCTTGCCGCCACCGCGGCCGCCGTCGGACGCATCCCCGAGCGCCGCCTGCCCGAGCCGGTGGCCGAGGTCCCGCGCCCCGCGCCCGCGCTCTCGCTGCTCGACCTGGCGATGCCCAGGGACGTGGACGCGGCCGCGCACCGGCTGCTCGGCGTGCGCCTGGTCGACCTGGAGTCGCTGGCCGAGGCCTCCGCGGACGCGCCGATGGCCGCCGACGTCGAGCAGGTCCGCCGGATCGTCTCCGACGAGGTGGCGGCGTTCGGCGCCGCCCAGCGGGCCGCGCACATCACCCCGACGGTCGTCGCGCTGCGTACGATGGCTGCCGACGTGGTCGCGAGCGAGATCGCCCGGCTCGACGGACGCCTGCCGGACCTCGACGAGAAGCAGCGCGGCGAGATCACCCAGACCGTGCGGCGCGTCGTCGACAAACTGCTGCACGCCCCGACCGTACGGGTCAAGCAGCTGGCCGCCGAGCCCGGCGGCGCCGGGTACGCGGACGCGTTGCGCACCCTGTTCGACCTGGACCCCGAGACGGTCGCCCGGGTCTCCCGGGCGGACGGAGCGGACCGGCCCCCGGCCGACGCGGTCGGCGCCCTGAGCGGCGCGGGGATCACGAGCACGGCCGCCGAGGGCACGCGGAGCGGCACCAGCACCATGAACAACACCGAGAACGCCAAGAACCGAGGGCGAGCATGACTGAGCAGGCACTGAGGCTGGGGACCAGGCGCAGCAAGCTGGCCATGGCCCAGTCCGGACAGGTGGCCGATGCGGTCGGTGAGGTGACCGGACGGCCCGTCGAGCTCGTGGAGATCACGACGTACGGGGACACCTCGCGCGAGCACCTGGCGCAGATCGGCGGCACCGGCGTGTTCGTCGCCGCGCTGCGCGAGGCGCTGCTGCGCGGGGAGGTCGACCTCGCCGTGCACTCGCTCAAGGACCTGCCGACCACGCAGCCCGAAGAGCTGACGCTGGCCGCCGTGCCCCTGCGTGAGGACCCGCGGGACGTGCTGATCGCCCGGGACGGGCTGGCCTTCGCCGACCTGCCGGAGGGCGCGCGCGTCGGCACCGGCTCGCCGCGCCGCATGGCACAGCTCAACGCGTACGCCCGCGACCACGGGACGCGCATCGAGACGGTGCCGATCCGCGGCAACATCGACACCCGCATCGGATACGTCCGCAAGGGCGAGCTGGACGCGGTGGTGCTGGCCGCCGCCGGGCTCAACCGGATCGGCAGGACCTCCGAGGTGACCGACTTCCTGTCGGTCGACACCGTGCTTCCGGCCCCCGGCCAGGGGGCCCTGGCGGTCGAGTGCCGGACGGCGGGCAACCCCGCCGACGCCGCACTCGCCGCCGCGCTCGCGCAGCTCGACGACCCGTTCACCCGGGCCGCCGTCACCGCCGAGCGAGCCCTGCTCGCCGCTCTGGAGGCCGGCTGCAGCGCACCCGTGGGTGCGCTGGCCGACCTTCTGAACGACGGGCAGATTGACAAGGAAATGCGCCTGCGCGGCGTCGTCGGCACCACCGACGGCTCGACGCTGGTGCAGCTGTCCACCACCGGTCCCGTGCCCGAGACGCACGACCAGGCAATGGCGCTCGGTCGCGAACTCGCTGCCGAGATGCTGGCCAAGGGCGCGGCCGGTCTGATGGGGGAGCGAGCACAGTGAGCCCCACCAACCTTCCCGTCGGCCACGGATCCGGGCACGTCACCTTCCTGGGTGCCGGCCCCGGTGACCCGGGGCTGCTGACACTGCGCGCCGTGGAGGCGCTGGCGCACGCGGACGTCCTCGTCGCCGAGCCGGACGTGCTCGACGTCGTACGTGTGCACGCCCCGCCGGGCGTCACCGTGCTGTCCGCGGACGCGGACGCACCGGGGGCCTCCGCGGGCCTCGCGGGCACGGGCACGCCTCAACTGGCAGTCGTTGACGAGGCGTCAACAACCGCCGTCCTCCCCGCATCCAGGGATGCCGCCAATCTTGTCATGCAGGCTGCGCGGGGCGGCAGGCGGGTCGTGCGTGCGGTGACTGGGGACCCCGGGCTCGACACGTGCGCCGCCGAGGAGATGCTCGCCTGCGCCGCCGCGGGCGTGACCTTCGAGGTGGTGCCCGGCATCGCGACCGCCGTCGGCGTGCCCGCGTACGCCGGTGTGCCGCTGCGGGACGCCGAGGGCACGGACGTCCGCTTCGTCGACGCCCGTACCGCCTCCGACCGCTGCTGGAGCGAGGTCGGCGCCTCCGACTGCACGGTGGTCGTCTCCACCACGCTGGACGCGGTGGCCGCCACCGCGGGCGAACTGGTGACCGGGGGCCGCAAGCCGGACACCCCGCTGACCGTGACCGTCGGCGGTACGACGACGCGTCAGCGGACCTGGACCGCCACGCTCGGCACCATCGCCCAGACGCTGAAGCAGGCCAAGGTGCTGCCCTCGCCGGAGGGCGGCCGTCCGGTGATAGCCGTCGTCGGCGAGCGTTCGGCCGCGGCCCAGCGCGAGCGGCTGTCCTGGTTCGAGTCCAAGCCGCTGTTCGGCTGGAAGGTGCTCGTCCCGCGCACCAAGGAGCAGGCGGCCTCGCTCTCCGACCAGCTCCGCTCCTACGGCGCGGTGCCGCACGAGGTCCCGACGATCGCCGTCGAACCGCCGCGCACGCCCCAGCAGATGGAGCGCGCGGTCAAGGGCCTGGTCACGGGCCGCTACGAGTGGATCGCGTTCACCTCGGTCAACGCGGTCAAGGCGGTCAGGGAGAAGTTCGAGGAGTACGGCCTGGACGCGCGCGCCTTCGCGGGCATCAAGGTCGCCGCGGTCGGCGAGCAGACCGCGCAGGCGCTGATCGCCTTCGGCGTGAAGCCGGACCTGGTGCCGAGCGGCGAGCAGTCGGCCGCGGGGCTGCTGGAGGACTGGCCGCCGTACGACCCGGTCTTCGACCCGATCGACCGGGTCTTCCTGCCGCGCGCCGACATCGCCACCGAGACGCTGGTGGCCGGCCTGATCGAACTGGGCTGGGAGGTCGACGACGTCACCGCGTACCGCACGGTGCGTGCCTCGCCGCCGCCCGCGGAGACCCGTGAGGCGATCAAGGGCGGCGGCTTCGACGCGGTCCTGTTCACCTCGTCCTCGACGGTGCGGAACCTGGTCGGCATCGCCGGCAAGCCGCACAACGTCACGGTCATCGCCTGCATCGGTCCGGCGACGGCGAAGACGGCGGAGGAGCACGGGCTGCGGGTGGACGTCATGTCGCCCGAGCCCTCGGTGCAGAAGCTCGCCGAGGCGCTGGCGGACTTCGGCGCCCGCCGTCGCAGTGCGGCGCTGGAGGCGGGCGACCCGGTCACCCGCCCGAGCGAACGCCGTCCGGGCTCGCGCCGGAGACGTACGACAAGCACGACGTAACGGTTCGCTGCGGCGTTCTTCGTACGGCGGTGCCCCCGTACCCGAGTTGGCTCGGGTACGGGGGCACGGTCGTGCTTGGTGGGCTCGGTGCCGTGTGGGCTCAGCGGAACGCCTCGACGTGACGGGCGGCCCAGTCGGCGAAGGTGCGCGGGGCGCGGCCCAGCACCCGCTCGACGTCCGGGCTGACACGCAGCTCGGCCGGGCTGGGGGAGCCGAGGATGTCCAGGGTGTCCTCGGCCAGCTCCGCCGGCATGGCCCGCCTCAGCCCGGCCCCGGCCTCCTCCCGGGTCAGCTCGTGGAAGGCGACGGGCGAGCCCAGCGCGGTGGCCAGTGCCTCCGTCTGCTGCCGGGGGGTGATCACCTCCGGCCCGGTCAGCTCGTAGGCGCCGCCGGTGTGCCGGTCTCCCAGCAGGCAGGCCGCCGCGACCTCGGCGATGTCCGCCGGGTCGACGAGCGGCACGCCGACGTCGCCGAAGGGCGCGGCGACGACCCGCCGGGTGCGGACCGACTCCGCCCACCACAGGGCGTTGGAGGCGAAGCCGCCCGGCCGCAGGAGGGACCACTCCATGCCGGACTCCCGCAGCGTGTCCTCCAGCGCCCGCATCGCGACCCGGGTGGGACCGAAGGGGCGGGTGACCACCCCCAGCGTGGAGAGCAGGACGACCCGCCGCACCCCGCTGTCGGAGGCCCGGGCGAGAAGGCCGGCGTGCTCGGCGCCAGTCGCGTGCAGGTCGCCGGAGAGCAGCAGGAAGAGGGATTTCGCGCCGGTCAGCACGGGCGTGAGGCCGGCCGGGTCGGCGAGGTCGGCCACCACGTGGCGGACGCCGTCCGGCACCGGCGCCGCGTGCCGCGAGACGGCCGTCACCTGTGCGCCCGACGCGGCGAGCACGCGCGTCAGCGGTCGCCCGATGTTCCCGGTGGCCCCGGTCACCACGATCATGTTCTGCTCCTGGGTCTCGTGCGTGTTCTCGTCGTCTGTGCCTCGCACGCTAGGAGAACGGGCTAACTTTCGGTAAGGACGTACCTCCGGGTAAGCTCATGACATGGTGGAAGGCGTGCAGCGCAGACAGGTCGAGTCGGGCGAGCGGTATGACGTGTTTCACACCGACTGCCTCGCGCGGACGATGGTCGATCACGTGACCAGCCGGTGGGGCGTCTGGGTGCTCATCTCCCTGCGGAAGAACGACCTCCGGTTCTTCGAGCTGCGCGAGAGCATCCAGGGCATCAGCGAGAAGATGCTCGCCCAGACCCTGCGGACGCTGGTCGAGGACGGCCTGGTCTGGCGCAAGGTCGAGCCGACGAGACCCCCTCAGGTCACCTACGGCCTCACCGACTTCGGCCGCGAGATCGGCGAACCCCTCACGCAGCTCTTCGACCGGATCACGTACCGGCTGGCGGTGCGCGAGGCGGTGGCGGAGGGCGATCCGGCCATGTGATGCCTGCCTCTTGCTCTTGCAAGTAGGGGCACCGTCCTCGTCGTCGTGTTCCAGGTCCGGGCGAGCCGCCGCGTGGACTCTCCGGCGGCGGGCGGTGAGGCCTACCGACGTGCGGGCGCGGCGTTCCTGGCCTCCTGCGTGCTGATCTCGCTGTCGGCGGAGTGCCCGCGTGGGCGGCCGCGGCGCTGCTGCTCACGGCGGTGGTGATCCACACCGGGGGCGAACTGTGGCACGCCGCCGCGGGGTTCGAGATCTCCTTCGCCCTGGCCCCACCGCGGGCCACCGGCCAGTACCTCGGGGTCTTCGGTCCGGGAGCCGGTCTGGCGGAGGCCTTCGGCCCGGCGCTGCTCATCTGGCTGAGCCTCGGCTGGGGGCGCCCCGACTGGTACGTCGTGGGCGTCCCGTCCGCCCTGACGGGCCTGCTCGCACCCGTGGCCGTCCGCCGGGCGGAACGGCACCGAGGGGCGCCGCGGACGGCGGAATTGGCCTCGGCGGCCTGAACAGGGGCGGGCATCCGTCCGACTCCGCGTCGGTAAAGGCATCGCTCACGCGGGCGTAGCGTGGGTGGTATGACGACGTACGGATCCTTTCCGGGTACGCGGCCCCGGCGTCTGCGTACCACCCCGGCCATGCGCCGCATGGTCGCCGAGACCCGGCTGCATCCGGCCGACCTGATTCTTCCCGCGTTCGTGCGCGAGGGGGTCGGGGAGCCCGTGCCCGTGGGCGCGATGCCCGGGGTCGTGCAGCACACCCGGGACAGCCTGCGCAAGGCCGCGGTGGAGGCCGTGGAGGCGGGGATCTCCGGGATCATGCTGTTCGGCGTGCCCGAGGAGGCCAAGAAGGACGCGGTCGGCACCGCCGGCACCGATCCCGAGGGCATCCTCCAGGTCGCCCTGCGCGATGTGCGCGCGGAGGTCGGCGACGAGCTGATCGTCATGTCCGACCTGTGCCTGGACGAGTTCACCGATCACGGTCACTGCGGTGTCCTGGACGCCGAGGGCCGCGTCGACAACGACGCCACGCTCGAGCGCTACGCCGAGATGGCCCAGGTGCAGGCGGATGCCGGGGCCCACGTCGTGGGGCCCAGCGGCATGATGGACGGGCAGATCGGCGTCATCCGTGACGCGCTGGACCAGATCGGGCGCGAGGACGTCTCCATCCTCGCCTACACCGCGAAGTACTCCTCCGCCTTCTACGGCCCGTTCCGGGAGGCGGTCGGCTCCTCGCTCAAGGGCGACCGCAAGACCTACCAGCAGGACGCCGCGAACATCGGCGAGTCCCTGCGGGAGCTGGCCCTCGACCTGGAGGAGGGGGCGGACATGGTCATGGTCAAGCCGGCCGGGCCCTACCTCGACATCCTGGCGCGGGTCGCCGAGGCCTGCGACGTGCCCGTGGCGGCGTACCAGATCTCCGGCGAGTACGCGATGATCGAGGCCGCCGCGGAGAAGGGCTGGATCGACCGGGACGCGGCGATCATGGAGTCCCTCCTCGGCATCAGGCGCGCGGGGGCGCGGAACATCCTGACGTACTGGGCGGTCGAGGTCGCCCACCGGCTGCGCTGAACCGCGGACGGCCGCGTGGGACGGCCCTCGCGCGGGGGCACTTCCTTCGCGCGCCGACCCGTGCACGCGGCGGACCTCGCCCGCGGTGGATCTCGCCCGCGCCGGGGCGCGGCTGCCTCGTGGCGGCCGCGCCCGTGCGGGGCTGATCAGTACTCCAGGGCGTCGCTCATGCCGCCCTGCCAGTACGTCACCTTCAGCGAGTCGTCGACGAACACCCCGCCCGAGGGCAGCGTGGCGGTGCCGATGGTGCCGTCGTCGAGGGGGATGCTCAGGGTCTTCGCCGTGTAGCCGTTGCGCCCGCTGCCGTCGGCGGAGGACAGCAGGACGCCCGCGTACCCGGAGCCGCCGGGGGACAGCACCACCGTCGACTGCGGCCGGGACGCCTCGACGACCGGCGGCACGGACTGGGCGTCGCCCAGCTTCGCCATCGGGTAGGCGGGCAGGACGCAGGACTTCGTGCCGCGGTTCGTGGCCGTCAGCAGCAGGTGGTTGACCGGGCGGTTCACCTTCGACGCGGTGAAGCGCACGGAGGACGAGGAGCACTTGACGGGCTTGCCGGTGTCCTTCTTGCCGGCGCTCCGCCCGGCGGAGGCACGGGTGCCGCTCTTGCCCGCGGTGCCGCTCCCGGCGCTCGTTCCCTTCGCGGCGGAGGAACCGGAGTCGGCCCCGGAATCGTCGCTACCGGAGGACGTGTCCCCCAGGGCCGAGCCGCCCTTCGAGGCGTGCGAGGAACTGTCCGAGGCGGTCGAGCCGGACGAGGTCGAGGAACCGCTGTTCTCCGTGCCTGTGCCGTCCTCGCAGGCCGTCAGGGCGAACGCGGCCACGGCGAGCGTGGCGGCTGCCAGCAGCCGGGTGCGGGGGGTGCGGAAGGAAGCGCGGGAGGTGGTGCGGGCGTTACCGGACATGGCTGAACTCCTCGACAGGGAAGGGGAAGCGGAGGCCGCTCGACCGGGTGCCGGGAGCGGCGTGCTTGGATGACCACAGCTTGGGTCAGCAGTCGTCCCAGTGGCCACAACCGCCGCCGGATACGGGACAATGGAACGCCAGGAACGCCCCTGACCAGGGGAAACAGTGATCAGCTGGAATGCGCGTCCGGGACGCGGGGAGAGGGAGAAACGGTGGCGGGGGACGATTTCGCCGAACTGCTGCGCACGCTGAAGGAGCGTTCGGGGCTCAGTTACGGAGTGCTCGGCAAGCGGCTGCACATGAGTGCCTCGACGCTGCACCGCTACGTCAACGGCGATGTCGTCCCGGTGGAGTACGCGCCCGTCGAACGCCTCGCCCGCGTGTGCCGGGCGACGCCGGACGAGCTTCTCGAACTGCACCGCCGATGGGTGCGGGCGGACGCGCTGCGCGGGGTGAAGGGGGAACAAGGGCCGACGGCGGCGCCCGGGACTCCCGGCTCCGCGAAGACGCCCAGGACGCCCGGGGCCTCCGGTCCCGCCAAGGCCGCCGGGGCGGCGGGGGCCGCGGGCGGTGCCGGGGCAGCGGGCACGCCTTCGGGCGCCCCGGAGACGGCGGCGACCGCATCGGACGCCCCCGCCGGAGCCCCCGACGACCCCGCCGCGAGTGACACCGGGGCCGAGCCCGGCACCCGCGCCGAGGGCGCCCTTGGCGAGAGCCCCGATGCCGGCACCGGCACCCGTACCGATGCCGGCATCGATGCCCGTACCGGCGGCGACGCCGATGCCGGCACCGAGGCCACCTCCGCCGGCGGCGACGCCGACGGCACCTCCGCCGCCCCCGCCGACACCGGCACCGCCCTCTCGGCGTTCGACGACCCCGTCACCCGGCTCTCCCCCGCCGCTTCCGCCCCCCGCTCCCGGCGCCCGCGCCGGACCGCGCTGCTCGCCGGGGGCGGGGTCGCCGCCGTGGCCGCCGTGGCGCTGCTGGTGAGCCTGCTGCCGGGGGGTGACGACCGGGGGACCGGCGCGGCGAAGGGGGCCGCGGCCAGTGTGTCCCCCGAGCGTTCCTCCGCGCACGCCTCCCGCAAGGCGTCGGAGAGCGCGAGCACCTCGCCCTCGCCGACCGCTCTCAAGAAGCACTCCGCGTCACCGAAGGCCACCGCCACCCGGGCCGGCGGGTCCGGCGGCTCGGGCGGCGCGCACGGGTCCTCCGGCGTGCCACTCGCGGTGACCACCAACCCGTACTACTGGGACGCGCCCTGCGAGCAGGCCTTCCTGCTGGACCGCCGTCCGGAGAACGTCCCTCCGCCGCCCACGGAGCAGCAGGTCGTCGGCTGGATCACCCCGTTCGGCGGGGTCGCCGCCGACAGCCAGATGGTCTCGCTCACCCTCCAGGGCACCGGCGAGGAGACGGTGGTCCTGCGTGAGCTGCACGTGCGGGTGGTGAGCAGCAACCCGCCGCTGAACTGGTCCAAGTACGCGATGGGCGTCGGCTGCGGCGGCGGGGTGAACACCAGGTCCTTCGACGTCTCGCTCGACCAGGGGAACCCGCTGGCCATGCCGGTGGCGGGGCAGCGCGACTTCCCCTACAAGGTGAGCGAGTCGGACCCCGAGGTGTTCTTCGTCAACGCGCACACGAGCGGGCACGACGTGCGCTGGTACCTGGAGCTCGACTGGTCCAGCGGCGACCGCAGCGGCACCCTCCGCGTCGACGACCACGGCAAGCCGTTCCGTACGAGCGCGGGCGAGAGGTCGTACTACGCCTACGCGCTGACCGGCGACGCGGGCTGGGAGCGGGTGGACAACCCGAACTGAGCGGTCAGCCGTTCGTGCCGAACCAGGTCTCCGCCAGGATGTCCAGCCGGGGCTCCGCGGGGGTCGGGAGCTCGCTGAAGTAGAACGGCAGATCGCAGTACAGGTGCAGCAGCAGGTAGGCCAGCATCTGGTCCGGGTCGAAGGGCTCGCGTCCGTAGGCCCGGAAGAAGCGCCGCATCTGCCGGGGCTGCCCGTAGGTGACGAAGGCGCCCACGCTGGCGAAGTCGTAGGCCGGGTCGCCGATCAGCGCCGTCTCGAAGTCGAACAGGCCGGTCATGCGCCAGTTCTCGCGCGGCGCGACGGTCAGGTGCTCGCGCATGAACTCGGTGTGCAGCAGCACGCGTTCGTCCGTGACGGGCAGCCGTACCGAGGCCAGGAAGTCGGGGATCTGCTCCAGCCACACCCGGGGCACCGGCTTGGAACTGTGCAGCTTCATGGCCTCCACACGGCGCTGGGCGACGAACTCCTCCCAGTTGAGCGGGGGGAGGGCGCCCTTCAGCGGGGTGATGTCCATCTTGTGCAGTGAGGCCAGCACCTCGCCGGCCTCACTGATCAGCCGGTCCTTGTCGGCGGGCGGGATGCGGTGCCAGCCGCGGGCCATGTCGATGCCGGGCAGGCGCGTCATCATGACGTAGCGCCAGCCGTTCACGTACTCGTTCGTGGTGATCAGGCGGGGCGTCTCGACGGGCAGTTGACGCCACAGGTGGTCGAGCACGACCGCCTCGAAGGAGGACTTCTCGGCCTGGATGCCCGGGTAGAACTTGAACACCATGTCGTCCCCGACCGCGAACACCGGTAGGGAGCCGTCCTCGAAGTGGACCACCGGCGCTCCGTAGAGCCCCAGTTGGTGCACCAGTTCCCGGCAGGCGGCGCGCACCAGTTTCTCGTCGGCGCACACCGCGTCCAGTTCCTCGAATGTGTCCACCTTGGGCAACATGCGCGGCAGCCTACGACTCCCGGCGGCGTTCGTATGGAGAGAACAAGAGCTGTGTAACCCACCCGGGTTGTTCCTCCCCGAACCGCTTGCGCGGACGCCGGAGACCGTGCTCACGACAGGGAGGGGCGGCACCGCAGCGGTGCCGCCCCTCCCCGGTGAACTCCGTGTCGCTCAGAGGCGCTCGGGCGTCCGGATGCCCAGCAGCGCCATGCCCCGGTGCAGCGTCCGCGCCGTCACGTCGCACAGGAGGAGCCGGTTCTCCACCTGCGCGGGCGACTCCGCCTTCAGCACCGGGCACTTGTCGTAGAACGTCGTGTACAGCGAGGCGAGCTGGTACAGGTACGCGGTCAGCCTGTGCGGGGCGTACTCCGCCGCCGCGTCGGCGACCGCCTCCGCGAACGCGTCGACGTGCAGGCCCAGCGCCCGCTCCGCCGGCGCCAGTTCCAGCTCCGGGTGCGCGGCCGGGGCCGCGTCCCCCGCCTTGCGCAGGATCGACTGGATACGGGCGTAGGCGTACTGCAGGTACACGCTGGTGTCGCCGTTCAGCGACACCATCTGGTCGAGGTCGAACTTGTAGTCCCGGTTCGCCGAGGTCGACAGGTCCGCGTACTTCACCGCGCCGATGCCCACCTGGGCACCCCGCTCGGCGATCTCCGCCTCCGACAGGTCCTGCGCCTTCTCCCGGACGACGGCCGCGGCCCGGTCCACCGCCTCGTCCAGCAGGTCCACCAGCCGCACCGTCTCGCCCGCACGGGTCTTGAACGGCTTGCCGTCCGCGCCCAGCACCGTGCCGAAGGCGAGCTGGTGCGCCGTGACGTCCTCGCCGAGCCAGCCGGCCCGGCGCGCCGTCTCGAAGACCATTTTGAAGTGCAGCGACTGCCGGGCGTCCACCACGTACAGCAGGGTGTTCGCCTTGAGGCGGAAGACGCGGTCGCGGATCGCGGAGAGGTCGGTGGCGGCGTAGCCGTAGCCGCCGTCCGACTTCTGCACGATCAGCGGGACGGGATTGCCGTCCGGGCCCTTGACGTCGTCGAAGAAGACGCACAGCGCGCCCTCCGAGCGCACCGCGACGCCGGACTCCTCCAGCAGACGGCAGGTCTCGGCGAGCATGTCGTTGTAGCCGGACTCGCCGACGATGTCCGCGTCCCGGATCTCCATGTCCAGCTTGTCGAAGACGGAGAAGAAGTAGATCTTCGACTCGTCGACGAACTTCTGCCAGGTCGCGAGGGTGTGCGGGTCCCCCGCCTGGAGGTCCACCACCCGGCGCCGGGCACGGGTCTTGAACTCCTCGTCGGAGTCGAACAGGGCCCGCGCCGCCTTGTAGAGGCGGTCCAGGTTGGACATCGCCTCCTCGCCGCTCACCTCGGACGCCTCGTGGTCCAGCTCGCCGGGGTGCTCGTCCAGGTACTGGATCAGCATGCCGAACTGGGTGCCCCAGTCGCCGATGTGGTGCCGGCGCACGACGCTCTCACCGGTGAACTCCAGCAGCTGCACCACCGAGTCGCCGATCACCGCCGAACGCAGGTGGCCGACGTGCATCTCCTTGGCCACGTTCGGCTGCGCGTAGTCGACGACCGTCGTGCCCGGCCGCTCCGCGCGCGGCACACCGAGCCGGCCCTCGGGGTCGGCGGCCCGCGCCGCGAGGTTCCGCACGATCGCCCCGTCGGCGACGGTGACGTTCAGGAAGCCGGGTCCGGAGACCTCGACGTCCGCGATCACCTCGCCGGTCACCACGTGCGAGACGACCTGCGTCGCCAGCTCCCGCGGGTTCGCCTTCTCCTTCTTCGCGAGCGCCAGGATCCCGTTGGCCTGGTAGTCCGCCCGGTCGCTTCGTCGCAGCAGCGGGTCCGCGCCGGCGGCCTGGGGCAGGGCGGCCGTCAGGGCGGACGAGAGGTGCTGCTGGACGGAGTCGCTGAGGGACGTGACCGAGGTCATAGGAAGGATTGCCGTTCTCCTCGAGGGATCGGATGGGCACGCCCAGTATCCCACGGGGGGTAAAGCGGTTTTCCCGGTCGCGCGCCGGGATGGGAAGATGGTGAGGCCCATCAAGAGGACCGGAAATCAAGAGGACGTGCCGAACGTGGCTCAGAGCAGCGAGACCACCGACTGGGTCTCCCGTTTCGCGGACGAGGTCATCGCATCGTCGGAGCGCCGCGCCCCGGGCAAACCCGTCGTCGTGGCGTCCGGGCTCTCCCCGTCCGGCCCCATCCACCTGGGGAACCTGCGCGAGGTCATGACCCCGCACCTGGTCGCCGACGAGATCCGCCGCCGCGGGTACGAGGTGCGGCACCTGATCTCCTGGGACGACTACGACCGCTACCGCAAGGTGCCGGCCGGCGTCCCCGGCGTCGACGAGTCCTGGGCCGAGCACATCGGCAAGCCGCTCACCTCGGTGCCGGCGCCGCGCGGCTCGGCCCACCCGAACTGGGCCGAGCACTTCAAGGCCGCGATGACCGCCTCGCTGGCCGACCTCGGCGTGGAGTTCGACGGGATCAGCCAGACGGCGCAGTACACCTCCGGCGCCTACCGCGCGCAGATCCTGCACGCGATGAGGCACCGCGCCGACATCGACGCGATCCTCGCGCAGTACCGCACGAAGAAGGCGCCCGCGAAGAAGCAGCAGAAGCCGCTGGACGAGGCAGAGCTGGAGGCCGCCGAGGGCTCCGGCGCCGCCGCCGAGGACGACGGCAGCTCCGGCGGCGCCGGCTACTTCCCGTACAGGCCCTACTGCGGCAACTGCGAGAAGGACCTCACCACCGTCACCGCGTACGACGACGACACCACCGAACTGTCGTACACCTGCACGGCCTGCGGGCACGCGGAGACCGTCCGGCTCGACGAGTTCGACCGCGGCAAGCTGGTCTGGAAGGTCGACTGGCCGATGCGCTGGGCCTACGAGGGCGTGATCTTCGAGCCCAGCGGCGTGGACCACTCCTCGCCCGGCTCCTCCTTCCAGGTCGGCGGGCAGATCGTCGGCATCTTCGGCGGCGAGCGGCCGATCGGCCCCATGTACGCCTTCGTCGGCATCTCCGGCATGGCCAAGATGTCCTCGTCGAAGGGCGGCGTGCCCACCCCGGCGGACGCGCTGCGGATCATGGAGCCGCAGCTCCTGCGCTGGCTCTACGCCCGCCGCAGGCCCAACCAGTCCTTCAAGATCGCCTTCGACCAGGAGATCCAGCGGCTCTACGACGAGTGGGACAAGCTCGCCGCCAAGGTCGCCGACGGCTCCGCCCTGCCGGGCGACGTCGCCGCGTACACCCGGGCCGTCGGCACCGCCGCCGGTGAGCTGCCGAAGACGCCGCGCCCGCTGCCGTACCGGACGCTCGCCTCGGTCGCCGACGTCACCGCCGGGCACCAGGACCAGGCCCTGCGCATCCTCTCCGAGCTCGACCCCGCGCATCCGCTCGGCTCCCTGGACGAGGCCCGGCCCCGGTACGACCGGGCCGAGGCGTGGATCAACACGCACGTCCCCGCCGAGCAGCGCACCCTCGTGCGCTCCGAGCCCGACGCCGAACGCCTGAAGACGCTCGACGAGCGGGACCGGGAGTCGCTGCGGCTGCTGCTCGACGGACTCGAGGAGCACTGGTCGCTCGACGGCCTCACCCACCTCGTGTACGGCGTGCCCAAGGTGCGGGCCGGCTTCCCCGCCGACGCCACGCCCAAGGAGCTCCCGGCGGAGATCAAGACCGCCCAGCGGGCGTTCTTCGCGCTGCTGTACGAACTCCTCGTGGGCCGGGACACCGGGCCCCGTCTGCCGACCCTCCTCCTGGCGGTCGGTCAGGACCGGGTGCGGACACTGCTCGGCGCATAGCGGCGCACAGCGAAAAGGGCCCCCTCCCGTCAGGGGAGGGGGCCCGAACCTCGCTCACCGCCGTCGCCGTCGGGCTCAGGCGATGTGGTCGTCCTCCAGCTCCGCCGTGTGGCGGTTGGTGAAGCGCGACACCAGCCGCTTCGTCTCCTCGCCCGCCAGACGGTTGCCGAACTCGGCCTCCACGTTGTCGCCGAACTCCCGCGGCGTCGGGTAGCTCCCGTTGATCGACTGCTTGAACACCTGGTAGTACGCGTCCTCGTCCGGCTCCGCGGCCGGGGACGCGCCGCCCTCGCCCAGCTCCCGCGTCCGGTTCGGCCCCGCCGGGATCGGGAAGCTCCCCGTCTCCTCCGGCGCCGGCGCCTCGAACTGCTCCGGCGGCTGCTCCTCGTACCACTGCCCGTACTGGTCCTCGGGGCCGTACGCCGGGTCGTACGAGGGGTCATAGCCCCCCTGGTAGGGGATGTCGCGCGGCGGCCGGAACCACGGGCTCTGCTCGCCCTGGACATCGGGCGGCAACTGCTCCTCGTAGCCCTCGAAGCCCTCCGGACCCTCGTACGCCTCGAACCCCGCGGCCTGCGCCGGCCCGGGACCGCCCGGCTGCCCGGCGCCGCCCGCCAGCTCGGGCCGCCGGCCGGCGTCCGGGCCCGCACCCGCGAGGGCGGCCTCACCCGCCCCCTGCTCCACCGCCGAGGAGGCGAGGGACACCGGTGGCAGCACCGCGGGCTCGATGCCCGCCGCCGCCAGACCCGAGGGCGCCGTCTGCGCCAGCGGCACCCCGTACCGGGCCAGCCGCAGCGGCATCAGCGACTCCACCGGGGCCTTGCGCCGCCACGCCCGGCCGAAACGCGAGCGCAGCCGCGCCTGGTAGACCAGCCGCTCCTGCTCCAGCTTGATCACCTGCTCGTACGAGCGCAGCTCCCACAGCTTCATCCGCCGCCACAGCAGGAACGTCGGCAGCGGGGAGAGCAGCCAGCGGGTCAGCCGCACGCCCTCCATGTGCTTGTCGGCCGTGATGTCGGCGATCCGCCCGACCGCGTGCCGGGCCGCCTCCACCGACACCACGAACAGCACGGGGATCACCGCGTGCATGCCCACGCCCAGCGGGTCCGGCCAGGCCGCCGCGCCGTTGAACGCGATCGTCGCCGCCGTCAGCACCCACGCCGTCTGGCGCAGCAGCGGGAAGGGTATGCGGATCCAGGTCAGCAGCAGGTCCAGCGCGAGCAGCACGCAGATGCCCGCGTCGATGCCGATCGGGAAGACGTAACTGAAGTTCCCGAAGCCCTTCTCCAGCGCGAGCTCCCGCACGGCCGCGTACGAACCCGCGAAGCCGATACCGGCGATGATGACGGCACCGGTGACGACCACGCCGATGAGCACCCGGTGCATCCGTGTCAGCTTCAGTGGCGCGGCCACCCTGACTCCCCTCCCTGTGCGTGTTGTTGCGCGGAACAGAGTGGCACACATGTGCGGGTGTTCGAGCCTCCGGTCCGGAAGCTGCCGGGAACCGGTACGCGAAGGGCCCGGTCCGCGCCGGACCGGGCCCCTCGACGTGCGCGCGACCTCAGCTGTCGGCGGCCGACTTGAGCGAGGCTCCGGCCGAGGGCGCGGACTTCCCGCCGGAATCCTTCTCGTCCCCGGAGTCCCCGGAGTCCTTGGCCTGCGTGGAGTCCTTCGAGCCCTTCGCGTCCTTGGAGTCCTTGGAGCCCTTGGAGTCCTTCGAATCCGACGAGGACTTCGACGCGTCCGGCGAGGAACCGCCGTCCGAGCCGCCGCCCTTGTTCGCCGAGGCCACGGAGGCCACCGCCTCCTTGGCCGCCTTCTTCGCCAGCTTCACCAGACCGTCGGCGTCCGGCGTCTTGTCGCCGGCCAGGCCCGCGCCGTTGTAGTCCAGCGTGAGGACCACGTTCTCCACGCGCGTGACGACCGTCTGCTGCTTGAAGACGCCCTCCTTCTTCTTCAGGTCGTACCGCACCAGCGTCGCCTCGTCGCCCGTGCCCGGCACCGGCTCCGTCTTCGCCTTCTTCGCGCCCTCGACCGCCTGCGCGTCGGCGACCTGCTTGGTGTAGTACTCCTGCGCCCGCTTGTCGCCCTCGCCCCGCGAGGCGTCCGAGTCGAAGCGCAGCATCGCCACGTTCAGCCAGCGGAACTGCGAGCCCTTCACCCCGTTGTTGTCGAGGCTGTCCCAGGAGCAGTTCGCTCGGGTGTCCGTGTCGTCGGACGAGCCCGCCTTGCCCTTCACATCCTTCGGGACCAGGTCCTCCAGGGTCTTCTTCGCCAGCACGGCACACGCGTCCGGCAGCTTCGCGTACGCCGCCTCGCGCACCGCCGGCGGCGAGGAGGACGCGGAGTCCGACGCGGTCGCACTCGCCGCCGGCTTCTTGGCGTCGGTGTCGCCGCCGTCCTCGGACGAGCCGGAGGAGCAGCCCGCGGCGATCAGCATCGCCGGAACGACGACAGCCGCGCCCCACAGCAGCCGGCCGGGCCGGCGCCCGGCCCCCGGGCCGTGCCCCTGGTGCCCCGCGCCGTCCGCGGGCGACTGCTCTCGACGGTCTCGCTGTGCAGGTCGGTGCATGGTTCCTTCACTCATGGCGCTCGTGCTTCGTGCGTGCGGTCGAACGGGTCCGAGGGGCCACGGTACGCGGTGGGAACAGCCCGCGGTTCCGGTTCGGGCGCTTCCTCCCCGGGCCCCGACGTCCGCCGGGAAGCGGCTACCCCTTGAAGGAACCGGCCAGTTGCCGCGCCAGATTCTGGGCCCTGTCCTGCATTTCCTCGCTTCCGGCGACCGTGCCGGTACGCGTCGGCTGCTCCTCGTACTGGACCGTCACGAGCACGTTGGACGTGCGGAACACCACAGTCACCGTGCGCTGCTGGGTGGGACTCAGCGCGTCGTCGAGGAAGGCCTCGTCACCCAGGCCGTCGAGCAGACGCGGCAGCACGCTCGCCGAGGAGGAGGAGCCGGAGGAGGGGTCCGGGCTCCCGGAACCGGAGTTGCCCGGCCCCTTGGCGGCCTCGGCCCCGTCGGCGCCCTTCGCGCCCTTGGAACCCTTGGCGTCCTTGGAGTTCTTGCCGTTCTCGGCGGAGGCCGAGGACGTGGAGGAGGGGCCGACGGAGGTGACGGCACCGTCGCGGGGGATGTCCGCCGCCTCCGCCTTCTCGTCGAAGACCCGCGCCGCGCTGTCGTCGTCGCTGACCGAGGCGTCGTAGGACACGACCCGCTCGAAGTCGATGTAGAGCTGGTCCGAGGCCGCGTCCGACTCGGCCTTCCAACGGCAGCCGGAACGACGGTCGTTGTCGTAGGTGAGAGTCGCGGTGCCGTCGTAGGCCTTCTCGCGCTGCTCCTCGTCCGTCAGCAGCTTCAACCCCGGCAGCAGCGCCTCGAGTTCCTCGCTGTCCGGCACGGTGCAGGCGTCGGAGAGGGTGCTGTACTTGCCGGGCTGCGCGACCGGGGTGGACGTGGCGGAGCCGCCGGCCTTGTCGTCCTGGGCCGAGCCGTCGCCGGAGCCGCCGGTGCAGGCGGCGAGCAGGGCCGCGAGGAGCGCGACGGCGGCCGGGACGTACGCCTTCCGCTGCACGGTTCAGGCTCCTCTCCTCGGGTTCCCCGGGCCGGGTCCGGCGGGCGGGGCGGGGCGTGCCCTGCGGTTATTCGGTTGCCGCGCGGTGGGTGCCCCTGCGGACAATGTCTATCGCACGCGCTGCCGTGGACGCCGGTCCGCTGTCCGGTACGCCGATCTTGGCGACGGTTTTTGCGCTTTGATGCCTTCGCGTCGTTCATGGGGAAACGCGCGGAAGATTCGGGGAAGTAAGAGGAGTGGGGGACGGCATGTCGTACGTCGAGGTACCGGGCGCGAAGGTTCCGATCCGGATGTGGACCGACCCGGCGTCGGTCGAGGACGCCGCGATGGGACAGCTGCGCAATGTGGCGACGCTGCCGTGGATCAAGGGGCTGGCGGTCATGCCGGACGTCCACTTCGGCAAGGGCGCCACGGTCGGCTCGGTCATCGCGATGCGGGGCGCGGTCTGCCCGGCGGCGGTGGGCGTGGACATCGGCTGCGGCATGTCGGCCGTGAAGACGTCCCTGACCGCGAACGACCTGCCCGGCGACCTCTCCCGCCTCCGCTCGAAGATCGAGCAGTCCATCCCGGTGGGCCGCGGCATGCACGAGGCCCCGATCGACCCCTCCCGCTTCCACGGGCTGGCGACGGCGGGGTGGGAGGGGTTCTGGGAGCGGTTCGGCGGGGTCGCGGAGGCGGTCAAGTTCCGTCAGGAGCGTGCCACGAAGCAGATGGGAACGCTCGGCGGAGGAAACCACTTTGTCGAAGTCTGCACGGATTCGACCGGCTCTGTTTGGCTCATGTTGCACTCCGGCTCCCGGAACATCGGCAAGGAGCTGGCCGAGCACCACATCGGCGTGGCCCAGAAGCTCGCGCACAACCAGGGCCTGGTCGACCGCGACCTCGCCGTCTTCGTCGCGGACACCCCGCAGATGGCGGCGTACCGCAACGACCTGTTCTGGGCCCAGGAGTACGCGAAGTACAACCGCACCCTGATGATGGCGCTGCTGAAGGACGTCGTCCGCAAGGAGTTCAAGAAGGCGCGGCCCACCTTCGAGCAGGAGATCTCCTGCCACCACAACTACGTGGCGGAGGAGCGGTACGAGGGCATGGACCTGCTGGTCACCCGCAAGGGCGCGATCCGGGCCGGCTCCGGCGAGTACGGGATCATCCCGGGTTCCATGGGCACCGGCTCGTACATCGTCAAGGGACTCGGGAACGAGGCCGCGTTCAACTCGGCCTCGCACGGGGCGGGCCGGCGGATGAGCCGCAACGCGGCGAAGCGCCGCTTCTCGACGAAGGACCTGGAGGACCAGACGCGGGGCGTGGAGTGCCGCAAGGACTCCGGTGTCGTGGACGAGATCCCGGGCGCCTACAAGCCGATCGAGAAGGTCATCGACCAGCAGCGCGACCTCGTGGAGGTCGTGGCGAAGCTGAAGCAGGTGGTGTGCGTCAAGGGCTGAGGCGCACCGGCCCGCCCGACTGCCCGCGGCCCGCGGTTCCCCTTCACGGGGCCGCGGGCCGCTTCGCGTCACCGCTCCCGGTGGACCTTCGTGTTGGAGGCCTGGGCGCGGGGGCGGACGACCAGGAGGTCGATGTTGACGTGGGAGGGGCGGGTGACGGCCCAGGTGATCGTCTCGGCGACGTCCTCGGCGGTGAGGGGTTCGGCGACGCCCTCGTAGACCTTGGCGGCCTTCGTCTCGTCGCCCGCGAAACGGGTCAGGGCGAACTCGTCGGTCTTGACCATGCCGGGGGCGACCTCGATCACCCGGACCGGGGTGCCGACGATCTCCAGGCGCAGCGTCTCGGCCAGGACGTGGGCGCCGTGCTTGGCGGCGGCGTAGCCCGCGCCGCCCTCGTAGGTGCCGTGGCCGGCGGTGGAGGAGACGACGACCACGGTGCCGTCGCCGCTCGCGGTGAGCGCGGGGAGCATGGCCTGGGTCATGTGCAGGGTGCCGAGGACGTTCGTCTCGTACATCCGGCGCCAGTCCTCGGGGTCCCCGGTGGCGACCGGGTCCAGGCCGAGGGCGCCGCCCGCGTTGTTGACCAGGAGGCCGAGGGTGGGGAAGGCGGTGGCGAACTCGTCCACCGCCGCGCGGTCGGTGACGTCGAGGGCGTAGGCCGTCGCGGAGTGGCCGGCCGCGGTCAGTTCCGCGGCGAGTGCCTCGATGCGGTCCTTGCGGCGGGCGGTGAGGACGACGCGGTGACCGGCGGCGGCGAGCTGCCGGGCCGTCGCGGCACCGATCCCACTGCTCGCGCCGGTGACGACGGCGATGCGGGAGGCGGTGGAGGTCATGGGGTGCTCCTGCGCGGTGTGGGGCGGGTGACGGGGGGCGGGCGGGAGGGGTACGCGGTGGGTACGGGTGTGCGACCTCGTCAGGATAGGCGGCCCGGTTCGGGTGGATGTGGGGTGGTGCCGGGGCCCGGGGCGGACGGACGCCGACGGAATACGAGGGTGCGGGGCATCGTTGGAAGGGTATAGTTGAAGCGTCAACAACCTGGAGGGTGAGCGGCCATGCAGTTCGGGATCTTCAGCGTCGGGGATGTCACCCCCGACCCGACCACCGGGCGCACGCCCACCGAGCGCGAGCGCATCAAGGCCATGGTCGCCCTCGCCCTGAAGGCCGAGGAGGTGGGCCTCGACGTCTTCGCGACCGGCGAGCACCACAACCCGCCCTTCGTGCCGTCCTCGCCGACCACGATGCTCGGCTACATTGCCGCCCGCACCGAGCGGCTGATCCTCTCCACCTCCACCACGCTGATCACCACCAACGACCCGGTGAAGATCGCCGAGGACTTCGCGATGCTCCAGCACCTGGCCGACGGCCGGGTCGACCTGATGATGGGCCGCGGCAACACCGGCCCCGTCTATCCCTGGTTCGGGCAGGACATCCGCCAGGGCATCAACCTGGCGGTGGAGAACTACGCCCTGCTGCACCGGCTGTGGCGCGAGGACGTCGTCGACTGGGAGGGGACCTTCCGCACACCGCTGCAGGGCTTCACCTCCACCCCGCGCCCGCTGGACGGCGTGCCGCCCTTCGTCTGGCACGGCTCCATCCGCTCCCCGGAGATCGCCGAACAGGCCGCGTACTACGGCGACGGCTTCTTCCACAACAACATCTTCTGGCCCGCCGACCACACCAAGCGGATGGTCGAGCTGTACCGGGCCCGGTACGCGCACTACGGGCACGGCACGCCCGAGCAGGCGATCGTCGGCCTCGGTGGGCAGGTCTTCATGCGGAAGAACTCCCAGGACGCGGTCCGCGAGTTCCGCCCCTACTTCGACAACGCGCCGGTGTACGGGCACGGGCCCTCCCTGGAGGACTTCACCGAGCAGACCCCGCTCACCGTCGGCTCGCCGCAGCAGGTCATCGAGCGGACGCTGTCCTTCCGCGAGTACGCGGGCGACTACCAGCGCCAGCTCTTCCTCATGGACCACGCGGGGCTGCCGCTGAAGACCGTCCTGGAGCAGCTCGACATGCTCGGCGAGGAGGTCGTGCCGGTGCTGCGCAAGGAGTTCGCCGCGCGGCGCCCGGCGGGGGTGCCGGACGCGCCGGAGCACGCCTCGCTGGTCGCGGCGGCGAAGGACACGGGGCGGGAACGGACGGAAGGTGTGAGCACGGTATGAGTGAGGAGAGCGTGCGGGCCGGGGAGGGGCGGGACGCCCTGCGGGTCGTGCTCGTCTCGGCGGGGCTGAGCGTGCCCTCGTCCACGCGGCTGCTGGGCGACCGGCTGGCCGCGGCGGTCGTGCGGCGGGCGGCGGGGGACGGGGCCGGCGGCACGGACGTGATCGACCGCACGGACGTGACCCAGGGAGCGGACGGGGCCGCGTCCGGCTCCGGGTCCGGGGCCGGTTCCCGGAACGTGGAGGTCCAGGTCGTCGAACTGCGGGAGCTCGCCGTCGAGATCGCGCACCACTTCACCAACGGCTTCCCCGGGCCCTCGCTGGCCGCGGCGCTCCGGGCGGTCACGGAGGCGGACGCCCTGATCGTGGTGACGCCGGTGTTCTCGGCCTCGTACAGCGGGCTCTTCAAGTCCTTCTTCGACGTCATGGAGAAGGACGCGCTGGCGGGCACACCGGTGCTGATCGGCGCGACCGGCGGCTCGGCGCGGCACTCGCTGGTCCTGGAGCACGCGATGCGGCCGCTGTTCGCGTATCTGCGGGCGGTCGTGGTGCCGACGGCGGTGTACGCCGCCTCGGAGGACTGGGGCGCGGACGGGCTCGCGGAGCGGATCGAGCGGGCGGCGGGGGAGCTGGCCGGCCTGCTCGGCGGCGCGGGGGCGCGGCGGCGGGCGCCGGCGGCGTCCCCGGCCGGGGCCGCCGTGGAGGACGTCGTGCCGTTCGCCGAACGGCTCGCGGCGCTGCGGCGGTAGCCGCCCCCCCCCGGCCCGTCCTCAGCGGACGAGCCGGCGCAGGCGGCGCAGACGGCGGCGCACTCCGCGGTACGCGCGGCCCAGGCGCAGGGTGGCGAAGAGCTGGTCGTAGCGGGCCACGATCGGGGCGGGGTCGTAGCGGTGGGCGCTCTCGAGGGCGGCCTCGGCCATGCGACGGCGCAGGGTGTCGTCCGCGATGAGGTCGAGGATCGCGTCGGCGAGTGCCGGGGCGTCGCCGACGGGGACGAGGCGGCCGTCGACGCCGTCGGTGACGATCTCGGCGGGGCCGAGCGGGCAGTCCGTGCTGATCACCGGTACCCCGCAGCGCATCGCCTCCACGAGGGTCATCCCGAAGGACTCCGCGTCCGAGGCGCTGACCACCAGGGACGCCCGCGCGAACTCCGCCTCGATCGGGGTGCGCGGTCCCAGCAGCCGGGCCCGCCCGGTGAGCCCGAGGCCGTCGATGAGGCTCTGGAGCTCCCCCTGGGCGCTGCCGCCGCCGTAAATCCGCAGCTCCCAGTCGGGCTCTTTGGCGGCGACCGTCGCGAAGGCCTCCAGGAGGAGGTCGAAGCGCTTGCCGGGGGCGAGCCGCCCGGCCGCCGCGATCACCTTCGAGGTGCCCTCGGAGGGCGGCACGTCCACCGGCGGCACGATGTTCGGCACCGGCACCACCCGTACCCCGGGCAGCGGCATCCGCCGCCGGTAGACCCGCGCGTCGGCCTCGGTCATCGTCACCACCGCGTCCATGGACCGGTAGTGCCGGGCGAGTACGGCGCGCAGCCGTTTGCCGTGCGCGTCGTGCCGCAGGTGCTCCTGGGCGAGGCGCAGCGCGCGGCGGGGGCCGAAGCGGGCGAGGTAGACGTTGATGCCGGGCCGGGTGCCGATGAGCACGTCGGCCTCGCAGGCCTCGAGGTAGGCGCGCACGCGCAGGTCGGTGAGGCGGGAGTACTGCCCGTGCCGCTTCTCGGCGGCGGGGAAGTCCTCGGCCGGCCGGGCGTACGCGGGCTCGTCCAGGTCGGGGCTGCCGGGGCGGGTGTCGACGAGGGGGACGAGGCGGACGCGCGGGTCGAGGTCGAAGCGGGGGGTGTCCCGGTGCCGGGACATGGAGACGATCTCCACCTCGTGCTCCTCGGCGAGCGCGGCGGCGAGGTTGAAGGTGGTGCGGACGGTGCCGCCGATGGCGTACGCGTTGTGCAGCAGGAAGGTGATCCGCCTGCGGCGGCGGCGCCACAGGCGCAGGGCCAGCGCGGAGGCGGCCCGCCGGGCCGGCCCCGGACCCGGGAGGGGTTCGGTGCCGGGGCCGGCGTCCGTGGCGCGGCCGGTCGTGCTCGGAGCACTCGTCGTGCCCGGAGCGCCCGGAGCGCCCGGAGCGCCCGGAGCGCCCGGAGTGCTCGGCGTGTGCGGCGTGTGGTTCATCCAGTGCCTTCCCGACGCGACCCCTGGGCGGGACGCGCGACGCGTGACGTACGGAACACGGTGGCTCGGCGAGGTGAGCCACCGGGCGATTCGCGGTGAGAGGCGGGTAAGAAGCCCGCCCGCACCCCGGCCCATCCGGTGGGTACCCGGCCGTGGCCTTGGCAGACTGTGGGAGTGACCCAGACAGTTCTGCTGGCCGAGGACGACCGTGCCATCCGTCATGCCCTGGAACGCGCCCTGACACTCGAGGGTTACGAGGTGACCGCCGTGGCCGACGGGGTGGAGGCGCTGGCGCACGCCCACCGCACCCCGCCCGACGTGCTGCTTCTCGACGTGATGATGCCCGGCATCGACGGCCTGCAGGTCTGCCGTGTACTCCGTGCGGAGGGCGACCGCACGCCCATCCTGATGCTGACCGCGCTGGTCGAGACGGCGGACCGGATCGCCGGTCTGGACGCGGGCGCGGACGACTACGTCGTCAAACCGTTCGACGTGGAGGAGGTCTTCGCACGGCTGCGCGCGCTGCTGCGGCGCACGGGGAACGCCGGGTACGGCGGCGCGCCCGCCGCACCGGCCGCACCCGGGTCGGCGCGGCCCGCCGGGCCGGCCGAGCGCGGTGGCGGCGGGCAGCTCGCGGTGGCGGGACTGCGCATGGACGTGCAGGCGCGGCGCGCGTGGCGCGGGGAACGGGAGCTGGAACTGACCCGCACGGAGTTCGACCTGCTGGAACTCCTCGCGCGCAACTCCGGGATCGTGCTCGACCACACGACGATCTACGACCGCATCTGGGGCTACGACTTCGGCCCCGGCTCGAAGAACCTCGCGGTGTACGTCGGCTACCTGCGGCGCAAGCTGGACGCACCGGGGGCGCCCGCGCTGATCCACACGGTGCGGGGCGTGGGGTACGTGCTGAGGGAGGACTAGGGCATGGGCGGACGGCGCTGCTTTCGAGACGGGCCCTAGAGGTGCGCCGTGACGCGGCCGCCGCAGCGCGGCGGATGTCCTCGCTGCGCACGACCTTCACCGTGTCCTTCGCCGCCGTCGCCGCCGGCGTCACCGTGCTGATCGGCTTCCTCAGCTACGACGCCGCCGCGCGGCTCGTGCGCGTGGACGAGAAGACGGTGTTCTCGGAGCGGGTGGCGGACCTGCGCGGCCAGGTGCGCCAGCAGCGCCTCGACGCCGACGACTTCGCCACCGACGACCCCGGGCGCGAGGGGCCCCGGTCCGTGATCTTCCGCTCCAACCGGATGGACATCCAGGTACTCGGCCCGGACGGCGGGGTCGTCGACCCGGGCAAGCCCCGGCTGCCGGTGGACGTGACCGGCCGCCGCATGGCGGGGGAGGAGCAGGCCGGCAGGCTGGTCGAGCAGGGCGAGATCGAGGTCGCCGGGGACTCCTACCGGGTGGCGATCGTCTCGCTGGGCGGCGGGCGGGGCGCGGTGCAGGTGGCGCAGGAGTTCAGCGACACCGAGGACCTGCTGCGGGAGCTGCAGCAGCGGACGGTCTCGCTGGTCGCCGCCGTGGTGATCGGCTCCGGTCTGTTCGGCTGGTGGCTGGCCCGGCGGATCACCCGCCGGCTGGTCCGGCTCACGGCGGCGGCGGAGGACGTGGCCCGCACCCGGCGGCTCGGCATCCAGGTGCCGGTGACGGGGCACGACGAGGTGGCCAGGCTCGGCCGCTCCTTCGACCGGATGCTCGGCCGGCTGGCCCAGTCGGAGGAGGACCAGCGGCGGCTGGTGCAGGACGCGGGACACGAGCTGCGGACGCCGCTGACCTCGCTGCGGACGAACATCTCGCTGCTGCGCCGTATCGACGAACTGCCGCCCCCGGCGCGGGAGGAGCTGGTCGCCGACCTCGCGCAGGAGTCGCGGGAGCTGACGGACCTCGTCAACGAGCTGGTCGACCTCGCGGCCGGGCAGTCGGACGCCGAACCGGTGCAGCGGATCGCGCTCGGGGACATCGCGGAGGACGTGGCGGTGATCGCCCGCCGCCGCACCGGCCGGCAGGTGACGGTCACGGTCACCGGGGACACGACGGTGGACGGGCGGGCCTCGGCCCTGCAACGGGCGGTCTCGAACCTCGTCGACAACGCGGTGAAGTTCGACCGCGCCGGAACCACTCCCGTCGGCATCACGGTGGCGGGGGCGGCGCACCGGGGCGCCACCCGCGCGGACACGGCGCGGCCGCCCCGGGCGAGCGCGGTGCGGGTGGAGGTGCTGGACCGGGGGCCGGGCGTGGCGGAGGAGGACCTGCCGCGGATCTTCGACCGCTTCTACCGCACGGCCGACGCGCGCAGCCTGCCCGGTTCGGGCCTCGGCCTGTCGATCGTCCGTGAGGTGGCGACCTCGCACGGGGGCGCTCCCTTCGCCTACCGGCGCGAGGGCGGCGGCTCCGTCATGGGGTTCACGGTGGCGGGCGCGCCGCCGGGGGACGATCCGCCCGGCCCTTACCCGGGCCCGTCGGCAGGCTGACCGCGAGCGGTCGCGGCCCGGGGCGGTCCCCGCTCCGGGCCCTCAGTCCACCACCGGGCTGCGGCGCTCCACCAGGACGACGTCGCGCCAGCGCCCGTGCCGCCGGCCGATCCGTTCCCTCACACCGAGGACGCGGAAACCCAGGCGGGCGTGCAGGGCGAGGCTGGCGGTGTTCTCGGGGAAGACGCCCGACTGCACGGTCCAGATCCCGGCCGCCTCCGTGGAGGCGATCAGCGCCCGCAGCAGCGCGGAGGCCACGCCCCGGCCCCGGGCGTCCGGGCGGACGTACACCGAGTGCTCGACGACACCGGCGTAGGCGGGCCGGTCGGAGACCTTCGACGCGGCGACCCAGCCGAGCACCGGCCCGTCGCCGCCGGTCCCGGAGCCGTCCGGTCCCGAGCCGTCCGCCCGGGCCCCGTCCAGCGCCACGAAGCGGTGTCCGGGCAGCCTGGCCGCGTCGAAGGCCGGCCAGTCGGGCACGGTCGTCTCGAAGGTCGCGTCGCCCTCCTCGATGCCCGCGCGGTAGATCGCCAGGACCTCGTCCGCGTGCGCGGCGGTCATCGGTACGAGGCGGAAGGCGGCCGTGCGGGGCCCCTCGCCCCGGTGAGCGGTCACGGCGTCGCGGGCCGGCCGGCGGCGCCGAACAGAGCGCCCATCGCGGCGAGGGCCGAGGGCTCGACCCGGTAGTACACCCACGTGCCGCGCCGCTCGGAGGCGAGCAGACCGGCCTCCTTGAGCTTCTTCAGGTGGTGGGAGACGGTCGGCTGGGAGACGCCCACGTCGGAGATGTCGCACACGCACGCCTCGCCGCCCTCGTGCGAGGCGACCGAGGAGAACAGCCGCAGCCGTACCGGGTCGCCGAGGGCCTTGAACATCCGCGCGGCCCTCTCGGACTCCTCCGCGGTGAAGGGCCGTTCGGTGAGCGGCGGGCAGCACGGCGTCGCGGGCTCGGTCGTGTGGGACATGCCTCTATTTTGACACACGTCGATGTGGTCGCGCCGCTGCCGGGCGCCGGCGGGTGAGGCCCTCGCGCCTCCTCAGTCGCCGCGCGGGGCGTACATCAGGACCGCCATCCCCGCGAGGCAGATCAGCGCGCCCAGGATGTCGTAGCGGTCGGGCCGGTAGCCGTCGGCGACCACACCCCACACGATCGACCCGGCGACGAAGATCCCGCCGTACGCGGCGAGGACGCGTCCGAAGTGGTCCTCGCTCTGGAAGGTGGCCACGAGTCCGTACAGACCCAGCGCGATCACCCCGGCGCCGATCCACACCCACCCGCGATGCTCGCGGACCCCCTGCCACACCAGCCAGGCGCCCCCGATCTCGAACAGCGCGGCGAGGGAGAACAGGGCGAGGGAGCGCACGACGAGCACGGCGGAGCCTTTTCCGGGAGGCGACGGGTGGGTGGGCCGGTGGGTGGGACGGGCGGCCGGTTCCGAGGGCGTCCGGCACTAAACGAAGCATAAAGATTGCCGGAAGTCGGCAATGCGGTGAGAGCGCACGGCCGAGATCATGGACTAGGGGAAATCGCATCGGAAGCGCTCGATGCCGGACACCGGCAGGTGTCGGCACCGCTGTTCGTGCTGCCCGCCTTCCCTCCCTCCCCTCCTGCCGAGGACGCCGAGGACGCCGGACGCCGAGCACGCCGAGACACCGAGTACGCCAAGAGCACCGAGTACGCCAAGACGAACGTTAGGGACGTTGCTGATGAATGCCATGATCGTGGGCCTGGGCGCGGTGGTCGTCCTCTGCCTGCTCCTCGTACTGGTGGTATCCCGGTTGTTCCGCAAGGTGGAACAGGGCAAGGCGCTCATCGTCTCCAAGATGCGCAAGGTGGACGTGACCTTCACCGGGCAGATCGTGCTGCCGGTGCTGCACCGCGCCGAGGTCATGGACATCTCGGTGAAGACCATCGAGATCACCCGGGCCGGCAAGGAGGGGCTGATCTGCCGGGACAACATCCGCGCGGACATCCGCATCTCGTTCTTCGTCAAGGTCAACAAGACCGTCGAGGACGTCGTCAAGGTCGCCCAGGCGGTCGGCACGGCGCGGGCCAGTGACCGCGACACCCTCCAGGAGCTGTTCCACGCGAAGTTCTCCGAGGCGCTCAAGACCGTCGGCAAGCAGCTCGACTTCACCGACCTCTACACCAAGCGCGAGGAACTGCGGTACCGGATCATCGAGGTCATCGGGGTCGACCTCAACGGCTACCACCTCGAGGACGCGGCGATCGACTACCTGGAGCAGACGCCGCTCACCCAGCTCGACCCGGCCAACGTCCTCGACGCCCAGGGCATCCGCAAGATCACCGAGCTGACGGCCGTGGAGCACGTGCGCACCAACGAGGCGCAGCGCACGGAGGAGAAGGAGATCACCCGGCAGAACGTGGACGCCCGGGAGGCCGTCCTGGAGCTGGAGCGGCGGCAGGTCGACGCGGAGATCAAGCAGAAGCGCGAGATCGAGACCGTACGGGCCCGCGAGGAGGCCGAGACGGCCCGCGTGGTGGAGGAGGAGCGGCTGCGCGCGCAGGGCGCCTTCCTGCGCACCGAGGAGCAGCTCGGGGTGCAGCGCGAGAACCAGGCCCGCGAGGTCGCCGTCGCCGCGAAGAACCGGGAGCGGGTCATCGCGATCGAGAACGAGCGGATCGAGAAGGACCGGCTGCTGGAGGTCATCGCCCGGGAGCGGGAGACCGAGCTGACCCGGATCGCGGCCTCCAAGGAGGTCGAGGCGGAGAAGCGGGACATCGCCGAGGTGGTGCGCGAGCGGGTCGCCGTGGACCGCACGGTCGCCGAGCAGGAGGAGTCCATCAAGAAGCTCCGCGCGGTCGAGGAGGCGGAGCGGCAGCGGCAGACCGTGATCATCGCCGCCGAGGCGGAGGCGCAGGAGAAGCTGGTCAAGAACATCAAGGCGGCGGAGGCCGCCGAGCAGGCCGCCGCCCACCGCGCGGCCGAGGAACTGACCATGGCCGAGGCCCGGTTGAAGAGCGCCGACCTGGAGGCCCAGGCCAAGCTGAAGCTCGCGGAGGCCCTGCGGGCGGAGGCCGCGGCCGAGGGGCTGGCCGCGGTGGAGGTCCGCGACGCCGAGGCGGACGTCATCGGCAAGGCCGGCCGGGCGGAGGCCGAGGCGGCCGAGGCACGGCTGCGGGCGGAGGCCGAGGGCACGCGGGCCAAGGCGCTCGCGGAGGCCGAGGGCGTCGGCGAGAAGCTCAAGGCCGAGGCGGCCGGGCTGACGGAGAAGGCGGCGGCGATGGCCGCGCTAGACGAGGCGTCCCGCGCCCACGAGGAGTACCGGCTGCGGCTGGAGGCCGAGAAGGACATCCGGCTGGCCGGTCTGGACGTGCAGCGGCAGATCGCCGAGGCGCAGGCGACGGTGCTGGCCACCGGTCTCGAGAACGCGGACATCGACATCGTCGGCGGCGAGTCGGTCTTCTTCGACCGGCTGATGTCCTCCATCTCGCTGGGCAAGGGCGTGGACGGCTTCGTCGAGCACTCCGCGACCGCGCAGGCGCTGGCCGGGCCGTACCTGGACGGCAGCTCCAGCCTCGCCGACGACCTGGGCCGCATCCTCGGTTCGGTCTCCACGGCCGACGTGCAGAACCTCACCGTGTCGGCCCTGCTGATGCGGCTGATGAAGACGGGCGACGCGCAGGCCGGACAGGTGCGCAAGCTCCTCGACCGGGCGGGCGAACTGGGCCTCGCGGACACCCCGCTGACGTCCTTCGGGATCGGCGCCGCGGCCCTCAACGGCAGCGCCGGCGCCTGACCCGGGGCCCACGGAACACGCCCCGGCCCCCTCATCCTCCGGAGCCGCCGCACAGGGGACGGCGGCTCCGGAACGCGCGCACGCGCGTCCCCTCGCGGAAAGGAACCCCATGACGACCGGGGTGAACAGCGTCACGCACGAGACACCGGGCACGCCCGTCCCGCCCGCCGAGGCGGCCGCGGCGGCTTCCGAGGAAGCCCGCACCAGGGCCCCCGGCGCCCTCGGAACGGCGGCTGAAGGCAGCCGCGGAACGGCGGCCCCGGGCGCCCCCGGGGCGGCGGCGCCCGGCGCCTACGAACTGCTCCGCGACCGCCTCCTCGCCCAGGCCGCCGAACTCTCCTCCCGCACCGAGGAACTGAACCGGCGCCGGATCGAGGAGTTCGGGGCGGCCCGCCTCGAACTCACCGGGACCGAACGGCTGCGGACCGGCCGCGCGAGCGTGCCGCAGGACGTCGTCGCGATCGGCCGGGCCCTGCTCGTCGGGTACGACACCGGGCCCGCCGGCCGCGGGGAGACGACAGTCGGCGACGTCTTCGCGCTGCACGGCCCCGACCTCGCCCGGCTGCCCGAGGACGCCGTGCCGGGCCTGCTCGACGACCCGGCGTTCGTACGGGAGTTCGCGGCCCTGTACCGCTACTACCGCGAGGCGACCCTGCTGCGGCTGCGCCGGGTCGAGGGCCGGCTGCTCGCCGTCTTCCGCACCGGCGAGAAGGCCGAGGACATCCGGGTGCTGCGCTGGGCGCTCACCGAGGACGGCGGCGTCTCCTTCCTCGACGCGCGCGGCGACCGCGACCACGTCCTGCCGCCCGCCCACGACGTCACCTGGACCCCCGCCACCCGCGAGGACCACGTCCTCGGCCGCCACCCGCACGTCTCCGTCGGCGGCGAGGTCTTCCTCGCCACCGTCGGCGGCGCGCTCACCGTCAAGACCGAGAACGACACCGAGACCGCCGAGGGCATCCACTCCGAGCCGGTCGACGAACCGCTCCAGGCGCTCGCCGACGCGGACATCGCCCACGCCCGCGTGGGCGCCCTGATCCTGCTGCGGGTGCGCCCCTACAAGGAGGACACCGACCGGTACCTGGTGTTCAACACCCTCACCAGGACCGTCGTCCGCCTCGACGGCATCGGGCAGGCCTGCCGCCGTCTCCCCGACGACCAGGGCATCGTCTTCCCCGGCGGCCACTGCCTGGCCACCGGCGCCCACCGCACCTACCGGATCGACACCGAGGGCCTGCGCTTCGAGCGCGAGGTGCGCTCCCCGAACGGCGAGGACGTGCTGTACGCCTTCCGCGCACCCGCCGGCGGCCGCACCCTGCTGCTCTCCTACCACACGATCCGCAAGGAGGTCGCGGCCCCGCTGTCCTGCCGCGGCTGGGCGCTCTCCGAGGACGGAACGCTCACCCTGCTGCGCGCCGGCGGCGAGCCGGCCCGGGTGCACCCCGTGCAGCGCTGGTCCTCGCCCTACGTGTCCGACACCCACGAGGCCGCCCGCACCGCCGCCCTCGCCGGCGCGGGGGAGGGCACCGCGCTCACCCGCATCGGCAACGCCGACCTCGTACGGGGCATCGCCGCCTGCCTGTCCGTGGCCCGGGCCGCCACCGAGACCACGCCCACCGGCGAGGTCTACGCCGAACTGGCCGCCGCCTGCGTCCGCACCGCCGACGCCCACCACTGGCTCGGCGACCCGGAGGCCGGCGACCTCGCGCAGCCGCTGGGCCGGCTGCGGGAGACCGCCGAGCAGGTGCTCGCCGAGTTCGCCACCGCGCGCACCCTGACCCGGCAGGCCGCCGACGCCCTCGACGAGGCCGAGGCGCGGCTGACCGCCGTCGTGCGCCGGCTGCGCGGCGAGGCCCCGCGCGGGGCCGCCGACTGGGCGGCCGGACTGACCGAGCTGCGCCGCGCGCACGGGCATCTGCTGACCCTGCGCGAGACGCGGTACGCCGACACCGCCCGCATCGAGGAACTGGCCGAAGGCGCCGAGGAGGACCTCGCCGCCTTCGGCCGGCGGGCCGTCACCCACCTCGCCCGCCCGGACGCCTTCGACGGCACCCACGCCGACGTCGACCGGATCGCCGCCGAGGCCGAGGAGATCACCACCGCCGCCGGGGCCGCGCCGCTCGCCGCCCGCCTGGACCGGCTGGCCGAGGGCCTGGGCGCGGTCACCGACGTCGTCGCCGGGCTCGACATCGGCGACGCCACCGTCCGCACCGCCGTCCTGGAGGCCGTCGCCGGGGCCCTCGGCGGCGTCAACCGGGCCCGCGCGGTCCTCGACGCCCGGCGCCGAGCCCTGGTGGCCGAGGAGGGGCGGGCCGGGTTCACCGCCGAGTTCGCGCTGCTCGGGCAGGCCGTCACCGGCGCGCTCGCCGTCGCCGACACCCCCGAGGCCTGCGAGGAGCACATGGCCCGCCTGCTCGTGCAGGTGGAGAACCTGGAGTCCCGCTTCGCCGAGTCCGATGACTTCCTCGACGCGCTCGCCGACAAGCGCGAGGAGATCCACGAGGCGCTCTCCGCCCGCAAGCAGTCCCTCGCCGACGCCCGCGCCCGCCGCGCCGAACGCCTCGCGGAGTCCGCCGCGCGCGTCCTCGGCACCCTCGTCCGCCGCGCCGCCGCCCTGCCCGACGCGGACGCCGTCACGACCTACTTCGCCTCCGACCCGATGCCCGTCAAGGTCCGCCGCACCGCCGCCGAGCTGCGCGCGCTCGGCGACCCGGTCCGCGCGGAGGAACTCGACGGCCGCCTCGACGCCGCCCGCCAGGAGGCCGCCCGCGCCCTGCGCGACCGCACCGACCTCTACACCGACGACGGCCGCACCCTGCGCCTGGGCGCCCACCGCTTCGCCGTCTCCACCCAGCCCCTCGACCTCACCCTCGTCCCGCACGGCGAGGGCCTCGCCTTCGCCGTCACCGGCACCGACTACCGCGCCCCCGTCACCGACCCCGGCTTCGCGGCCACCCGCCCCTACTGGGACCGGCTGCTGCCCTCGGAGTCGCCCGAGGTCTACCGCGCCGAACACCTGGCCGCCCGGCTGCTCGACGAGCACGGCCCGGCCGCCCTCGCCGCCACCGGCGACCTGGCCGCCCTCGTCCGGGAGGCGGCCGAGGCCGCCTGGGACGAGGGCCACGAGCGGGGCGTCCACGACCACGACGCCACCGCGATCCTCACCGCCCTGCTGCGGCTGCACGAGGGCGCGGGAACGCTGCGCCACGAGCCCGCCGCCCGGGCCGCCGCCCAGCTCTTCTGGACGCACTGCACGGACGAGCGCGCCCGGCAGGACTGGCGCCGCCGCGCGCGCTCCCTGGCCCGCGCCCGGGAGACCTTCGGCCTCGCGCCCGCCATCGCTGACCTGCGCGCCGAACTCGCGCGGGCCGTCGTCGAGTGGAGCGCGGACGCCGCTCCGCGGGCGGAGCCCCTCTCCGCCCGGCAGGCCGAGGCCGCCGCCGCGTACCTCTTCGACGAGCTGACCACCGGCCCCGAGGGCTTCGTCCTCGCCGCCGGCACCCGCGCGCTGCTGGAGGCGTTCCACCGCACGGCGGGTGGCCCCGCCTACGCCGAGGACCTCGCCGCCCTCGACGGCCCGAGCGCCCGTCACCAGCTCGCCGAGGCATGGCTGAGTGCGTACACGGCCGCCACCGGCACGGACCTCCCGCCCGGCGACCTCGCCGAGGCGGTCGCCGCCGAACTCTGCCCCGAGCTGCCCCGCTACCCGGGCGAGGCCCCGCTCACCGAGACCGTGCACGGCCTGCTCGGCTCCCACCCGCGCCTCACCGACCGCTCCCTCACCGTCCGCGTGGACGAACTCCTCGCCCGCACCCGCGCCTTCCGCGCCCACGACGTGCCCGGCCACCAGGACTACACCGCCCGCCGCGGCGCCCTCGTCGCCGCCGAGCGCGCCCGGCTGCGGCTGGACGACCACCGGCCGCGCGTCCTGCCGGGCTTCGTCCGCGGACGGCTCATCGACGAGGTGTACCTGCCGCTGATCGGCGACAGCCTCGCCAAGCAGCTCGGCACCGCGGACCCCGCCCACCGCACCGGCTCCGGCGGCCTCCTGCTGCTGGTCTCCCCGCCGGGCTACGGCAAGACGACGCTCATGGAGTACGTCGCCGACCGCCTCGGCCTGATGCTGGTGCGGATCAGCGGACCCGCCCTCGGCACCGCCGTGACCTCGCTCGACCCCGCCGAGGCCCCCGACGCCACCGCCCGCCAGGAGATCGAGAAGATCAACTTCGCGCTGGCGGCGGGCAACAACACGCTCCTGTACCTCGACGACATCCAGCACACCTCGCCCGAACTGCTGCAGAGGTTCATCCCGCTGTGCGACGCCACCCGCCGCGTCGACGGGGTCAGGGACGGCGTTCCGCACACCTACGACCTGCGCGGGAAGCGGTTCGCGGTGTGCATGGCCGGCAACCCCTACACCGAGTCGGGCGGCCGCTTCCAGGTCCCCGACATGCTCGCCAACCGCGCCGACGTGTGGAACCTCGGCGACGTCCTCACGGGCAAGGAGCACGCCTTCGCCCTGAGCTTCGTGGAGAACGCGCTGACCGCCAACCCGGTCCTCGCCCCGCTCGCGGGCCGCGACCGGGCCGACCTCGACCTGCTGCTCCGCCTCGCCGAGAAGGACCCCACGGCCCGCGCGGACCGGCTCGTCCACCCCTACGCCCCGGCCGAACTGGAGCGCGTCCTCGCGACCCTGCGCCATCTGCTCACGGCCCGCGCCACGGTCCTCGCGGTGAACGCCGCGTACATCGCCTCCGCCGCGCAGACCGACGCCACCCGCGTCGAGCCGCCCTTCCGGCTCCAGGGCTCCTACCGCAACATGCGCAGGATCGCCCAGCGGATCCAGCCCGTGATGAACGAGGCGGAACTCTCGGCGCTGGTCGAGGACCACTACCGGGCCGAGGCCCAGACCCTCACCTCGGGCGCCGAGGCCAACCTGCTCAAACTCGCCGAACTGCGCGGCACCCTCACCCCCGCCCGGGCGGCCCGCTGGACCGAGCTGAAGGCCGCCCACGTCCGCGCCCGCACCCTGGGCGGCCCCGAGGAGGACCAGCTCACCCGCGCGGTCGCCGCCCTCGGCCTCCTCGCCGACCGCCTCGCCGCCGTGGAGACGGCCATCACCGGTACCGGACACCGCCCACGTCTGGGGGGCGACGCGTCCGCGTGACGGACGCCGAAGCCCCGCCCACCGTGGCGATCAGCGCCTGCGCGGCGTGATGCCCGAGGGCGGGGCCGGGGCAGCCCGGTCGACTCAGGGCCACACCAGGCAGTACGGCTGGTGTTCCGCCTCGTGCAGACGGTGGCTGAAGTCCTGCCACTCGTGCAGCGAGTGGGAGGGGTGTGGTGCTGACCTGGGGCTTCTTGGTCATATGTGCGTTGACCTGCGGGAACTCCTCTCGGTAGTTCTCACGGGTCAACGCCGTTTCCCGGGCTCATGTGCCCTGGATGTGCCCTGTCCTGGCTGCAGAGTCGGCTGGGAAGCGCACGCCTGCCCGGCGCATACATGAGGCCGTCTTGCTCACTGCTTCTGACCCTGGTCACATGGTCATTGGTCTTTGGTGGGATGCGAAACGGGGGGACGCGTGAGCGGATTACAGGTCTCTGTGTGGAAGCGTTACGGGCATGACCGTCTCTACGTGAATCAGCCGGACGGCACGAAGGTCGCCTGGCTCGACCGCCGCACGGGGTCTCTGGAGCTTCTGGTCGAGGAGCAGCGGGACGCGGTACTCGATGCCCTCGCTCCCTACCTTGCTACTTCTTCTTTGCCGGTAGTGCACAAGGCACTGCGCTCTGAAGACGACCTTGCGGGGAACCGCCCAGGAGACGCGCTGCAGACGAAGGTGGACGAATTGGCACCCGGCTTCTGGCGGTGGGTGTTGGCCAGGATGTCCGGTAGGCGTCTGGAGGTGGACAGTTGGCGCACTGGACTGGCCGGTGAGCGCCGGGTGGGGGCGGAGTTGGAAAGGCTGGCGTGGCGAGGCTGGCGAGTACTGCATTCCATACCCCTGGCAGGCGATGTCGACATCGACCACGTCCTGATCGGTCCGGGCGGAGCCTTTTGTGTCAACACGAAGTGCCACCGCGGTGGGCGTGTGTGGGTGGGCGACGACTCGGTTCGGATAGGCGGCCAGTCGCACCCCTACGTGCGGAAGAGTCGAGCCGAGGCGCGTCGGGCATCGAGCGCGCTGACACGTGCGTGTGGTTTTCCCGTTGAGGTTCAGCCGGTGCTCGCCTTCGTTGCGGTGGCAGAGCTGCAGGTTGTGCCGTCGCTTCGCGACGTGCGTGTCCTTCAGGAGCGCGACATCGCGACGTTCAAGCACCTCAAGAGTGGCTGGGGACCGGACAAGGTCGAGTTGGTGTACATGGCGGCACGTGATCGCCGCACATGGGTTCGCCCCTGAACGGTTGGCTGGGTTACAGCCAATTTCCGCGGAATGTGGCTGGTTTACGTCATTACTCGCCGGTCCTTGTTGAAGGCCGCGCTTCTCTCCCACATCCTGGAAGGCTTTCCGTTGAGCCATGATCTGGGGGGGGATAGGTGTCTCTTCACTCTGCACTCCGTGCGAACCATCCGGAGGCGGTCCACCGCACGCGCCAACTCATCGAATACATGCGCGAATTTGTTCGCGGGTCATACAAGCCGGTGCGGGACTGGCAGAAATACCCGGAGGTCCTCTGGCTTTCCAACATTCCGGGCGACAGGCTCCGGCGGAACCCGGATGGCGACCGGACGCTGCTTAAGGTGGCGCACCGCCCGTCCCGCCCGGCTCCTGTCCTGCCCGAGGTGCTGGTGGGATGGGTCGATCCCGAAGCCGCCGCCACCGCATCGCCCGAAGTGCCACCGCTGGCCGAATCGGGACCGGGGCAGGGTTGGCAAGAGGATGAAAACGGAGACCTGTTCGAAGTTTCCGAGATTCGCCGGGAGGAAGCGCACGACGTGCTGCGCGCCTACACACGGTGGCTCGACGCGTGGCGCAAGTGGTCGGAGAAAGAGCGCATCGACCGTCCTTATAGGGAACTCCATCAGCAGCTGTACCGAATGGCGACCAGGATTCAGCAGGACGGCGAGGAATACGAGGCGGTACTGGGCGCCGGATTGCTGACCGTCGGAGCCGCACGTCCGTCGGCGCGCATTGCCCGGCACATTTTGACGGCGCCGCTGATACTCACCGTGAATCCCACGAACATGTCCATCACCGTCGCCCTCGCCCCCGGCGACCCGGCGCGGATGGAGGACAGCGAGTTTCTTGACGCGGACGCGGGCTACAGCACCCGTCTGCTGAGCCCGCTGCGGGACCGTGTCGATACGGAAGGATTCCATCCGCTGTCCCGTGACTCCCAGGACATGCTCAGCGACTGGTCGGAGAGGGCGTTCGGCACCGATCGAGCGGTGGCGTTCCACCGTGGCTGGGGCCGCCCATCCGCAGACCTCGCGCTGCCGGTGCCCACACTTGGGTTCGCGCCGGCGATCATTCTCCGCCAGAGGGGCCAGGGTGCCCTCGTAAACTTCTACGACGGCATCGCGAACCGCCTCGCTCAGCCCGGTGCCATCGCTCCGCTGGGCTTGGCTCAGCTGCTGTATCAGCTGGAAGCGGAGGACCGCAGGGTGTGGGGTACGGCGGCGGGGAGCCGTGACGTGCCGCCCGCCCTTGGCCCTGACCCGCTGTTTCCGCTGCTGTCGAACGAAGCCCAGCGGGAGGTGCTGAGGCGCCTACAGACCGATACTGGCGTCGTCGTTCAGGGGCCGCCCGGCACGGGAAAGACGCACACCATCGCCAACCTCGTGTGCGCCTTGCTGGCAGACGGCAGGCGGGTGCTCGTGACGAGTGAGAAGGGCCAAGCGCTGAAGGTCCTGCGGCAGCAACTGCCGCCCGAGTTGCGCAACCTGTGCGTCCTCCAGGGCGACCGGCGCCAGGACGGCAGCGACGACCTGGAACAGTCCGTGCGCGCTCTCTCTCAGCTCAGTGCCACCCAGTCGACGGAGCGTCTCGACGTAAGGATCAAGAACCATGAGGCGCTGCGCTCGGAACTGTCGGACACCCGCGCACGCCTCCGTAACGAACTGCGCGCCATCCGTGAGGCGGAGTGGTACGAACACCTCGAGGTGGCGCCCGGATACAAGGGGCGGCTCGCGGAGATCGTGGAGACCGTCGCTGCCGGTGCACCGAAGTACGGCTGGATGCCCGCCCTGCCCGCCTCGGCACCGCGAGAACCTTCGCTGAGCCAGGACGAGGCCCAGCGCCTGCTGGGTCTGGTGTCCCGGCACGGGGCCGGAGTACTGGACGAGCGTGCCGCCCGCTGCCCGGACCCCGCGGATTTCATCGCACCCGTGCTGTTCGAAGAAGCGGTCAACGCCCTGGACGCCGCTGTACGTGTCTGTGCTGCGTCGGTGTCCGACACACTTGCCCTCGAACTCGCAGACCGCGGGGATGAGCTGATCGCGACACTGGTCGGTCTGCTGGACGCAGCGGAACACGCGCTGCAGAGCGAGGGACTGCCGGGTGACCCTGCCGCCTGGCCGCCCGAGGAGTGGACCACGCGCGCCTTGCAGGACGGAATGGCAGGCCGGCGGCAGCAGCTGTGGGAGGGAGTGCGGCAGGCGTCCGCTCGTGCCGAGGACGTACAAAGCGTGCTTCAGCACATGCTCTTCGCCGTGCTCGACGTACCCGACGTGGCGCTTGCCGAGGAATCACGTCTGATCGCCGCCGGGAAGGATCTCGAACAGTACTTGCGTGCAGGCGGCAAGCTGCGCAAGTTCGCCCCGAGGCCGGTCCAGAAGGAGGCCCAAGTCCTTCTGCGGGACTGCCGGGTGGATGGGAGGCTGCCCAGCACACCGGACGAGATCGCCGCGTTGGTGGCTCATCTGGCGGCACGCCAGTGCGTTCGGCAGCTGAACGAGCGCTGGAAGAGCGTCAACGCGCCCGAGGCCGAAGGCTCCACGCAGGTGGCTCTGTCGGAGCTGCTGGACCGGGTGCCGACGCTCCGCGCGGTGGACGGGTTCACCCAATCCGTGCGTACGCTGCACGAAGTCCTACTTAAGGCCCGGATCAAGGCCACGGTGCGGACGGCACAACAGTGGGACGACGTGCGTACGTCGGCGAGCGGTGCGGAACGGCTGCTCCGTGCCCGTGAGGCGGAGGAGAGGCTGCGGTCCATCTCCGAGCAGCTGCCGCGACCCGATGCCCGCGGAGTGGCCGAACTGGCAGAGGTACACCGGGCTGTCACCGACCGTGATCCGCAGGCGTACACGTCCGCGATCGATTCGCTGACCGAGGCATTCCACCGTGAGGCTGATCGCCGGGAGGCCCGCAAACTCCTGGACCGCCTGTCCGAGGACCACCCCGAACTGGCACGGCGCTTCGCCGAGTCCCCGACCGAGGCGGCGTGGGAGACCCGCCTTGTAGACCTGGATGGGGCCTGGGCATGGCGGCGAGCGCGTACCTTCCAGGACACGATGTTGACACCTGGCAGGGAAGCCAAGCTGGAAGGCGAATTGGGGGCAATCGAAACGCAGTTGCGGAGAACGGTGACTCAACTAGCGGCCGACCGAGCGCTTTATCACTGCCTGGACCGGATGACGGCCGGACAGAAACAGGCGCTGAGTGCCTACGCGTCGGCCACGGCGAACGCAGGCAAGGGAATGACGGCACTCGGCAAGCGGCACCTGAAGGCCGCCCGTTCCGCGATGCGTGACGCGCGTGCCGCGGTCCCGGCATGGGTCATGCCGATCAAACAGGTGGCCGAAATGATCGATCCCGAGCCAGACGCCTTCGACGTCGTCATTGTGGATGAGGCGAGCCAGGTCGGTCTGGACGGTCTGATGCTGCTGTGGCTTGCTCCGAGGATCATCGTCGTGGGTGACGACAAACAGTGTGTCCCGTTTTACACAGGCGGCAAGCACGAGCGGCTTAACGAACTCCTCGACTCACTCCTGCCCCATCTCACCGACTGGCAGCGGGATGGACTCAGCCCCAAGTCCAACCTCTACGACCTGCTGTCTGCGCGCTTCAGCGAGACGATCAGGCTCACCGAGCACTTCCGGTGTATGCCGGAGATCATCAAGTGGTCCTCCGCCCAGTTCTATCCCGATAACGAACTCGTGCCGCTGCGGCAGTACGGAGCGGACCGACTGCGGCCCCTCGAAGTCGTTCATGTGCATGAAGGTCACTGTGAGGGACGGCGAGAGACCCTGGTCAACAAGCCCGAGGCCGAACGCATCGTCGCCAAGTTGCAGGAACTCGCGGAGGACGAAGCGTATGCGAAACGGAGTTTCGGGGTCATCGTGCTCCGTTCCGGACACCAGACAAGGCTCTTGGAGAGTCTCATCGACACGCAGATCGACTCCACGATCCAGGAGCGGCACAACATACGTGTCGGCACGGCCGAACAGTTCCAGGGGGACGAAAGGGACGTCATCCTGCTCTCGCTGGTCGTCGACGCCGACAACACCCGGGCCCTGACCGGCCAGGGTGACGGAAGACGGTTCAACGTGGCTGCCAGCCGGGCCCGCGACCAGATGTGGCTGTTCACCTCCGTCACACCGGACCAGCTGCGCAGTAAGGACCTGCGCCACTCCCTGCTCACCTATATGCAGGCGCCGCCGGAACTTCAGGGTACCTCTCCCGGCCTTTCCGCCGTTTCACCCGATGAGCAGTGCGAGCCGTTCGACTCGCTCTTCGAGCAGCGGGTCTTCCGCAGGATCAAGGAACGTGGCTACCACGTCGTCCCTCAGTGGAAAGTCAGCGGCAAACGCATCGATCTCGTCGTCGTTGGAGAGACGGGCCGCCTCGCCGTGGAGTGTGACGGCAGCCCATATCACTCCACCCCTGACCAGATCCGTGACGACTACGAGCGGGAGCGGGAACTGCGCCGGGCGGGCTGGCAGTTCTGGCGTATACGCAGCAGCGAGTTCGCCCTGTCTCCCGAGGATTCGCTGACCCCGTTGTGGAAGCGCCTTGACGCTCTGGGGATCCGGCCCGGAGTTACCGAGGAGGCCCAGGGCGACTCGGGGAGCATTTGGGCCCCGATCGAGATGGACGATGCCGACCTCACCACCGATGAACTCGACGCCATGCTCGATGAGGATGCGTCCCTCTCTCGAAGGGGTCTGATGTGAACGAGATCTTCGACGACAGCACGCTGACGGAGATTGCCCATCTGATCTGCGGGGACGAGACGCCGCTGCTTTACCGGATGGGGTACGAGATAGCCACGTTCTTCCAGCGTGCGGGCTGGGACGACGTCCCGGACTACGACGGCACACCGAGGCACAAGTGGACCTTGGATCTCCTCAGGGAGCGACAGGAGGACGGTACGGACGACGCCCAGCGAGCCGTCCTTCGCCTGGCGAATCGCCTTGAGTACTACAACCAGCAGCAGGAGTACCACGCCACGCTGAAGCGGCTCAACGAGATACTTGTGCTCGAGGGACGCCGGATTGGCGAGGAAGAAGGCCAGCCGGTCCTTGTCCGCTGCGAAGCCGGTTTCGAGGACGAACTACGGCGGCAGTTGCCGCGTGTGGAGTTGAAGGTCTCCGTGACGGAGGTGGTGAGCGACCCGGAACTCGCCGCTACTGTGCAACTTCGGCTGGACGAGGCACGCACCTGCTACGAGCACGGCGCCTATACGTCGGCGGTCATCATGCTGGGCAGTCTCCTGGAGGGGGTGCTCGCGCATGCCGCGCAGGTCCGCACCGCAGGCGTACGCATGCCGAAGCCGTTGCGGAACATGGGGCTGAATGACTTCGTCGACTTCGCGTACGAGAACAAATGGATCGAGCACGATGCCAAACTCGCCTCGGAGCTTGTCCGGCACTACAGGAATCTCGTCCATCCCCTGGCGGAGAAACGGACCGGACACAGCCCGAACCGCGACACGCTCGACATGTGCTGGCCGGTGGTGAATGCCACGTTGAACGATCTCGCGGCGACGGTGGTAGCGCCTCCTGTACCGCCCACTCTGCGTGCGCCCACAGAACGAGGTCGTGGTCGCAATCCCAATGCCTCCGTGCAACGCCCAACGCCGGCCTCTGTCGCTCGTCGCCGTCCAGGTGGGGGAACAACGGCAGGCAATTGAACCGCGGGTGCTCGATCCAACGTGGGCGGAGAAGCGCGGAGTAGATACTCCCTGGTGTCGCGTGTGCGATGTTGATGCGGCTGATCCGGGGGTGGACGTCGGGGATGTGGCCTGGGATCCGCTTTGACACGTCAGGTAAATACGAGTTCACGGAAGGTGTTGCGAATTTCGGCCAATGGCCCACGATCCCTTGTGTAGTAGAGCTTGTTGGTCAGGAGTACCGCCCAGCGGTACTTGGTGGGGGAAATCCACATGCCTGTGCCGGTGAAGCCGTAGTGGACCCAGGCGTCCTCGTCGGCGGTCGTGCCGGGAGCGGGGTGCCAGAACAGGCCGCGAGCCGGTTGGAGCTGGCCCGTCTGGATCGTCAGGGAGTGGGTGATCCACTCGCTCCCAAAACCAGACCGGAACTGGGAAGCGGCAGGGGCGAGCATGTAGCGGAGGAAGGCGGCGAGATCGTCGAGGACAGTGAAGACGCCGGCGATGCCGCAGACGCCGCCCAGGAGGCGGGCAGAGAAGTCGTGGGCGACTCCCTTGAGGCGGGTGTCGGTGTCCTGGTCGAGTTCGGTCGGTGCGCAGCGCGCGGTGAGATCGGCGGGCAAGGGACCGAAGCGGGTGGAGGTCATGCCCAGTGGAAGCCAGGTGCGGGTGGTGGCCAGTTGGGCCAAGGGCTGGCCGGAGAGGTGTTCGGCGAGGTAGCCCAGGATGAGGGCGGCCCGGTCGGTGTACTCAACTGCTTCACCTGGAGGTCGGTAGAGCTGCTCGTGGAGGACGCCTCGGCGGATCTCCTCACGGTTGGTGCCGTAGAGGTTCTTCAGCTGGGCTCGCAGTGGGACGCCGGCGGTGTGCGTCAGCAGATGCCGGGCGGTGACGGCTCCGAGTGGGTGCCCGGTGACCTCCTGCCAGAAGCTGCCGAGCGGCTGGTCGAGGTCGAGGGTTCCGTCCTCGTACAGGGCGCCGGCGGAGGACCAGACGGCCAGGATCTTGGTAAGGCTGGCGGCGTCGAAGACGGTGTCGGTGCGCATTGGCACGTCCGGCTCGTCGGGGTCGAGGACGCCGGTGGTGCCCTGGGCGAGGGTGCCGGTGGCGTCGCCGAGGGCCCACACGGCGCCCGGGTACACCTTGTCGCGGACGCCCTCGTCCAACAGGGCTTCGATGCGGTCACTGTCGTACGTCATGGTCTCCCTTTTCGCCGGGGCGTCGCGCGGTCAGCGTAGTGACGTTTACAAGGTGGGTCGGGCAGCGACGTGTCGTGCCGCCCGGGAATCACGTCAGGTGAGCTGGCGGCCGAGGTCGTTCAGGGACCGTGCGGTCGCCGAGAGAGGATGGCGGACCGCGTTCGCGTAGCCCGCCTGTCGCAGGGCGGTCAGCAGCCCAGGCGTCTTCCTCAGCCGCTCGAGGTCGCGCGCCAGAGCGGCGGAGTGGGTGAAGTCCGTGGCCATGCCAGATGTGGCGAGCGCTTCGCTGAGGCCGGGTACGGGCTGGTAGAGGACGGGCAGTCCGCACGCTTGGGCTTCCAGCGCGACCAGTCCCATGGCCTCCAGGGTGGTGGACGGCACGACCAGCACATCGTGTTCGGTGAAGGCTTTCCACAGCTGTGGGCGGCGCAGCCAGTCGAGGTAGCGGACTCGTACGCCGGCGCGTTGCAGCAGCGGGGCCAGTGCGTGGAACTGGGCTCTGGGCGCGGCGACGCTCAGCTCGACACCGGGGACGGGAGCCAGGCTCTTGATCAGGGTCACACCACCCTTTTCGGTGGTCAGGCGTCCTGCGTACAGGAGCCGCAGGTGGCTGGTGGAGGTGCGTGCCGGCCGGGCGGGCGGTGCGGTGAGCAGGTGGTCGGGGATGCCCCAGGGGATGTGGGTGATCTTGCGGCGTTCGATCTGTGGGGCGAGCTTGAGGAGGCGGTCGGCCATTGCGTTGGTCGGGACCACGATGGCGTCGGCGGCCCTGGCTGACTCGCGCAGCACCTGGAGCTGGTCTCGGTGGGTCTCGGCGAAGATCAGGTCCGTGCCGTGGACGAGGGCGATCCGGGGATGCGCGGGCAGAGCGCGGATGAGGGCAGGAGTGGCGCCGAATGCGAGGTGCTGCAAGTGGAGGACGCTGATCTGTGTGGGATCGAGCGTGGCTGTAAGTGCTCTGCGCAGGGTGGCGACGTAGCGGCTGAAGGCCGTTCCTTCCAGGCATTTGCCTGCTACGGGGAGCACGTTGAGTCCGGCGGGTGGACGAGGAGCGTGACCAGGTGGTGCGAGCATGAAGGCGCGGGCCGGGATGAGGGGTTGTCGTCCGGTGTAGAGGTCGAGGAAGAGCTCGATGCTGCCGCCGGGGCTTCCGACGGGGAGGTCCAGGAAGGTGGCGGCCATCGGGCCGGTGGCCGAGCGAGCGTTCACCGCGCTCCTCCGTCGATCTCCTCGTAGAGGCGCGAGATGTCGATGCCTTCCGTGGACGCGTACTTGGCAGGCTGCTGCTGGTAGCTGGCCGGGGTGCCGAAGGTGGTGAGGAAGACGAGCTTGCCGAAGGTCATGCCCGGATACACGCGCACCGGTCGCGTGGCGCGGATCTCCAGCGTCCAGCGGATCGCATGGCCCTGGTGTCCGAGCGGAGCCGAGACGTGAACCCAGATGCCCAGGGACCCGGTGGTGCGGTCGCCGTTCAGTAGCTGCGCGTACGTCTCCGAACCGGTCCGCTCCAGCGTGATGCCGAGGTAGAGCAGGCCAGGGCGCAGCACGAGGCCGGTGTCGGGGATGGGCTGCTCGGTGAAGGCGGTGGGGGTTGCGGCGTCGAGGTTGCCGTCGCAGACGCGGATCGTTTCGCCGAGCCGCCAGTCGTAAGCGTTGGGGGAGAGGCGGCTGGGCTCGTACGGGTCGATGGTGATTTCGTCGGCCTGGACGGCGGCGGCGATGGCGGGGCCGGTGAGGATCACGATGCCACCGCCCGGAGTCGGGCGAGGTCTCGCCAGTAGGCGGAAGGCTGCGGTCCTGCGGCGGCCTGGTACTTGCCGCGGTAGAGGTCGATGGCGCCGGTGGAGACGAAGAACATGATCTGCCCGATCGCCATGCCGGCATACACGCGCAGCGGTCGGATCGGGGTGAGCATGAGCGTCCACTGGCCGTGGAAGCCGATGTCGCCGATGGGGGCGGTGATCTCGACGAACAGGCCGAGACGTCCGACGGAGGAGCGACCGAAAAGCAGTGGCACGAAGGTGTCGGAGCCGACCTCTTCGAGGGTGTGGCCGAGGTAGAGCTCGCCTGGCTGGAGGACGTGCCCGTCCGAGCCGATGCTGGTTGCGTTTGTGGGGTTGGGCCGGTGTGGGTCCAGGACCGTGCTCGTGTAGGTGATCAGGGTGGGGCCCAGACGCACGTTGTAGCTGTTGGGGTTGACCTGGTCGGCGGCGAACGGGGTGATGCGGAGGCGGCCGTCGTGAGCGGCAGCGGTGATCTCCGGGCCGGTGAGGATCATTAGCTGCTTCCTTCCGCGGTGACAGGAGCGGTGATGATGAGGACGTGCTGGACGGCCTGGTCCAGGCGCAGGCCGGCCTCGTGTGTGCGTCCGCCGAGGTAGGTGTCGGCGAGGTAGTCGGTGGTCAGCACGGTGGTGATGGCGTCCGGCAGGGGATCGGGGGCCGTGACGAGCGGGCCGGTCTGGGCGGTCAGACCTGACAGCAGGCCACGGAGGCCGCTGCGTGCCGGCTCAGGTACGTGGGCGTGCACCAACTGGTTGGCGAACGGCTCGATGGAGAGCAGGTCGCCCTGGGTGAGTGTGTCGCAGAGCGGGACGGCACGTAGTGCCGTCTCGTTGAGGATGACCGCGTCTGCCCCGAGTACCGTACGCAGGCGCGCGGTGAGCTCCACGAGCAGGCTGCGCCGGTCGAGGGGCTGGTGGCGGTACGCCGGACTGATCGGGCCGAGGACGGCGGCCAGCTGCTGCTTGACGTTTTCGATGAGGGAGCACAGATCCGCAAGCTCCATGGGAAAGCGGCTCGGGGCCCGATTCGGGAAGGATGTAGTGCCGGCACCCCATCCCGTGCCTACGGGTGTCGCGATCGCATAGCCGTCGGCGAGTTCCCGACCCTTGGCGACCAGGGTGCCGTAGACTCGGACCGGTCCGTACTGATCGCTGTGGCAGTGCCCGGCGAAGACCACGTCGAGGAACGGACAGGCCGCCGCGAGTTTCCGGTCCTCGTCGAAGCCGGAATGGCTGAGCAGGACCCAGCTGTCCACCTCGTGGTGGGCGAGAATCACCTCGCGCAGGGACTGCAGGGGATCGGTGACGCATTGGCCGACTCGCTGGGCAGCCGGGATCGAGTGGAAGGCTTGCCGGCCGATCACAGCGGTTACGCCGACGCGCCGTCCATCGATGTCGGCGATGTACAGGCGGCGGAACAGAGCGTCGCCGGTGTTGGCATCCACGGCATTGGCGCAGACAGTGCGCCGGTGAAGGTCGGGTTCGAAGTAGTGGGGCCAGCCGTGGTTGCCGGGGGCCAGCACGTCGTACAGCCTGAGCAGGACCCCCCGCTCGATCGTGCCGCGGGCGAGGCGGTAGTACCCGCTGCCTTCGAAGAAGTCGCCGCAGTCCACGATGAGGGAAGTCGGCCGCAGCGAGTGAAGGTGGGTCAGGAACGGCGCGGCGTTGTCGAAGGCGGAGTGGACGTCCGTTGTGGCAACGATCTGGCGCAGGTTGCGCCCGTCGGTGGTCATGGGGTGACCTCGCAGATGTCGGCGCCCAGGGTGTGGAGCTTGCCGGGCAGGTCGGCGTGGCCGCGGCGGAGCTGGTCAAGACCGCCAAGGGTGGTGACGCCCTGGGCGGTGAGGCCGGCGACCATGAGGGCGGATCCGGTTCGGATGTCGGTGGCCTCCACGCCCGTCCCGGTCAGCCGTTGAGGACCGGTAAGGCGGCACTCGGTGGGGGAGATCTCCTCGATGTCCGCCCCGAGGCGGGCCAACTGCGGCAGAAGATTGCCGTGGCGACCTGGGTTGATGGCGTCGGCGAACAGGTGGGTACCGGGTAGGCCGAGGGCCAGTGCCATGAGTGGTGGTTCGAAGTCGGCGTCCAAGCCGTCCGGGCTGAGCGAGGCGGTGGCCCGTAAGGGGCGGCTGGCCAAGCGGCAGTCCTGGGCGTTCACGGTGAAGGTGTCCGCCTCGCTGACGGTGGAGATGCCCAGTCGGTGCAGGGCAGCCACGAGGGGGCCCAGGTCGTCGGCTCGCGCGCCTCGGATGCGCGCGCTTCCGCCTGTGGCGGCGACTGCACAGGCGAGTGTCCCTGCCTCCACCTTGTCTCCCGGGACTACCCATGCGGCGTCGCTCGGTGCCGAGGGGGGCGGCGAGAGGGCGAGCAGGCGCTCGCCGGCCCGGGTGTCCCATCCCGCCGCCTGCAGGGCCTCCAGCACGTACAGCACTTCCGGCGAGAGATTGGGCTCGCCCAGCCGCAGAGGCTGGCCGGTGGTGACGGCTCGAAGCAGGGCGGCCACGGTCGCCCCGCGCGAGCGGAACGGCAGCACCAGGGACACGGTGCCATAGCGACGTCTGGCGGCCTCGACGCGATATCCGGAGTCACCCAAGACACTCCGGTCGCCGAATGCCTCGTACACCTTAAAGTGCAGATCCATTCCGCGTGCGCCGATCCGGCAGCCTCCCGGCCACGGCAGCCGTGCCTCTCCGTGCCGGGCGAGCAGGGGCGGCACCAGGTAGTACGAGGCACGGATACGCGCGGCCTGGGGCAGGTGGGGGCGCACGGGCTGGTTTTCAGTCGGCAGAATCACCGCCGCAGTCGGCTTCCCGACCGGCTGCGCTACATGCCAGCCCGACTCTTGGAGCAGCGCGAGCATGGTCTGCACGTCCGTGTTGGCAGGGATGTTGTTCAGCCGCACCGGACAGCCGAGGGCAGCCGCGGCGGCCACCAGCGGGAGCGCCGCGTTCTTGGAGCCGTCGACAGTCACAGTGCCGGTGAGCGGTGGGCCCGGACGAACGGCGATCACCTCGGCGGCCACGCCGGGGACGCGAGTGGTCGTCATCAGCAACTCCTCTGTGCAACAAGGGGGGACACGATCGGATGGTCCGGATTGGTGGGCAGTGCGATCTCGGCCCAGCAGCACTTCCCGACCGCCGTCGGCTCGACGCCGTATCGATCCACGAGCGCGGCCACGAGGAACAGACCTCGGCCGCTCTCGCTACACGGATCCGGGAGACCCGGCCGGGGCAGTTCCGGGCAGTCGTCGCAGACTTCGATCCGCAGTGACTGCTCGTCGAGACGGACGGACAGGGAGACCGGGCCGGCTTCGGCATGCCGGACCGCGTTGGTGACGAACTCACTGATCACGAGCTCGGCGGTGTGCACCACCTCGTTGCCCAGCACCGTGTCCCAGCCCTCTATCGCGTCCACGGCCCGGTGCCGGGCGGCGGTGACCGCGGTCGGTGTGGCGGATACGGAGAGTGCGAACTGGTGCGCTTTCACGAGCTGCCTCCAGGGTCGGTGCGGCTGCTCCAGGCAACCGCTCCGGAGGCAGCGGGACCATGCCGTGTGCCGGGGCCGCATCACTTATGCAGGAGCTGCATCGCGGCCAATCGACGCTCGGTTACGCTCGGTTGAGCAGGCAGGATCGGCGACGGCAGAAGGGGCCGTGGCGCAGATGGCCGACGCACAGAGTGAAGCCGGACGAATCGGCGAAGTCATCCGTCAGGCACGCGTATTACAGCGGCGCTCGCAGAAGGACGTTGCCACCGCACTGGGCTACCACCAGTCGAAGGTGAGCCGCCTGGAGAACGGCAGGGGCACGGAGGACGTGCGCGTGCTGCGCGAGATCGCGAAAGTACTGGACATCCCACCGCAACGCCTCGGCCTCGCCGCTGCCCCCGATGCCAGCCCCAGCGACCCCGGAACCGAGGACATGCACCGCCGCACCTTCCTTGCCGCGAGCGTCGCCGCGCTCGCGGCAACGCCGACGCCAACCATGGCGCACCACGACCTGATCCAGGTCCTGCTGCCGGGACCGAGCCCCGCCGCCACCGGTGACTCCTCCGGTATCGACGAGCTTCGGGAGCGAGCGCGGACCGTGCGCCGGCTGTTCTGCACGTGCGACTACGCGAAACTGGAGCAGGCCCTGCCGGGCCTGATCGCCGACCTGCGCCAGGTCGCCGGCGGCTCCTCCGGTTCAGCGGAGGCATCCGGGTTGCTCGCGACCACCTACCAGACGTCGGTGAGCCTGTTGCTGAAGCGAGCCGACCAGGGCAACGCCTGGCTCGCGGCTGGCCGGGCCATGGCCGAGGCGGAAAGGTCCGGGGACCCTGTCGTCCTCGCCGCCAGCGTCCGCGTTCACGCTCACGTGCTCGTACGGGAGAAGCACACAGCCCAAGCCGTGAACATGGTGCGCCACACCGTCGACCAGCTCAGCGGTTCCTACGATCGACGCTCGCCCCGATACCTGGCAGCGGTCGGCCTGCTGCTGCTCCGTGGGGCAACCGCCGCCAGCAGAAACGGCGACCGCGAAACCACCCGCGACTTCCTCACCGAGGCCAAAGAGGTGGCCCGCTACGTCGCATTCGACAGGCCGGACGCCTGGGCGAACTTCAGCCCGACCAACGTAGCCCTGCACGAGATCAGCGCGGCTGTCTCATTCGGCGACGCCGGAATCGCCCTCCAAACCGCTCGCCCCCTCATGCGGCGGCACATCCCCGTCCCCGAGCGACGGGCCGCGCTCTGGGTGGAGGCCGCCCGCGCCTACAGTCAGCAGGGCAGACTCGCCGACGGCTACCAGGCCCTGCGCATCGCCGAGAGCTGCGCGGCACAGGACGTCCGCCGCCCGGCCGTACGCGAACTGGTCGCCGACATGGCAGCCCGTGACCGTCGCCGGGCGCTGCCCGAGCTCCACCACTTCAGCCGCCAACTGGGAGTGCCCGCGTGAGTGACCAGCACGACAAGCCGTTGCTCCAGATCGTGGTCTGCGCGGCCGGGGTCGCCGCCGACGTCGGCCGACTGATCACGGCAGCACAGGAACGGCACTGGGACGTCGGCGTCGTTGCCACCCCGCAAGGAGTCGGCTTCCTTGATGCGGAGGCGGTCGAGGCCCAGACCGGCCGCCCCGTTCGCTCGGCCTGGCGGTCACCGGGTGAACCACGCCCGAGCCGGCCTGCGGATGCGATCGCGGTCGCCCCGGCCACCTTCAACACGGTCAACAAGTGGGCCGCCGGGATCTCCGACAACCTCGCGCTGGGCATCCTGTGCGAGGCGCCCGCCATGGGGGTACCGGTCGCCGTGCTGCCTTACCTGAACTCCGCCCAGGCCGCTCACCCTGCATACCGACGGAGTCTGGACCTGCTGAGCGAGATGGGTGTCTTGGTCGGCTCCTACGAGCCTCACCGGCCGAAGGCGGGCGGCGGGGCCGACCGCTACCGCTGGGAGGAAGTGCTGGAGCTGCTTGCCCCGAGGCTGTCCGCGCGGTCGTGATCAGCGCCGATGTGCTCGCGGCTGCGGGAGCGAGATGGTGGTTGCCTCGTGGGCCGGAGTGCTGGGTGTCCCATCGGGCCGTGCTGCGCTGCGGGCCCGTGCTGCACGGGCGCGTGCGTTGGGCGTCGGCCGTGCGCTGAAGCGTTGAACTCGCCATGCCAACATCTGCGGCGAGCCGTGATCCGCTCCAGCTCCTGCATCCCCACGCCCTCCCCGCGCCTCCCGACCTACCGGTCCGGTGACGGATCGTAAGAGCGGCGCGGCGATCGGCGCAGCAGAACCCGACAACGCCTCCGGCCGACAAGCCAGACGATCTTCACCGTGGACACCCGCCGACAAACAGCGTGAGTATCCCGCCCGCACCTCACACCAGACCCGCGACCCGCACACTTCACGATGCACGCCACTCAATGTGCCCCGGGCGCCTGACGGCCCCTCCCGGCGCGTAAAGGGGCGAGGCCCGAAGACCCCGCCCAACGCCAGTAAAACCCCAGGTCAGGGCCACACCAGGCAGTACGGCTGATGCCCCGCCTCGTGCAGCCGGTGGCTGAAGTCCTGCCACTCGTGCAGCAGTTGGTAGACGTTGAAGGCGTCGCGGGGGCCGCCGCGGTCGGGGACCGTGGACCAGATGAAGGCGGCCGCGCCGACCGCCTCCTCGCCTATGCCGCGCAGCGGGTCGACGACCGTCATGGGGAGTTTCACGACCGCGTAGTCGGGGTGCAGGACCACCAGCTCCAGCGGGGGGACCTTGTGCAGCGGGACGCCCTCGATGCCGGTGAGGACCATGGCCGCCATGGTCTCCGGCTTGATCTTGGTGAACATGCCGCCCATGCCGAGCTCGTCCCCGCCGAGTTCCTCGGGGCGCATCGAGATCGGGACGCGGGCCGCCGTGGCGCCGTCGGGCGCGCCGAAGTACTTGTACGTCACCCCCACCCGACCACCATTCCCGCTTCCTGCGCCGAGTCGATCCGGCCTGTGATCAGCCCTACGGTTCGCATGGTCCATGCCATCCATACGCGCCAGGCGCTCGATTCGCTCAGGTTCCGCCGTCGAAGCCTCCGGACCCGTCGTCCGAGAGGACTGCGTGGGCTGCGAGGGCTGAGAGGGCTGAGAGGTCTGCGGTGGCTGGGACGTCTGCGGTGGCTGGGATGTCTGTCGCGTCTGCTGCTGCTCCGTCGTCTCCTCCGCGTCGCGTCGGTGCCTTCCCCGCCGGGCACGCCGAGGACCCCGGTCATCGGTCCCCTCGCCCAGTCCGCCACCGCGATGCATATCTCCACCCGCATGCTTTTCTAGGACTCGTGGTCCCCGCCGCGCAACCCGATCATCGTGTCAGTGACCTCCCCCACGGCCGCCCGCCGAAACGTGCGGCGAAACACCAGTCCGCGGGATCCCCGACGCCTCTGACACCATGGCTCATGTGAGCTATCCGTACGAAGCCCCAGTTTCGCAGACTCTTTTCGCGCGCGCCGAGGCCGTCACGCCGGGCGGCGTGAACTCTCCGGTCCGCGCCTTCGGTGCCGTGGGCGGTACGCCCCGGTTCATGGTGTCCGGCACCGGTCCCTATCTGACCGACGCCGACGGCAGGGAGTACGTGGACCTCGTGTGCTCCTGGGGTCCCATGATCCTCGGCCACGCCCGGCCCGAGGTGATCGCGGCCGTCCAGGAGGCCGTCGCCCGCGGCACCTCCTTCGGCACGCCCGGCGAGGGCGAGGTCGCGCTCGCGGAGGAGATGGTCGCCCGCGTCGCGCCCCTGGAGCAGGTCCGGCTGGTCTCCAGCGGCACCGAGGCCACCATGTCCGCGATCCGCCTCGCGCGCGGGTTCACGCGGCGCGCGAAGGTGGTGAAGTTCGCCGGGTGCTACCACGGGCACGTCGACTCCCTGCTCGCCGCGGCCGGTTCCGGCCTCGCCACGTTCGCGCTGCCCGACACCCCGGGGGTGACCGGCGCGCAGGCCGGCGACACGATCGTGCTGCCGTACAACGACCTCGACGCCGTGCGTGCCGCCTTCGCCGCGCACCCGGGCGAGATCGCCTGTGTGATCACCGAGGCCTCGCCCGGCAACATGGGCGTCGTCCCGCCGCTGCCCGGCTTCAACCGGGGGCTGCGCGACCTGTGCCGGGAGAACGGCGCGCTGTACGTCTCCGACGAGGTGATGACCGGCTTCCGCACGAGCCGCGCCGGCTGGTTCGGCGTCGACGGCGTCGAGCCCGACCTGATGACCTTCGGCAAGGTGATGGGCGGCGGTTTCCCCGCCGCCGCGTTCGGCGGTCGTGCGGACGTCATGGCGCACCTGGCCCCGGCGGGCCCGGTCTACCAGGCCGGCACCCTCTCCGGGAACCCGGTCGCCACCGCCGCCGGCCTGGCCCAGCTCCGGCTCCTGGACGAGGCCGCGTACGCCACGGTCGACGCGGTCTCCGAGCGGCTGCGGGCGCTGGTGACCGAGGCGCTCACCAAGGAGGGCGTCGCACACACCGTGCAGAACGCCTCCAACATGTTCTCCGTGTTCTTCACCGATCGTCCGGTGCGGAACTACGAGGACGCCCGGGCGCAGGAGTCGTTCCGCTTCACCGCGTTCTTCCACTCGATGCTCGCCCAGGGCGTCCACCTTCCCCCTTCCTCCTTCGAGTCCTGGTTCGTGTCGACGGCGCACGACGAGCGGGCCCTGGAGCGGATCGCCGACGCCCTTCCGGCGGCGGCCAGAGCAGCAGCGGAGGCCACGGCCGCATGAGCACCAGCGACAACAGCCACACGAGCGACGAGATCACCGTCGTGCACGTGATGCGGCACGGCGAGGTGGAGAACCCGGAGGGCGTCCTCTACGGGCGGCTGCCCGGCTACCACCTCTCCGAGCTGGGCCGGAAGATGGCCGAGCGAGCGGCCGAGCACCTCACCTCCCGTGACATCACGCACGTCGTCGCCTCCCCGCTGGAGCGGGCCCAGGAGACGGCGAGTCCGATCGCGAAGGCGCACGGTCTCGACCTCGCCACGGACGGGCGGCTGATCGAGGCGGAGAACGTCTTCCAGGGCAAGACCTTCGGCGTCGGGGACGGCGCGCTGCGGCGGCCGGCCAACTGGAAGCACGTCGTCAACCCGTTCAAGCCGTCCTGGGGCGAGCCGTACGTGGACCAGGTCGTGCGGATGATGGGCGCGCTGCACGCCGCGAAGGACGCGGCGCGGGGGCACGAGGCGGTGTGCGTGAGCCACCAGCTCCCGATCTGGACCCTGCGGTCGTACGTGGAGAAGCGGCGGCTGTGGCACGACCCGCGCAAGCGGCAGTGCACGCTCGCCTCGTTGACGACGTTCACGTTCCAGGGGGACCGGATCGTCTCGGTGGGGTACACCGAGCCGGCCCGGGACCTGGTGCCGCCCCACCTGCTGGCCGGGGCCAAGGCCAAGGGGAACACCAAGGCCTTCGGGGCCTGACCCCGAGCACGGCGACAGGGGCGGGAAAGGGGGCGCGTACGGTTGCGTGCGCTGCCCCCGCGCCCCCGACGACAGCCCGGCCCCGTGCCCTGATCTGCACGGGGCCAAATGATCGTATTTTCGTAACAACCGGTCGATAGTTGTCCCCCGAACGGAACCCCCGACTCGCCCCCGCCCTCTATCCCTGTGTCAGCTGGGAGTCAGCTGAGCGAAAGCTGAGTGCAGCGAGATCGAGGGGCCGCCCCATGGGGAACATCAGCCGGCGAGGAATGATCGGGCTCGGCGCGGGGGCCGCCGCGGCGATGGGACTCACCGCGTGCGGCGGAGGCGACGACGCCACCGGCCAGGCCGGCGGGTCCGGTGCCAGGAAGAAGAAGTCCGGCACCCCCAAGCCCAGCGCCCGCCCCATAGGCGACGGCTCCACCGCCGACACCGGCCCCCAGCCGAACCAGCCCGACAAGCCCGTGCCGCTCGAACCGGGCCAGACCCCGCCGCAGTTCGTGATCTTCTCCTGGGACGGCGCCGGCGAGGTCGGCAACGGACTCTTCCCGCGCTTCCTGAAGCTCGCCGAGGAGCACGAGGCGCACATGACCTTCTTCCTCTCCGGGCTGTACCTGCTCCCGGAGTCGAAGAAGCGCATGTACCACGGGCCGAACAACGCGCCCGGCGCCTCCGACATCGGCTATCTCACCGACGAGCACATCAAGATGACGTTGAAGTACATACGCCAGGCCTGGCTGGAGGGCCACGAGATAGGCACCCACTTCAACGGCCACTTCTGCTCCGGCCACGGCACGGTCGCCAACTGGACGGCCAAGCAGTGGCACAGCGAGATCGCCCAGGCCAAGTCCTTCGTCAAGGAGTGGCGGACCAACACCGGCTGGACCGACCTGCCCTCCCTGCCGTTCGACTACGACAAGGAGCTCGTCGGCGGCCGCACCCCCTGTCTGCTCGGCCAGGACAACCTGCTCCCCACCGCGCGCGAACTCGGCTGGCGCTACGACGCCTCCTCGCCCGGCGGCCGCCAGCGCTGGCCCCAGCAGAAGAACCGGGTGTGGGACCTGCCCCTGCAGGGCGTGCCGTTCCCCGGCCACACCTTCGAGGTCCTCTCGATGGACTACAACATGCTGGCCAACCAGTCGGTCAACTCCACCAAGGCCCCGCCGTCGAACTACCCGGGCTGGCGCAAGCAGGCCGCGAACGCCTACATCAACGGCTTCAAGCGGGCCTACGAGAGCAACCGGGCGCCCTTCTTCATCGGCAACCACTTCGAGGAGTGGAACGGCGGCATCTACATGGACGCCGTCGAGCAGGCCCTCAAGCACATCGCCCGGGAGAAGGAGAAGGGCGGCGACGTGCGCATGGTCTCCTTCCGGCAGTTCGTGGACTGGATCGACGTGCAGCCCCCGGAGATCCTCGAGAAGCTCCAGTCGCTGGAGGTCGGCCAGAAGCCGGCCGGCGGCTGGAAGGCCTTCCTCAAGGACGACACGGGCAAGGGCAGCGGCAAGGGCTCCGGGAAGGGCACCGGCACCGGGACCGGCAAGGGCTCCGAGGACGCCGCCTGACCGCGCGCCCGACCCGCGGAACCCCTGTCTGAAATGCGGGTTTCCGTCCGGCAGGGGGGTGCGGAAGATCCCTGGAACGGGCATGCGAAACTTTTCACATGAGTGCCGCCCGCCGCGCCCCCCGACGCCCGACCCGCCTCGTGCCCCGCCGTGGCCGCAGCCGCCGCCGAACCGCCCTCACCGGCGCCGGGGCGGCTCTCGCGGCACTCGTGCTGGCCGCCTGCGGTTCCGGCGGCGTGTCCGGCGGATCCGGGAACACCAACTTCGTGGCCGGCAAGGACGGCGTCGACACCGCGGGCAAGGGCCACCGCCAGGCCGCGCCCGACCTCTCCGGCAAGACCATCGACGGCAAGCGGCTCGACGTCGCCGACTACCGCGGCAAGGTCGTCGTCCTCAACGTCTGGGGCTCCTGGTGCTCGCCCTGCCGGGCCGAGGCCGACAACTTCGCCAAGGTCGCGAAGGAGAGCGCGGCCAAGGGCGTCCAGTTCGTCGGCATCAACACGCGGGACACCAGCACCACCCCGGCCGTCGAGTTCGAGAAGGCCCACGGGATCACCTACCCGAGCCTGTACGACCCGACCGGCCGGCTCCTGCTGCGCTTCAAGAAGGGGACGCTCAACCCGCAGGCCATCCCCTCCACGCTGATCCTCGACCGCGAGGGCCGGATCGCCGCGCGGACGCTGCAGCCGCTCAGCGAGGACAAGCTGCACGAGATGCTCGACCCGGTCGTAGCGGAGAAGTGACACCGTGCTCCTCGCCGCAGCCACCGACCCGAACATGACCGTCCGCAACGGAGCCCTGCTCCTCGCGATCCCGGTCGCCGTGCTCGGGGGCCTCGTCTCCTTCTTCTCCCCGTGCGTCCTGCCGCTCGTCCCCGGCTACCTCTCCTACGTGACCGGCGTCACCGGCACCGACCTGGCCGAGGCCCGGCGCGGGCGGATGGCCGGCGGGGCCGCGCTCTTCGTCGCCGGGTTCACCGTGGTGTTCGTCTCCGGCGGCGCCCTCTTCGGCTACTTCGGGCAGACGCTGCAGGAGTACAGCGGCACCCTCTCCAAGGTGCTCGGCGGGCTGATGATCGCCCTCGGCGTCTTCTTCATGGGCCTGATGCCCTGGCTCACCCAGCGCGAGTTCCGCTTCCACCGGCGGCCCACCGCCGGCCTGGTCGGCGCGCCCGTTCTCGGCGCGCTCTTCGGGATCGGCTGGACGCCGTGCATCGGCCCGACCCTCGCCTCCGTGCTCGCGCTGTCCTCCAACGAGGCGAGCGCCGGGCGCGGGGCCATACTGACGGTCGCCTACTGCCTCGGTCTGGGCGTACCGTTCGTGCTCGCCGCCGTCGCCTTCCGCAAGGCGCTCGGCGCCTTCGGCTGGGTCAAGCGGCACTACGTGTGGGTCATGCGGCTCGGCGGCACGATGATGATCGTCACGGGGGTACTGCTGCTCACCGGCGCCTGGGACCACCTGGTGCAGGAGATGCAGACCTGGTCCAACGGCTTCACTGTGGGGATCTGATCGATGAGCGAGTCCACGACCACCGACGCGGCACGGGAAGCGGCGGACGCGGCCGGTGAGGACCAGGACCTCGGCGCCGCCGGCTCCCAGCTGTCCACCGCCCCCACCGACACCGTCGTACCCGGCTCCTTCGGCGGGGTCCGCGGCCCCGGCGCCAAGGGGAGCCTCACCTGGACCCTGCGCGAGATCACCGGCTGGGCCCGCTGGTTCTGGCGACAGCTCACCTCCATGCGGGTCGCGCTGATCCTGCTGTTCATGCTCTCCCTCGGCGCGATCCCCGGCTCGCTCATCCCGCAGACGGGCGCCGACGCCCTCAAGGTCGAGTCCTTCAAGGCCGCCCACAAGACCCTCGGGCCGCTCTACGAGAGGCTCGGGCTGTTCCACGTCTACAGCTCGGTGTGGTTCTCCGCGATCTACATCCTGCTGTTCGTCTCCCTCATCGGCTGCATCGTCCCGCGCACCTGGCAGTTCGTCGGCCAGCTCCGCAGCCGCCCGCCGGGCGCCCCCCGCCGGCTCACCCGGCTGCCCGCCTACGCGACCTGGCGCACCGACGCCGAGCCCGAGGCGGTGCGCGCCGCCGCCCTGAGGGCACTTGGCCGCCGCCGCTTCCGCGCCCACGTCGCCGGGGACGCCGTCGCCGCCGAGAAGGGGTACGTGCGGGAGCTCGGCAACCTGCTCTTCCACATCGCGCTGATCGTGCTGCTGGTCGCCTTCGCCTGGGGCCAGCTCTACAAGTCCGACGGCGACAAACTGGTGATCGAGGGCGACGGCTTCGCCAACACGCCCACGCAGTACGACGACATCAAGTCCGGCAGCCTCTTCAGCTCCGACGACCTCGTCCCCTTCAGCTTCGACCTGCACCGGTTCACCGGCACCTATGAGCGCACCGGCCCCAACCGGGGCACTCCGCGCACCTACGAGGCGGCGCTCAGCTACCGCGAGGGCGCCGACGGCGCGCGGAAGAAGACCACGGTCCGGGTCAACCACCCGCTGCACATCGGCGATTCCAAGGTCTACCTGGTCAGCCACGGCTACGCCCCGGTCGTCACCGTGCGCGACGCCAAGGGCAAGGTCGTCTTCCACCAGGCCGTGCCGCTGCTGCCGAGCGACGCCAACGTCACCTCGCAGGGCGCCATCAAGGTGCTCGACGGCTACACCAACGCCAAGGGCGAGCGCGAGCAGCTCGGCTTCTCCGCGTTCTTCGTGCCGACCTTCGCGGGCGCCGGCAAGGGCACGATGGTGTCCCAGTTCCCGGCGCTGGACAATCCGGTGCTCGCGCTGACCGCGTACCACGGCAGCCTCGGCTCGGACTCCGGCATCCCGCAGAACGTCTACCAGCTCGACACCTCGCACGCGAAGCAGTTCAAGACCGCCGACGGCGAGATCTTCAAGGACCGGCTCGCGCCGGGGCAGACCATGAAGCTCCCGGGCGGCAACGGCTCGATCACCTTCGAGAAGGACATCAAGGAGTGGGCCGGCTTCCAGATCGTCCAGGAGCCGGGCAGCGTCTGGGCGCTGACCGGTGCCGTCACGGCGATCCTGGGCCTGGCCGCCTCGCTGTTCATCTCCCGCCGCCGGGTGTGGGTGCGGGCCGTGCGGGACGCCGAGGGCGTCACCGTCGTCGAGATGGCGGGCCTCGGCCGCAGCGAGTCCGCGAAGCTCCCGCAGGAGCTCGGCGACCTGGCCGCCCGCGTCCACGCCGAGGCCCCGACCAGGACCGGCCCGCCCGGCCAGGGCACCGCGGCGGGCGGGCAGAACTCCCACGCACCCGATGACGCCGGCACCTCCCCGGGGGAGCAGGACGCCGCCGACCCCACCGTTTCCGCCACTGAAGGGGCAGAGAAGCAGTGAACAGCCTCGCCGCCACCAACGAACACCTAGCGAGCGTCAGCAACACGCTCATCTACTCGTCGATGGCCGTCTACACCCTGGCCTTCTTCGCCTACATCGCCGAATGGCTGTTCGGCAGCCGCAGCAAGGTGGCCCGCACGGCCAGCGCGCTGACCAAGGAGGGGACCGGGGCGGCGTCCGCGCAGGGCCCGGCGGTCACCGTCAGGTCGGCGGGCGGCACGGCCGTCCTGGAACGCCCGCAGGTCGTGGTCCGCGCCGCGGCCGGCTCCCGCGACGTGCCGGACGGACCCGGCGCCCACGGCGGTGACGAGCAGGGCGACATGTACGGCAGGATCGCCGTCTCGCTCACCGTGCTCTCGTTCCTGATCGAGTTCGGCGGCGTCCTCACCCGCGCCCTGTCGGTGCGCCGGGCGCCGTGGGGCAACATGTACGAGTTCAACATCACGTTCTCCACCGTCGCGGTGGGCGTCTTCCTCGTCCTGCTCGCGCTGCGCAAGAACGTCCGCTGGCTCGGCCTGCCGCTGATCACCACGGTCCTGCTCGACCTGGGCCTCGCGGTGACCGTGCTCTACACGGCGAGCGACCAGCTCGTCCCCGCGCTGCACTCGTACTGGCTCTACATCCACGTCTCCACCGCGATCTTCTGCGGCGCGGTGTTCTACGTCGGGGCCGTCGGCACGATCCTCTACCTGTTCAAGGACTCCTACGAGAACAAGCTGGCCGGCGGCGGCACCCCGGGCCGCTTCGCCACGTCCGTCCTGGAGCGCCTTCCGGCCTCGTCCTCGCTGGACAAGTTCGCCTACCGGATCAACGCGGCGGTCTTCCCGCTGTGGACGTTCACGATCATCGCGGGCGCGATCTGGGCGGGCGACGCGTGGGGCCGCTACTGGAACTGGGACCCCAAGGAGACCTGGTCCTTCATCACCTGGGTCGCCTACGCGGGCTATCTGCACGCCCGCGCCACGGCCGGCTGGAAGGGCCGCAAGGCCGCCTACATCGCCCTGATCGCCTTCGCCTGCTGGCTCTTCAACTACTACGGCGTCAACATCTTCGTCTCGGGCAAGCACTCGTACGCCGGGGTGTGAGCCGCGCCCCTCGGGGGCGGAGCGTCCGAGGGACGGGAAGGGCGGGGGCGGGGACCCCCGCCCGGCCGTCCGCGTCCCGGCTCAGCCGTCCGCGTCCCGCTGCTTCCCGTCCTCCCCGAGCGACTTGAGGAACTCGGGATTGTCGTCGGGCGCCACCCAGCGCCCGGCACCGGCACCGCTGCCGGCCGCGCCGGCCGGCCGCCGCTTCTTCCCCGCCACCAGCCAGGCCACCGGCCCCACCAGCACCTCGCCGAACAGCAGGATCACGATCACCCAGGCCACCTTCGGCAGCCCCCGCACCTCTTCCTCGGGCGTGTTGAGGCAGTCCACGAAGGCGTAGATCCACAGGGCCAGCATCAGCAGCAGGGGCAGATACCTGAGCATGGTCGCGCGATCCCCCAGAGGGCCGTAAGACGGTGACGGGGCCTCGCGGGCCCCGGTGGGAGGGGCCATGTCGGCCCCGGTGACGGGCCCAGGTTATCCGGTGGCGGATACTGGGACGCATGGCTTACGACGATCTTCGCTCCCTGCTCCGGGCACTGGAACGGGACGGCGACCTCAAGCGCGTCAAGGCCGAGGTCGATCCGTATCTGGAGGTCGGGGAGATCGTCGACCGCGTACAGAAGTCCGGCGGCCCCGCCCTCCTCTTCGAGAACGTCAAGGGCAGCGCGATGCCCCTGGCGATGAACGTGTTCGGCACCGACCGCCGCCTGCTGAAGGCACTGGGCCTCGCGTCGTACGAGGACATCTCCGACAAGATCGGCGGCCTGCTCAAGCCGGAACTGCCGCACGGCTTCGTCGGCGTCCGCGAGGCCTTCGGCAAGCTCGGCGCGATGGCGCACGTCCCGCCGAAGAAGGTCAAGGGCGACAGCGCCCCCGTGCAGGAGGTCGTGCTGCGCGGCGACGACGTCGACCTCGACGCGCTGCCCGCGCTGTTCACCTGGCCGAAGGACGGCGGCTCCTTCTTCAACCTGGGCCTCACCCACACCAAGGACCCCGAGTCGGGCATCCGCAACCTGGGCCTCTACCGCCTCCAGCGGCACGACGAGCGCACCATCGGCATGCACTGGCAGATCCACAAGGACAGCCGGAACCACTACCAGGTCGCCGCCCGCCGCGGCGAACGGCTCCCCGTCGCCATCGCCTTCGGCTGCCCGCCCGCCGTGACCTACGCCGCCACCGCCCCGCTGCCCGGCGACATCGACGAGTACCTGTTCGCCGGCTTCCTCGCGGGCCGGCGCATCGAGATGGTCGACTGCAAGACCGTTCCGCTCCAGGTCCCGGCGCAGGCCGAGGTCGTGCTGGAGGGCTGGCTGGAGCCCGGTCAGATGCTCCCCGAGGGACCCTTCGGCGACCACACCGGCTTCTACACCCCGCAGGAGCAGTTCCCCGCGCTCACCATCGACTGCGTGACGATGCGCAGGCGCCCCCTGCTCCAGTCGATCGTCGTGGGACGGCCGCCGACGGAGGACGGCCCCCTCGGCCGGGCGACCGAGCGCTTCTTCCTGCCGCTCCTGAAGATCATCGTGCCGGACATCGTGGACTACCACCTCCCCGAGGCGGGCGGCTTCCACAACTGCGCGATCGTCTCGATCGACAAGAAGTACCCCAAGCACGCCCAGAAGGTCATGCACGCCGTGTGGGGCGCCCACATGATGTCGCTGACCAAGCTGATCGTCGTCGTGGACGCGGACTGCGACGTCCACGACCTGCACGAGGTCGCCTGGCGCGCCCTCGGCAACACCGACTACGCCCGCGACCTCAGCGTCGTCGAGGGCCCCGTCGACCATCTCGACCACGCCTCCTACCAGCAGTTCTGGGGCGGCAAGGCGGGCATCGACGCCACGCGGAAATGGCCCGAGGAGGGGTACACGCGCGACGGGGGCTGGCCCGAGATGGTCCTGTCGGACCCCGAGACGGCGGCGAAGGTCGACCGCCGGTGGAAGGAGTACGGACTGTGACCAGCGCCTCCGCGGCCCTCCCCCAGCAGCCGGGACGCACCAAGGCGTTCCTGCGCCTGGTGATGATCGAGCACTCCGTGTTCGCGCTGCCCTTCGCCTACATCGCCGCGCTGACCGCGATGTACGAGTGGGACGGGAACATCCACTGGGGCCGGCTGCTGCTCGTCACCGTCGCGATGGTGGGCCTGCGCACCTTCGCCATGGCCGCGAACCGGATCATCGACCGCGAGATCGACGCCCGCAACCCGCGCACCGCCCACCGCGAACTCGTCACCGGCGCGATGTCGGTGCGGCACGCCTGGACCGGCGCTCTCGTCGCCCTCGTCGTCTTCCTCGGCGCCGCCGCCGCGCTCAACCCGCTCTGCCTGGCGCTCGCCCCCGTCGCCGTGATCCCGATGGTGGTCTACCCCTACGGCAAGCGGTTCACGAACTTCCCGCAGGCCATCCTCGGCCTCGCCCAGGCGATGGGCCCGATCGGCGGCTGGCTCGCCATCAGCGGCTCCTGGTCCTGGGACGCGGTGATCCTCGGCCTGGCCGTCGGCGTCTGGATCGGCGGCTTCGACCTCATCTACGCCTGCCAGGACGTGGAGACCGACCGCGAGGTCGGCGTGCGGTCCGTGCCCGCCCGCTTCGGCATCCCCGCCGCCATCTGGGGCGCCCGGGCCTGTCACACCGTCACCACCGCCCTGTTCGTCTGGTTCGCCCTCGCCACCGACGCCGGTCCCTTCTTCTGGCTCGGCCTGGTGATCGTGGCCGGCGCGTTCGTCTACGAGCACACGATCGTCCGCCCGACCGACCTGAGCCGCCTGAACCGGGCGTTCTTCTCGACCAACGGTTTCATCGGCATCAGTCTCTTCGTCTGCGCGCTGATCGATCTCCTTGTCCGCGGACTGACGCTGTAACCGATTCGAGTGGTGCGGCCCCTGAAGCGGAAGTACACGCGTCGGAGAGCCGTAGGCTGCGCGAGGACGCTCCCCGCACACGCGGGGTTGGCCCCAGTGCGATGCCGATGAACCCGTTCACGCCGAACTGCTCCCCGCACTGGCGGGGATGAGGGCTACGCGCTCACATTCCGACGGCCCTCGGCCGGTCCGGGCGCCGGAACACGAACGCCGCCGCCACCCCCGAGACCAGGCCTATGAGGTGGCCCTGCCAGCTCACGCCCGTCTGCGTGGGCGCCAGACCGGTGAGGATCGAGGTGCCCCAGACCGCGGCCACCAGCAGACCGGCCACCACCCCCAGCGGGCGGCGCTCGGTGAAGCCGCTGACCAGCAGGAAGCCGAAGAGGCCGAAGATCAGACCGGAGGCGCCCGCCGTGTTGGTGTGCGCCGGGGCCACCAGCCACACGCCCAGTCCGTCGGCCACGACGATCAGCGCGCAGACCAGCGCGAACCGGCGTATCCCGCCGAGCGCCGCCAGGAAGCCCAGCACGAGGAGCGGCACGCTGTTCGCGGCCACGTGCCCGAAGCCGAAGTGGACGAACGAGGCCGGCACGACGTCCACCAGCTCGGAGACCCGGCGCGGCTCGATGCCGAGACCGTCCAGCGCGTGACCGCTCGCCACGTCGACGAGTTCGAGCAGCCACAGCAGCGCGACCCAGCCGGCCATCAGCTCGGCCGCGGCCTTCGCCCGCTCACCCCGTGACCACGCGGGCAGCGCCCGCCCGCCCCTGCTGTCCGTACCCCACATGGCTCCCCCTGCCGGCGATCCCACCAGTGACTCGCCGGGCGAGTCGTCCGACTCGTCCCGTCCGGTCAACGGTCGGACCCCCTCGTCCGGTTCCCACCCCCCGGAGCCGGATAGGCTCGGGGTCGTGAACCCAGCCAACCCAGGCAGGACGGCGCGTACACCTTGGATCGTAGGGGTGTCGGGCGCCTCCGGTACCCCGTATGCGGCCGCCGTGCTGCGCGCGCTGCTCGCCGCGGGCGAGAGCGTGGACCTCGTGGTCTCCCGTGCCGCCCGGCTGACCCTGCTGGACGAGACGGGCATCGGCTTCCGGGACGCGCACTGGCGGTCCGACCTGCGGGCCTGGCTGGCCCGGGGCGCCGACGGCAAGCCGGACACCTTCGCCGCCGAGAGCGCCGACCTCGGCGCGGTACGGCACTGGGCGGCGGGGGACCTGGCGGCGGGCCCCTCCTCCGGCTCGTATCCCGTCAAGGGCATGCTCATCGTGCCCGCCTCGACGGCGTGCGTGGCCGGGGTCGCGCTCGGGCTCTCCAAGGACCTGCTCCAGCGCGCGGCGAGCGTGACCCTCAAGGAGGGGCGCCGCCTGGTCGTCGCCGTCCGCGAGACCCCGCTGAACGGGCAGACACTGCGGCACCTGGTGGCCCTGGACGAGGCCGGGGCGACGGTGCTGCCCGCCTCGCCCGCCTTCTACGCCGGGGCGACGCACATCCAGGACCTGGTGGACTTCGTCGCCGGACGGGCCCTGGACGCGGCAGGTGTCCCGCACACGCTCTACCGCCGCTGGGAGGGCGACCTCGGCGGCGGCCGCACGACGACGCACACCCATTACCCCAACTCAGCGGAAGGCTAGCGATCGCATGGACGCGGTGGACAGGCAGCTCATCCAGGCCCTGCGGGAGAACGGCCGGGCCTCCTACGCGGAGCTGGGCCGCCTCGTCGGTCTGTCGGGACCCAGTGTCACCGACCGCATCAACCGCCTGGAGGCGGCCGGCGTCATCACCGGATATCGCGCCACCGTCGACTCCGCCTCGCTCGGGCTCGGCGTCACCGCGCTCATCGGCATCTCGCTCTCGGACTCCGTCGACCACGAGGACGTGGCACTGCGGCTGAAGGACCTGCACGAGATCGAGGACTGCTGGTTCATCGCGGGCGACGACTCCTTCATGATCAAGGTGCGGGCCTCGGACGTGGACGGCCTGGAGAAGACCATCCGGCGGCTCTCGGGCACCAAGGGCGTCTCCCGGACCCGCACCACGATCGTGCTCTCCACGAAGTGGGAGAACAGGGTGGGCGAGCTGCCCGAAGAGGTGCTCTGAGGTCCGCGGCGGGGCCCCGCCGACGCGGGGCCGGGCCTGCGGCGGGGGCCCGCCCGCGCGGGCGTACGGTTGTCGGAGTCTGCACGGAGAGATGAGGTATCGCATGGACGCCGGGCTCAAGCGCGAGCTGGAGGACAAGGTCAGGTCCGGTGAGCGGCTGACCCGCGAGGACGGCATCGCGCTGTACGCCTCGGACGACCTGGCCTGGCTCGGCGGACTCGCCCACGAGGTGCGCACGCGGAAGAACGGCGACGTCGTCCACTTCAACGTCAACCGCCACCTGAACATGACTAACGTGTGCACGGCCTCCTGCGCCTACTGCTCCTTCCAGCGCAAGCCGGGGGAGAAGGACGCGTACACGATGCGCATCGAGGAGGCGGTGAAGCTCGCCAAGGCGATGGAGGGCGAGAACCTCACCGAGCTGCACATCGTCAACGGGCTGCACCCCAACCTGCCGTGGCGCTACTACCCGCGCTCGCTGCGGGAGCTGAAGGCCGCCCTGCCGAACGTGTCCCTCAAGGCGTTCACGGCCACCGAGATCCACCACTTCGAGACGATCTCCGGCATGAGCGCGAGCGAGATCCTCGACGAGCTGATCGACGCCGGCCTGGAGTCCCTGACCGGCGGCGGCGCGGAGATCTTCGACTGGGAGGTGCGGCAGCACATCGTCGACCACCGCACCCACTGGGAGGACTGGTCGCGCATCCACCGGCTGGCGCACGAGAAGGGGCTCAAGACCCCCTCCACCATGCTGTACGGGCACATCGAGGAGCCCCGCCACCGCGTCGACCACGTGCTGCGCCTGCGCGAGCTGCAGGACGAGACCGGCGGCTTCCAGGTCTTCATCCCGCTGCGCTACCAGCACGACTTCGTGGACATGAAGGACGGCAAGATCCGCAACCGCCTCCAGGCGCGCACCCAGATGGCGACGGGCGCGGAGGCGCTGAAGACCTTCGCCGTCTCCCGGCTGCTCTTCGACAACGTGCCGCACGTCAAGGTGTTCTGGGTCATGCACGGCGTGCAGACCGCGCAGCTCGCCCTCCAGCACGGCGCGGACGACATGGACGGCTCGGTCGTCGAGTACAAGATCACGCACGACGCGGACAACTACGGCACGCCGAACAAGCTCACCCGCGAGGACCTGCTCGACCTGATCCGCGACGCCGGCTTCCGCCCTGTCGAGCGCAATACGCGCTACGAGATCATCCGCGAGTACGAGGGCGCCGACCCGGGCCGCCGCGACGAGCCGCAGCCGATGCGGGTGTGAGGCCGGACGTGTCCCTGGCTTTCACCCTCGACCCGGCGGTCACGCCCGCGCTCCGCAACGGCCTGCTCACCCTGTGGACGGACGTGTCGAACGCGGGCGGCTCGGTCGGCTTCGTGCCGCCGGTGGAGGCCGGGGACGTACGCCCGGCGCTGGTGCGGCACTTCGTCGCCATGAGCGAGGGCCACACCCGGCTCCTCGTCGGACGGTACGAGGTGGACGGCGCGGACGGCGCGGACGGCGCGGACGAGGAGGGCGAGGTGGTCGCGGCGGCGTTCCTCGCGGCCAACACGCACCCGCTGATGCGGCACTGGGCGTGGCTCCACACGGTGATGGTCCACCCCCGCCGGCAGGGCGGCGGCCACGGGCGCGCGCTGCTCGCCGCCGCCGAGCGGGCCGCCCGCGCGATGCCCGGCATCGAGGCGATACGGCTCACCTGCCGGGGCGGCACCGGCCTCGAACGGTTCTACGAGGCCTGCGGTTACAAGGAGGTCGGCCGGGTGCCGGGCGCGATCCGGGTCGGCCCGGGGGACGACCGCGACGACGTGACGATGCTCCTCGCGCTTGTCTGAAGGACCCTCCGGGCGGGCGGCGCCCAGCCGAACCCGCCTGCCGCCCCGGTGCGCGCGCGTGCTTCACTGGAGGTCACGGACGACGCCTTTGGCGATGTTCGCGCCGGAATGTTCGGTCGGCCGGCCGGCACACCGACACCTTCGAGACCGCGACACCTCGGAACGGAAGAGTGGGTTGAGATGCTCCGCTACACGCTGATGCGCCTTGGGATCTTCGCGGGCTGCCTCGTGGTCGTCTGGGGTCTCGTCTACTCCGGTGTCGTCCCGCGCGGACTCGGCGACTCCAACGGCATGTGGATCGCGCTGCTCGCGCTGGTGATCTCCGCGCCGATCAGCTTCGTGGTGCTGCGGGGCGAGCGGGACCGGGCCTCCGCGAGCGTGGTGCGCCGGGTGGACCGGATGAAGGCCAACCTGGACGCCAACCGCAGCCAGGAGGACGGCGCCGACGAGGCCCTGCGCTCCCGCGCCCAGTCGGCCCAGGCCCAGGAGCAGGCTTCCTGAACGCCCTGCCCGGGCCGCGCCCGGGCACCTGTGCGAGTTCTGCAACTACCCTGTGGTCATGGGCGAAGTGAAGAGCAAGCGGATGCCGCGGGCCGTGCGCGAGCGGCAGATGCTCGACGCGGCCGTCCGCACCTTCGGCCGGCGCGGCTACCGCGGCGCCTCCATGGACGAGATCGCCGACCTCGCCGGGGTCTCCAAGCCGCTCGTGTACCTGTACCTGAACTCCAAGGAAGACCTCTTCACCGCCTGCATCCGCCGGGAGGCGGCGGCGCTCACCGCCGCCGTGCGGGCCGGCGTGGACCCCACGCTCCCCGCCGACCGGCAGCTCTGGGAGGGGCTGCTGGCCTTCTTCACGCACACCGCGGAGAACCCGGACGGCTGGGCCGTGCTGCACCTCCAGGCCCGTACCACGGGTGAGCCCTTCGCCGCCGAGGTGCACGCGATGCGCGAGGAGATCGTCACGTTCGTCACGCAGCTCATCGGTGACGCCTCCCGGGCCGGCCGCCGCGACCGGGAACTGCCCCTGCAGGAGGCCGCCGCGCTCGCCGAGGCACTGGTCGGGGCCGCCGAGTCGCTCGCGGCCTGGGCCAACACGACCCCCGGCGTCCCGGCCCGGCAGGCCGCCGGCACGCTGATGAACTTCGCCTGGGCGGGGCTCGGCGGGCTGATGGAGGGCCGCCCGTGGACGCCCCCGGAGCGGGCGCAGATCCCGGTCGCGGCGGGTTAGGGCCCGTCCGACACGCCCTGGCCCTTCGGCCGTGGCGTGACCGTGCCCGTGAGGTGCGGCCGCTCGCCGGTGCGGAGCTGGAAGCCGCCGGTGCCGTCGGCCGCGTAGGTGACCGTGGCCGGGAGCAGCACCGGCGCCCTGAACTCCGCCCGTACCCGCACGGCGCCCTCGACGGGCTGCTCGGCCAGGCAGCGGGCGACCGTCCACATGCCGTGGGCGAGGGGCCGGGGGAAGCCGAACAGGCGGGCGCCGAGCGGGTGCAGATGGATCGGGTTGCGGTCGCCCGAGACGGCCGCGTACCGCCGTCCCACGTCCGGGCCCAGCCGCCACTCGGCGACGCCGGGGAGCGGGGGCGGGGCGGCGGGGCGCGCGGTGGCCCTCTCCGGGGCGGGGGTGCGGTGCCGGGCCAGATACGTGCTGCTCGACTCCCAGACGAGGCGGCCGCCGGCCCGCGCCCCGGTCACCACGACGGCCTCCGTGCCGCGCCGGTGCGGCCTCAACTCCTCCACCCGCACGGCCAGTTCGTAGGTGGTGTCGGTGCGCAGCGGATGTCGCTGGGTGGCCTCGAACGAGGTGTGCACGAGGCCGAGCAGCGGCAGCGGGAAGCCCCGGCCCGCCATCAGCCGCATCGCCAGGGGGAAGGCGAGCACATGGGGATAGGTCACGGGCAGCGCGTCGGAGCCGGTGGCGAACCCGCAGCTCCGCTCGTACGCGGCGAGCCGGTCGAGATCGATCCGCACCCCGGGCACCACCAGCCGCGTCGGGGGTGGCACGGCTCCGGGACGTGGCCGCCTCCGCAGGGGCGAGAGCAGCGCCCCGCGGGCGTAGGAGGGGAGGAGCGCGGGGGTGGAGGAGAGGAAGAGGTCCGGAGGGGCGGCGGGTGCGGTCGGGTCCGGGGGATCGGGGTGGCCGGGGGCGCTGCCGGTTCTCTGCACGGGGTCTCCGGGGACGTCGGGGCGGGTACGCGGGGGAGGGTGCGGGGCCGAGGAAGGATGGGGGAGTGGGCGGGGCCGGCGGGGTGTCAGGCGCCCAGCAGGCTCTGCCCGCAGACCCGTACGACCTGCCCGTTGACCGCGCCGGAGGCCGGGTGGGCGAGCCAGGCGGTGGTCTCGGCGACGTCCTGCGGCAGGCCGCCCTGGCCGAGGGAGGTCATCCGGCGGCCCGCCTCGCGGATCAGCAGCGGGACGGCGGCCGTCATGGCGGTCTCGATGAAGCCGGGTGCGACCGCGTTGACCGTCACCCCGTGCGCTGCCCTGGCCACGGGCGCCAGTGCGCGGACCATCCCGACGATGCCCGCCTTGCTGGTGGCGTAGTTGGTCTGGCCGGTATTGCCGGCGATCCCGGAGATCGAGGCGGTGGCCACGACGCGACCGCCCCGCCGCAGCACCCCCTCGCCGAGCAGCGCGTCCGTGGTGCGCAGGACACTGCCCAGGTTGACGTCGAGGACCGCGTTCCAGCGATCGGCGGACATGTTGGCCAGCCGCCGGTCCCGGGTGATGCCCGCGTTGTGCACGAGCACGTCGAGCCCGTCGGGGAGCGCCCCGCCGATCCGGGCGGCCGCGTCCGGCGCGGTGATGTCCAGGGCCAGCGGGTCGCCGCCGACGGAGGACGCGACCCGGTCGAGTTCCGCGCCGGCGGACGGCACGTCCAGGCAGACGACCCTGGCGCCGTCCCGGGCGAGCGTGCGCACCAGCGCCTCGCCGATCCCGCGGGCGGCACCGGTGACGAGGGCGGTGCGCCCGGCGAGCGGGCGGTCGCGGTCGACCTCGGCGAGGCACTGGTTCGCCTCCTCCGGCTCACCGACCTCGATCACCTGTCCGTCGACGTAGGCGGACTTGGGCGAGAGCAGGAAACGGAGCGTGGACTCGGCGGCCGCGGGGTCGGTCAGCCTCAGGAGGTTGACGGTCCGGCCGCCGCCGATCTCCTTGCCGAGGGAGCGCACGAAGCCCTCCAACCCCTGCTGCACCGCCGACTGGTGGGGGTCGGCGGGGTCGAGCGGGGCGCCCAGCACCAGCACCCGGCCGCTCGGGGCGAGGGACCGCACGCGGGGGTGCAGCGCGGCGTGCACCCCGGCGAGTTCCTCGACGGTGCGCACGCCGGTGGTGTCCAGGACGAGGGCGGCGGGCCGGGAGGCGGCGCCCCCGGCGGGCGCCCCGCCGGGGACGGCCGGGGGGCCGCCGAGGAGCGGGAGGCCGGTGCGGGCGAGCACGGGTTCGAGGGCGAGGTGCGGCTCTCCGGCCGACAGGAGCAGCAGGGGGCCGTCCAGCGAGGGGTGTTGCGGCGACCACCGGTGGAGCGGGACCGGGCGGGGCAGTCCGAGTCGGCGGGTGAGGAAGCGGCCGGGCGCGGTGGCGGCGAGGCGCAGATAACGGTCGGCCATGGGCGGGCTGCTCCCAGCGGGGTCGGCGGCGGGGGTGCGCGGTACTTGCTCGGGCGTCAGGTTACCGGCGGTAAGGGCCTGCGCGAAACGGCGTGGCGAAGGGAAGGGGAGGCGCACGGACGAACGCACACACCCCCGGCGCCGGACGCCCCCCGAAACACCACAAGGTCCACACCGGGGCGCAATACGATCACGAACGCGACGCCGGTGACGCCCGGTAACGCCTCCCGTGCCCGGCCGCGGCACGTCCCGCGGGTGAACGCATCGGCCCCCGCGGCCCGTACCCGCACCCGGAAGAGGTGCCTCGTCGCCGAACGCCCAGGAGCCGCCCGTGTCCACCCCGCACCCCGCCTCGCCCGTGTCCGCCGCCCGCCCCGGCCCGTACGACGCCGCCACGGGCCCGTCGGCCATGCCGCCCGCCCCGGACCCCGACCGCGTCCGGGGCGCCGGACCCGTGCTGGTCGAGCCGGAGCTCAAGCGGCTGGACGGCGTCGTGCGCGAGGCGGCGGTGCCGCCGCTGGCCGCCCCGGTCACCCACGGCTCGCTGGCCGACATCCCCTTCGACAACGCCTCCGCCGCCCCGGACGCACCCGTCCTGCGACGCCGTACGGCCGCCGCGGGCGGCTCCGGCCGCTGGAGCGACGTGCCGGCGGCGCGCTTCGCCGAGGAGGTGCTCGCGGTCGCCAAGGGGCTGATCGCCGAGGGGCTCGGGCCGGGCGACCGCATCGCCGTCATGGCCCGCACGACGTACGAGTGGACCCTGCTGGACTTCGCCGCCTGGGCGGCGGGCCTCGTCACCGTGCCGGTCTACCCCACCTCCTCGCCCTTCCAGGCCCGCTGGATCCTCCAGGACTCCGGCGCCGTGGCCCTGGCCACCGAGACGACCGCGATGGCCGCCGCCCTCGGCCCCGAACGCGACCGGCTTCCCGACCTGCACCACCTCTGGGTCCTCGACAAGGGCCACCTCGACCGGCTCGCGGAACTGGGCCGCGCGGTGCCCGACCAGGAGGTCGCCGTCCGGCGGGGCGTCCTCGGCCCGGACTCGCTGGCCACCCTCGTCTACACCTCCGGCACCACCGGGCGGCCCAGGGGCTGCGCCCTGACCCACGGCAACTTCCTCGCCGAGGTCGACAACGCGGTCGAACTCCTCCACCCCGTCTTCCGGGCGCAGCACAGCGAGGAACCCTCGGTCCTGCTGTTCCTGCCGATGTCGCACGTCTTCGGACGGATGGTCGCCGTCGCCTGCCTGCGTGCCCGCGTCACCCTCGGCCACGCGCCGAGCCTGCGCACCGAGGACCTGCTGGCGGACCTGGCCGGCTTCCGGCCGACGTGTCTGCTCGCCATCCCGTACATGCTGGAGAAGGTCTTCCACTCGGCCCGGGCGAAGGCCGAGTCGGGCGGCCGGGCCTCCTCCTTCGACCGGGCCGCCGCCGTGGCCGAACGGTACGGCGAGGCGACCGAGGCCCGGCAGCACGGCAGCGGCAGCGGCCCCGGCCGGGGGCTGCGGACCGCCCGCGCGCTCTACGACCCCCTGGTCTACCGCCGCATCCGCGCCGCGATGGGCGGCAGGGTCCGGTACATCATCTGCGGCGGCTCCCCGCTCGGCCGCCGGCTCGCCGCGTTCTACGCCGGCGCCGGCATCCAGATCTTCGAGGGGTACGGCCTGACCGAGACGACCGGGGCGGCCACGGTGACGCCTCCGCTACGGCCCCGGCTCGGCACCGTCGGCTGGCCGCTGCCGGGCACACGGGTGCGGATCGCGGCCGACGGCGAGATCCTCCTCGCCGGTGCACAGGTGTTCCGGGGCTACTGGGACCCGCACGCCGGCGGGCTCGTCCCGGGCACCGTCGACGGCTGGCTGCCGACCGGGGACCTCGGCGCCCTCGACGACGAGGGCCACCTGACGATCACCGGCCGCAAGAAGGAGATCCTGATCACCGCGGGCGGCAAGAACGTGGCCCCGGCCCCGCTGGAGAACTGGCTCCGCTCGCACCCGCTGATCTCCCAGTGCATGCTGCTCGGCGACCGCCGCCCGTTCGTCGCCGCGCTGCTCACCCTGGACCCGGACGGCATCACCCACTGGCGCCGCATGAACGGCAAGCACGCGGTCCCGGCGGAACTCCTCCTGGACGACCCCGAGCTGCACGCGGTCCTGCAGCGCGCGGTCGACGAGGCCAACCGCCTGGTCTCCCGCCCCGAGTCCATCCGCCGTTTCCGCGTCCTCCCGGGCGACTTCACCGAGGCGGCGGGCCATCTGACCCCGTCGATGAAACTCCGCCGCGCACAGATCTCCCAGGACTACGCCCGGGAGATCGAGGAACTGTACGCGCTCTGAAGGGCCCGGACGGGTCGGAACCCCGCACGGCCGTGGGGCACCGTCCGGCCACCGGGGGCGAAAAGGCAGGAGCCCCCGCGCCGAAGGCGCAAGGGGCTCCTTGGGTACTGCTCATCGGGTCCGGATCGGGCCGAGGAACCTACATGGGGGTGACGTTCTCCGCCTGCGGGCCCTTGGGGCCCTGCGTGACGTCGAAGCTCACCGCCTGGTTCTCCTCAAGCGAACGGAAGCCGTTCGCGTTGATCGCGGAGTAGTGGACGAAGACGTCCGGGCCGCCGCCTTCCTGGGCGATGAAACCAAAGCCCTTTTCGGCGTTGAACCACTTCACGGTTCCGGTAGCCATAAGCCCTCCTTGGGCCCAAAGGGTCGCCCTGCTCCAGAACCCTGCGATTGTGAAAACTCAATGCCGCACAACTGCATACGTCTGAAAACGACGAGAGCCCGCGGTCACATGCTCCGCAGGCTCTGTACTGCAAGGGAAACCAAACTGCAACTTGCGGCGAGCCTAGCACGCGGGCACCGGGATGCAACAGGGAGCAAGATCACGTCACCCGGATGTTTGAAGGCCCGTGCGGAGGGGTTGACCCGAGAGGCCCGAAATCTCGCCCCGTCCCAGGCCGGACCGGGTGCCGGACCCCCCGGAACCGGGCTCCGGCGGGCGGGGTCTAGTCTCGCGATGTGGACAATTCTCGCATCCGGCCGCGCGTCGGCCACATCCAGTTCCTGAACTGCCTGCCTCTCTACTGGGGGCTCGCGAGAACCGGGACGCTCCTCGATTTCGAGCTGACCAAGGACACTCCCGAGAAGCTCAGCGAGCGGCTGGTCGCGGGCGAACTCGACATCGGTCCCATCACCCTCGTCGAGTACCTGAAGAACGCCGACGACCTCGTCGCGTTCCCCGACATCGCGGTGGGCTGCGACGGCCCGGTGATGTCCTGCGTGATCGTCTCCCAGGTGCCGCTGGAGCAGCTGGACGGCGCCCGCGTCGCCCTCGGCTCCACCTCCCGCACCTCCGTGCGGCTCGCGCAGCTCCTGCTCGCCGAGCGGTTCGGCGTCCGGCCGGAGTACTACACCTGCCCGCCCGACCTCGCCCTGATGATGCGGGAGGCCGACGCCGCCGTCCTCATCGGCGACGCGGCGCTGCGGGCCAACCTCCACGACGGCCCCAAGTACGGCCTGGCCGTGCACGACCTGGGCGCGCTGTGGAAGGAGTGGACGGGACTGCCGTTCGTCTTCGCGGTGTGGGCGGCCCGCAAGGACTACCTGGAGCGCGAGCCGGAGCTGACCCGCCAGGTGCACCAGGCCTTCCTCGCCTCCCGCAACCTCTCCCTGGAGGAGGTCGGCAAGGTCGCCGAACAGGCCGCCCGCTGGGAGGCCTTCGACGCCGAGGTGCTGGAACGGTACTTCACGACGCTGGACTTCCGTTTCGGCGGCCCGCAGCTCGAGGCGGTCGCGGAGTTCGCGCGCCGGGTGGGCCCGACCACGGGCTTCCCGGCGGACGTGAAGGTCGACCTGCTCGACTGAGCCCCGCCCCGGCCGCCCGTACCCCCGCGGCGCCGCCCCCGGGCGCCCGCCCGGCGCTCTACTGTGTGGGCGTGGATGCCGTGGGGTGGGCGGTCGTGGGTGTGTCCGGTCTGTGGGGGGCGGGCGCGGGAGCGTTCGTGCCCCGGCTCGCGTACCGGCTGTCGGTGGCGGCCGGCGAGCCCTGGCGCGACCGGTGTCCCGAGGGGCACCGCATCGGCGGCTGGCTCGGCCCGGCACGCTGCCCCGAGGGCGGGGCGTACGGTCCCGGGAGCGCCCTGGTGTGCGCCGTGACCGCGCTGGCGTGCGCGGCGCTCGCGCTCGCCACCGGAGCCCGTCCCGAACTCGCCGTGTGGCTGCTGCTCGCCCCCGCCGGGGTGCTGCTGACGATCGTCGACTTCCGGGTCCAGCGGCTGCCGGACGTGCTCACCCTCCCGCTCGCCGCCCTCGCCCCCGCCCTGCTGGGCGCCGCGGCCGTCCTGCCCGAGCACGCGGGCCACTGGCGCACCGCGCTGCTCGGCGCGCTCGTCCTGGGCGCCGGGTACTTCCTGCTGTTCCTCATCAACCCCGACGGCATGGGCTTCGGCGACGTCAAGCTCGCCCTCGGCCTCGGCGCCGTGCTCGGCTGGTACGGCTGGGGCACGGTGGTGCTCGGCACCTTCGCCGGCTTCCTCCTCGCCGGCCTCTACGGCCTCGCCCTCGTCGTCACCCGAAGGGCCACCCGCCGCACGGCCATCCCGTTCGGCCCCTTCCTGCTCGCGGGCGCGTACGCGGGGCTCCTGATGGGCGCGTACGCCGCCTAGGTGTACTGACCCGTGAGGTTGGGGACGCGGCTGGCGGGTGGTTGGCCCTCGAGCGCGGTGTGTCCGCGGTGGTGATTGTAGGTGTGGAGCCAGGCGGTGTAGGCGTCGCGTCGCTCG
>BNBP01000023.1 GCA_014656015.1 Streptomyces griseoaurantiacus | reverse complement strand
GGCGCGGGGCCACGACGCGACGCGCCGGATCGCGCGGGCGGCCGCCGCCGAACTGCGGCGGACGGGGACGGCCGCCCGCGTCGCGGCCGTGCTGCGGCAGCGGCGCCCCGTGGCCGACCAGGCGGGGCTGAGTTCCACACGGCGGCGGGCGAACCTCGCCGGGGCCCTGGAGGTCGTGCCGGGCGGCGTACGGCTGCTGACGGGCGGCCGGATCGTGCTCGTCGACGACCTGCTGACCACCGGCGCCACACTCGCGGAGGCCGCCCGGGCCGTACGCACGTCCTTCACGGGCCCACAGGTGTACGGCACTGCTGCCGGGGAAGCTAGGGAGGAACGACCGACGGCGGGCGTTTCCGGGCCCGGCGTTCCGCCGCTTCGCGCGGCCGTGGTCGCCGCGCCGTCCGATTCTTTCGCAACCAACCGGAACTGACTGAGAACGCTCATCGTTGCAGGTAATACAAGGGTAATTCGCCCGAACGGAGGTACCCCACAGTAGAGGGTGACGACATCCGTCCGAGCGAGATATGTTCGGTTGTGAGGGAATGGCCCAGCCCGAACCTCGCCGGTCCGAACGCCGTGCTGCGGTGATGCGTATTCACTCGCAGCGGTGGGATGGAGTTCCCGCCCACGGGGGAGGAGGAGGTGGACGTCACCGAGTCCGAGGTTCCGGTGCCCACCGGAATCTGGTGCAAGAGGGAGATGCTCCGCCGTGATGCGGAGTGATCCGGGAACGGAGTTCTGCGTGGACATCGTCGTCAAGGGCCGCAAGACCGAGGTGCCCGAGCGGTTCCGGAAGCACGTGGCCGAGAAGCTGAAGCTGGAGAAGATCCAGAAGCTCGACGGCAAGGTGATCAGCCTGGACGTCGAGGTGTCCAAGGAGCCCAACCCCCGTCAGGCGGACCGCTCCGACCGGGTGGAGATCACCCTCCACTCCCGCGGCCCGGTGATCCGGGCGGAAGCGGCGGCCAGCGACCCCTACGCGGCACTGGACCTGGCCACCGACAAGCTCGAGGCGCGGCTGCGCAAGCAGCACGACAAGCGGTGCGCACGACGCGGCACCCGGCGCCTCTCGGCCGCCGACGTCCCCGACCACGTCCCCGACGCGGCCACCCTGGACGGCCACGGCGGCACAGTCGTCGCGACGGAACCGGAAGCGGTGCCGACGAAGAAGATCGGTTCTCTGGAGGTGACGGGCGACGGCCCGCTCGTCGTCCGGGAGAAGACCCACGTCGCGTCCCCGATGACACTCGACCAGGCCCTCTACGAGATGGAACTGGTCGGGCACGACTTCTACCTGTTCATCGATTCCGAGAGCAAGGAACCCAGCGTCGTCTACCGGCGGCACGCCTACGACTACGGCGTCATCCACCTGAACACCGACCCCATGGTCACCCGGTCGGGGGCCGGTGACGCGGGCAGCGCGCTCGGCGGCTGACCACCCCGGCCGACCGCCCCGGCACACCCCGCCGGACGGACCTCGCGGGCAAGGAACGGTGCCCCTGGTGAGCCTCTGCGCCCCCCAGGGGCACCGGCGTGCCACCCCTTGGTACCGCGCTCCGTCACCGCACGACCGCCGCGGCATGGAATCATGGCCGCACCGGCCCAACCGGTGGGCCGTTGCCTTGGGTTGGCGATGGCACAGGACCACAGGCCACAGCCTTCAGGGGGAGGAACGATGGCGGACAGCTTCGGACCGGCGCGGGACGAGGACGCCGACGACCGCGCCACGGGCGCCGGCGAGGCGAGCGGTACGGGCCCGGAGGCGGGCACGTCACGCAAGGAGCCCATCCGCGTCCTGGTCGTCGACGACCACGCCCTCTTCCGCCGCGGCCTGGAGATCGTGCTGGCGGCCGAGGAGGACATCCAGGTCGTCGGAGAGGCAGGGGACGGCGCGGAGGCCGTGGACAAGGCCGCCGATCTGCTGCCCGACATCGTGCTGATGGATGTGCGGATGCCCCGGCGCGGTGGCATCGAGGCGTGCACGTCGATCAAGGAAGTGGCCCCCAGCGCGAAGATCATCATGCTGACGATCAGCGACGAAGAGGCCGATCTCTACGAGGCGATCAAGGCCGGCGCGACCGGATACCTCCTCAAGGAGATCTCCACGGACGAGGTCGCCACGGCTATTCGGGCCGTCGCCGACGGACAGTCGCAGATCAGTCCCTCGATGGCCTCGAAACTTCTCACCGAGTTCAAATCGATGATCCAGCGCACCGACGAACGCCGGCTGGTGCCGGCGCCGCGGCTCACCGACCGGGAACTCGAAGTGCTCAAGCTGGTCGCCACCGGAATGAACAACCGGGACATCGCCAAGGAGTTGTTCATCTCCGAGAACACCGTGAAGAACCACGTGCGGAACATCCTGGAGAAACTCCAACTGCATTCCAGGATGGAGGCCGTGGTCTACGCGATGCGGGAGAAGATCCTCGAGATTCGCTGACCGGTCGGGCGATCAGTCCAGTGCGCGGGCCAGTTCGGTGAGGAGGGGCGCGCGCAGCGCGGGGTCCGCCACCCGTTCTACGCGCACGTTCGTGCAGTTCACCCAGGTCGCCGCCTCCAGCAGGGCCTCCGCCACGGCCGGGACCGCCTTGGGACCGTCCAGCGTGACCTGACGGGCCACCAGGGTGTGGCCCTCGCGCGCCGGGTCCACCCGGCCCACCAGCCGCCCGCCCGCCAGCACCGGCATCGCGAAGTAGCCGTGCACGCGCTTCGGCTTGGGGACGTACGCCTCCAGGCGGTGGACGAAGCCGAAGATCCGTTCCGTGCGGGCCCGTTCCCAGACGAGGGAGTCGAAGGGCGACAGCAGCGTCGTGCGGTGACGGCCGCGCGGGGGCGTCGCCAGGGCGGCGGGATCGGCCCAGGCCGGGCGGCCCCAGCCCTCCACGGTCACCGGGACCAGCCCGGAGTCGGCGATCACCGCGTCGACCTGCTCGTTCCTCAGCCGGTGGTAGTCGGCGATGTCCGCGCGCGTGCCCACGCCGAGGGACTGGCCGGCCAGCCGGACCAGGCGGCGCACGCACTCCGCGTCGTCCAGCTCGTCGTGCAGCAGTGCGGCGGGGACGGCGCGCTCGGCGAGGTCGTAGACCCGCTTCCAGCCCCGGCGCTCGACGCAGACCACCTCGCCGTACATCAGGGCGCGTTCGACGGCCACCTTGGTCTCCGACCAGTCCCACCACTCGCTGGTCCGCTTCGCGCCGCCGAGGTCCGTGGCGGTCAGCGGGCCCTCCGAGCGGAGCTGCTTGATCACCTGCTCGTAGGCGCCCTCGGGGAGCGCGTGGTTCCAGTGCGGGCGCGCACGGTAGGCGCGGCGGCGGAAGGCGAAGTGGGGCCACTCCTCGACGGGCAGGATGCAGGCGGCGTGCGACCAGTACTCGAACGCGTGCGGGGGCGTGCGGACGCCCGGGGCGCTCTTCGTCCAGTAGGCGTCCTCGACCGTTGTCCGGCCCACCGCGCCCAGGCGGGCGTAGGGCACGAGTTCGTGGGAGCGGGCGAGGACCGAGATCGTGTCGAGCTGGACGGCGCCGAGGTGGCGCAGCACGCCGCGCACACCGGAGCGGCGGTCGGGGGCGCCCAGGAAGCCCTGGGCCCGCAGGGCGATGCGGCGGGCTTCCGCGGCGGTGAGGGTGGCGACGGGCGGCGGTGTCGGCGTGGGCATGGGGTCACGGTAGGGGGTGGGTCTGACAGTGGGGAGGGCTTCCCGTCACGCCTCGGGCACGGCCCGGCTCCTGTCGGGCGCCGGCAGGTAGGGCGTCTTCGGGGGCAGGCCCAGGTCGGAGGGGAGCAGGGAGGCGGTCCAGCAGTCCCTGCGGACGCCCTGGTTGAGCAGGCCCGCGCGCGCGGTGCCCTCCAGGGTGAAGCCGGCCTTGCGCGCCACCGCGAGCGAGGCCGTGTTGCCCACCTCCGCGCGCCATTCCACGCGGTCCACGGACAGAAGCAGGAAGGCCCAGCGGCAGGCGGCGAGCGTCGCCTCGGTGAGGTAGCCGTGGCCGCGGTGCTCCTTGGCCGCCCAGAAGCCGATCTCCGCGACGCCCGGGCCGCGCATGGTCTGGCTGAGCATTCCGACCAGGTCGCCGGCGGGCAGGAAGACGCCGAAGGTGAACATCGAGTCGTCCGCCCAGCCCCCGGGTGCCAGGCCGCCGACGAAACCTTCGGCGTGCTCCCGCAGATACGGCGAGGGGATCGTCGTCCAGCGCTGGATGTCCGGGTCCTGGGCCGCCGCGTACACCGCGTCGGCGTCCCCGGGGCCCACCGGGCGCAGGACGAGGCGTTCGGTGGTGAGCGTGACGGGTTCCATCGGGGCCCCTCCCTTTCCGGCCTCTCGGCTTCCGGCCGATCGGCCGATTCTGCTCGGACGGGGGCGGGGGGCGCCATTCCTTTGCGGCGCGTTGCGGCGCGTTGCGGGGCGTTGCGGGGCAGCGCGATGCACCCGCCCCCGCGGGGGCCGCGATGACCACAGCGTGCCCGGGGCGTCACGTTTCGTGGTGCCGGGGCGGCACCTTCCGCCGCGCCCGTCCGTTGTCCTAGTGGCTGTCGGTGACAGACCTCCCGGCACGGCGGGGTCCTCGCTTACCATGGCCGTTGCTCAAACTGTCATGTGGTGACCGACCGTCCCAGGCCCGATCGGCTAAGGAGACAAACCCCCGTGTCCGTCCTCTCGAAGATCATGCGTGCAGGCGAAGGCAAGATCCTGCGCAAGCTGCACCGCATCGCGGACCAGGTCAACTCCATCGAAGAGGACTTCATCGACCTCTCCGACGCCGAGCTGCGTGCCCTCACCGACGAGTACAAGCAGCGGTACGCGGACGGAGAGAGCCTCGACGACCTGCTCCCCGAGGCGTTCGCCACCGTCCGCGAGGCCGCCAAGCGCGTGCTGGGCCAGCGCCACTACGACGTGCAGATCATGGGCGGCGCCGCCCTGCACCTGGGGTACGTGGCGGAGATGAAGACCGGCGAGGGCAAGACCCTGGTCGGCACGCTGCCGGCCTATCTCAACGCCCTGTCCGGTGAGGGCGTCCACATCGTCACGGTCAACGACTACCTGGCCGAGCGCGACTCCGAGATGATGGGCCGCGTCCACAAGTTCCTCGGGCTCGAGGTCGGCTGCATCCTCGCCAACCAGACGCCGGCCCAGCGCCGCGAGATGTACCTGTGCGACATCACGTACGGCACGAACAACGAGTTCGGCTTCGACTACCTCCGCGACAACATGGCGTGGTCCCAGGACGAGCTCGTCCAGCGCGGCCACAACTTCGCCATCGTCGACGAGGTCGACTCCATCCTCGTCGACGAGGCCCGTACGCCGCTGATCATCTCCGGCCCCGCCGACCAGGCCACCAAGTGGTACGGCGACTTCGCCAAGCTGGTCACGCGCCTCAAGCGCGGCGAGGCGGGCAACCCCCTCAAGGGCATCGAGGAGACCGGCGACTACGAGGTCGACGAGAAGAAGCGCACGGTCGCCATCCACGAGTCCGGCGTGACCAAGGTCGAGGACTGGCTGGGCATCGACAACCTCTACGAGTCGGTGAACACCCCGCTCGTCGGTTACCTGAACAACGCCATCAAGGCCAAGGAACTGTTCAAGAAGGACAAGGACTACGTCGTCCTCGACGGCGAGGTCATGATCGTCGACGAGCACACCGGCCGTATCCTCGCCGGCCGCCGCTACAACGAGGGCATGCACCAGGCGATCGAGGCGAAGGAAGGGGTGGACATCAAGGACGAGAACCAGACGCTCGCCACGATCACCCTGCAGAACTTCTTCCGCCTCTACAAGCGCCACGACCACGAGGGCAAGGAACTCCCGGGCCTGTCCGGCATGACCGGTACGGCGATGACCGAGGCCGCCGAGTTCCACCAGATCTACAAGCTCGGCGTGGTGCCCATCCCGACCAACCGGCCGATGGTCCGCAAGGACCAGTCGGACCTGATCTACCGCACCGAGGTGGCCAAGTTCGAGGCGGTCGTCGACGACATCGCCGAGAAGCACGAGAAGGGCCAGCCGATCCTCGTCGGCACGACCTCCGTGGAGAAGTCGGAGTACCTCTCCCAGCAGCTCAGCAAGCGCGGCATCCAGCACGAGGTGCTGAACGCCAAGCACCACGAGCGCGAGGCCTCGATCGTCGCCCAGGCCGGCCGCAAGGGCGCCGTGACGGTGGCCACCAACATGGCCGGCCGTGGTACCGACATCAAGCTCGGCGGCAACCCCGAGGACCTCGCGGAGGCCGAGCTGCGCCAGCGCGGCCTGGACCCCGAGGAGCACATCGAGGAGTGGGCCGCGGCCCTGCCCGCCGCCCTGAAGCGCGCCGCGAAGGCCGTCCAGGCGGAGAAGGAGGAGGTCGAGTCGGTCGGCGGCCTCTACGTGCTGGGCACCGAGCGGCACGAGTCGCGGCGCATCGACAACCAGCTCCGCGGCCGCAGCGGCCGTCAGGGCGACCCGGGCGAGTCCCGCTTCTACCTCTCCCTCGGCGACGACCTGATGCGGCTGTTCAAGGCCCAGATGGTCGAGCGCGTGATGTCGATGGCGAACGTCCCCGACGACGTGCCGATCGAGAACAAGATGGTCACCCGCGCGATCGCCTCCGCCCAGTCGCAGGTGGAGACGCAGAACTTCGAGACCCGCAAGAACGTCCTGAAGTACGACGAGGTGCTCAACCGGCAGCGCGAGGTCATCTACGGCGAGCGCCGCCGCGTCCTGGAGGGCGAGGACCTGCAGGAGCAGATCCACCACTTCATGGACGACACGATCGACGCCTACGTCTCCGCGGAGACCGCCGAGGGCTTCCCCGAGGACTGGGACCTCGACCGGCTGTGGGGCGCCTTCAAGCAGCTCTACCCGGTGCGGGTCACCGTCGAGGAGCTGGAGGAGGCGGCGGGCGACCGGGCCGGGCTGACCGCCGAGTACATCGCCGAGTCCATCAAGGACGACATCCGCGAGCAGTACGAGACGCGGGAGGCGCAGCTCGGCTCCGAGATCATGCGTGAGCTGGAGCGCCGGGTGGTCCTCTCGGTGCTGGACCGCAAGTGGCGCGAGCACCTCTACGAGATGGACTACCTCCAGGAGGGCATCGGCCTGCGCGCGATGGCGCAGAAGGACCCGCTGGTGGAGTACCAGCGCGAGGGCTTCGACATGTTCACCGCCATGATGGACGGCATCAAGGAGGAGTCCGTCGGCTACCTGTTCAACCTGGAGGTCCAGGTCGAGCAGCAGGTCGAGGAGGTCCCGGTCGAGGACGCGGCGCCGTCCCTGGAGAAGGCCCCGCAGGACGCGGTGCCGGCGCAGTCCGGCGCGGGCGCCCTGGCCGGGTCGGCCCGGCCCGAGATCCGGGCGAAGGGGCTCGACGCGCCGCAGCGCCGCGAGCTGCACTTCTCCGCGCCGACGGTGGACGGCGAGGGCGGTGTCATCGAGGGCGAGTTCGCCAGCGACGGCGAGCCGGTGCGGTCGGCCGCGGACGGCCTGACCCGCGCCGAGCGCCGCAAGCAGGCCAAGGGCGGGCGTCGCCGCAAGAAGTGACGGCGCGCACCCCCGGGTGAGCGCGACGGAGGGCCGGCCCCGCTTTCGGGGTCCGGCCCTCCGCGCTGTCCGGCACCCGGCGGCGGGGAGGGCCCGGGACTTGGGCCCCTCGCCCGGCTCGAAGCCTGCCGGGCTCGAAGCCTGCCCGGCTCGGGGCCTGCCGGGTTCGGTGTCAGTCCGGGTCAGGTGCCGGCATCCGGGGGCCCTCCAGTTCCACCGCCGCGCAGCGCCAGCGCTGGTCGGGCGCGTGCTCCAGACGGAAGGCCATGGCGCGCAGCCGGTCACCCGTGGCGATGCGGACGAAGGCCTCGACGGCGCCGGGGCGCGGCACGAAGTAGCCGATGTCGTGGACGACGGGGCGGGCGCCGCCCGTGCGCAGGGCGCCCCGCTCGGCGAGCCAGGCCAGCTCGTCGTAGGCGCGGCCCACGGTGTGCCGCAGTATCGAGTGGACCGGGCGGTGGCCGCTGAGGACCGCCAGGAGCCGGTCGGCGAAGACGTCGGTGGGGCGGGGCGGGGGTGCCGTGCGGCGCGGGGCGCTGCCCGGGCGGCGGGTGTCGTGGCGCACGGGCGGGCGGCCGCCGGGCAGCCGCCTCGTCCTGGTCATCACCTTGTTCATGTGCGGTCCCCGTCTCGTGCCGGGTGCGGACGGCGCCGGAGCGCCGGGCATACCGGGCGGTAACTTCGTGCTGGGGATCTTGTACGGGGCCGGACGGTCGCGCCGCAACGGAGGCGAGGGGGCCGCCGGGCTCACGGCGGATTCACTCATCAGAGTGAGCGACGGGCCCGGCGAGGCCGGGAACGGCGGTGTGCGCAGGGTGAGACACGGGTCGCCGGGTGGACGGCGCGGGGCGCGAGGAGCGGACCCGAAGGGGGACACCCGCACGTATCCTGGGGTGACGCCCTGTCCGACTAAGAAAGCGGCACGTCATGCGCGTCTACGTCCCCCTGACCCTGCACGGCCTCGCAGAGGCGCACCGGGCGGGCGAGCTGGGGGCGGGACCGTTCACCGCGTACGCGGTCACGCCCGCCCTGCGGGAGTGGTACCTCTCGGAGGACCTGGAGGAGCTGGAGTACGCGGCGCTCGGCCGGGCCGCGCTGGCCTCGCTGCGGCTGCTCGCGGCCGAGCCGGGGGCGAGCCCGCGCAGGGTGGTCGTGGCGGCGGAGGTGCCGGACGCCTGGACCTCCGTGGACCCCGACCGGGGGCTCGACCCGGCGGCGCTCGGCGAGGTGCGGGTCTCGCAGGCGGTGCCGCTCGCGCGGGCGGCGGCGGTGCACGTGGACGCGGAGGACGCCGAGAAGGACGTCACGGCGGCCGCGGAGGCCCTCGCGGCGGCGGACCGGGGGGACGAGGACGCGCAGTTCCTCGTCGACGGGGCGGAGGACCACGAGCTGCTCTGGTTCGCCACGCAGGAGATCCCCCACCTGGTGGGCTCCGGCGACTGACCACCGGTCTGTCACCGGGAGTGGGTACCTTTTCCCGCATGGGGATGCGTGGGGTGCACATCGTCTGGGACTGGAACGGCACGCTGTTCCACGACAACGACGCGATCATCGGAGCGACGAACGCGGCCTTCGCCGAGCTGGGGCTGGAGCCGATCACTCTGGAGCGGTACCGGGCGCTGTACTGCGTGCCGGTGCCCAAGTTCTACGAACGGCTGATGGGACGGCTGCCGACGGCCTCCGAGTGGGAGCTCATGGACGCGCTGTTCCGCCGGCACTACGCCGAGCGCCGGGCGGCGTGCGGGTTGGCCTCCGGGGCGGTGGAGCTGCTGGGCGGCTGGCGGGCGACGGGACACAGCCAGTCGATCCTGAGCATGTACGAGCACGAGGAGCTGGTCCCCCTCGTGCGGAGGTTCGGCATCGAGGAGCACTTCCTGCGGGTCGACGGGCGGACCGGGCCGTCCGGCGGCAGCAAGGCGGAGCACATGGTGCGGCACGTGGCCGCGCTCGCGGGGGACGGCGGGGTGGATCCGTCGCGGGTCGTGGTGATCGGCGACGCGGTGGACGACGCGGTGGCGGCACGCGGCGCGGGCGCGCGGGCGGTGCTGTACACCGGGGGCTCGCACGGGAGGGCGAGTCTGGAAGAGGCCGGGGTGCCGGTCGTGGACTCGCTGACGGACGCGGTCGCGCTGGCGGGACGCATGACGGACTGAGGCGCCCGGGCGATTCCGAGCCCGCGACGAGGTTCCGTAGTCGCGACGAGGACGCCGGGCCGGCGGACGACTCCGGGCCGGCGACGAGGACTCCGGGCCGGCGACGAGGACTCCGGGCCGGCGACGAGGACTCCGGGCCGGCGACGAGGACTCCGGGCCGGCGACGAGGACGCCGGGCCTGTGGCGGGGACCTCCGAGCCGGCCAGGGGGACTCCCGAGCCTGCCCCGACGGCTCCCGCGTCACCCGGCCCCGCCGGGTCCCGCCGGGTCCCCCCGTGCCCCATCCCGTCCCGTTACGTGAAGAAACCGTTTCTCTCTCTGTGCAGAACGTCAAAGTTCCGGGCCCCGTTTTGTACACAAGCGGCTCATGACGGGGGCCCCGGCGGGGGAGATAGCCTTGTGGTCGTGATCAGCGCGATAGTTCGCGGGGGCCTCGCCGTCCCCGCTCCGCGCCCGGTGAGCTCGGCCGTGAGCCGAGTCCGGGCGGCGGCCGCTGATTCGCCGGGACCGCGTCGTGCGGTCCCGGGGCGGGGCCCGGTCGAGAGGGCGCCGCTGGCGCCCGCCGGAGACTTCGGGGCGCGGAGGACGCGAAGGACGCAGGCGGCGCGTGAGGCGCCGAGAGCAGCGTCACACCCCTCCGAGGTGCCGACATTGGCCGATAACCCCTCGCCCGTCCCACCGTGCGGCATAGCGTCGAAGCAGACCGGACATTCCGCGTCGTGGCGTTGTGGCGGTTACGGCGGAGCAGAGACCGTACTTCCTTCTACGTCACGCAATGGCGCGCGACAGGAGCCAGAGGACAATGCAGACCAAGCTGGACGAAGCCAAGGCCGAGCTGCTCGAGAGGGCCGCTCGCGTAGCTGAGAACAGCCCGGTCGGGGGGCACCTACCGACCGGGCCGGCGGGCGAGGACTCCCCGGACGGCCCGTCGAGCCCGGGCACCCCGGCGACGACCTCGAAGAAGACCGCTGCCAGGACCACCGCCCCCAAGAAGACCGCCGCCAAGAAGACCGCCTCCGCCAAGACCTCCAGGACCGCCGCCCGCCCGGCGCCCGGCGCCCCGGACACCTCCGACAGCGAGTCCGTGCTGTCGTTCCTGCAGCGCTACTACCTGCACACCGCCCCCGAGGATCTCGCCGACCGCGACCCCGTGGACGTGTTCGGCGCCGCCGTCTCGCACTACCGGCTGGCCGAGACCCGCCCGCAGGGCACCGCGAACGTGCGGGTGCACACGCCCACCGTCGAGGAGAACGGCTGGACCTGCAGCCACTCCGTCGTCGAGGTGGTCACCGACGACATGCCCTTCCTCGTCGACTCCGTCACCAACGACCTCTCCCGCCAGGGCCGCGGCATCCACGTGGTCGTCCACCCGCAGTTCGTCGTGCGGCGCGACGTCACCGGCAAGCTGCTGGAGGTGCTGTCCACCCCGCCCACCGGGGACCTGCCGCCGGACGCGGCGGTCGAGTCGTGGATCCACGTCGAGATCGACCGCGAGACCGACCGCGCCGATCTCAAGCAGATCACCGCCGACCTGCTGCGCGTCCTGTCCGACGTCCGCGAGGCCGTCGAGGACTGGGAGAAGATGCGGAACACCGCCTCCCGCCTCGCCGACGAGCTGTCCGGCGAGCCGCTCCCGGCCGACCTGCCGGAGCAGCAGGTGGAGGAGGCCCGCGAGCTGCTGCACTGGCTCGCCGACGACCACTTCACCTTCCTGGGCTACCGGGAGTACGAGCTGCGCGGCGAGGACGCGCTGAGCGCCGTCCCCGGCACCGGGCTCGGCATACTGCGCGCGGACCCGCACCACGCCGACGAGGAGGGCCACCCGGTCAGCCCCTCCTTCGAGCGCCTGCCGGCCGACGCCCGCGCCAAGGCCCGCGAGCACAAGCTGCTCGTCCTGACCAAGGCCAACAGCCGCGCCACCGTGCACCGGCCGTCCTACCTGGACTACGTCGGCGTCAAGAAGTTCGACGCCGAGGGCAACGTCACCGGTGAGCGCCGCTTCCTCGGTCTGTTCTCCTCCGCCGCCTACACCGAGTCGGTCCGCCGGGTCCCGGTGATCCGCCGCAAGGTGGAGGAGGTGCTGCGGGGCGCCGGCTTCTCGCCCAACAGCCATGACGGGCGCGACCTGACGCAGATCCTGGAGACGTACCCGCGCGACGAGCTGTTCCAGACGCCGCCGGACGAGCTGCGGGCCATCGCCACCTCGGTGCTCTACCTCCAGGAACGCCGCCGGCTCCGGCTCTACCTGCGGCAGGACGAGTACGGGCGCTACTACTCCGCCCTCGTCTACCTCCCGCGCGACCGCTACACCACGGGCGTGCGGCTGCGGATCATCGACATCCTGAAGGAGGAGCTCGGCGGCACCAGCGTCGACTTCACCGCCTGGAACACCGAGTCGATCCTGTCCCGGCTGCACTTCGTGGTCCGCGTACCGCAGGGCACCGAACTGCCCGAGCTGTCCGACGCCGACAAGGACCGCATCGAGTCCCGGCTCGCCGAGGCCGCCCGCTCCTGGGCCGACGGCTTCTCCGAGGCGCTCAACGCCGAACTCGGCGAGGAGCGCGCCGCCGCCCTGCTGCGCCGGTACGGAAGCGCCTTCCCCGAGGGCTACAAGGCCGACCACAGCCCCCGGGCCGCCGTCGCCGACCTCGTCCACCTCGAGCAGCTCGACGACGAGAAGGACTTCGCGCTCAGCCTCTACGAGCCGGTGGGCGCCGGCGCCGCCGAGCGCCGCTTCAAGATCTACCGGCGGGGCGGCTCCGTCTCCCTCTCCCGGGTGCTGCCGGTGCTGAGCCTGCTGGGCGTCGAGGTCACCGACGAACGCCCCTACGAGCTGCGCTGCGCCGACCGCACCACCGCCTGGATCTACGACTTCGGGCTGCGCATGCCCGCGCAGAACGGCGGCGAGCACCTGGGCGACGACGCCCGCGAGCGCGTCCAGGACGCCTTCGCCGCGACCTGGACCGGCCGTGCCGAGAACGACGGGTTCAACGCCCTCGTCCTCAGCGCCGGGCTGAGCTGGCGGCAGGCGATGGTGCTGCGCGCGTACGCCAAGTACCTGCGCCAGGCCGGGTCCACGTTCAGCCAGGACTACATGGAGACCACTCTCCGCAACAACGTCCACACCACCCGGCTGCTCGTCTCCCTGTTCGAGGCGCGGATGTCGCCCGAGCGGCAGCGCGCCGGGCACGAGATCGTCGACGCCCTCCTGGAGGAGCTCGACGCCGCGCTCGACAAGGTCGCCTCCCTCGACGAGGACCGCATCCTGCGCTCCTTCCTCACCGTCATCAAGGCGACGCTGCGCACCAACTTCTTCCAGCACGCCTCGGACGGCACGCCGCACGACTACGTGTCCATGAAGTTCGACCCGCAGGCCATCCCGGACCTCCCGGCGCCCCGCCCGGCCTACGAGATCTGGGTGTACTCGCCGCGCGTCGAGGGCGTGCACCTGCGCTTCGGCAAGGTCGCGCGCGGCGGTCTGCGCTGGTCCGACCGGCGCGAGGACTTCCGCACCGAGATCCTCGGCCTGGTCAAGGCGCAGATGGTCAAGAACACGGTGATCGTGCCGGTGGGCGCCAAGGGCGGCTTCGTCGCCAAGCAGCTCCCCGACCCCTCCGTCGACCGCGACGCCTGGCTGGCCGAGGGCATCGCCAGCTACAAGACGTTCATCTCGGCGCTGCTCGACATCACCGACAACATGGTGACCGGCGAGGTCGTGCACCCCGCGGACGTCGTCCGGCACGACGAGGACGACACCTACCTCGTCGTCGCCGCCGACAAGGGCACCGCGACCTTCTCCGACATCGCCAACGAGGTCGCCGAGTCGTACAACTTCTGGCTCGGCGACGCCTTCGCCTCCGGCGGTTCGGCCGGCTACGACCACAAGGGCATGGGCATCACCGCCCGCGGCGCCTGGGAGTCCGTCAAGCGGCACTTCCGGGAGCTGGGGGTGGACACCCAGAGCGAGGACTTCACGGTCGTCGGCGTCGGCGACATGTCCGGCGACGTGTTCGGCAACGGCATGCTGCTCAGCGAGCACATCCGCCTGGTCGCCGCCTTCGACCACCGGCACATCTTCCTCGACCCGAACCCGGACGCGGCCACCTCCTACGCGGAGCGCCGCCGCATGTTCGAGCTGCCCCGCTCCTCCTGGGCCGACTACAACACCGAGCTGCTGTCGGCCGGCGGCGGGATCTTCCCGCGCAGCGCCAAGTCGATCCCGGTCAACGCACAGATCCGCGAGGCCCTCGGCATCGAGGGCAAGGTCAGCAAGATGACCCCGGCGGAGCTGATGAAGGCGATCCTCCAGGCGCCGGTCGACCTGTTGTGGAACGGCGGCATCGGCACCTACGTCAAGGCCTCCACCGAGTCGCACGCCGACGTCGGCGACAAGGCCAACGACGCCATCCGCGTCGACGGCGGGGACCTGCGCGTCCAGGTCGTCGGCGAGGGCGGCAACCTGGGCTGCACCCAGCTCGGCCGGATCGAGTTCGCCAACCGGGGCGGCCGGATCAACACCGACGCCATCGACAACAGCGCCGGCGTGGACACCTCCGACCACGAGGTGAACATCAAGATCCTGCTCAACGGCCTGGTCCGCGAGGGCGACCTCACCGTCAAGCAGCGCAACAAGGTCCTCGCGGGCATGACCGACGAGGTCGGCCGGCTGGTGCTGCGCAACAACTACGCGCAGAACCTGGCCCTGGCCAACGCGCTCGCCCAGTCCAAGGACATGCTCCACGCCCAGCAGCGGTTCATCCGCCACCTGGTGCGGGCCGGTCACCTCGACCGGGCCCTGGAGTTCCTGCCCACGGACCGGCAGATCCGTGAGCGGCTGAGCGCCGGCAACGGCCTCACCGGCCCCGAGACGGCCGTCCTGCTGGCGTACACGAAGATCACGGTCGCCGAGGAGCTGCTGGCCACCACGCTGCCGGACGACGCGTACCTGCGCGGTCTGCTGCACGCCTACTTCCCGAGCGCCCTGCGCGAGAAGTTCGCCGAGGCGATCGAGAGCCACCCGCTGCGGCGCGAGATCATCACGACCGTCCTGGTCAACGACACCGTCAACACCGGCGGTACCACCTATCTGCACCGGCTGCGCGAGGAGACGGGCGCCTCGCTGGAGGAGATCGTGCGGGCGCAGACCGTCGCGCGCGCCATCTTCCGCTCCGCCGAGGTGTGGGACGCGGTCGAGGAGCTCGACAACAAGGTCGACGCCGAGGTGCAGACCCGGATCCGGCTGCACTCCCGGCGCCTCGTCGAGCGCGGCACGCGCTGGCTGCTCAACAACCGGCCGCAGCCGCTCGAACTCGGCGAGACCATCGAGTTCTTCCAGGAGCGCGTCGACCAGGTCTGGTCGCAGCTGCCCAAGCTGCTGCGCGGCGTGGACGCCGAGTGGTACCAGAAGATCTACGACGAGCTGGCGGGTGCCGGCGTGCCGGACGAGCTGGCCACCCGGGTGGCCGGGTTCTCCTCGGCCTTCCCGACGCTCGACATCGTCTCCGTCGCCGACCGCACCGGCAAGGAGCCGATGGCAGTCGCCGAGGTGTACTACGACCTCGCCGACCGGCTGAACATCACCCGGCTGATGGACCGCATCATCGAACTGCCGCGTGCGGACCGCTGGCAGTCGATGGCCCGCGCGGCGATCCGCGAGGACCTGTACGCGGCCCACTCGGCGCTCACCTCGGACATCCTGACCGTCGGCAACGGCACCTCCACGCCGGAGCAGCGGTTCGAGACATGGCAGGAGAAGAACGCGGCGCTGCTCGGCCGGGCCCGCACCACGCTGGAGGAGATCCAGAGCTCGGACTCCTTCGACCTGGCGAACCTGTCGGTGGCCATGCGGACGATGCGGACGCTGCTGCGCTCGCACAGCTGACTGACCGGTCGACCCGTTGACCCGTTGACGCGGGACACATCGTGGGGCGCCCTCCTCGGAGGGCGCCCTTCGGCGTTTTCCGCCGGGCCCCGCCCGCCGGGTCCTTGGGGAACCCCGGCGGGATATCTACCATCTCCAGTCAAAGAGGACATATCTTCACCGCTGTCCTCCTCATCGCCCCCGCGGCGGCTGGAGGTTCCGGACCCGTGACTGTCAGCGTCTTCGCCGGGAGAGTCCGCGGCACTCCGGTGACCCGCCCCTCCCGGGCCCTCGGGGCACTGCGCGCGGCGGTCGTGCTGCTCGTCCTGCTCCTGGCGCTGGTGATCCTGCGGCTGCCGTGGATCGGGGACCTCGGGATGCACGCGGCGACCGTGGAGCGGCTGCGGCACGCCCTGCCGCGTCCCGGCGATCCGCTGGTCCGGGCGGACGCGCCCAGCCCCTACTACTCGCCCTGGACGGTGCTGCTCGGCTGCCTGGCCCGGCTGACCGGGCTGTCCGTGTGGAACGTGCTGCGGGCGGGGGCGGCGGTCGCGCTCGCCCTGCTGGTGTCCGGGATCTGGCGGTACGCGAGGACGCTCTGCGGGCACCGGGCGGCCGGGCCGCTGGCGGTGCTGTGCGTGGTGCTGCTGTGGGGGGTGCGGGACTTCGCGTGGAGCGGGTTCCCCGGGCTGGTCTCGCTGGCGCTCACGATCGCCTATCCGAGCACCCTGGCCCTCGGGCTGTCCTTCCATTTCTGGGCGCTGCTCACGCGGGCGGCGCGGGACCGGGCGGGGTGGGGGGCGTTCCTGGGACTGGGCGGTCTGTGGGCGGTGATCCTGCTGGTGCACCAGTTCACGGGTGTGGTCGCCACCCTGGGGGCGGTGGGGGTGCTGGTCTCCGCCCGCGCCGCCGCCACCCCCGGACGTCCCCTCGGCGTGCGTCCCCTCGGCGTCCGGCCCCTGGCGGGCGCCGCGCTCGGGGCGCTGCTGCTGTGGCTCTGGCCCTACTACGACTTCTTCTCCCTGCTGCGCGCGGGCGGCGGTCTGGAGGCGGTCCACCGGCCCCTCTACGAGGACCTGCTGCCCCGCTACGGGCTGGTGCTCCTCGGCCTCGCCGCCCTCCTCGTACGGGCCCGCCGCGCGCGGTGGGACGCGCTCGTGGTCTTCTGCGCGCTCGCCGTACTCGTCTTCACCGCGGGAGGACTGACCGGGCACTGGTCCTGGGGACGGGTGCTGCCCGGGGTGCTGATCCCGGCGCAGCTCGCGGTGGCGGTGGAGACCTGCGAGGCGTGGGGCCGGCTGCGGAGGTGGGGGCGGGCGGCCCTCGCGCTGGTGCTCGGGGCCGCGCTCGCCGCGGGCGCGTGGGCGCAGGTGGGGGTCCTGGGGTACGCCGTGCCGCGCCGGGCGCTGCCGGCCGCGGTCCTCGCGCGGAGCCCCGAGCCCTGGCCGGGCTACGGCTGGATCACGCCTCCGGTGCGCTACGGGGACGTGGTGCTGGCCCGCACGGGGCCGGCCCGGCGCATCCCGGCGTACGGGGCGTACACCGTCGCACCCGGCTACCCGGACGTGTTCCTGGCCGACGAGGCGGAGCGGCTCGCCGCGGTGCGCCGGTACTACGCGCCGGGCACCTCCCCGGCCGCCCGGCGCGCCGTCCTGCGGCGGTACGGCGTGCGGTGGGTCGTGTGGGGCCGGGGCTACGGGGCCCCGCCGGCCGGGCTGCGCCGGGCGGCCGCCGGACCGGACGGCGCGGTCCTGTACGCGGTCGTCACCCCGCGGAGCGGCCGGGGAGCCGGGCCAGGAAGTCCGTGAGCGCGGCCGCGACGGCGGCGGGGGCCTCCAGGGGCAGCAGGTGCCCGGATGCGGGCACCGTGACCAGCTCGGCGTGCGGGACGTACGGCAGGAGGTGCGCGCGCAGCACCTCCGGCGGCTCGACGAGGTCGTGCTCCGCCGCCAGGACGGTCACCGGCACCTCGATGCCGCCCACCGCGCCGGTGATGTCCTCGGCGATGCCGTGCAGCGGCCACGCGCGGCGGGCCTCCTCCCCGGCGGAGAGGCTGTCGCGCACGGCGGCGGCACGCGCCTCGGCGGCCAGGGGAGCGGCGGTCAGGACGTGGTCGAGGGCGTGCTCGACCGTCGCGGGCGCGTCGTAGGCGTGGGACAGGCCCTGCCGGTACTCCTCGGTGACCCCGGCGGGCGGCCGGGGCGGGGCGGGGGCGAGGAGCACGAGACCGGCGAGCCCGGCCGGGCGGCGGCCCGCGAGGAGCAGGCTCGCCTTGCCGCCCATCGAGTGGCCGACGAGCACGTACGGTCCCGGTACGCACGTCTCGGCCACCGCGGCCAGATCGTCCGCGCTCTGTTCGAGCCCGTACGGTCCCGGCAGCGCGCGCGAGGCGCCCCAGCCCCGCTGGTCGAAGCGGACGGTCGCCCGGCCGGGCGGGAGTCGGCGCAGCACGCCGTCCCAGGTGCCGGCGGTGCCGCCCCAGTAGTGGGCGAAGACCAGCGCCGGTCCGGCGCCCTCGCAAAGGCGCACCTCCAGGGCGCCGCCCCGCACGGGCACGGTCCTCCTCGTCCCGGTCAGGTGTGCCGTGCCCGCCGGGCTTGTCGATTCCGTCATGACGACGTCTCCTCCTGTGATGCCTCCACGACGCTTCCCTGCCGTCGCGCGCACTGTCGACGCTACGCACGCGGTCGTACGCTTCCCGGTGGAAAGGGACACGATGGTTGTGGAAAACGGACACCTCGCGGTCCGGCGGTTGCGGTACCTGCCCGCCGTCGGCTCGCCGTACGGGGTGGAGGTGCTGGACTTCGCCGCGCTGCGGGCCATGGACCCGCAGCGCCGCCGGACGCTCCCGCAGCGCCCCGACTTCCACGTCCTCGCCCTGGTCGGCTCCGGGACGGGCGGCCACGAGGCCGATTTCCGCGCCCACGGCCTCCGCGAGGGCTCCGTCGTGTGGATCCGGCCCGGCACGGTGCACCGCTGGAGCGACGTCGAGACGGTCGACGGTCCGCTGGTGCTCTTCCGGCCCGCGTTCCTGCCCGGCTTCACCGCGGCCGAGGCCGCCGCCCCGGTGTGCTGGGAGCTGGACGCACCACGCCTGGACCTCGCGCTGCTCGCCGCCGGGCACCTCGGCCGGGAGCACCGGGCGGTGGCGGTGACGCCGGCCCGCGCCTCCGGGGAACTGCTCTCCCACCTGCTGGCGGCGCTGCTGCTGCGGGTCCTGCCGGCCGGGACCGGGGCCGGGCCGGGCGAGGCGGACGGCGACGGACGCGGCGCCGGGGGCACGGCACCGTCCGGCGGGCGGCACGCGGAGGTCTTCCGCGCCTACCGGACCGCCGTCGAGGAGCACTTCGCCGACTGGCACCACGTCACCGACTACGCCCGTGCCCTCGGCCACGACGTGCGCACGCTCACCCGGGCGACGCGGGCGGTGACGGGCGAGGGGGCCAAGGCCTTCCTCGACCAGCGGGTGCTGCTGGAGGCGAAGCGGATCCTCGCGCACACCGACGTGCCGGTGGCGGGCTGCGCCCGGCGGCTCGGGTTCGCCGACGCCGGGAACTTCACGACGTTCTTCCGCAGGCAGACGGGGATTCCGCCGGGGGCGTGGCGGGAGAGCGCGGGAGCCGGGCGGGAGGGTGCGCGAGCCGGGCGGGAGGGCGCGGGAGCCGGGCGGGAGGGTGCGCGAGCCGGCGCCCTCCCCGGCGGGCCCCGGTAGCCGCGCCCCCGCGTGGCCGGGGACTCAGAGCGCCTTCAGCGCCCCCGCCGTCGCCCGGGCCAGGCTCGGCAGGTAGTGCTTCGGCAGCTTCGGCTCGCGGGCCACGACCGCCCGCCAGTACAGCGGCCCGGAGATGAGGTCCAGGGCCAGGCTCTCGTCGGCGGAGGCACGGATCTCACCGCGGGTCCTCGCCGCCGCCACGATGCCCCGGGTCACCGACTGCTGGCCCTCCCGCAGCGCCTTCTGCAGCGCCTCGGCGATCTCCGGGTTGCGGGCCGCCTCGGCCTGGAGGTCGGGCAGGATCTGGCCGGCCACCGGGTGGCGCAGGGCGCGCGAGGTCACCTCGTACAGCAGTCGCAGGTCCGCCTCCAGGGAGCCGGTGTCCGGGGCGGGCAGGCCCTGCACCGCGAGGGCCGAGACCAGGTCGAGGACGAGGTGCAGCTTGGAGCGCCAGCGCCGGTACACCGCTGTCTTGCCGACGCCGGCCCGGCGGGCGATGCCCTCGATGGACATCCGCGCGTAGCCGACAGCCGCGAGTTCCTCGAAGACGGCCGCGCGGATCGCCTCGGTGACCTCGGGCCGCAGCACGGCGGCCCCGGCCGGTGCCCGGCGCGACCGGGGCTTCGGGTCGGCGGGGCGGGACGGCCGCGGGGGTGCGGCCGGCCGTCCCTCGGCCGCGTCCTTCCCCGCGCTCCCGTCGGGGCGCCCGCTGTCCGCGTCGGCTCTGCTCGTCATGCGGCCCAGCATAGGGCGTGACGACGAAACGGTTGCGTTGCGACGTCGCCACGGCCTACGCTGACGAAGCGACGATACGGTCCCGTTCCGACGTCGATCCCTGCCGGCCGAGCGGGCCGGGCCGAGGGAACGCACGGCGTCGACGGGCCCGCCCTCCACCGAAAGCAGCGGACGTGAGCCAGGTCCTGCAACCCCCGCCCCCGGCGGCCACCGCCTCCCCGGCGCCGGACGCGCCCCCCGCCGAGACGCCCGCGCAGCTCGCCGCGCGCTACGGACTCTCGGTCAGCGGCGCCCGCCCCTCCTTGCCCGAGTACGGCCGGCAGCTCTGGGCCCGCCGGCACTTCATCCGCGCCTTCGCCACCGCCAAACTCACCGCCCAGTACAGCCAGGCCAAACTCGGCCAGCTCTGGCAGGTGGCCAACCCGCTGCTCAACGCGGCGGTCTACTTCCTGATCTTCGGCATCCTGCTCGGCACCAAGAGGGGCGTCCCGGACTACGTCCCGTTCCTGGTCACGGGCGTGTTCGTGTGGACGTTCACGCAGAGCTCGATCATGGCCGGCACCCGCGCGATCTCCGGCAACCTCGGCCTCGTCCGGGCGCTGCACTTCCCGCGCGCCGCGCTGCCGGTGTCCTTCGCGCTCCAGCAGCTCCAGCAACTGCTCTTCTCGATGTGCGCGCTGGTGGTGATCCTGCTCGCCTTCGGCGTGCCGCCCGCCGCCTCCTGGCTGCTGGCGGTGCCCGCGCTGGTGCTCCAGTTCTGCTTCAACGCCGGCGTCGCCATGGTGATGGCCCGCTGGGGCGCCAGGACCCCGGACATCGCGCAGCTCATGCCCTTCGTGCTGCGGACCTGGATGTACGTCTCCGGCGTGATGTGGAGCATCGACCACGTCACCCGCGACCGGGACCTGCCGCACCTCGTGCTGCTCGCCCTGCGGTGCAACCCGGCCGCCGTCTACATCGACCTGATGCGTTTCGCGCTGATCGACAGCTTCCACGCGAGCGGGCTCCCGCCGCACGTGTGGGCGCTCGCGACCGGCTGGGCACTGCTCGCCGGCGTCGGCGGGTTCGTCTACTTCTGGAAGGCCGAGGAGACGTACGGCCGTGGCTGACACCGATCACAGGACGAGCGACCGCATGACGAGCGACCGCAGGACCACCGACCGCAGGACCACCGACCGCAGGACCACCGACCTGACGAAAGCCGCTTCCCCGGCTCCTGTCCCCACCGTCATCTGCGACGCCGTCGACATCGTCTACCGCGTCAACGGAACCGGCGCCGGCCGGGGCGCCGCCACCGCCGCGCTCAACCGCATGCTGCGCCGGAAGCAGACCGAGCGGGCGGCCGGCGTGCGCACGGTGCACGCCGTGCGGAACGTGTCCTTCACCGCCCACCGGGGCGAGGCCATCGGCCTCATCGGCACCAACGGCTCGGGCAAGTCCACCCTGCTCAAGGCGGTCGCCGGACTGCTCCCCGTGGAGCGCGGCCGCATCTACACCGACGGCCAGCCCTCCCTCCTCGGCGTCAACGCTGCCCTGATGAAGGACCTCACCGGCGAGCGCAACGTCCACCTCGGCGGGCTCGCGATGGGCATGTCCCGGGAAGAGGTGAGGGAGCGCCACCAGCAGATCGTCGACTTCTCCGGCATCAACGAGAAGGGCGACTTCCTCACCCTCCCCATGCGCACGTACTCCTCCGGCATGGCCGCTCGGCTGCGGTTCTCCATCGCCGCCGCCAAGGACCACGACGTCCTCCTCGTCGACGAGGCCCTGGCCACCGGCGACCGTTCCTTCCAGAAGCGCTCCGAGCGGCGCATCCGGGAGCTGCGCGCCCACGCCGGCACCGTCTTCCTGGTCAGCCACAGCAACAAGTCGATCCGGGACACCTGCGACCGCGTGCTGTGGCTGGAGCGCGGCGAACTGCGCATGGACGGACCGACGGACGAGGTCCTCGCGGCGTACGAGGAGTTCACCGGAGGCCCCGACAGGGCGGGGAAGGCGCCCGCGAAGCGGAAGTAGCCGGACGGGCCGCCGGGGCGCGGACCGACCGGGCCGCGCCCCGACCCCCTCTTCCCTCCTGAGGCCCAACCGCATCCACCCCTTTTGCCCCTTTGGTGTAACGATGGCCTGGTGTCGTCCTCGTCGGCGTCCACCAGGGGCGCGGGGCGTGGCGGAGCGAAGGAGGCCGCGTGCGATCAGGTCATGTGCAGCCGGGTCTGAGCGTCGTCGTGTACGGCCCCGAGGCGCGGGGACACCTCGCCGAACTGCTCGACTCGCTCGCCGCCCAGCCGTTCACCGGCGTCGAGATCGTCCTCGCGGCGGTCGGCGAGCGGGCCCGGCGGGAGGCGGAGCGGGCGGCGCAGCGCGACGGCCGGGTACGCGCGCTGCCACTGCCCGCGGACACGGACGAGGCCGCCGCCCGCACGGCCGGCGCCGAGCACGCCACCGGCGCCTGGCTGCACTTCGTCCGCGCCGAGGACGCACTGCCCCCGGGCACGCCCCGCGTCCTCGCCGAGCGCACCGCGGAACTCCCGCCCGAGGTGCAGGTCCTGGCCGTCGACCACGTCCGCTCCACCTGGGACGCCCCCGGCGCCCGCAGCGGCGACGGCTGGATCTTCGCCCGCACCGGACGCCGCACCCCGGCCCTCGCCGACTTCCCCAACATGCTGCGGCTGACCCCGTTGCTCGGCGCCCGTGTGGTCCGCGCCGAGTTCTGGCGGGCGCACGAGGCGCTGCCCGCCACCCGGGAGGCCGCGGGCGAGGAGGCGTACCTGGCGTACAGCCTGCTGCTGCACGCCGACCGGATCGCCTTCCTGCACCAGCCGGCCTACGAGCGCCGCGTACCGCGCCCCGAGAGCCTGCCGCCGCCCGCGCCCGAGGACCGGTACGCGCTGATCGAACGGTACGAACGGCTGCACCGGCTGATGGCCGAGCGAGAGGTCCCCGGGCGGCCCCGGGCGGTGCTGTACGACGTGATGGTCCGCGACTGCCTGCGCACCTTCGCCCGCAGCGGCATGCCCGAACCGGTGGCGCGCGAGTTCTTCGCGCGAGCCTCCCGCGCCGCCGTCACCCTGCGGCCCGAGGGCCACCGCCGCCCCGGGGGCTTCGAGGGCATCCGCCGCTCCCTCCTGGAGGAGAACGCGTACACGAGGTACCGGGCCCTACAGGCCGCCAACCAGCGGCGCCGCACGGTCCGGAAGGCCGTCCTCGGGGGCCGCCGGGTCGCCGCCGCGCTGCTCCACGAGCAGCGCTACCGCAGGGCGCTGAGCGGCCCCGTCGACCCGCGTCTCGCGGTGTTCTCCGCCTACTGGGACCGCGGTGTCGCCTGCAACCCGGCCGCGATCGCCCGCCGGCTCGCCGCCCTCGCCCCGGACATCCACCAGGTCTGGGTGGTCTCCCGCGACCGGGCCGCACTGCTGCCTCCGGGCACGGACCACGTGGTGCCCGGCACCCGCCGCTACTGGGAGGTCATGGCCCGCGCGAAGTACCTGGTCAACAACGTCAACTTCCCCGACGCGGTGGTCAAGCGGCCCGGCGCGGTCCACCTGCAGACCCACCACGGCACCCCGCTCAAACGCATGGGCCTGGACCAGCTCGACTTCCCCGCCGCCGCCAAGGGCCTCGACTTCGAGGCGCTGCTGGCCCGCGTCGACAAGTGGGACTACAGCGTCTCCGCCAACAGCCACTCCACCCGCATGTGGGAGCGCGCCTACCCCTCCCGCTACACCCCCCTCGACCACGGCTATCCGCGCAACGACGTCTACTACCGCGCCACCGCCGCCGACATCCGCGCGATCCGCGAACGGCTCGGCATCGCCCCCGGCCGCCGCGCGATTCTCTACGCCCCCACCCACCGCGACTACGAGGCCGGCTGGAACCCCCGCCTGGACCTCGCCCTGCTCGCGGATCGGCTCGGCGAGGACACCGTCCTCCTGGTGCGCGGCCACTACTTCTACGGCAACGCCGCCTCCCCGCTCGCCGGGCTGCGCCGCACCGGCCGGGTGATCGACGTCTCCTCCTACGACCCGGTGGAGGAACTGGCCCTGGCCGCCGACGCCCTGGTCACGGACTACTCGTCGATCATGTTCGACTACGCCAACCTCGACCGGCCGATCGTGATCCACGCCGACGACTGGGAGACCTACGCCTCCACCCGCGGCGTCTACTTCGACCTGACGGCCGAGGCGCCGGGACCGGTCGCGCGCGGCCAGGAGGAACTGACCGAGATCCTCGCCGACGACGCCTGGCGCGACGCGGGCGCCCGCAAGGCGCGGTCCGCCTTCCGCCGCCGGTTCTGCGAGTACGACGACGGGCAGGCCGCCGAACGCGTGGTGCGCAGGGTCTTCCTCGGCGCGGCCGAGGACACGCTGCCCCCGGTCGTCCCCGTCGAGGAACGCATCCCCGCCCCCACCCCCGAGGAGGCGACCGCACTGTGACCGCCCCGGACGCCGTACCCCTGACCGTCCCCGAGCTCACCAGCCCGGACGTCACCGTCACCGTGATCGTCTACAACGACGCCGCACGGCTGCCGCGCGCCGTCGCCTCCGCGCTGCGCCAGACCCACGCTGACATCGAGGTGATCATCAGCGACGACCACTCGACCGACGACACCCCGGCCGTCGCCCGCGCCCTCGCCGCCCAGGACCCCCGGGTGCTCCACCTGCGGTTGCCGGAGAACAGCGGCGGCTGCAGCGCCCCGCGCAACCGCGCCCTGGAAGTGGCCCGCGCCCCCTACCTGATGTTCCTCGACAGCGACGACGAACTCCCCGAGAACGCCGTCGAGTTGCTGCTCGCCGCCCACCGGGAGCGGGAGGTCGACTTCGTGATGGGCGCCGTGGAGCGGGTCCGGGTGGACACCGGGCGCCGCTCGCGCTGGATGGCCCACCTCGTCGCCGAACGCCGCACGGTCGAGGGCATCGAGGCCGAACCGGGGCTCCTGTTCGAGCACCTGTCGACCAGCAAGATGTACGCCCGCTCCTTCCTGGACCGGCACGCACTGCGCTTCCCCGAGGGCATCCACTACGAGGACCAGCTCTTCTCCGCGCAGGCGTACTGCCTGGCCAAGTCGTTCACGATCCTCCCCGAGCCGGTCTACCGCTGGTACATCGCCCCGTACGCCGCCGCCGACGCCGCCTCCATCTCCAACCAGCGGCACAGGCTGAGCAACGTGCGCGACCGGGTGCACGTGCAGCGGCTGATCGACGCCTTCCTCGCCGAGAGCGGCCACGAGTCGCTGCGCGAGGACAAGGACTACAAGTTCCTCAAGCACGACTTCCGCATGTACGCGGGCGACCTGCCCTATCGGGACGAGGAGTGGCTCAGCGCCTTCGCCGCCGAGGTGACGCCCTACCTGGACACCCTGGCCCCGGGCGCGTTCGCCCGGCTGCCGCGCCCGGAACGGGTGGTGCTCCAGCTCGTGCGGGACGGCAGGTTCGCCGAGGCCCGGTGGGCGGCGCGCGGTCTCGGCCACGCGGTGGCCCCCCGGGAGACCACCGCGGACGGCACCGGCCTGTACTGGGGCGCTGTCGCCCCCGAGACCGACGCGGCCCGGCGCGAACTCGACGTCACCGACCTCGAACTGGACTCCCGCCCCTTCCCCAGTGCCCTGTTCCGGCACGAGATCCGCTCGGTCGCCCCCGGCCCCGGCCTCACCCTCGACCTCGCGGTGCGCACCTACGACCCCGGGCTGCGGCTGCCCGTGGGACCCCAGCGGGCGAGTGTGGTCCTCGCCCCCGGACGGCGCCGGCTCACCGCCGCCTTCCGCCTCGACCCGGTGCGCCCCGGGGTGTTCGAGGGCCGGGTCCGCCTGGACCTGGGGGCCGCGCGGCTGCCGGTGCACGGCTTCGGCGGGGTCCGCCACCCGCTGCTCCGCCTGCACCACCAGGACCTCACGAACACCGGAGTGCTGCTGGCCCCGCTGACCTTCCCGGCGCTGCGGGCGACGGCGCACGGCGGGACCCTGCCGCACGCCCTGACCGTCGAGCCCGAGGGCAGGGGAGCGGGCCGGCTGCAAGTGCGCTGGACCCCGGTGGGCCCGGCCGCGCGCCTGCTGCCCCCGCTGGCCCGCCGCCTGTCCTCCCCGAGGCTCCGCCGGGCGGCCCGGTTGTTGCGCGGCGCCCTGCGCTGACCCGCCGTCCGCCCGGCTACGAGGAGGGGCCGGCCCCGTTCCGGGCCCGCGCCAGGAGCACGGGGTCGTGGGCGCACAGGATCGCCGGGCCGTCCGCCCGGCCGTGCAGCTCCGCCAGCCGGTCGTGGTTGGCGCGGACCCGGGCGAGGTCGTGGGCGACGAGGGTCTCCGTGGCGCGCAGGGCGAGCGGCATGCGGGTGCGGCCGGACAGCGTGGTGCGGTGGAAGAAGGCGTCGCCCGCGTGGAGCAGCACGCCGTCCTCGGCCTCGACGGCGACACCGGCGTGACCGCGCGTGTGGCCCGGCAGCGGGACGAGGACGATGCCGGGGGCCACCTCGTCCAGTTCCCGGGCCGCGGCGAAGCCGTGCCACGCCTCCCCGCCGGGTCCGTGCTCGACGAGCAGGGGCCCGTGGTCCCACTGGGCGGGCCGGAAACGGAGCCGCTCCCGCCGGGTGGGCGCGTGGATCGCGCCCCGCGCCTCGGCCGCGGTGACGTGCACCCGCGCCCCGGGGAAGTCCGCGATCCCCCCGACGTGGTCGGGATCGAGGTGGGTGAGCACGATGTGGCGCACGTCCTCGCGCCGGAAACCGAGGCGCTCGACCTGGCGGGCGGCGGTCTCCTCGGGATCGAGGAGCGGCCGCATGGCCAGACGGAGGGGGCCCACCCGGCGCGCGGGCTCGGCGACGTCCCGCAGGCCGTACCCGGAGTCGACGAGGACCAGGCCCCGCCGGTCCGTCTCGACCAGCAGCACATGGCACACGAGGGCGGCGCCCGGCGGGCGCATGGTGCCGCAGTTCAGGTGATGCACCTTCACGGCGCGTCCCTTCTCAGGACGATTTCGGCTCCGGGAGGTCCAGGTCCGCCTTCGGGGTGTGGACGAGGGAGGGATCGGGCTCCCCGCCGGACATCTTCAGCACCCCGCGCAGACAGCGCAGGGTGAGCAGCCAGTTCCGTGGATCGCGCATGTTCAGCCCGCCGATGAGCTGCTTGAGCATCGACAGGGAGTCGTAGTAGACGCGCTCGCAGAGCAGGTTCTCGTTCTCGTCGAACAGGAAGTAGGCGGACATCCGGACACGGAACCGGTTGCCGGTCGGCGGGATCGCGCCGAGGGGGCCGAGGTGGGTGCCCACCAGCCAGAACTCGACGATCACCGCGTCCTCGCTGTGCCGCAGGGCGATGAGCTCGTGGTCCTGGTCCGGGAAGGCGGTCCGGGAGAAGTCGTAGTAGCCGCGGACCGCCCTCTCCCCGTCGTGGACCGTCATCAGCGGCACGAGTTCGTAGCGCGGATGCGGGAACGTGGCCAGGACGTCGTCCCACTGCTGGCGGCCCTCGTCGTGGATGTGGTCGAGGACCAGCTTCTGCCGGGCCGCGCGCACTTCGTCGGTGATCACAGGGTCTGGCTCCGTCCCGGACGGACGGGAGGGTGTCAACTCCCCGTCCATAGACCGTGGTTGGCAAACGAGTCGTCAACCGGGACGCTATGCGGGGCCTCGCGGGCTGTCAATCATGGAAAGGCGGGGCGGCCCCTCGCGCGGAGGCGGGAATTCCCCTTGCGCGGCAGCCGGGACAGGCGACGCCGGAACACCGCCGCCGCGCCCCGCGGTCCGGGAGCCACGCGCAGGGCGAGCGAGCCCGAGTGGGTGGCGTAGGGGTGGAGCAGCAGCAGACCGTGACGCAGGCTCGGGAGCGCCGTGCGGGTCAGCAGGCCGGGGCCCGCCGTGGCGTGGGCCGTGGTCTCGCGCACCGCGCCGTCGGCGAAGCGCAGGCGGACCCGCAGGTCCCAGGTGGCCGCGCCGGCCGCGGCGAGGGCCCGCGTGTCCAGCGGCAGCGCGGCGGTCCAGGTGCCGGACCCGGGGAGGGCCGGCCGCAGCGCGGCCGTGCCGACCGGGAACGCCCGGCCGTCCTCGCGGTGCACCAGCGTGGCCTCCACCGTGCGGGGGCCGGCCCCGGCGACCCTGCCGTACAGCTCGTGCAGGCGCAGCCGCAGCCGGGTGCCGCGCGCCCGGGGGCGCAAAGCGGCGTCCACGGCGAGCGGGAGCACGCGCAGCGGGCGGGTCAGGACGTGGTCCAGCGCCACCTGCGGGAGGTCCGCCGACCAGACGGGCGCCCCCTCCGGGGTCACCGCGTACGGCGGGCACAGCCGCGAGGGGCGGGCGGCCAGTTCCCGCAGCCGGGGCAGGTCCCGGGGCTCCCCGGAGGCCAGCACCACGCGGGCGACGACGCGCCCCGGCGCGGGCGCCCGCGCGAAGTCCGCCTCGTCGTACGCCGCCAGGTGCGCCCGGGTGAGCGCCCACCACGCGCGCCGGTAGGCGGCGTCCCGCAGGCCCAGCTCCCGCGCGTACATCCGCACCTCGTGCTCCAGGAACTTGGCGCGCGCCTCCCGCGCGAGCCGTTTCTCCCCGGCGCCCAGCAGGATGTCGTACGCCTGCCGGGCCGCCTCCGTGCGGGCCCGCCAGTTGTCGACGCCCGCCCGGTCCAGCGAGATCGACAGCCGGTCGGCGGTGCGGCGCACGTGCCAGACGTAGACCCGGTCGGGGACGAGGGCGAGACGCGGTCCGGCCGCCAGGACGCGCGCGGTGAAGACGAAGTCCTCGTAGGGGAAGCGGCCCTCGGGGAAGCGGATGCCGTGCGCGCGCAGGAAGCCGGTCCGGTACAGCTTGTTGACGCACAGGGTGTCGTGCACCAGCCGGCGGCGGGCGGCGGGCCGTTCGACCACCGCCGGGCGCGCGTACAGCTCCGGCTGCCAGGGGGTCTCGCGCCCCGAGGGCACTTCACGGCGCACGCACAGCCCGGCGGCGACCTCGGCCCGGTGGCGTCCGGCCGCGCGCAGCAGGGCGTCGACGGCGCCTGGCGGCAGGACGTCGTCGCTGTCCAGGAACATCAGGTAGGGGGCGGTCGCCGCGTCGATGCCGTCGTTGCGCGGGGTGCCGCAGCCCCCGCTGTTGACCGTGCGGCGGATCACCCGCAGGCGCGGCTCCCCGGCGGCGAGTGCCGCCAGCAGGCCGGCGCTGCCGTCCGGTGAGCAGTCGTCGACCGCGATCACCTCGCGCACGGCGGGACCCTGCGCCAGCGCGGACCGCACGGCGGTGGTGACGTGGGCGGCGTCCCGGTATCCGATGACCACGACCGCGACGGCACCGTCCCGGTCACCCTCACGCGGGGGCCGGTCCGGTGTCCCTCGCGCGGCGGAGGCTGGATCCATGGGAATCACGCACCGATTCGTCTGAATGAGAGTGACAGGCACCGCCCCTTCGTCAGGAGACGCTCAGCCTGTCGTCCGGGAGACGGGAGGAACCGGGCCGGGGCTCCCGGGGCGGGACGACCGCCTCGGGGCGTTTCGCGGTGGCCCGCCACAGCCGCACCAGCGACAGCACCGCCGCGCAGGCCAGCAGCCCGTTGCGGGTCAGCATCAGCAGGCAGCCCGTCCAGCTCGACCTCATGACCTCGATGTAGAGCGCCGGGTACACCACCGTGCTGGTCGCGGTCGCCGCCAGGATCAGCCAGGCCACCGGGCGCTGGGTGGTGTGCCGGGAGGTCAGGCAGACGGCGGCCAGGCCCACCAGCCACACCATGTACTGCGGGCTGATGACCCGGCTGGTCACGGTGAACAGCAGCACCGCCGCGAGCGCCGCGTCGGACGGCGTGGCCGTCGTCCAGTGCCGGGCCCGCAGCCGCCACACCAGCAGCAGGCCGAAGGCGAGGACGGTGAGCGCGAGCGAGACCGTGGCCACCTGGTGCACGTACGGGCCCACGAACTCCCGCGCCCCGAACTGGTACCGGGTGCGTCCGGGCCAGCCGGCGCGGCGGGCGAGGCCGAGGACCGTGCCGCCGAGCGACTCGATCTGCACGCCCCGCCCGCCCTGCTGGCGCAGGAAGTCGAAGGGGGTGCGGAACAGTGTGGCGAGGAGCGTCAGCAGCGCGGCCGCGGCGAGGGCGGCCGAGGCCCAGGCCCGCCGGGAGTCACGGCCGCGCGGGGTGCCGATGAGCACCAGTGCCGGCCAGACCTTCACCAGGGCGCCCAGACCCGCGAGTGCGCCACAGACGCGGGGGGAGCGGGTGAGGGCCAGCAGGGAGAGCACGGCGAAGGCGGTGACCTGCACGTCGTAGCGGGCCAGCGGAAGGTGCAGCAGCAGCGGCAGCCCGCCGATCCACAGGGCGGCGCCGCGCAGGCTGCGGCCGGTGCGCAGCCCCGTGCGCAGCAGGGCGAGCAGCACCGCCAGGTCGGTGAGGAGGGTGAGCGCGACGAAGCCCTGGAAGTAGGTCACCCCCGGCAGCAGCGCGGGCGACAGCAGGACGAGACCGGCGCCGGGCGGGTACTGCCACATGGGGTCGCCGACCGGGAAGGCCCCGTGGACGAGGATCCCGTACCAGTGGAAGTACAGATGGTGCACCTCGCGCGAGACGCCGCCCAGGCCGAGCGGCCGGGCGTCGTCGTGGACGAGCAGCCACAGCATCAGGGCGCGGCTGAGGAGCCAGGCGGCGGCGAGGCCGAGCAGCGGGCGCGGGCGGCGGCGGGCGGCGGCGGTGATCGAGGTGCTCATCAAGCTCGGATCGTAGGCCGGGCAAGAGCCGCATGTCGGGTGATACACCGTCAAACGGGTAGGAACGGATGTGATGAGTACAAGTTCGGGCGATACGCTCACCCGCCTGCCTCACTCGCCCTCGCCCGCGTGCCCGCCTGTCTCGCGCGGCCGCCTCACCCGCCCGTGTCACCCGCCGGGAGTCCCCGCTCGGGAGTCCGCGCGGGCGTCACGGGGTCGCGGTGTTCCCGTTCAGCGCGTCGGGCCGGGCGATCGCCGCGTCGAGGGCGGCCGTGAGGGTGTCCAGGCGCTCCTGGAGGTCCCTGACCTCGTCCGCGTCGAAGCCGGTCGCGGCGCCGATGCGGCGCGGCACCTCCAGCGCCCGTTCGCGCAGCGCCGTGCCCTGCTCGGTGAGGCCCACCTGGACCGAGCGCTCGTCCCGTGCGCTGCGCTCCCGGCGCACGAGCCCCGCCGTCTCCAGGCGCTTGAGCAGCGGCGAGAGGGTGCCGGAGTCGAGCCGGAGGTGCTCGCCGAGCCGCTTCACCGGCAGCTCGCCGTGCTCCCACAGCACCAGCATCACCAGGTACTGCGGGTAGGTCAGCCCGAGGTCCTGGAGGACCAGCCGGTAGACGCCGTTGAAGGCCCGGGTGGCGGCGTGCAGGGAGAAGCAGATCTGGCGGTCGAGGCGGAGGATCTCGGCCTCCCGCGTCGTGGAGTGCTGCGTCCTGGTCATGCCACCAGGGTAGCCCTCGACGTCATTTAGTTGCACACAATTGAATTGCGTGCTTCACTTATGGCTGTACCGCAAGGCAAGGCAGCACTCCGAACCCAGGAACGGATGGTTTTCCCATGGACGCGCTCTACACCGCCGTCGCCACCGCCACCCACGGCCGTGAGGGACGTGCCGTCACCTCCGACGGCAAGCTCGACCTCGACCTCTCCGTCCCCCGGGAGATGGGCGGCGACGGCAAGGGCACCAACCCCGAGCAGCTCTTCGCCGCCGGATACGCCGCGTGCTTCGCCAGCGCGCTCGGCGCCGTCGGCCGGCAGGCCAAGGTCGACGTCAGCGAGGCCGCCGTGACCGGCGAGGTCTCCATCGGCAAGCAGGGCGAGGGATTCGCCCTGGCGGTCACCCTCCGCATCGAGCTCCCGGACGGCCTCGACCAGGAGACCGGCCGCAAGCTCGTCGAGCAGGCCCACCAGGTGTGCCCCTACTCCAACGCCACCCGCGGCAACGTGCCGGTGGAGCTGGTCGTCGAATAAGGCGGCACGGTACGGCGCACGGGGCGCCCTCCGGGGCGCCCCGCCCGCACGGCCCCACCCCTCACGGCTCCACCACGCCCGGCGGGCGGCCCGCCGCGAGCCCCCGCTCGCCGAACACCACGTGCCGCACGACCCGCTCCGCCGCCCGCCCGTCGTCGTACGGGCAGAAGCGCTCACGGAAGGCGGCCCGCCGCCGCGCCGCCCGCATCCCGCCGTAGCGGCCGGAGAGGAAGACGTCGACCACCTCGTCCTCACTGTGCGTCACCTCGCCCGGGGGGAATGTCCGCAGGTCGAAGTAGGTACCCCGGGCCGCCTCGTAGGCCTCGCGGTCTTCCGCGTGGATCACGACGGGCCGGTCGAGGCCCGTGTAGTCGAACATCAGCGACGAGTAGTCCGTGAGGAGCGCGTCCGAGGCCAGGCAGAGGGACTCCACGCTCGGGTGCCCGGACACGTCGAGAAGGCCCGGCGCGTCACGGACGCGGACCATCGGCTCCCCGTACGCGGGGTGCGCGCGGGTCAGCAGCACGAAGCCCGGACCGAGCCGGCGCAGCACCCGTTCCGGGTCCAGCGGCCGGTAGGGGGTGCGCCGGTAGTCGCGGAACGTCGGTGCGTACAGCACCGCCACCGCGTGCGGGGGGATGCCCAGAGAGGCCCGCAGCCGGGCCGTCTCCTCGGCGCCCGCCCGGTGGAAGCGGTCGGTGCGCGGCAGCCCGTACTCCAGGATGGTGGTTGCCGGAGAGCACGTAGTCCCACCGGTCCGCGTCCCGCAGCAGCCGCTCCACCTCGCCCTCCCGGACGACGGCCGGACGGTCCCGGACGTCCAGGCCCACCCGCTTGAGGGGGGTGCCGGCCTGGGTCTGGACGACGATCTGGCCGGGCCGCTTGCGCAGCCGCGCGTCGAAGGGCGCGTTGCCCACGAGGTAGCGCGAACGGGCGAGCGCCGTCCAGTACGCGAACGAGCCGGGGCGCACGCCCCGCGTGCACGGCGGGACGGTGTGCCGGTGCTCCGGGCGCGTGATCCACGTCGTACGGATGCGCGGCGCCAGCTCCCGGAACGCGGCCTCCAGCGCCCCCGGGTTGCAGCCGTAAGGCTGCCCGCCGTGGCTGGCGAACACCGCGCGGTCGGCCCGCACGGGCAGCAGCCGCTGGGTGCGGTAGTGCAGCCGCAGCGCGGCGGCGCCGAGACCGCGGCCCACCGGACCGGCCGCGCGCCGGGCCCGCCGGGCCTGGAGGACGGCCAGGGACAGCAGCCGGTACGTCCGGCGGCTGCCGAGCCGCACGAGCAGCCGCCGCATCCGGTGACCGGCCCCCGGCCCCGCCTCCGCCCGGGCGGCGCCCGGCAGGGCGGGCCCGGCGCTCACGGGACCGGGCAGCGAGCCGCCGCCCGCCCTCCGCAGCCCCCCGCGGCGCACCCGGTGGCGCCGGCAGTGGGCGCGCGCCCGGCGCAGGAACTCGGCGCGTGCCCCGCGCGGGAGCTGCCGCCCGCACCCCTCGAACAGCGCCGTCAGATGGTCGACCATGCGGTGGAACACCACCGGCCGCCAGCGCGCCAGATCGGGGCGGTCGGCGAGCCGCGCGAAGACCCGGTCGTACTGCGCGAACACGTCGAAGGGACGGCCGCCTCCCGTGCCGGGGAAGACGGCACCGGGGTACGAGGCCCCGGCCCCCGTCTCGTGGTGGCGTCCCCGCCTGCGGTGCACGCACACCCGGTCCAGCGGGGCGATCGACTTCGCCGTCAGGAGCACCGGGTACGTCCACGCCGGGTCGCCGTGCCCGCCCGGCGGGAACAGCAGGAGCTCCCGTTCGAGGAAGTCCCGCCGGTACGCCTTGTTCCACACCACCGGCGGCAGCGCCAGCAGGCCGGGGCGGTCCTCCGGCCGGAAGGAGGGCACCGGCCCGTCCCCGGCGGCGGCGAGCCGGTCGGCGAACGGGTCGGGCACCTCCTCGCCCGTCCACAGGACGTAGGCGTGCCCGTAGACCAGCAGGTCCGGTTCCTCCGTCTCCTTCAGCCGGACCGCGAGGGCCTCCAGCGCGCCCGGCGTCAGGCTGTCGTCCCCGTCCAGCAGGAGGACGTAGTCCCCGCACGCCCGCGCAAGCCCGGCGTTGCGCGCCGGGCCGGAACCGGACGTGCGCGGGAGGTGGAGCGGCACGACCCGGGCGTCCCGGGCGGCGAACTCGTCGATGATCGCCCCGCAGGAGTCCGGTGAGCAGTCGTCGACCGCGAGCAGTTCGAGGTCCGGGTAGGACTGCTCCAGCACGGACCGCAGGCAGGCGTGCAGATGGGCCTGCACCTTGTACGCGGGGACGATGACACTGAACCGGGGCACGAAGACATCCATATGGTCGGCGCGGGCATATGCCCGGGAACGGCCGAAGGAGTGATCCGGTTACGCCGTTTGTGGCATATGGGGGACATCCCGGCGTGTCGGCACACGGAAGGGGTGGACCCGTGCTCGGGCCCACCCCTTCCGCGCGCTCGCGCGGACCTCGTCCGGAAGCGGCGGCTACTTCACCGCCCCCGCCATGACGCCCGACACGAACTGCCGCTGGAACGCGAAGAACACGGCCAGCGGGATCACCATCGAGATGAAGGCGCCGGGCGCCAGGACGTCGATGTTGCTGCCGAACTGCCGCACCTGCGTCTGCAGGGCGACCGTGATCGGCTGCGTGCCCGCCTTGGTGAACACCAGCGCGACCAGCATGTCGTTCCACACCCACAGGAACTGGAAGATGCCCAGGCTCGCGATCGCCGGCCCGCCCAGCGGCATCACCACCCGCAGGAACAGCCGGAGTTCACCCGCCCCGTCCAGCCGGGCGGCCTCCAGCAGTTCGCGCGGGATCTCCGCGAAGAAGTTCCGCAGCAGGAACACCGCGAACGGCAGCCCGAACCCGACGTGGAACAGCACCACGCCGAGGATCGAGCCGAACAGCCCGATGTTGCCGAACAGTTCGGCGATCGGGATGAGCGCCACCTGCACCGGCACCACGAGCAGCCCGACCACGCCCAGGAACCACCAGTCGCGGCCCGGGAAGTCCATCCACGCGAAGGCGTACCCGGCCAGCGAACCGATCAGCACGACCAGGACCGTCGCCGGAACCGTGATCAGCACCGTGTTCCACAGGGAGTCGGTGATGTCACCGTTCTCCAGGAGCTTCTGGTAGCTGTCGAAGGTGAGTTGGGAGGGCTTGCTGAACACGTTCCACCAGCCGGAGGCGCTCATGTCCTCCGGCTTGCGCAGCGAGGCGAGCAGCAGACCGATCGTCGGCACCAGCCAGAACAGGCCGACGAGGAGCAGGAAGGCCCGCAGCAGACCGCCGCTGACCCCTTCGGCGAGCCGCGCCGCCCAGGACCGCCGGGCCTTGACGGCCTCGGCGGGCGGCGGCGCGGGCGCGGGCGCCGCCGTGGCTGTTCCCTCGGCCTCGGCCGTCATCGCCGCACCTCCCGCCGCAGCCGCCGGATATTGCTGTGTCTTCCCGGGGGACGACCCCCGGACCCCCGGCCGGAAAGCGGTCGAGTCCTCATCGCCGCACCTCCCGCCGCAGCCGCCGGATATTGAAGAGCATCACCGGGATGACGAGGAGCAGCAGGAAGACCGCGATCGCGCTCGCGACGCCCGGCTGGTCCTCGGCGAAGCCCTTCCGGTACAGCTCCAGGGCGAGCACGTCGGCGTCGTCCTGGGAGGAGCCCGGTGGAATGATGAACACCAGGTCGAAGACCTTCAGCACGTTGATCATCAGCGTGACCACGACGACCCCGAGCACCGGCGCCAGCAGCGGCACCGTGACCCGGCGGAAGACCTGCCACTCGTTGGCCCCGTCCACGCGTGCCGCCTCCAGCAACTCGCGCGGCATGCCGGCCAGGCCCGCCGCGATCAGCACCATCGCGAAGCCGGCCCACATCCACACGTAGGAGCCGATGACCGCGGGGGTGACGAGGGAGGGGCCGAGCCAGTCGACGCCGTTGTACGGCTCCTTGAAGTTGCTCGCGGGGAGCCGCAGACGCGCCCCGTCCGCCTTCGCCGAGAGGGTGAACGTGCCGTCGTCCGCGGCCTTCGTGGACTCGACGACCTTCCCGGCCCCGTCGACCGCCTCGATCCGCATCCCCGCGTAGCCATGCTCGGAGGCGTCCACCGCGCCGAGCGAGCCGACGCCCTTGCCGCGCGTGAAGTCCTGCCAGGTCGTCCCCGAGATCTTCCCGGGGTCGGCCTTCGGGGCGACCGCCCGCTTCGCGTCCTCGGGCATCTTGTCGGGGGCCACGCCCACGAGCGGCAGGCTCACCGTGTCGCCCGTGTGCACCGCCGCCCTCGTCACGAACCCGCCGTCGCGGGCCACGAGCGGCGACTCGCGGCCGGGGTGCGCCTTCGGGAAGGCGGAGGACTGCGCGAACGTGTCGTGCACGCCCACCCAGACCGCGTTGGCGACGCCCTTGTCCGGGTCCTGGTCGTACACCAGCCGGAAGATGATCCCGGCCGCGAGCATCGAGATCGCCATCGGCATGAAGACGACCAGCTTGAACGCCGTGCCCCAGCGCACCCGTTCGGTCAGCACCGCGAACACCAGGCCGAGCGCGGTAGCGACCGTCGGCGCGAACACCACCCAGATGATGTTGTTCTTCAGCGCCGTGCGGATGCCCTCGTCGGTGAAGAGGTCCTTGTAGTTGTCGAAGCCCGCGAAGCCGTTCCCGGAGGAGTCGTAGAAGCTGCGGACGACCGAGTACCCGATCGGGTAGACCACGAGCGCGCCGAGCAGCACCAGCGCGGGCAGCAGGAACAGCGCTGCCACCATGCGCCGGGTGCCGGTCACGCTCTTGCGCCCCGGGGAGACGGGGGGCGTCGCCGGGGACTCGGCGACACCCTCCGCGGTGGCCGACGTCATCGCCGGTCACCGTCCCCTCGTGACCCGCGCGGGCTCAACCCTTGCCCCCGTACGCCTTGGCCGCGGCGGCCTCCAGCTTTTGCTGGGCGCGGGCCACGTCCTTCGGGTTCGACAGGAAGTCCTGCAGTTCCTTCCACTCGCCCTTGCCGGGCGTGCCGCCGAAGGCCTGCGGGGCCTGGTCGGACATGTCGAAGCGGAAGTCGTCACCGGCCGCGACCAGCGACTTGGCGATCGTGCGCTGCACCTCGTTCGGGTACGCCGAGTCCGGCACGTTCTTGTTGGGGGAGAGGTAACCGCCCAGCTCGGCCTGGATGGTCGCCGCGTCCGGGGAGGCCAGGAACGTCACCAGGGCCTGCGCGGCCTTGGAGTCGTCCAGGATGACGGCCGCGTCGCCGCCGCTGACCACGGGCGCGGTGTCGCCCACGGCCGGGAACGGGAACACCTTGGCGTCCGTGCCGATCTTCGCCTTGGTCTCAGCGATGTTGACCTGTGCGAAGTCGCCCTCGTAGACCATGCCGGCCTTCGGCTGGTCGCCTCCGGTGAAGGTCTGGGTGACCGACTCCGGGAACGCCGTGCCCAGCGCGCCCTTCGCGCCGCCCGCGACGTAGTCCTTCTTGCCCCAGATCTCCGCGAGCGTGGTCAGCGCCTGCTTGACCGAGGGGTCGGTCCACTTGATCTTGTGCTGGGCGAGCTGGTCGTACTTCTCCGGACCGGCCTGGGAGAGATAGACGTTCTCGAACCAGTCGGTGAGCGTCCAGCCGTCCGCGCCACCCACCGAGAAGGGGGTGACCCCGGAGTCGTAGACGGTCTGCGCCGTGCTCAGCAGGTCCTTCCACGACTTGGGCTCGCTCGCCCCCGCGTTCTCGAAGACCTTGGCGTTGTACCAGATCAGCGACTTGTTCGCGGCCTTGTAGTAGGCGCCGTACTGCTTGCCGCCCACCTTGCCGATGTCCTGCCAGCCCTGCGAGTAGTTCTCGGCGAGCTCCTTCGTCGCCTCCGCGCCCAGCGGCTTGGCCCAGCCCTTGTCCACGGCCTGCTTGATCGCGCCGGGCTGCGGCAGCAGCGCGACGTCCGGCGGCTGACCACCGGCGACCTTGGAGCCGAGGAAGTTGATGATCGGGTCCTGGGCCGGCACGAACGTGACCTTGGCGCCGGTGCGCTTCTCGAACTCGGCGAGGACCTTCTTGAAGTTCTTCTGCTCGCCGCCGGTCCACACGGCGGCGACCTCCAGGCTCTCCCCGTCCAGCTTGGGCAGGGTGACGGTGGACCCGCCGTCACCCCGGGCGCTGGGTTTGGTGCTTCCCCCGTCGTTGTCGTCGTCCCCGCCGCAGCCGGTGACGGCGAGCGCGAGGGCGGTGGCGAGGAGGACGGCGGAGACCCGGGTCGTCCGCCGGCCGGAGGTGGCGAAGGCGCTGCGTCTCGCCGTGCGTGAGGTCTTTCCGGTACGGAGGGTGCGGTCGCTGCGGACGGTGGTGTCGGCGTGCTCGGTGCGGTGGTTGTCGATATGGACGGTGCTGTCGATATGGACGGTGCCGAACTTGCTGCTCCTGGTGCTGCGCATCACTGCCCCGTTCTTCGTCGTTCCTCGTCGAACGTCGTTCCGGCGCTGTTCCGTGCGCTCTGGTGTACGCCGGGCCACGCGGGTCGGCAAGAGCGCCTACCGTGTCAAGCGGGCCATCGTGACCACGTCGTTGTCTCGCCGGTGGGCCGGCGGGGCGCGGCCGGGCGCGTTCCGGGGGACGCGGGGACGGGGGCGGAGCGCCCGTGGAGCACCGGTGTGGTGCCCGAGGAGCCCCCTCGGAGCGGCGAGGGGGCTCCCGTGGGAACGGGGGACTCCTGTCAGAGCAGTGCGGGGACCGCCGTCGCGGAGACCGACCGGGCCGCGCGTTCCAGCGCGCTGGCGAGCAGCGCGAGATCCGTCGGCCCGTTGCCCAGTTCCCGTACCGTGCGGCGGACCGGCGGGTCGCCCATGCGCTCCCACTCCACGAGGGCCACGGTGGGCCGCACGGTCGCCGTACGCGGGATGCGGCCGGTGACGCGGCCGCCCTGGAACTCCGTGGCCCGCAGGTCGCGGTCCTCCGCGCCGGGCGTGCCCTCCATGCCGTGGGCGTACGTCAACCGCCCGCGCCCGGGGGCGGGTTCGTCCGCCCCCTGGGCGGGAGTCCGCAGGCGCACCCGCAGTCCGGCGGCCCCGCCGGGCTCGCCGCGGAACGTGCGGGCGCCGTCCACGCCCGTCGCGGCCACCAGGTGTACGCCGAGCCGCTCCCCGTCCCGTGCCACCGCCTCCAGGGCCCGGACGACCGAACCGGCGGAGGGCCGGCCGGGGGAGCCGAGGGCGGGGGAGAGCAGCGCGTCCAGGTCGTCCACGAGGACCACCAGCCGGGCCAGCGGCGGCCCCGGCTCGGCGGACCGGCGGGCCGCGGGCGGCCGGAGCCGCAGGGTCGCGCTCGGCGGCGACTCGAGGTCGGCGGCGCCCGCCCCGGGCCCGGTGGTTCCGGAGGTCGCTGACCTGGTGTCACTGCCGGAGGGTCCGTCGGGCGCCGCCCCGGGCCGCCGTCCCTGACCGCCGCCCGCCGCCCGCTGGGGGACCATCCGCCGCGACACCATCCGCTGCGCGTGCCACTGGGTGAAGTCGAGCCGGCCCAGCAGTTCGGCGCGCCGCTTCAGCTCCGCGCTCAGCGCCTGCGCGAACTCCCGCATGCGGACGGGGTCGTTGGCGGCCAGGTGGGTGGTGACATGGGGGAGGTCCGTGCACAGCCGCAGCCCGTCGTCCGCACCGGAGGCGTGCGGCCCGCAGTCGCGGCCGTCTATCAGCACCAGGCCGAGGCGGTCCGGGCGTTCGGCCGCCGCGAGGGAGGCGGCGACCGCCCGCAGCAGCTCCGTCCGACCGCTGCCCGAGGGCCCCTCCACCAGCAGGTGCGGGCCGTCGGCGGCGAGGTCCACGACGACCGGGCCGCGCGGGCCCGCCCCGAGCACCGCCCAGGCGCGGCCGCCCAGCGACTCGGTGTCGTCGGCGGCGGCCGCCCAACGGGCCATCAGCGAGGCGGGGGTGGCGCGGGCCAGCCCCAACTCGTCCAGCAGCCGGGCCTTGCGGGGCAGCGGCGTGGAGATCGCCGGATGCGGGAGAGAACCGGCGGCGGGTCCGTCCGTGCGCAACGGGGCGAGCGCCCGGGCGAAGCGCTCGGCCCAGGCCAGGGACACCGCGTCCACGGCGGCGAGGGTGCCCTCGCTCACCGGGCCCCGGCCCGTCCGCCCGCCGGCGGCCGGGCCGTGCGGCGTCCGGGCGGTGCGGTCGTGGTGCGTGGCCTGGGGGTCGTACGGGAAGCCGGGGGCGCTCACCGGGCCGTGCGTGCCGGGGGTGCCGTGGGCTGCGTGCGCCTCGTGGGCCTCGCGGGCTTCGTGCGTGCCGCGCGGGCCCGGGATGCCGCCGGGGGCCCCGACGCGCCCCTGGGCGGACGGGCCGCTCCGTGCGCCCCGGGCGCGGGCGGTCGGGGCGCCCGGGCCCTCGCCGAGGGCGTCCCCGGCGTAGGGGGCGGGACCGTCGGCGAAGCCGTGCCCCTCGGGCCCGGTGGGGCGGGGAGCGCCGGTGGCGGGCTCCGGGTGCGAGGCGACCCGCAGGACGTGCACCGCCGTGGCCACGTCACCGCCGATCAGGGCGACCGCCCCGCACTCCCGGAACGTCGGCGACGCGGCGCACACCGCCTCGTACGTCTGAGCGGCCGGCGCGGCGGGGGAGGCCGCCGCCGTCTCGGCCAGACAGATCACATGGATGCCGGCCCGGGGCCCCTCGCGCACCAGGCGCACCACGGCCTCGCGCACCTCCGGGCCGCCGGGGTCGCCGTCCACCACGAGCACCGTGCGGGGACCGGCGTACGGTGCGGTGGACTCCGCCCCGTCCCGGGCCCAGGAGGGGCGCCGCAGGGCCCCCTTCTCCGCCCCGTCCCCGGGGCCGGCCTGGCGCGGCACCCGGGCGGCCGCGCCGGAGGGGGGCTCCGCGAGCCGGTCGTCCAGGCGGCGCAGGAGCTCCGCCGTCCGGGCCACCGCCTGCTCGCGGTCGTGGGCGAGCAGGAGTCGGCAGTCCTGGCCGTGCGCCGGGACGAGGTGCGGCAGCCAGCCGAGCCAGGACCATTCCGCCGTGCGCTCCTCGACGGGGCGGGCGCGGTCCGCGCTGATCAGGACGAGTTCGAGGGCGTCGGGGGAGTGCAGCGCGGCGAGCTGGGCGAGGACGGCGCGGGCGAGTCCGCCCAGGCGCGCGCGGGGCCCGGCCAGCCCCAGGGAACCGACCTCGCGCAGCCCGGTGGTCACCGGCACGGACAGCAGCGGGCCCGAGCCGTCGGGCGCGGCGGGCAGGTCGGCGGTGCCGAGGCGCACGGTGAGCGCCTCCGGGTGCAGCGGCCCGCGCTCCCACAGCCGGGGCCCCGGGCGCAGCGCCGTCAGCAGCAGCGCGGCGGGATCCGGCCATTTCTCGGGCCCCTGCGGGCGGTGCGGAAGGGTGGGGGCGACGCCCTCGGCGTGCCCGGTCGGCCCGCCGCCCGCCGGCGCGTCCTCCCGGCTCCCGGCCAGCCGCCGGGCCCACGCGGCGAGGCCGCCGCGCCGCCGGGCCCCGGCTCCGGGTTCGCCGGGGGCGGGCAGGTCGGGCTCCTCGGTGCCGCGCACGGGTGTGCCCTTGCGGCCCCGGGCCTCCGCGCCCCGTCCGTCGGCGCCCCTCGGCACACCGGCGTCCCGCCCGGGTGCTCCGGCCGGACCGGGGCCGCCGTCGTGGCCGAAACCGTGAGGGCCCTCGTGTCCCTGCGGCCCGGCGGAACCGTTCGCGCGGTCGCCGTCGCCGACGGCGTCGTGGGCGGCGAGGTGCGTGGCGCCCGCCCGGGAGCCGGTCCCCGCACCGCCACCGCCGTACGCGCCGGACGGTTCGGCCGCCGGATGGCCGTGCGCGCCCGGCGTCCCGGTCCCGTACGCCCTCGGCGCGGCCTGCCCGTCGGCCGTGGGGCCGTGCTCGGGGAGGCCGTGCTCCTGGCGGCCGGCCGGCCGCGGGGCGGCGGACGCGACGCTCCCGGGCGCCACCGGCGCCGTACCCGTACCCGCGACCGGGGGCGCGCCGGTGACCCGGACCCGGGTGTGCCCCTCGCCGTCCGGCGTCGTGGGCACCGCGGGCACGTCTCCCGGCGGGGCCAGCCGCAGCGTCGACTCGCCGAGGCGCAGGAGCGCGCCCGGGGCCAGGCGCACCGGGCGGCCGGTGACGCGGACGCCGTCCAGCGTGGTGCCGTTGGTGGAGCCCAGGTCGGCGACGGTGACCCGGCCGTCGGGCGCGACGGTGACCGCGCAGTGCAGCCGGGAGACGTCCGGGTCGTCGAGCGGGACATCGGCCTCGGCCGAGCGGCCCACCCGGATCTGGCCGCCGTGCAGCAGGTGCACCCCGCCCGCGTCCGGGCCCGCCACGACGTGCAGCTCCGCCGAGACCTCGTCCGCCGCCTCCGGTGCCGGTTCCGCCGGGGCGCCCAGCGAGAGCACGGCGCCGTCGGTCAGGGGCGGCTCGCCGAGGGTGCGGCGCTGCGGGTCGAGCCGCTCCGCCCCCGCGTACAGCACCGTCGGGCCGTCCCCGCCGCCCACCGCCGAGACGAGGTCACCGACCACCGCGGCCAGCGCCGTCCCGGCGGGAGCGGTGACCTGGACGTCGCGGCTCGCGGCCCGCGCTCCGGGCTCCGCGGGCGGGCCCAGCGGGTCAACGACGGTCAGCCGGATCTGCATCGCCGTCAGCGGTCCCTTCTGCGCAAGCACCCGCGGGCGGGGACGAAGGCGCCGCCCGCGGTCCCCCACCGCGGGCCTCCCCCGGACTTCCCCCACCGCTCACGAGCACATCGGCCAGTAACTGGAGGCATCCTCGCACCTGCCGCTGACAACGCGCCCGCCCAGCGAGGGCAAGTGATCTTGATTGGTCGGCTCTGCCCGCAAAAGTGCCCGCCCGATGACCTGCTCCGATCCTCCGATGACCACTCGGGGTCCGCCCGTGATCGGTCCGGGAGTGCTCGGCGACCGGGGCGGGGACGGTCGCCGAGCACACCCGCCGGTCCCGGACACCGCGCGGGGCAACCAACCGCCCCGGAGCGCGCGTCTTCCCGTCGAACATGTGCGGCGGCCGGCACGTACCCCTGCGGGGGAGCGCGCCGGACCGCCCGAGGACCCCCGCGCGGGTCGGGGAGCTTGACAACCCGGTGCGCTCCGGCACCCCACTACAGTGGGTCGGAACACCCGGAACCCGTGCTCCGGAACCCGTGCTCCGAGGCCCGGAACGGCACGGCGTGCGAGGTGGACAACGGTGTACGGACCAGACACCCCGATCAGCAGGGAGCCCATGACGTGCGGCCGGTAGGCAGCAAGTACCTGCTCGAGGAGCCGCTCGGACGCGGTGCCACGGGCACGGTGTGGCGTGCGAGCCAGCGCGAGACCGCGGGCTCCGAGGCGGCCGTCGCCGGCCGGCCGGGCGAGACCGTCGCGATCAAGGTCCTCAAGGAGGAGCTCGCGAGCGACCCGGACATCGTGATGCGCTTCCTGCGGGAGCGCTCCGTCCTGCTCCGGCTGACCCACCCGAACATCGTCCGGGTGCGGGACCTGGTCGTCGAGGGCGATCTGCTGGCCCTCGTCATGGACATCGTCGACGGCCCCGACCTGCACCGCTACCTGCGGGAGAACGGCCCCCTCACCCCCGTCGCGGCCTCCCTGCTGACCGCCCAGGTCGCCGACGCGCTGGCCGCCAGCCACGCCGACGGCGTGGTGCACCGCGACCTCAAGCCCGCGAACGTCCTGCTCCGGCAGGACGGCGGCGAGATGCACCCGATGCTCACCGACTTCGGCATCGCCCGCCTCGCCGACTCCCCGGGTCTGACCCGCACCCAGGAGTTCGTCGGCACCCCCGCGTACATCGCGCCGGAGTCCGCCGAGGGCCGCCCGCAGACCTCCGCAGTGGACATCTACGGCGCCGGGATCATGCTGTACGAGCTGGTCACCGGCCGCCCCCCGTTCGGCGGCGGCAGCGCCCTCGAGGTGCTGCACCAGCACCTGAGCGCCGAGCCGCGCCGCCCCTCCACCGTGCCGGACCCGCTGTGGACGGTGATCGAGCGCTGCCTGCGCAAGAACCCCGACCAGCGCCCCAGCGCCGAGAACCTGGCCCGCGCCCTGCGGGTCGTCGCCGACGGCATCGGCGTGCACGCCAACTCCGCCGCGATCGCCGCGGCCGAGGGCGTCGGCGCCCTGCTCGGCCCCGACCTCGACCCGGCCCCCGTGCCCGGCACCCCGGGCGCCGCGGACCCGACCCAGGTCCTGCCGCACACCGCGGGCGGCTACGGCCAGAACGCGCCGCACGACCCCACCTTCCCCAACGGCATCGACCCCAACGGCGCCACCAGCGTCCTCCCGCACACCCCCGGCGCCGCCGATCCCACCGCCGTCCTCCCGCAGACCGGCGCGGCCGACCCCACCGCCGTCCTGCCCCCGGTGCCCCCGGGCGGACCCGGCCAGGGCGAGGCGGGCGACCCCGACCAGCCGCACCCCTGGCAGAACCAGCTCCGCGCGGCCCGCGACCGCAACGACCAGACCCAGGTGCAGTACCTCGACCCGAACGAGGACCCGCTGCGCCGCCGCCCGCAGCGCCAGGTCGCCCGCCCCCAGCAGCAGCCCCGCAGGCAGCAGCCCCCGCAGGACGGCTACGGCTACCCGCAACAGCAGCAGCCCGGACAGCAGCGGTACGCCCCCCAGCGGGCCCCGCAGCGCCGCCGGGAGACCCCTCAGCCGCAGCAGTACGCCCCGGCGCCCCAGCCGCAGCGTTACGCCCCCGCCCCGGAGCCCCGGCGGCCCGCCCCGGAGCGCGAGCCGAGGGCGCCGCGGCAGCGCGGCGCCAACCCGATGAAGATCCCGGGTCTCGGCTGCCTCAAGGGCTGCCTGTTCACGCTCGTCATCCTGGTCGTCGCGAGCTGGCTGGTCTGGGAACTGAGCCCGCTGCGGGACTGGATCGGCACGGGCAGGGGCTACTGGAGCGAGATCAGCCACTGGTTCTCGCGGGCCGGGGACCTGCTGCGAAAGCTGGGCAACTAGGGCCTCTCGTTTGGATCATCCCGGCGTCGCGGGGTCCGGCACGCGCCTCTGCGGCGTTGTCGTCGGTTGCCAGGACTCCGCCCTGGCGCCCTCCTCCGCCTTGCAGCCGCACGCACCGGACCCCGCTCGGGTCGGCCGAGGACGTACGGCGCCTCCCAGCCGGCCTGATCCAAACGAGAGGCCCTAGGACCCTTCCCGCGGGGTTCGGGGTGCGCACCTCCGCACCCCGACCTCGGGGATTTGTCGACACCCACCGGGTGATTTCCGTCGCCCGGGTGAAGGCCGGCTCCCGCGGCGCGTAGTTTTGGCGACAACACGCGGACCGTTGGAGCGAGCGGAGCAGCCTTGGCACGGAAGATCGGCAGTCGGTACACCGCGCACCAGGTCCTGGGACGGGGAAGCGCCGGCACGGTGTGGCTGGGCGAGGGGCCGGACGGCCCGGTGGCCGTCAAGCTGCTGCGCGAGGACCTCGCCTCCGACCAGGAACTGGTGGGACGGTTCGTCCAGGAGCGCACGGCACTGCTGGGCCTGGACCACCCCCACATCGTCTCGGTGCACGACCTCGTGGTCGACGGCAACGACCTGGCCCTCGTCATGGACCTCGTGCGCGGCACCGACCTGCGCACCCGCCTGGACCGGGAGCGCCGCATGGCACCCGAGGCGGCGGTCGCGATCGTCGCCGACGTCGCCGACGCGCTGGCCGCGGCCCACGCGGCCGGGGTCGTCCACCGCGACGTCAAGCCGGAGAACGTCCTCCTCGACATGCAGGGCCCCCTCGGACCCGGCGGCGCCCACCCCGCGCTGCTGACCGACTTCGGTGTGGCCAAACTCATCGACACCCCGCGCAGGACCCGCGCCACGAAGATCATCGGCACGCCGGACTACCTGGCCCCGGAGATCGTCGAGGGACTGCCGCCCCGCGCGGCCGTCGACATCTACGCGCTGGCCACGGTCCTGTACGAGCTGCTCGCCGGGTTCACGCCCTTCGGCGGCGGACACCCCGGGGCGGTGCTGCGCCGGCACGTCACGGAGACGGTGGCGCCGCTGCCCGGCATCCCCGACGAGCTGTGGCAGCTCCTCGTCCAGTGCCTGGCCAAGGCGCCGGCCTCCCGGCTGCGGGCCTCCGAGCTGGCGGCGCGGCTGCGGGAGCAGCTCCCCTCGCTCGCGGGGATGCCCCCGCTGGACGTGGACGAGCCGGGATCCGAGCCGGAGGAGGACGAGAGCGCCGAGGACCCCGCCGAGGGGGCCGAGGACGGGACGGCGGCCGGGAGCCGGGGCGAGCCGCGGGTGCGGCGGGGCGCCGTGCCCCTGGTGCCCGGCGCGAAGCCGGACTCCAACCGGGACACGCACACGTCGATGCGCGTGCCGGGCCCGGACGAGCTCGCCGGGGGCGCCCGGGGCACCGCCACGGTGCCGCGGGCGGCGGGGGCCCCGGAGCCCGGCTCCGCGCGGAACCGGGCGATGGCGCGCCGACGGCGCCTGACGCTCGGGGCGGCCGCCCTGGTCCTCGTCGCCGCGGCGGGACTGGGCGCCTGGGCCGCCCTGTCGGACGACGAGGGCGACGTCCCCCCGCAGGACTCCAACAACTCCGCCCCGGCGGTTCCGTAGCGTCCGCGCCACCCGCGCCCCGGAGCCCCGGGAAGGGGCGCGGGTGACCGCGCGCTCACACCCCCCGGGGCTCTCCTGCGCCCTTGCCCGTCCGGCGGAACCGTTACGCTGGGGAGCGTGGCAGTCGTCGACGTATCCGAAGAGCTCAAGTCCCTCTCCTCCACCATGGAGTCCATCGAGGCCGTCCTGGACCTCGACAAGCTGAGGGCAGACATCGCCGTGCTCGAGGAGCAGGCGGCCGCGCCGTCCCTCTGGGACAACCCGGACGAGGCGCAGAAGATCACCAGCAAGCTGTCCCACCTCCAGGCCGAGGTCCGCAAGGCCGAGGCCCTGCGCGGCAGGATCGACGACCTCGGCGTCCTGTTCGAGATGGCCGAGGAGGAGGACGACCCGGACACCCGCGCCGAGGCCGAGTCCGAGCTCACGGCCGTACGCAAGGCGCTGGACGAGATGGAGGTCCGCACCCTCCTCTCCGGCGAGTACGACTCCCGCGAGGCCCTCGTCAACATCCGCGCCGAGGCCGGCGGCGTCGACGCCGCGGACTTCGCCGAGAAGCTCCAGCGCATGTACCTGCGCTGGGCCGAGCAGCGCGGCTACAAGACCGAGGTCTACGAGACCTCGTACGCGGAGGAGGCCGGCATCAAGTCGACCACCTTCGCCGTGCAGGCGCCGTACGCCTACGGCACCCTCTCCGTCGAGCAGGGCACCCACCGCCTCGTGCGCATCTCGCCCTACGACAACCAGGGCCGGCGCCAGACCAGCTTCGCGGGCGTGGAGATCCTCCCCGTCGTCGAGCAGACCGACCACGTCGAGATCGACGAGTCCGAGCTGCGGGTCGACGTCTACCGGTCCTCCGGTCCCGGCGGCCAGGGCGTCAACACGACCGACTCCGCGGTGCGCCTGACCCACATCCCCACCGGGATCGTCGTGTCCTGCCAGAACGAGCGCTCGCAGATCCAGAACAAGGCGACCGCGATGAACGTCCTCCAGGCCAAGCTGCTCGAGCGGCGCCGCCAGGAGGAGCAGGCCAAGATGGACGCGCTCAAGGGCGACGGCGGCAACTCCTGGGGCAACCAGATGCGTTCGTACGTCCTGCACCCGTACCAGATGGTCAAGGACCTGCGCACCGACTTCGAGGTCGGCAACCCCGAGGCCGTGTTCAACGGCGAGATCGACGGCTTCCTCGAGGCCGGCATTCGCTGGCGCAAGCAGCAGGAGAAGTAGGGCCCGGTTCCCGGGGCGGTCCGGCCGCCCCGGAAGCAACCATTTTGTCGACAAGGCAACTGCCGCCTCCGGGGCGACAGTTGCCTTTTGTCTGCGACCTCTCGTGGCGAAAGCGGCACTATCGGACATCGTGTACGCAACGGCCTTGACGTTGCTTAAAAAAATCGGAAAGGTGTCGGGTGGCATGCGCATTATCGGGGCGCATGTGAACCGGGGGAGCTCCATTCACGACCTGCCTCCGTTGATCACGGCCCCGTGGCGCTGCTCCACTGACGATCAGCTACTGGGGGTAGCAGTCATATGACGAAGAAGACGCGGATCCGCGTGGCGCGTGTCGCCGCGGGTGCCGTGATCGCCGCGGGTGCGTCGCTGACGGCCGCAGGCGCGGCCTCCGCGCTCGAGCTCAACGTGAACGCGGACAGCAACGGGATCAACGCCCAGGTGAAGACGGGCGAGGATGCGCCGGGTGACGACGAGGGGCTGACGGAGGGCGCCTCCCTCGGTGCGACGGAGGGTTCGTCCCTCGGCGCTTCCGAGGGCACCTCCGAAGGGACCTCGACGGGCACCTCCGAAGGAGGGTCCGAGGGCACCTCCACCGGTACTTCCGAGGGCGGTTCCGAGGGCACCTCCACCGGTACCTCCGAGGGCGGTTCCGAGGGGACGTCCGTCGGCTCCTCCGAGGGCGGTTCCGAGGGCACCTCCACCGGGGCGTCGGAAGGCACGTCCGCCGGCTCCTCCGAGGGCAACGGCAACGCCGGTGGCAACGGCAACGGTGGCAACGGCAATGCCGGTGGCAACGGCAACGGCGGCACCGGTGACAACGGCGGCAACGGAAACGGCGGCGGCTCCGGCAACGGTGGCTCCGGCAACGGCGGTGGCGGCAACGGCGGTGGCTCCGGCTCCGGCGGTACCGAGACCGACGGCGGCGGCAACAAGCCCGTCGAGCAGGGCAGGGGTTCCTCCGCCCTGACCGACACCGGCGTGGACGCCCCGGACACCACCGCCCAGGGTGGCGACGACGGCGAGCTGGCCGAGACCGGTGCGGGTCAGACCATGTTCCTGCTGGTCGGCGCGGCCACGATGATCGCGGGCGGCATCGGCTTCCGCTTCCTGCCCCGTCTGGTGAGCGGCCGGGACGGCGCCGCGGCCTGAACGCCGTGCGCACCTCGTGACGCCGGAGGCGACCCACGAGGCATGACGTGACGAGGAAAGGCCCGGAGCAGCCGGCTCCGGGCCTTTCGCGTACCCCCGGGCCCGTCGACGTCCGGCGGCCGGGGGGAAGTCTCGCGGGGCTACACCGTCTGGTGTGCCACCAGTGCCAGCGCCGCGATCAGCACCACGAGCAGTGCGATCAGCGTCACCGGATTGACGTGGGAGAACGGGTTCTGCTGCTGCTGAAGCCGCTCCCTGCTGGCCCGGCACACCGGGCAGCGGCCCTCGCTCACGGGTGCGGCACAGTTCGCGCACACCAATCGGTCGTACGTCATGCGCCTCGCCCTCCTCGCCCGCCTTCACCCCGTACAACGTGCCGGACGCCCGTTCCGTTCCCGGCCGGCGGCCACCACCTCCCACTGTGCCAGGTTCCGCGGCCGCGCGCGGCGCCGCCCGGGAAGACGGGCGGCCCCGGGACCCCCGACAAAACGCACAACATTCGCGCATGCCCACCGACGACTGCACGCACACATCCGGTTCGCGTATGGTCACGCTCACCAACCCCGGCGACTTGTGGTGCATCCCGTGATCCGATTCGACAACGTCTCCAAGGTCTACCCCAAGCAGACCCGCCCCGCGCTCAGGGATGTCTCCCTGGAGGTGGAGAAGGGCGAGTTCGTGTTCCTCGTGGGATCGTCCGGCTCCGGAAAGTCCACCTTCCTGCGCCTGATCCTGCGCGAGGAGCGGTGCAGCCACGGCCAGGTCCACGTCCTCGGCAAGGACCTCGCCCGCGTCTCCAACTGGAAGGTTCCGCAGATCCGGCGCCAGCTCGGCACCGTGTTCCAGGACTTCCGGCTGCTGCCGAACAAGACGGTCGCCGAGAACGTCGCCTTCGCCCAGGAGGTGATCGGCAAGTCCCGCGGCGAGACCCGCAAGTCCGTGCCACAGGTGCTCGACCTCGTCGGGCTCGGCGGCAAGGAGGACCGCATGCCGGGCGAGCTGTCCGGCGGTGAGCAGCAGCGCGTCGCCATCGCACGCGCCTTCGTCAACCGGCCCAAGCTGCTGATCTGCGACGAGCCCACAGGCAACCTCGACCCGCAGACCTCCGTCGGCATCATGAAGCTGCTGGACCGCATCAACCGCACCGGCACCACCGTGGTGATGGCCACCCACGACCAGAACATCGTTGACCAGATGCGCAAGCGCGTCATCGAGCTGGAGAAGGGCCGCCTCGTCCGCGACCAGGTGCGCGGCGTCTACGGCTACCAGCACTGACGACGAGGAACGGAAAGGCTTAACCAGACGCCATGCGCGCCCAGTTCGTGCTTTCGGAGATCGGCGTCGGTCTCCGCCGCAACCTGACGATGACCTTCGCGGTCATCGTCTCGGTAGCCCTGTCCCTGGCCCTGTTCGGCGCGTCCCTCGTGATGAGCGACCAGGTGTCCCAGATGAAGGGCTACTGGTACGACAAGGTCAACGTCTCGATCTTCCTCTGCAACAAGAGCGACGCCGACTCCGACCCCAACTGCGCCAAGGGTGCGGTGACTTCGGAGCAGAAGGACCAGATCAAGGCCGACCTGAGCAAGATGTCGGTGGTCGACAAGGTCACCTACGAGTCGCAGGACGAGGCGTACAAGCACTACAAGGAGCAGTTCGGCGACTCGCCCCTGGTCAGCTCCCTCACCCCGGACCAGATGCAGGAGTCGTACCGCATCAAGCTCAAGGACCCGCAGAAGTACCAGGTCATCGCGACCGCCTTCGACGGGCGGGCCGGTGTGCAGTCGGTGCAGGACCAGAAGGGCATCCTGGACAACCTGTTCGAGCTGCTCAACCTGATGAACCGGGCGGCGCTCGGCGTGATGACGCTGATGCTGGTCGTCGCGCTCCTGCTGATCGTCAACACGGTGCGGGTCTCGGCGTTCAGCCGCCGCCGCGAGACCGGCATCATGCGGCTCGTGGGCGCCTCCGGCTTCTACATCCAGGCCCCGTTCATCATGGAGGCGGCGGTCGCCGGCCTCATCGGCGGCGGCGTGGCGTGCGTCTTCCTGGTCTTCGGCCGCTACTTCACCGTCGACCACGGCATGGCCCTGTCCGGCAAGCTCACCCTGATCAACTTCGTCGGCTGGGACTCCGTCCTGACGAAGCTCCCGCTCATCCTCGCGGCGAGCGTCCTGATGCCCTCCCTCGCCGCGTTCTTCGCGCTGCGCAAGTATCTGAAGGTGTGACGAATGCCAACGGGGCGGGCGGGGCAACCGCCCGTTCCCCAGGCACTCTTCCCCTAGACTCACCGCCATGCCAGCCCCCCACGGCCCGCTCTTCCCACCGCCCCGCCGCTCCGGCCGCGGGGCCGCGCTGACGCTGGTCTTCGCGAGCGTGCTGGTGGCCGGCGCCGCGACCGGCTCGTTCAACGAGAGCCTCGGCGCGAGCCAAGCCGCGGCCCAGGGAACCCCCACGGACGACGCGGGCGGTCCCGTCGCCGCACGGCAGCAGGAGGTCACCCGGGCCGCCGCCCGCGCGATGGCCGAGGGCACCTCGCCCCTGGAAGCCGCCGAGCGGGCCGTCAGCCGCAGCGGCGACCGCTGGGGCGCCGTCTACTCCCCGGACGAGTACGAGGAGTTCCAGGAGTCCCTGGACGGCGAGTACACCGGCGTCGGGCTCTCCGCCGGGCGCGAGAGCGACGGCCGCATCGAGGTCACCCGGGTCCGCCCCGGCTCCCCCGCGGCCGCCGCCGGCATCCGCGCCGGGGACCGGCTGCGCAGCGTCGACGGGAAGCGGGTCGACGACCGCCCCGTCACCGAGGTCGTCTCCATACTGCGCGGGGACACCGAGAACGGCGGGGGCCGGGACGCCACCGCCGGCACCCGCGTCTCCCTCGGCCTCCAGCGCGACGGCCGCGTGTGGACGAAGACCCTGCGCCGGGCCCGGCTGTCCACCGAGGACGTCACCACGCGCCGGGTCGCCGGCCGGACCACCGTGATCAGGGTCGCCGCCTTCACCAAGGGCACCGGCGACCAGGTGCGCGCCGCCGTCGCCGGGGCGCCCGCGCGCGACGGGATCGTCCTCGACCTGCGCGGCAACTCCGGCGGCCTGGTCGCCGAGGCCGTCACCGCCGCCTCCGCCTTCCTCGACGGCGGCCTCGTCGCCACCTACGACATCGGCGGCGAGCAGCGCGCACTGCACGCCGGACGCGGCGGCGACACCACCAGACCCGTGGTCGTGCTCGTCGACAGCGGCACGATGAGCGCGGCCGAACTCCTCACCGGGGCCCTCCAGGACCGCTGCCGGGCGATCGTCGTGGGCACCCGCACCTTCGGCAAGGGCTCGGTGCAGATGCCGAGCCGGCTGCCCGACGGCTCCGTCGCCGAACTGACCGTCGGCCACTACCGCACCCCCTCCGGCCGTGGCGTCGACGGCCGCGGCATCACCCCCGACCTGGAGGCCGAGGGGGACGCACTCGCCCGCGCGAGGAACGTCCTGTCGGGCCTCGGCCGCTCCTGAGTCCCGAACCCCTCGCGCCGCTCGCGTAAACGGCTTTCCCCCCACCCCCTCCGAGGTGCGAAAATGGCCAGCACTATGGCCAAGGGAATGTACGTACCGAAAGAGGCCCAGCCGAAGCAGGGCAAGGCGACCGCGAAGGCGCGGGACGGCGAGAAGGGCGGCAAGCGGCGCATCGTCGCGCAGAACAAGAAGGCACGCCACGACTACGCGATCATCGACGTCTTCGAGGCCGGCCTCGTCCTGAGCGGCACCGAGGTGAAGTCGCTGCGCCAGGGACGGGCCTCCCTGGTCGACGGCTTCGTGCAGATCGACGGGAACGAGGCGTGGCTGCACAACGCGCACATCCCCGAGTACAGCCAGGGCACCTGGACCAACCACTCCGTGCGTCGCAAGCGCAAGCTGCTCCTGCACCGCGAGGAGATCGACCGGCTGGCGTCGAAGTCCCAGGAGACCGGGCACACGATCGTGCCGCTGGCCCTCTACTTCAAGGACGGCCGGGCAAAGGCGGAGATCGCCCTCGCGCGCGGCAAGAAGGAGTACGACAAGCGGCAGACCCTGCGCGAGCGCCAGGACCGTCGCGAGTCCGACCGCGTGATCGCGGCGGCGAAGCGCCGCGAGCGGGGCACGCTGGGCTGAGCGGGCCCGTGCGCCCGCCGGGCGCCCCGGAATACGCTGGCACCGACCCGCGTTGTTCACGTACGATGGGCCCGTACCGCACAGCCGGTGCGAGCGTTTGAAAAATCAACATGGGGATGATCGGTTTCGACAGCGGCTGTCGAAGCAGGGGAAGCGTGTCGAGGAAGCGGCCATGATCTCGTAAACCACAGGCCGAAAAAAATAATCGCCAATACCAAGCGCGATTCCTCCGCCTTCGCCCTCGCTGCCTGATCAGGTAGCAAGCGAAGACTCTGCGGAGTGTCAGCCCGGGGCTGTTCCCGACCCGGATCCTGGCATCAGCTAGGGGACTAAACCTTGATCCCGGTCACGGGGTGAAGAGGGAAACCAAACAGTGACTGGGCCCGTCGGAGACTTGTTCGCGTGATCTCCGGGGCCGAGAAAATCGTAGCGAACTGCACACGGAGAAGCCCTGATTCCGCACCGTTGGACGCGGGTTCGATTCCCGCCATCTCCACCACCCGAAGCCCGGGGTACGTCCCCGGCCTTCCCGGTACCCCATGTGGGCAAAGGCCCCGTCGCGAGCGGCGGGGCCTTTGTCGTGTGCCCTGCGGAGGCATCCTGGCCTCAGGAGTCGACCGGGCCCTCGCGCAGTGCCCGGGTCATGCTCCGCAGTATCCGGAACGCCTCCGACCGGTCCTCCCCGGTCAGTCCGGACAGCATCCGCTCCTCGACGGACCGCACCGCGGCCGAGGCCGCCTCCAGGCTTTGCCTGCCGCGGGGCGTGAGCCGGGCGGGGAGCGCCTTTCCGACGGGCGGGGCGGCGGGCCTGGTCACGAAGCCGTCCCGTTCCAGGGCCTGGAGCAGCGTGTTCATCGACTGCCGGGTCACGAAGGCCCCGCGCGCCAGCTCGCTGTTCGACAGCCCCGGCCGCTGGGCCAGCAGCTCCAGGCACGAGTAATGGGTCACGTTCATCCCGAGCGGCCGCAGCACCTCCTCCATGGCCGTGCGCAGCGCGCTCGCCGCCTCCTTGAGGAGATAGCCCAGCGAGGTGTCCAGATCGATGCCCGCTTCCCTTTGACTCATGTCAGGAGTCTGACATACCGTGGTGTGTGTCAGGAAGCTGACACAACGAGAAGGAGCATCACCATGCCCGTCACCGGCCCCGACTTCGTCTCCCTCCAGGTACGCGACCGCGACGCCTCCCAGGCGTTCTACGAGCAGTACCTCGGCCTCGTCCGCTCGCAGGCCGGGCCCCCGCACGCCGTCGTCTTCGAGACCAAGCCGATCGCGTTCGCCCTCCGCGACATCGTCCCCGGCACCGACCTGGCCTCCGCCGCCCAGCCCGGCATCGGCCTCGCCCTCTGGCTCCACGCCACCGACGCCCAGGCCATCCACGACGCCCTCGCCGCCGACGGCCACACGATCGTCTCCGCCCCGATCGACGGCCCCTTCGGCCGCACCTTCACCTTCGCCGACCCCGACGGCTACCACATCACCCTGCACGACCGCACCTGACGGGCGGAGCGCGGCTCGTACGTGCTGACGGAGGTTCAGCAGCCGCGCCGCTCAAGGAAGTTGTGAGCAACATCATCCCGGTGAACCGACTGTGCGCGGAGACGGTCTTACCTGCGGAAGGCCTCGAGATCAACGGACGGACGGGGCTACCACGACCGCGCTTCCACAGGCGGTGACGGGAAAGGTGCTCATGAAGCTGAATGTGAAGACCGCGGTGGCGGGCGCGGCCCTCGCGGCGACCGCCGTACTGGCAGCCTCCGGAACCGCGGCGGCCGACTGGAACTACTGCCAGGCGGGCAAGGTCTGCCTCTTCGACGGCCACGACGGCACGGGTGACGTCCTCCAGCTCGACGGAGTGGACAACCCCAACATCGGCCATGCGTGGAACGACCGGGCCGGTTCGCTCTGGAACCGCACCGACAAGAACGTGTGCGTCTGGACCGACGCCGACTACCGCGGCCTCAACTGGATCATCGAGCCCGGACAGAAGCAGGAACTCCTGTACCTCTACGACAACGCGGTGACCAGCATCGAGGTCCACTACGGCTTCGGCTGCGGCGGCTGACCCGCCACACCGACCGCGCCCCTGCCGTCCCCTCACCCCCGAGAGCGGACGCCAGGGGCGCACCCGCGGCACGGGCGTGCCGCGCACCCTTCGGAGCCGATAGCGTGGGCGCGTAGTGTCCAGCATGTACGCCTTCGACTGTTCCGAGTGCGCCGATGTGGACGAGGCCGGAGCATTGCTGGAAGAGGCGTCCGACATTCGGCACATGGCAGCGCGCTCATCGTCGAGGAAGTGTTCCGGCAGTAGCCCCTGCTCGATGTGGTGATCAGGGCAATTCCGGTGCGCATCGCAGTTCGCACCACACCGTCTTGCCGATGCCGCAGGGGCGGGGTTCCGCGCCCCAGTCGTCCGCCAGTGCGGCCACGAGCGGCAGGCCGCGTCCGGACTCGTCCTCGGGGCCGGTCTCGCGCACCACGGGCAGGACGTCGCTCGCGTCGGTCACGGTGAGCCGCAGCCGGCCGTCCGTCTCCACGCAGCGTGCCCGGATCTCCCTTCCCGGCGGGACCTTCGCGTGCCGGTAGGCGTTGGTCATCAGCTCGCTGAGGAGCAGTACGGCCGTCTCGGTCACGTCGTCCGGGAGCTTCCACATCCGGGCCTGCTCGCGGAGCAGCGTTCGGGCCCTGCCCACGCTGCGGGGGTGGCGGGGGAGCCGCCACTCGATGTCGTGGGGGAGCGCGGTGCTGCGGGGGGTCGTCGGTGGGGTCGCCATGGGGTGGGGTTCCTTGCGTGTGATTTCCCGTCGTTCGGTGGGATCAGCGTGCCGACCCGTGCTTACGCTCGCGAGTAGCGATCCGGGTACGCAGTGTGGCTGTACCCGGGGTGACCTGAGGGAACGGGTGGTGCGGGTGGCGACGGGGGAGTCCCAGCAGGCGCAGCAGAACTGGCGTTACTGCGGCGGCCAGATCAAGCTGTGGCGCGAGAGCGCGGGCATCACGAGGCAGGGCCTCGCGGACGAGGCCGGCTACGACTACGAGTACGTCAAGTCCATGGAGTGCGGGCGGCGCCGCCCCACCCTGCGGCTCCTGCAGATCGCGGACCAGATGTGCCGGGCGGGGGGCAAACTGACGGCAGCGCACGAGTTCCTCAAGCCGGAGCCGTTCCCGCAGCGCACGCAGCAGTACGTGGCGGTGGAGGCCGAGGCGATCACGGTGCAGTGGTATGAGTCGATGCTGATTCCGGGCCTGCTGCAGACCGAGGAGTACGCGAGGGAGCTGATCGGCAACGACTGTCCTCCGTTGGACGAGGAGACCGTGGAGGAGCGGGTCGCGGCACGGCTGAAACGGCAGGTGAAGCTCACGAGCAAGCCGCTGGCCCGGTTCACCTTCGTCATGCACGAGGCGGCTTTGAAAGCCGTCGTCGGCGACAGGTCGGTGATGGGCAGGCAATTGGAACACCTGCTGCACGTCGCCGAGTTGCGCAACCTGACTCTTCAGGTGTTGCCCTTCGCGGGTGCTCCCACAGTCGCGCTCAGCGGTGCGCTCATTCTCGTGGAGACGACCGAGCACGACGTCTACGCACACGTCGAGGCACAGGAAACGGGAGCGCTCTACGCTGACGGCGGCAAGATCAGCGCGCTGTCGCAACGCTATGGTTTGATCCGGTCGCAGGCGCTTAGCGTTGAGGAGTCTGCCCGGTTCATCAAGGAGTTGGCGGAGGAACTATGAGCGCGGAACTGACTTGGTTCAAGTCGAGTCACAGTGATTCGTCCGGCGGCGCCTGCCTCGAAGTCGCCCACTCCCCGCACCACACCGACGCCGAGGCGACCGTCCACCTGCGGGACTCCAAACTGGGGGTCCGCAGCCCCTGCTTCGGTGTGCCCGCGAGTGCCTGGGCCGCGTTTCTCGGGTACGTCGCCCACGACGGCGTTTGAGTCGCCGGGCGTCTTCTTCCCGACCGGGTATCGGCGATCCGGTCCCGGCGCGGTCGGCGGCGTCGGGACCGGGTGTGCGCCGGGGTGCCTCAGCCGGGCGGTCGGGTGAAGGTGTTGCGGAGTTCGGAGATGAGGCCGTCCGCGTCGACCCGCGCGTGCTCGACGCCGGCCACCGTCATGAGGCCGCCGTCCGCCGTGCGCGCGGCGGCCGCCCACTCGGCCCTCAGCGTCCCGTCGTCCAGCACTGTCGTGTTCCAGTAGTGCCGGGAGTCGGCGAGGGCGGCGAAGTGCGCGCGGTAGAACGCGGCCACGGCCTCACGGCCCCGGACCGGCTCGGGCCCGATCCGCACCGTCGCCCCGGGGGCGAACAGCGCCAGCAGTTCCTGGAGCGCCACCTCCTCGTGCACCGCGCGGTCCGCGAGGCCGATGTAGCGGTCGAGCGCGGTGGGGGTGCTCGTGGTCACGGCGTCACCGTTCCCTCGTTCGCGGCCATCGCCTTCTTCAGGATGTCCGGGTCGGCGAGCGCGGCGGGATGCCGCAGCATGTAGGAGACCTCCTGGAAGGCCCGTGAGACGTCTCCGTCGGTGAGTGTCGCTTCGAGGATCTGTTCCATGGCCCAGCGCTGCCGCCTCACCTCCTCCGGCACCTCGGTACCGTTCGCGGCGTCGAGACGGGCGGCGTCTCCTCCCGCGGAGACCGTCCAGGCCGCGTCGACGACCACCTGCTGCAGACGGAAGAACTCCGTGGCCGCCGTGTCGAGATCGGCGCCCCCGGCGAGGTAGGAGGCCAGGCACGAGGCGTGCAGGGCGGCGGAACTCATGCCCTGGCCGTAGACCGGGTTGAAGGAGGCCACGGCGTCGCCCACGGCGACGAGCCGTGCCGGAAGGCCTCCGGCCCCGGTGAAGTGGCGCCGCCTGCTGTCGGCCTGGTGGTAGGCGACCACCGGGCGGGTGAGGGCGCCACTGGTGGCTTCGCCGAAGATTCCGGGCAGTTTCGCGCAGGCTGCCCGGAACTCCTCGGCCGTCCTGCCGGGCCGGTTGTCGCCGTATCCCATCAGCATGACGAGCCACTGCCCGCCCTCGATCGCGTTCGCCGCCGCCACGGACACCCCGCCCGAGGGGTGGTCGGGTGTGAACAGTTGCAGTACGGCCGCCGACTCCAGGTCCTCGAACGTCGTCGGCCTCTCGAACAGGGCGGTCGCGTAGTTGACCGGTGCTTCCAGCCGCTCGAGCCGCGGCTGGTCGTAGCCGTCCTCCTCGAGCCAGTGCGACAGCCTGCTGGACCGTCCCATGGCGTCCACGACGAAGTCCGCCGCGAGGGTCTCCTCCTCCTGCGTCCCGTGACCGTCCGCGCCGGTCGGGACGAAGCGGACGCCGTCGGTGGCACCGTCGGTGTAACGCAGTCCGGTCGCCCGCGCGCGGACGAGGGACACGTGGGGCAGGGCGGTGACCCGGTCCCGGATCAGGCCCTCCAGCAGGGGACGCCCGATCGCGAGCATGTGATGACCGCCCTCGTACGAGGCCTGCGGAAAGCCGTTGAGGGCGGTGACCGTCTTGTCGGGGCCGCACAGCGAGGCGCCTCGTTCCCGCGCCTCCTCCGTCACGCCGGGGATCCACCGCTCGACCCACTGGTGGCCGGCCGGCAGCAGCGTGTGCACCTGCTGGTCCTGGGGCACTCCCGCGCGCGTTCCGGCCTCCGCCGTGATCTCGTCGGGTTCGAGGACGACGACCTGGCGGGCGCGATCCGCGAGGACCCGTGCCGCGAAGAGTCCCGCGATGCTTCCTCCCATCACGCACGCCGTGTCGAACAGGACGGACGGGGAAGGCGGTTCGGCCTTCACGAGGCTTTCGAAGACTTCCGGTTCGGATGGGGGCATGGACCGCTCCAGTCGTGGGGTGAGGGGTGGGACGCGACCACGCTCTCAGGGCCCGTGACCGGGGGCGTGTGCGCCACTGCCACATGTCTTGTACTTCCGTGCCGTCCGGGGCAGTTGATGTCGCCCGCACAGCCCGTTCGCCGGACCGTGCCGTTCCCGGGGCGGTGGCCGAGGAAACCCGTACGCTCTTCCGGGTGAGTACTCGAACCCGTATCTCTTCTTGGCGGGTGGGAGGTCCCTCCACACCCGCGGTCCACATCGCCGTGCCGTACGCGAACGAGAACCGGAACCACCTGCTGCTCAGTGAGTGGCGGCGCCAGGGGGGAGAGGGCTTACCGGCCCCGCCGCTGATGCTGCCGCGGCGCGGCGAGGGGACGTACCGCGCCCGGGTGGTGAAGCAGGACCTGCTCGATCTCTTCGTCGAGGACCAGTACAGCGACGCGGTGGGGGGAAGCACCGGGGGGCCGGGCGGGCATCACGAGGACCGGATCCTGATGCATGTGACGCTCGACGGTGAGTGGCGCTTCGCGGCAGGGGGGCGGCAGTCCGTGGTGGGTCCCGGCCTGCTGAGCGCACGCAGGAACGACGCACCGTGGGACTTCGAGGTGGCACGGGGGACCCGGGCCGTCACGGTGGGCCTGCCCGCCGGTGAGATCCGCTTCCCGGCGCGCAGGCGTGAGGTTCTCGCCGAGCACTCGTCGCCGGCCGCGGCACTCTTCCTCGCCCAGCTCCGGCTCTGGACGGAACTGTCGGACGGACTCGGCCCCGCCGCTGCCGGGGCGGCCCGCAACGCGACCCTGGAGCTGTTCCACGGACTGGTGAACGACCGGGTCATGGACGACGCGGAATTCACCCCCGCGTTGGTCCGGGCGGCCATGGACTACATAGAGGACCGCCTGCTCCTCGACCCCGACCTCGGTCCCCGGTCCATCGCGGCGGCCCTGCACGTCTCCGTCCGCACCCTCTACCGCGCGTTCGGCCGCGGGGCCACGCCGTCGGTCATGGGATACGTGCGCGAACGGCGTCTCGAACGTGCCAGGGCCGAGCTGATGTCGACGCGGCTGTCCGTGTCCGAGGCGGCCGCCCGGTGGCACTTCGCCGACAGCAGCCATTTCGTCAAGGCGTACAGGAAGAGGTTCGGCGAGACCCCCGCCGAGCGACGCAGGGACGCCCGGCGCACCGATTCCGGCCAGGGTGGGGACGTCCCCCGTCCTCACCCGCGCGGGTGAGGACGGAAGGCCCTCGGCGTCTCCCCTCAGCCCTGCTCGGGCACCTCCAGCGACAGCACCCCCGTCCCCGCCTCCGCCCACACCACCCGCTCCCCGGCCGCCAGGGCCCACGGGGCCCTCGGGGTGTCGCAGGACGCGTGCAGGGTGTCGTCGTCCCGGACGACGGTGAAGGTCACGTCGGCCACCCGCACCGTCACCCGCGCACCGGGGGCGAGTTCGTGGGCGCGCAGGGTGACGCCGTCGGCGTGGTCGTAGTCGGGGCGGTCCGCCACCGCGCCGACCGGGATGACGGAACCCGGGCGGGCCAGGAGGGGGACGCTCAGGAAGCCGTGGCGTTCGCGCACCCAGCGGGGGCCCGTGACCGTGCGGCCCGTGGCGTAGTGGGTCCAGGTGCCTTCGGGGACGTAGTAGGAGACCTCGCCCTCGTCGTCGAAGACGGGTGCGACCAGCAGGTCGGGGCCCAGCATGTACTGGCGTTCGAGGTGGGCGCAGCCGGGGTCCTCGGGGAACTCCAGGACCATCGCCCGCATCATCGGCACCCCCTCCTCGTGCGCGGCACGGGCGACCCCGGACAGGTAGGGCATGAGGCGCAGTTTCTGCCGGGTGAAGTGGCGCAGGACGTCGACGGACTCCTCGTCGAAGAGCCACGGCACCCGGTAGGAGGAGGAGCCGTGCAGACGGCTGTGGGAGGAGAGGAGGCCGAAGGCGATCCACCGTTTGAACAGGGCGGGCGAGGGGGTGCCCTCGAAGCCGCCGATGTCGTGGCTCCAGTAGCCGAAGCCGGTGAGGCCGAGGGAGAGGCCGCCGCGCAGCGACTCGGCCATGGACTCGTACGTCGATTCGCAGTCGCCGCCCCAGTGCACGGGGAACTGCTGGCTGCCGGCGGTGGCGGAGCGGGCGAAGACGACGGCCTCGTCCTCGCCGCGGTGCTTGCGCAGCACGTCGAAGACGGTCCGGTTGTAGAGGTGCGTGTAGTAGTTGTGCATGCGCTCGGGGTCGGAGCCGTCGGCCCATTCCACGTCCACCGGGACGCGTTCGCCGAAGTCGGTCTTGAAGCAGTCGACGCCCTGGGCGAGCAGCGCCTCCAGCTTGGCGGCGTACCAGTCGCGGGCGGCGGGGCTGGTGAAGTCGACCAGGGCCATGCCCGGCTGCCACAGGTCCCACTGCCACACGCCGCCGTCGGGCCGTTTCAGCAGGTGGCCCAGTTTTCGGCCCTCGGCGAAGAGGGGCGAGCGCTGGGCGATGTAGGGGTTGATCCAGACGCAGATGCGCAGGCCCTTGTCCTTGAGCCGGGCCAGCATCCCCTCCGGGTCGGGGAAGACACGGGGATCCCACTCGAAGTCGCACCACTGGAGCTCGCGCATCCAGAAGCAGTCGAAGTGGAACACGGAGAGCGGGAGTTCGCGCTCCTTCATGCCGTCGATGAAGGAGGTGACGGTGGCCTCGTCGTAGGAGGTGGTGAAGGAGGTGGAGAGCCACAGACCGAAGGACCAGTCGGGCGGGAGGGCGGGGCGGCCGGTGAGGGCGGTGTACTTGCGGAGGATCTCCTTCGGGGTGGGGCCGTGGAGGACGTAGTACGTCAGCTCCTGCGTCTCCGCGCTGAACTGGACGCGGGAGACCGCCTCCGAGCCGACCTCGAAGGAGACCCGGCCGGGGTGGTCGACGAAGACGCCGTAGCCGGCGTCGGTGAGGTAGAACGGGGCGTTCTTGTAGGCCTGTTCGGTGGTGGTGCCGCCGTCCGCGTTCCACATGTCGACGACCTGGCCGTTCTTCACCAGCGGCCCGAAGCGCTCGCCGAGCCCGTACACGTGCGTGCCGACGCCGAGGTCGAGCTGTTCGCGCAGGTAGTGGGCGCCGGTGGCGTCCCGCATGATGCCCATGCCCTTGGGGCCGCTCGTGGTCAGGACCCGGCCTTCGGCGAGGAAGTCCAGGTGCCAGGGCGCGGTGCGGGACACCCGGAGGGAGAGCGCGCCGGAGGTGAGGGTCGCGTACTCCTCGTCGGAGGCGGTCCCGGCGGTGAAGTCCTCGCGGGCGAGGGCGAAGTCGGGGCCGTGCGGGGGCGCGCCCCGGAAGTGGGTGAAGGTGACGCCGATGACGCCGGGCATCGGCGCGTGCGCGGTGACCGTCACGACCGGGCCCTTGAGCAGGTCGCCGCGGTGCCGGACGGGGTGGGTCGGGGCGTGGATCTCCAGTGTGCCGGGTCCGGTGGTCACGTCGAGGGCCTGGACCGGGTGCGCGGCGGTGACGCCCTCGCGCAGCATCCAGTAGCCGTCGGTGAACTTCACGCTCGATCCCCTTACTTGACGGCACCCACGGCGATGCCGCGGGTGAGGGTGCGTTGGAAGACGAGGAAGAAGACGAGGGCGGGGAGCACGCCGAGGAGGGCGGCCGCGTTGGTCATCGTCGCGTCCATCAGGTGCTGGCCCTGGAGGACGCCGAGGGCCACCGACACCGTCTGGTTGTCGTTGGAGATCAGCATGACCAGGGGGAGCAGGAACTCGTTCCACGTCCAGATGAAGAAGAAGACCAGCAGCACGCCGAGGGTGGGCCGGCTCATCGGCACCACGATCCGCCACAGCACCTGCCAGGCGTTCGCCCCGTCGATGCGGGCGGCCTCGATGACCTCGCGGGGGAAGGAGCCGAGGACGGAGGAGAGCAGATACGTGCCGAAGGCCGACTGGATCACCGTGAAGACGATGATCACGCTGAGCCGGGTGTCGTAGAGCCCGGCCTCCTTGCTCAGGTAGTACACCGGGTAGACCAGCGCCTCCTGCGGCAGCACGTTGGCCAGCACGAAGAAGGCCAGCACCCAGGTGCGGCCCCGGATGCGGCCGATGCCGATGGCGTAGGCGTTGAGGACGGACAGGACGACGGCGAGGACGGCGACCGAGCCGCTGATCAGAACCGAGTTCCACAGCTTCTGGCCGTAGTCGACGCGCTCCCAGAAGTCCTTCAGGCCGTCGAGGTAGAGGCCGTGCGGCAGGCTCAGCGGCCCGTTCTGCGCGTACTCGGTCGGCGACTTCAGCGCGTTGAGGGTGACGACGGCGAACGGCACGACCATGAACAGCGCGCCGATGCAGAGGGCCACGAGGACCGGGTAGCGGGCGAGGACGGGGCGGGAGGGGCGGCGCGGGACGCGGGGGCGCGTGCCGGTGCCGGTGCCCGTGCCGGTGGCCGGGAGAGTGGTCATGCGCGGCTCCCTCCTGCTCCGTCCTCGGCGTCCTCGGCGCGGGTCTGGAGTTTCAGCCCGGCCAGGGACAGCAGCAGGATGATCACGGTGAGCACGGTCGAGATGGCCGCGCCGTAGCCCACCTGGGTCTTCTCGAAGAAGGTGGTGAAGGAGAAGTACGAGGGCACGTCGGTCGCCCCGCCCGGGCCCCCCTTGGTGAGCACGTACACCGCACCGAACACCTTGAGCGCGGCGATCGTGCACCAGGTCAGCACGACGTAGATCTCCGGGCGGATCTGCGGCAGCGTGATGTGCCGGAAGCGGCGCCACCAGCCGGCCCCGTCCAGCTCGGCGGCCTCGTAGAGCTGCGGGTCCACACGTTGCAGTCCGGCCATGAAGACGACGAGCGGGAAGCCGAGCTGCACCCACACCATCACGCCCATCACGCTGTAGAGCGCGAGGTCGGGATCGCCCAGCCAGTCCTGCTGCCAGGAGCCGAGCCCGAGGGCCGACAGCAGGTCGTTGAGCGAACCGTTCTCCGGGGCGAGGATCCAGCTCCAGACGATGCCGGCCACCGCGATCGGCAGCACCTGCGGCAGATAGAAGCAGGCGCGCAGCACGGCGGCGAGCCGGGGGCCGAAGTGCTTGCCGACGAAGTCGAACAGGGCGGCGGCCAGGACGAGCCCGAGGGCGGTCGGCACGGCGGCCATCGCGACCACCATGAACAGGCTGTGCCGGAACGAGGCCCAGAACTCGGCGTCGTCGAGCAGCTCGCGGTAGTTGGCGAGCCCGGTCCACTTCGGGCTGCCCACCCCCGACCACTCGGTGAAGCTCACGCCGGTGTTCATCAGGAACGGCCCGACGATCACGAGGAGGAAGGCCAGCACACCGGGGAGCAGGAAGAGGGCGTACGGATTGCGGGGGCGCCGGGTGCGGCGCGGGGGCGCGGCGGTGGTGCGCCCGCCGCGGGTGGCGGTGAGCGTCATTTCTTCGGCGCGCCCTTGTCGTAGGCGCTCTGCAGGGCGCTCAGTACGGCGTCCGGCTTCGCGCTGCCGGTGATCAGCTTCTGTGTCTCGGAGACGAGGACGTCGTAGAAGCCGGGGACCGGCCAGTCGGGGTAGAAGGCGAGGCCGTCCCGGCCCGAGACGGTGGTGAAGTCGCCGATGAGGCGCTTGGCGCGCGGGTCGGTGAGGGCGGAGGCGTCGGCGGCGACGGGGATGCCGCCGCTGTTGCCGAGCAGGTTCTGCACCTTCTTCGACATGGTGATGTCGATGAAGTCGTAGGCGAGTTCCTTGTTCTTGGCGCCCTTGGGGACCACCCACAGGTTGCCGCTGGAGCCGAGGGTCAGCTTCGAGCCGGGCCACAGCAGGGTGTCCCAGTCGAACTTGTTCTCCGACTTGAAGCGGCCGTACCACCAGCTCCCGCTGAAGAAGAGCGGCGACTTGCCCTGGATGAAGGAGAGACCGGCGTCCTCGGCCTTGGTGCTGCTCGACTTGTCGCTCAGGTAGCCCTTCTTCACCCAGTCGGCGAAGGTGTCGGCGGCGTACGTCCAGGCGGCGTCGTGGAAGTCGACCTTGCCCTTGTAGAGCTGGTAGCCGTCGACCCAGGAGCGGTCGGCCTTCGAGAGGGCGAGCTGGTAGAGGTACTGCTGGGCGGGGTACTCGGCGCCGCCGTCGGCGAGCGGGGTGACGCCCTTGCGGGCGAAGGCGTCCATCGCGGCGGTCAGCTCGGCCATGGTCGCAGAGGGCTCGGGCACGGCGACGCCGTACCTCTCGAACAGGTCCTTGTTGACGTAGACCATCGCGTACTCGGCGTAGTTGGGCACGCCGTACCACGCGCCGGAGCCCATGACGCCGCTGGTGTCGTAGCGGGCGGTGGTGGCGACGCCGGCGCTCAGCTTCTTGTCCCAGCCGCGCTTGGTGACCTCCCCGGACAGGTCGGCGAGCAGCCCCTGCTTGGAGAGCAGTCCGGCGGTGGCGTTGCCCTTGTTGTACTCCATCACGTCGGGGGCGTCGGAGGAGTTGAGGACCATGGGCGCGGTCTTCTGGATCTGTTCGAAGCCCTTCTCCTCGAACTCCACCTTCACGCCGGGGTGCTTGGCCTTGAACTCCTTGACCGCCTCGTTCCAGGCGATGCCCATGGCGCTGTCCGCGGTCTCGTAGTGCCACAGCTTGAGCGTTTTGCCGTCCCCGGACCCGCCGTCCGAGTCGCCGCCGCAGGCGGTGAGCAGCAGCGCTCCGCTGAGCAGGGCGGCCGCGATCGCGACCGGACGCCTTCGTGCCGTCAACATCCTCTGCCTCCTGGGGGAGTCGGAGTGGGGTGGGTGGGTGCCGTGCGGGGGTGCGGGCCGTGCGGGGGTGCGCGGGGTCGCGTCGTCGAACCGCTTCGACGGGACGGTAGGCGGGGGGAGGGGGCGCGTCAATGGGGTGCGCGCGAATCCGTGTTTTTGAACGCGTTCAAGAATCTGGGCTAAGGTCGTCACGAGGCGAAGGAGGGGGAGCGATGAAGATCGTGATTCCCGGCGGGACCGGACAGGTCGGCGCGATGCTGCGGCGCGCGCTCGGCGCAGCGGGACATCAGGTCGTGGTGCTCACCCGGCACCCCCGGGGCGAGGGCGAGATCGCCTGGGACGGCCGGACGCCGGGGCCGTGGACGACGGCGGTCGACGGCAGCGACGTCGTGATCAACCTGGCCGGACGCAGTGTCAGTTGCCGGTACACGGAGGCCAATCTGCGGGAGATGATGGACAGCCGGGTCGACTCGGCCCGGGTCGTCGGCGCCGCGATCGCGAAGGCCGCCCGGCCGCCCCGGCTGTGGCTCCAGATGAGCACCGCCACCGTGTACGCCCACCGCTTCGACGCCCCCCACGACGAGGCCACCGGCGTCATCGGCGGCACGGAGCAGGGCGTGCCGGACTACTGGGCGTACAGCGTGGAGATCGCGAAGAACTGGGAGCGGGCGCAGGAGGAGGCGGACACGCCGGCCACGCGCAAGGTCGCCCTGCGCGCGGCCATGGTGATGAGCCCCGACCCCGGCGGCGTCTTCTCCGTCCTGCTCGGCCTGACCCGCCTCGGGCTCGGCGGCCCGGTGGCGGGCGGAGGACAGTACGTCTCGTGGATCCACGAGCACGACTTCGTGCGCGCGGTGGAGTTCCTGATCGACCGGGAGGATCTCACCGGGCCGGTCAACCTGGCGGCCCCGGGCCCGCTGCCGCAGCGGGCGTTCATGCGGGCGCTGCGCTCCGCCTGGGGGATGCCGGTGGGCCTTCCGGCGACCAGGTGGATGGCCGAACTGGGGGCGTTCGCCCTGCGCTCGGACACCGAACTGCTCCTCAAGAGCCGTCGCGTGGTCCCGGGCCGGCTGACCGGGGCGGGCTTCGTGTTCCGGTACCCGGAGTGGGACGGGGCGGTGCAGGAGTTGGTGGGGCGGGTGCGCGGGCGCGTTCTCGGGCGGGCGCGTGGGCGGGTCGGGGGAGGTACGGGTGCGCCGGTACGGCGCTGAATTCGGGAGCCATTTCTTCGGTTCCATGAACTCGTGAAGTGTGCCCGCACGGACCGACCTGAAGGGCAACCTTTCGGGGTCGCCGTATCACCTCGGACTTCCAAACCCCCGTTCCGGACAACTTCCGGGCGATTCTGCGGTGGTGGCCAAAAGATAATCTTGCCTCCTTCTCCGGCGCATACCTAGCGTGCTGCTCGGCAGAACAGCCAGCTCCGCATCCAGGTCGTGTCTCGTACAGGAGGAATACATGCGCACTCTTCGACGGATCGCCGCAGCGGTCGCAGTGCCGGTGGCGGCAGGTGCCGCGGTCGCGCTTCTGCCTGCTACGGCCCAGGCGTCGGTAGCGGGGGGAACGCTCACGCTGTGTTCCCGCGGCTCCTACGCCTCCCAGATCGAGTTCCCCAATCGAGGCCACTGGATCAGTGACCTGGTTCAGCCCGGACAGTGCCGTAACGTCGCCAATATCGGCAACAGCGGTGTGGAACAAGTCAACGTGGACAGCGCCGGCGGAGGTTACATAGCCTCATTCCAGTGGGACATCTCCCGGACCCTCACCATCAATACCATCGACACGTCGAGCGGTAAGAGTTTCTACCTTTCCTGACTCGGAGCGGCGGCCCCGGCTCGCTGCCGTCCCGAGCAGCAGCGCCAGGGCCGCCGCCCCCGCCGGTACGACGTAGCCGGTCCGGGGGGACAGGTGTTCCACCACCGAGCCGCCCGTCGCCGAGCCGGCCGCGATGCCCGTCAGCAGGGCGGTCACGGCGAGGCTCATGCCCTCGTTGAGGCGTCCCTCGGGGGACCGGCGCTGGACCAGGGTCATGGCCGTCACCATCGTGGGGGCCGTTCCCGTCCCCGCGCACAGCAGGGCGGCGGCGAGCAGGACGAGGGAGCCGGACGCCCAGGCGGACAGACCCGGCAGGGTCATCAGACCGGTCATCGCCAGCAGGCACCACGGCAGTCGGCGTTCCGCCGGGCCCTTGGCGGCCGTGCGCAGCGCCCCGTACGCCAGTCCCGCCGCGCACGACCCGGCCGCCTGCAGCGCGAGGATCACGCCCGCCGCCGAACGGTGCCCCCGCGCGTCGGCGTAGGCGAGCGTGACGACCTCCATCGCCCCGAACACCGCGCCCGTCGCGGCGAGCGTGAGCAGCAGCATCGGCATCCCGCGGCTGCGCAGCGGCGAGCGCCCGCGCGCCCCCGCCCCCGCCGGGGGCGGCTCCGTCGCCCGCTGGGCGGCGAAGACCAGGACGCCCGCGGCCAGCAGGACGGCCGCCACCAGCGTGCCCGCCTCGGGGAACAGGGAGCCGCACAGGAAGGCCGCGAGCACCGGGCCGAGCATGAAGCACAGCTCGTCCGCGGCCTGTTCGAAGGAGTTCGCGGTGTGCACGGCGGTGGGGTCCTCGCGGAAGAGGTGCCGCCAGCGGGCGCGGGACATGCCGCCGGTGTTGGGGGTGGTCGCGGTGGCGGCGTAGGCGGCGAACAGCGTCCAGTCGGGGGCGTCGAAGCGGACGCAGAGCAGCAGGGCGAGGCTGCCGAGCGCGGCGGTCAGCGCGGCGGGCACCGCGACCCGGGCCTGCCCGTACCGGTCCACGAGCCGCGCGGTCCAGGGCCCGGCAACGGCCGTCGCCGCGAGTCCCGTGGCGGTGACGGCGCCGGCCAGGGCGTACGACCCCCGGGCCCCGGCGATCATGATCACCGCGCTGACGCCGAACATCCCGGAGGGCAGCCGGGCCATGAGGTTGCCCAGCGTGAAGGCACGGGTGCCGGGGCGGGAGAAGAGGGTGCGGTAGGGGGCGAGCAGGGCGGCGGGGGAGGACCGGGGCGGGGTGAGGGGAGGAGAGGGAGAGGGGGTGGTCGTGAGGCGGGTTCGGTCGGGGGGAGCGTTCGGGGCGTCATGGGCGTCATGGGCGTCATGGGCGTCCAGGGACTCCGGGACCTCCGGGACGTCCGGGGATTTCGGGTGCGGTCGTATCGGCATGCGTTCACCGTCGCGGTGGCCCTGACCTGGGGTCCAACACCCGTTGCGGCGTCATTCACGCATCTGCGTTGTAAGTTCGCCCGATGCCGCCGATGTCCCCGATATCAGAGACGCCACCGCCTGTCCCGGGCCCGCCTGCCGTCGACGCGTCCGCCTCCGCCGCCCTCGACGTCTCCTCCGTCGCCGTCCCCGAGGCTTCCTCCGTCGCCTCCGGCGGTTCTCTCGCCGGGCGTGCGCTGGACCCCCGTCTGCTGCTCGCCTTCCTCGTCGTCGCCGAGGAGTTGCACTTCACGCGGGCGGCCGCCCGGCTGTACGTCGCCCAGCAGGCGCTGAGCCGGGACATCCGGCGGCTCGAACGCGAGCTGGGCTGCGCGCTGTTCGCGCGCAGCACCCGGCGGGTCTCGCTCACCGCCGACGGCGTCCGCCTGCTGCCCCACGCCCGCCGGGTGCTGGACGCCCAGCGCGCGCTGCTCGCGGCGTTCGGACGCGGTGAGCCCGAGCGGCCGCTGCTCGTCGACGTCAACAGTCCGGGGCTGTTCGGGCTGCGGGTGCTGGACCGTGCCCGGGAACTCGCCCCGGAGCTGGAGCTGATGGCCCGCTTCGAGTCCGGGCTCACCTGGGCCGCCGGCGAGATCCTGGCCGGGCGCCTCGACGCCTCCTTCGGCCGGTTCGCCGGGCTCGATCCGGTGGTCCGCGAGCGGCTGACCCAACAGCCGGTCCGGTACGAGCGGATGGCGGTGCTCCTCCCCGAGGACCACCGGCTCGCGCACCTGGCGGAGGTGCCGGTGCGCGCGCTGGCGGGCGAGAGCGTGTACGCGGGCGCGGGAAACCCGCGCACGCTGGAGTGGACCGACCTCGCGCGTCGCCTGTTCGAGGGGCGCGGAATCGAACTCGCGCCCCCTGCACCCCTGGCCGTGGGCGTCGAGGAGTTCCAGCGGATCATGGCGAAGACCCGGAATCCGATCCTCGCCGTAGAGGGCTTTCCGGCCATGCCTCATACCGTCATACGACCTCTTGTTGACCCTGTCCCGCTGTCTCCTGTGTCGCTCGTGTGGCGGAAAGGTCTGGTTCATCCGGGATTGGATGCACTCAGGTGTTCTGCTACCGAACTGGCGGCCGAGGAGGGCTGGCTTCAACGGCCGGGGAAGGGATGGATTCCGGCCATGGATGCACTCGTGATGGTGACCTCTCTCTGAGATCGATCTCCACCACATGAGCACATGCGCTACATTCATCACCCCGGGCGCAATGTGATAAGGGGGGCGCTCGGGCCGGGTGGGGGCTCGGTCCGACGAAAGTACGTAAGCCCGGACGCGTACGCCCACCTGACTGTGTAATGCCCCTGGGGGGATGTACGTGCGCGTGGAGAACTGGCGAGATAGCGCCCAACCGAACGACCGCAAAGCCCGTACCGGCCAGGGCGGGACGGCCGGTGCCTCGAACGGACCGGCCGAGCGCCCGGCCGCTCGGGAGCCGGGCCGGACCGGCGAGGCCGACGACGCCTCCGGCAGTTCCGGCCCGGTCGTCTGGCCGGAAGCGGCCGGTCCTACCGGCGCCTGGCCGGCCGCCCGTGCCGAGGGCGGCGGACCGGAGGCGGGACGGCCGGGCCCCTCGGGCGAGCCCGCCGCCGCACCGGGGTCGTGGTTCGACAAGGGGGCCGCCGTGCCGGGGGCCTCGAGGACGACCGGCGGGGGCTCCCCGCAGGACCCGGGCTCCACCACCGGTGCGGTACCGGGATCCACGCCGGAGCCCGTGTCCGTCGGCGCGGATCTGCTCGCGCCCTTCGACTCCGCGCGCCCGACCTCACGTCCCTCGGCACGTTCCACGGTCGGAGCGGCAGGGGCTCCCGGAAGGGCGGGGGCGAGACCCGGGCCCCCGGCGTCCCCCGAGCCCGAGACGCGCCTGCTGCCGGAAAACGTCGAGGTCGCGTCGTCCGTACCGATGACACGTGTGACGTCTGACATGAACACGTTTGGGTCTGCCGAACCGAGGACGGAACCGAGCCCCGAGTCGAGGACCGCGCCGAGCACCGCGCCGAGCACCGAGTCGAGCACCGAGCCGGGAACCGCCGTCCTCCCCAAGCCGGTCCCCGGCGCAGCCCTCGGCGCCTCCGGCGTCCCACGAGTCCCAGGAGCCTCTGCCATGACCGGCGGCGCACCCGCACCCCGCCCTCCGGGAAGCACCGGCCCCCGCCCCACCTGGGAGCGCACCGGCGAGCCCGGGCGCAACCACGACCCGCACGAGGTCACCGTGCAGCTCGACGGCATCGGCCGGCGGCTGGACGGCGGCCGCACGTCCGCGTCCGGCACGGCTCCCGGCGCCGCCGGACCGGGAGGAGCCGCCGGACTCGTCGCCGAGGGCGGCAAGGACTCCGACGGCCCCGTCTTCGTCGACGAGTCGGGCCGCCGCAGCCGCCGCTTCCGCCGCATCGGGATCGCCGTCGGCCTCGCCTGCGGCCTCTACGCCCTGGTGATCGTCGCCACCCTGCTGTCCGGCAACTCCGCCGCGCCCTGGGTGCCGGTGCCCATCCCCGGCTCCGACGACGGCGCCCCGGCGAGCAAGGTCGAGGAGTCCGTCCGGCCCACCGAGTCCCTCGCCCCGTCCGCGGACACCGGCGGCGTCCTCCCCGGCGTCAGCGCCGCCCCCGGCGGCCCGAGCGGCGGCACCGTCCCGTCCGCCGGCGCCTCCGCCTCGCCCGGCGCCACCGCCGACAGCAGCAAGAAGCCGGGCACCTCCGGCAAGAAGCCCGAGCCGTCGGCGTCCACCACGAAGAAGTCCTCCGGCGGCACCAAGACCAACCCGGGCACAGGCGGCGGTGACACGGGCGCCGTCGAGAACCCGCCCGCCTCCCCGTCCGCGGACACCTCCGCCGGCACCTCCCCGGACCCCAGCCCGTCCGGCGGCGCCGGCGGCGGCGGCGAAGCCGGCGGCACCACCAACAACGCGGCCGACGCCCCCGCCGCTCACACCCCCGTCGCGGCCGGCGGCTCCGCCGCCACGCCCGCCCAGTCCCCGGAGACCACGCTCTGATGGCCCGCCGCTCCAGCCGACGCCGCTCCTCCGGGGGCGGCGCCCACTCCCAGACCGCCCCCAGGAAGATCGACGCCCGCCGCGTCCGGCTGCCGATGCGCTTCTTCCTGCCGGCCGCGCTGCTGCTCGCCATGACGGCGATGCTGCTGCTGCGCGGCTATGTGCACAGCGAGATCCTGGCCGACTACCGCGTCCGCCCCGAGGCCGCCACCGACAAGGTGCCGGAGGAGATCCTCGACGGCGGCCCGGTCATCGACACCCGCAACGGCAAGGCGACGACGCTGAGCGTGCCCCGGCACAAGCTCGTCCTCACCTTCGACGACGGTCCCGACCCCACGTGGACCCCGAAGGTGCTCGACGTCATGAAGAAGCACCACGCGCACGGCGTCTTCTTCATCACCGGCACCATGGCCTCGCAGTACCCCGACCTGGTCAGGCGCATCGTCGCCGAGGGGCACGAGATCGGGCTGCACACCTTCAACCACCCCGACCTCTCCTACAAGTCCCACAGCGGCATCGACTGGCAGCTCTCCCAGAACCAGCTCGCCCTGGAGGGCGCCGCCGGCATCCGCACCTCGCTGTTCCGGCCGCCGTACTCCTCCTTCGCCGACGCCATGGACGACAAGTCCTGGCCGGTGACGCGGTACATCGGCTCACGCGGCTACCTCACCGTCGTCAACAACACCGACAGCGAGGACTGGCAGAAGCCGGGCGTCGACCAGATCATCAAGAACGCCACCCCGAAGAACGGCGAGGGCGCCATCGTCCTCATGCACGACTCCGGCGGCGACCGCCACCAGACCGTGCAGGCCCTCGACCGCTTCCTCCCCGAACTGCAGGCCGAGGGCTACCGGTTCGAGAACCTCACCGCCGCTCTCGGCGCGCCCAGCGCGCACACCCCGGTCGGCGGCACCGAACTGTGGAAGGGCCGGGCGTGGATCTTCCTCGTCCAGGCCTCCGACGGCATCACCGGCGCGATGGTCGTCTGCCTCGCCGTCGTCGGCTTCCTGGTCTTCGCCCGCTTCGCCCTGATGCTGCTGCTCTCCGGCAGGCACGCCCGCCGGGTGCGCCGCAAGGGCTTCCGCTGGGGCCCCGACGGGCCCATCACCGAACCGGTCACCGTGCTGGTGCCCGCGTACAACGAGGCCAAGTGCATCGAGAACACGGTGCGTTCGCTCGTCGCCAGTGACCACCCCATCGAGGTGCTCGTCATCGACGACGGCTCCAGCGACGGCACCGCCCGCATCGTCGAGGACCTCGACCTGCCCGGTGTGAGGGTCGTGCGGCAACTCAACGCGGGCAAGCCGGCCGCGCTCAACCGGGGCCTGGCGAACGCCCGGTACGACATCATCGTGATGATGGACGGCGACACGGTCTTCGAACCGTCCACCGTGCGCGAACTGGTGCAGCCCTTCGCCGACCCGAAGGTCGGCGCGGTCGCCGGCAACGCCAAGGTCGGCAACAAGGACTCGATGATCGGGGCCTGGCAGCACATCGAGTACGTGATGGGCTTCAACCTCGACCGCCGGATGTACGACCTCCTCGGCTGCATGCCCACCATCCCCGGCGCGGTCGGCGCCTTCCGGCGCAGCGCGCTGGAGCGGGTCGGCGGCATGAGCGACGACACGCTCGCCGAGGACACCGACGTGACCATGGCCCTGCACCGCGACGGCTGGCGCGTGGTCTACGCGGAGAACGCCCGCGCCTGGACCGAGGCCCCGGAGTCCGTGCAGCAGCTCTGGTCGCAGCGCTACCGCTGGTCCTACGGCACGATGCAGGCGATCTGGAAGCACCGCGGGGCGGTCCTCGACAAGGGACCCTCCGGTCGCTTCGGCCGCGTCGGCCTGCCGTTCGTCTCCCTGTTCATGGTGGTGGCACCGCTCCTCGCGCCCCTGATCGACATCTTCCTGCTGTACGGGGTGCTCTTCGGCCCCACGCAGAAGACGATCCTCGCCTGGCTCGGCGTCCTCGGCATCCAGGCGGTCTGCGCGGCGTACGCGTTCCGGCTGGACCGCGAGAAGATGCGGCACCTGATCTCGCTCCCGCTGCAGCAGCTCCTCTACCGGCAGCTGATGTACGTGGTGCTGCTCCGCTCCTGGGCCACGGCCCTCACCGGCGGCCGGCTCCGCTGGCAGAAGCTGCGGCGCACGGGCGTGGTGGAGGCGCCGGGAGTGATCCCGCAGCAGCGCGCGGGCGAACGCGGCGGCAGTGACAGCGGCAACTACAGCGGCAGCGGTGCCGGCAGCGAACGGAGGCCCGTCGGATGACGGCACAGGACGGCAGGGGCGCGTCCGGCGCGGGCGCGTACGGGCAGGGCGGCGCGGGGAACGGCGCGGGGGACTGGGGCCCGAGGGGTTCCGGGGCCTCGGGCCCGGCATCCGGTACGGGTCCGGGGCATGCCTCCGGTCCGGGTCCGGCTCCGGCCTTCGGCTCCGCTCCCGGCACGGCCGTCGGCCCGCACTCCTGGACGCGTGCCTCGGCCGCCGAACGGCAGACGTGGGCGGACACCCCGGCCCCGCCCCCACCCACGCACCCGCACCCACCCACGTACGACCCGGCCACGGACCCCGCGCTCGCCACGGACCCACTGCCCGCCACCGCCCCCACGTCCCTCGCGGACGGCTTCCCGTCCCAGCGCTCGGCCGCGACGGCGGGGCCGGAAACGGGGCCGGGGACGGCCGCGACGTCGCAGGCGAAGGGGCGGGCGGGGGCCGAGCCGGTCTCGTCCGCCGGGAAGAAGCCCGGTGGCCGGGACCGCTATCTCGACCTGCTGCGCTCGGTCGCCCTGGTCCGCGTCGTCGCCTTCCACATCTTCGGGTGGACGTGGCTGACGATCGTGTTCCCCTCCATGGGCGTCATGTTCGCCCTCGCCGGATCGCTGATGGCCCGCTCGCTCAAGCGGCCCCCGGTCAGCGTGATCCGGGGACGGCTGCGCCGGCTGCTGCCCCCGATGTGGCTGTTCGGTGCCGTCCTGCTGACGATGATGATCGTCGGCGGCGGCTGGAACCCCACCAAGGACCCCGATCTGGGCAGCGGCTTCGCCGGGCTGGTGCGGCTGCTCAACTACATCGTCCCGATCGGCGCCCCGCCCTACCCCGCCGAACTCGGCACCGAGGGCGCCGGCCTGCTCGGCATCACCTGGCCCGACGACGCGGCCGGACCCCTGTGGTACCTGCGCGCCTACGTCTGGTTCGTGCTCGCCTCCCCGCTGCTGCTGTGGGCCTTCCGCCGCTTCCCGTGGCCGACGCTGCTCGCGCCGCTGGCCTTGACCGTGCTCCTCGACGGCGGGATCGTCAGCATCCCCGGTGAGACCGGCAACGCGGTGTCCGACTTCGCGGTCTACGGGAGCTGCTGGGTGCTCGGTTTCGCGCACCACGACGGCATGCTGAAGAAGATCCCCCGCTACGCCGTCGTCTCGGTCTCCGCCCTCGTGATGGCCTTCGCCCTGTGGTGGGCCTCCGGGCACCTCGGCGACGAGGGCTGGAACCTGGACGAGATGCCGTTCGTGCAGGCGGCCTGGTCGCTCGGGTTCGTCGCCGTCCTGCTCCAGTACTCGCCCTCCTGGCAGGAGCTGCCGGGCAGGCTGGCCAAGTGGGACAAGCTCGTGACGCTGTCCAACAACCGCGCGGTCACGATCTACCTCTGGCACAACCTGCTCATCGCGTTCACGTTCCCGATCATCGACAAGTTCTACGAGCTGCCGTTCGTGCAGAGCGACAGCGCGGTGTCGATGCTCGACTCCTCCTACGACTACTGGCCGTTCGTCCTGGTCTGGCCCATGCTCGGGCTGGCGATCGTCGCCTTCGGCTGGGTGGAGGACCTCGCGGCGAAGCGCAGGCCGAGGCTGTGGCCGAACGGTGCGAAGAGGGGACGGGCGAGGGCCGCCGGCTCCCCGCCCTCCGGTCACCGCGCCTGACCGCACGGCGCGCGCGACCCCCGCACACGTCGCGGCAGGTCGGCCCGGCAGCCCCCAGCTCCCGTCCCGACCTGCCGCGATGCCCGCCCCGTATCGGCCCGTGCGAAACAAGCCTTGGACGCCGCCGACAGCCTTCCCGAAGCTGGATCGCGACGACAGTGGCAGCGACAGCGGTGAAGCGGCGAGGGACGGCGATGGGAATGTCGGAGAAGACAGGCACCGGTACGGAAACCGGGGCGGAAGCGGGCCCGGACACCGCGGCGGACGCGGGTGCGCGCCCCGGGAACGGCGGCATCTGGATCTTCGGCGCCACCGGCCGCACCGGCCGCCGGATCGCCGCGCTCCTCGCGGCGCGGGGCCTCCCGCCGGTCCTGGTGGGTCGTGACGCGACCCGGCTGCGCGAAGTGGCGGGAGAAGCGGGAGGAGTGGACGGCGACGCGCGCACCGTCGTGGCCGCCACGCCCGAGGAGGCCGCGCGGCGACTGGCGGAGGACGCCGCCGCCGGCGCACCCGCCGTCGTCGTCAACACGATCGGCCCCTTCACCTCCACCGCGGTGCCGCTGATCCGCGCCTGCCCGCCCGGCACCCACTACCTCGACCTCTCCAACGAACTCACCTCGATCCGCCAGGTCCTCGACCTGCACGAGGAGGCGCTCGCGCAGGGGAGCACCCTGGTCCCCGGCGCCGGTTTCGGCGTCTGCGCCACCGAGAGCGCCGCACGCAAGGTGCGCGAGGGCCGGCCGACGCCGGAACGGGTACGGGTGGACGCCCTGCCCAGCGTCGAGAGCGAACCGGGCGTGCTGGGCCCGGCGCTCGCGGCGAGCCTGGTCGACGGCTTCGCGATCGGCGGCCGCCGCTACGAGGCCGGGCGACTGGTCCGCGTCCGGCTCGGCGGCGGCGTCGAGACGCTCACCCTGCCGGACGGCAGCACCGCCAGGACCCTGGCCGTGCCGACCGGCGACCTCGAGGCCGCCCACCACGCCACCGGGGCGCCGTACGTGACGGCGGGCAACAGCGAGGTGCCGAGCGGCCGCGCGATCCGCGCCCTGCTCCCCCTCCTGGCCGCCGTCCTCGCCCGCCCCGCCATCGGCAACGCGGCCAAGCGCCGGCTCGCCCGGGTCGAGGTCAAGCCGAAACCCCCGGCCCGCGCCCACTCCTGGGCCCGCGCCCACGCCACCTGGCCCGACGGCACCACCCACGAGGTCTGGCTCCGCGCGGCCGACGGCATGGACTTCACGACCACGATCGCGGCGGAGGTCGCCGCCCGCCTCTCCCAGGGCGGCACACCCCCGGGCGCCCACACCCCGGCCACCCTCTTCGGCCCGGGACTCGCGGAGGCGGTGGGGGGACGGTTCGTGGAGGGCGGCGCTACTTCAAGGACCGTATGAGCTGCCGCAGGGCGGACGGGGCGGTGGTGAGGACGTGGTCCTCGGGTTCGTCGCTCTCGCGGAGGAGGATGGTGTCGGGAGCCATCGCGGCGACGTGGACGCAGTTGGAGCTGTCTCCGCTGTACGTGGACTTCTGCCAGGAGAGCTGGTGCACGGTCGCCCCTTCTCAGGTCTCTCGGGTCAGGCGGTGGATGAGGTCGCGCGAGGCGACGCAGTCGGCTGGTAGGCGTCCAAGCACCCCGTGTCGAGCTGTGTTCCTGGCGGACGGCCTCACTTCAGGGACCGTATGAGCTGCCGCAGGGCGGACGGGGCGGTGGTGAGGACGTGGTCCTCGGGTTCGTCGCTCTCGCGGAGGAGGATGGTGTCGGGAGCCATCGCGGCGACGTGGACGCAGTTGGATCCGTCGCCGCTGTAGGTGGACTTCTGCCACTCGATGTCGTGCATGTCCGGTCCTCTCAGATGTCTTGGGCCATGCGGTGCAGGAAGTCGCGCGACTGCGGCTGGGTGAGCGCACAGGATTCCAGGTGGTCGAGTACCGCGCGGTACTTCGCCAGTTGGGCCTCGGCGTCGAGGAACTCGCAGGCCCCGTGGCACGAGTCGAGCTGGACGGTGTCCAGTTGCGGGACGGGTCCCTCGAGGTAGTCGAAGGACTGCCCCGTCGTGGGGAAGCTGTCCGTGCCGAAGGGAACGATTCGGACGTCGACGTGCGGCAGTTCGCTCGTCTCGGCAAGGTGCTCGAGCTGGCCCCGGGTGACCTCTGGGCCTCCGAAGCCCATGCGCAGCGCGGCCTCGTGGATGATCGCGCGGTAGGGCGGCGGATCGTCGCGGTGCAGGATGGCCTGCCGCTTCATGCGGTGGGTCAGGCGGTGCTCGATCTCGTACTGCCGCATCGGCGGCACGACGCCCCGGAACAGGGCACGGGCGTGGTCGGCGGTTTGCAGAAGCGCCGGGATGTTGATGGTCAGCGCCACGCGCAGTCCGGTGGCGTGGTGCTCCAGTTCCGCGAGGTCGACCAGCGCCACCGGTACGTGGTCGCGGTACTCCTCCCACCAGCCGCGCGTCCGTCGGCCGGTCATGGCGGCGAGCGACTCGACGAGCGACTCGTCGGAGCAGTCGTAGGCATGTGCCATGGCGCGGAGCTTGTCGGCGCTGATGGGGGTGCGTCCGGTCTCGATCATGCTCACGCGTGCCTGGTTGACGCCCAGCAGTGCGGCGGCACCGGTGGCGGTGAGGCCCGCCCGCTCACGGAGTTTGCGCAGCTCGGCGCCGAATCTGCGCTGCCTCAGCGTGGGATTGCTGGTGGGCGGCACGGCATCTCCTTCCGGCTGCGTCAGCCCGCTCTTCTCCCTCACACGAGTGAAGGTTCGATGCTTCCAGTCGATGTGGTTAGAGCCATCTAACCATCTGCTCTACCGTTCTCCGTGCCGCCAACCCCCCGCCTCCCCGAGCCGGAAGCGCACCGACAGGCAGAGCCACCGCCGGGAGCGGGTGGGTGAACGCGGTCCGAGTCCCCTGCACGGAGGAGTTGTCGTTCATGGTCACCGTAGCCCTGCCCGACACCTGGGTGTACGCCCTTCGGCTGCCGCATGACCCGCGCGCCGCACGTGTCGCACGTATGACCGTGCGGGCGGCGCTGCACGGGCACGGGATGCGCGAAGTGCTGGACACCGTCGAGCTGTTGACGTCCGAGCTGGTCACCAACGCGTATCTGCACGGCAAGGGGCCGTCCTCCCTGCGGCTGACCGCGCTGGGGGACGGACGGCTGCGGGTGGGGCTGTGGGACGCGTGTCCCCGTATCCCGCCCCCTTTCGACCGGCCGACCGGTGAGCGCGTGCCCCTCGTCCCGCCGGACAGTGAGACCGGACGCGGGCTGTACCTCGTGCAGCGGTACGCCGACGCCTGGGGCGGCTGGCCGCTCGGTGGGGACCTGCTGGGGCGGGGTGCCGGAAAGCTGCTGTGGTTCGAGGTGGGGCGAGGTGCGATGGACCACTCTGTGTAGCCGGACGGTCACGGTGATTCGCTTGGCCTGACTCCATTCGGGCTAACGGGATTTTGGCTAGTCGTCGGCGGAGCCGCGCGCGCCCCTCTCAAGCGCGCACCCCCGCGCGTGAGCGCAACGTTCCCTCCCGGTGACGCGTTGCCACAGGGGTGAAACCCGGGGTTCCTAGCGTCGGAGGCCGGCACCGCACCGTGGAGGCACGATGACCAGTCCGAGCAGCCCCGCCGGCCGTTGGATCGAACGCTGGGACCCCGAGGACCGGGTGTTCTGGGAGCAGGGCGGGGAGCGGATCGCCCGCCGCAACCTCTTCTTCTCCGTGCTGTCCGAGCACATCGGGTTCTCCGTGTGGACCCTGTGGTCCGTGCTCGTGCTGTTCATGGGGCCCGAGTACGGGCTCACCCCCGCCGACAAGTTCCTGCTGACGTCGGTGGTCACGCTCGTCGGCGCGGTCGTCCGCGTCCCCTACACCTTCGCCGTGGCGGTGTTCGGCGGGCGGAACTGGACGGTGATCTCCGCGAGCCTGCTCCTCGTGCCGACCGTCGCCGCGTTCGTGGTCATGGAGCCCGGCACCGGCTTCGGGACCTTCCTGGCCGTGGCCCTCCTGGCCGGCATCGGCGGCGGCAACTTCGCCTCCTCGATGACCAACATCAACGCCTTCTTCCCGCTGCGGGAGAAGGGGTGGGCGCTCGGCCTCAACGCGGGCGGCGGCAACATCGGCGTGCCCGTGATCCAGCTCGTGGCGTTCGCGCTCATCGGGGCGGGCGGCGGTCCGCGGCTGCTGCTCGCCATCTACATCCCGCTGATCCTGCTCGCCGCCGTGCTCGCCGCGCTGCGCATGGACAACCTGGCCTCGGTGAAGAACGACACCGGCGCCGCGAAGGACGCCGCGCGGGACGCGCACACGTGGATCATGTCCTTCCTCTACGTCGGCACCTTCGGCTCGTTCATCGGGTACAGCTTCGCCTTCGGGATGGTGCTGCAGAACGCGTTCGGGCGCACCCCGCTGCAAGCCGCCTACCTCACCTTCATCGGCCCCCTGCTCGGCTCCCTGGTGCGCCCGCTGGGCGGCAGGCTCGCCGACCGCTTCGGCGGCGCGCGCATCACGCTGTGGAACTACGTTGGGATGGCGGCCGCCACCGCCGGCCTGCTGATGGCGGGCCGCGCCGGATCGCTGCCGCTGTTCGTGACCGTGTTCGTGGCGCTGTTCGTGCTGAGCGGGCTCGGCAACGGCTCGACGTTCAAGATGATCCCCGGCATCTTCCAGGCCAAGGCCCTGGCCAAGGGCCTCACGGGGGAGGAGGCGGCCGCGTACGGGCGCCGGCTCTCCGGCGCGTCGATGGGGCTCATCGGCGCGGTGGGCGCGCTCGGTGGCGTCGGCATCAACCTCGCCTTCCGCCAGTCCTTCCTCTCCTACGGTTCCGGCACCGGCGCCTTCGCCGCCTTCCTCGCCTTCTACGCCGTGTGCTTCGGCCTCACCTGGGCCGTATACCTTCGGCGCCCGGCGTCCGCGCCCCGCGAAACGGCGGCCCCGGAAACGAAGGCCCAGCTCAGCTACGTTGAGGTGTGACGTAACACGGGCGACACGGAGTCGAACCGGGGCCGTCACGCGGCGTTGGCAGGCTCGAAACGGCGCGCGGGCGGGGACGGGTCCCGGCGCGCCGGCCGAGCACGGGACGAGCACGGAACGAGAGCCATGGACGAGGAACAGCAGTCACCGGAACAGGAGCCGCCGGGCGACGGGCGGGAGGCCGGCCACGCGCACGGGCCCCTCGCCGGGTTCACCGTCGGCGTGACCGCCGCGCGCCGGGCCGAGGAGCTGGGCGCGCTGCTCGAACGGCGCGGCGCCGTGGTTCAGCACGCCCCGGCCCTGCGCATCGTGCCGCTCTCCGACGACAGCGAACTCCTCGCCGCCACGAAGGAGTTGCTGCACCAGACGCCGGACGTGGTGGTCGCGACCACGGCGATCGGCTTCCGGGGCTGGATCGAGGCCGCCGACGGCTGGGGGCTCGGTGAGGAACTGCTGACCCGGCTCCGCGACGTCGAACTCCTCGCCCGCGGCCCCAAGGTGAAGGGCGCGGTCCGGGCCGCCGGGCTCACGGAGCGGTGGTCGCCCTCCTCGGAGTCGATGGCCGAGGTGCTCGACCGGCTCCTCGAGGAGGGCGTCGAGGGCCGCCGCATCGCCGTCCAGCTGCACGGCGAACCGCTGCCCGGCTTCGTCGAGGCGCTGCGGGAGAGCGGGGCGGAGGTGGTCGGGGTGCCGGTGTACCGGTGGATGCCGCCGGAGGACATAGGACCGCTCGACCGGCTCCTCGACACGACGGTGGCGGGCGGCATCGACGCCCTGACGTTCACCAGCGCCCCCGCGGCGGCCTCGCTGTTCTCCCGCGCGCAGGAGCGCGGGATGCTCGACGACCTGCTCGCCGTGCTCGGGCACGAGGTCCTGGCGGCCTGCGTCGGACCGGTCACCGCGGTGCCGCTGCAGGCGCGCGGGGTGCCGACGGTGCAGCCCGAACGGTTCCGGCTCGGCCCGCTGGTCCAGCTCCTGTGCCGCGAACTGCCGGCCCGCACCCGCACCCTCCCGGTCGCCGGCCACCGGCTGGAGATCCGCGGGCACGCGGTGCTGGTGGACGGGCGGCTGCGGCCCGTGCCGCCCGCCGGGATGTCCCTGCTGCGCGCCCTGGCCCACCGTCCCGGCTGGGTCGTCCCCCGGGCAACCCTGCTGCGGGCCCTGCCCGGCACGGGCCGCGACGAGCACGCCGTGGAGACGGCGATGACCCGGCTGCGGGCGGCGCTGGCCACGCCGCACCTGATCCAGACGGTGGTGAAGCGGGGCTACCGCCTGTCCCTGGACACCCCCAACGACTGCGCCCCGTAAGAAACGGGACGGCTCAAGAGGGACCGGGGAGGGACAGGGGCGGCCGGGAGGCGGATTCCCGCCCGCCCCCGAGGGGTTCCCGTGCCGTCCCCGGGCGGGCACTGTAGAAGGACCGGCGCACTCCGGCCCTCCAAGGCGGTGACCCCACATGCTCCCGTCCACCACCGGCGCCGGCGCCGGGACCCCCCGCTTCGACGCCGGCCGCCCCTGCCTCGACCTCCTCGCCACCGCGCACCCCGCCGAACACCTCCTCACCCCCGCCGCCCTGCGCGACTGGATCACCACCACGCCCCTCGTCCCGCCCGGCACGCCCCTCGCCCACGTCGACGCCACCTGGCTGACCCCGTTCCGTGAACTGCGCGACTGCACGGCCCTGTTGATCGAGGCACACCTCCGCGCCGGCGGCACCCCCGCCGAGGACCCCGCCCTCGCCCACCTCAACGCCCACGCGCGCCCGGCGCCCCCCGCCCCGCACGCGCTCCGCGCCCCCGACGGCACCCTCGTCCGCACGCTGCGGACACCGCCGACCTGCACCGCGCTGCTCGCCGCCCTCGCCCGGGACGCGGTGGACCTGCTGACCGACCCCGCCGCCCGCGCGGGGCTGCGCCGCTGCGAGGGCGACACCTGCCCCCTGGTGTACCTGGACACCTCGCGGGGCCGGCGCCGCCGCTGGTGTTCGAGCGAGATGTGCGGCAACCGCGAACGCGTGGCCCGCCACCGCCGCCGCGCGGCCGCCCTGGCCCGCACCTGAACTCGCGAGGCTCCACGCGCGCCTGACGTCCGAACACCCCATGTCCGGACGTCGGAACACCGCATGTCCGGACGTCGGAACACCGCATGTCCGGACGTCGGAACACCGCATGTCCGGACGTCCGGACATCACGTCGCCCGAAACGTGCGACTCACCGCGAGCCCGTACGAGACCGTACGAGCCGGACAGGGCGTCTCGACATTTTCTCCACACGGGTCAAGCCGAATTTTCACGTCCGCATCTGCGTGTATCACGAAGTGATTAAGACGCCCTTGTGACCTGCGTCTCCCGGCGACGGCGGCCGAATGTCCCGTAGCGGGTGAAATAGATGCCCACCCGCGTGAGCTCCCACACCTCCCGTCACAAAATCGTGCTGTCGCGTTGAACACGACGACACCGGGCCGCGTACCTGGATGCGAGCGACCGACTGGGGGAACCCCCGGACATCGGAGGTGGGCGTGCGCAAGGATTCCGCCGTGGCTGATGAACGAAGGCCAAGGGCCCGACATCGCATGACTCCGTCCGCGTCGAATTCTTCGACCGAACCGGACGAGGAGCTGATGCGTGCGTTGTACCGGGAACACGCGGGACCGTTGCTCGCCTATGTGCTGCGTCTGGTCGCGGGCGACCGGCAGCGTGCCGAGGACGTCGTGCAGGAAACGCTCATCCGTGCCTGGAAGAACGCCGGTCAGCTGAATCGAGCGACCGGTTCGGTACGCCCCTGGCTGGTGACGGTCGCCCGGCGCATCGTCATCGACGGTCACCGCAGCCGGCAGGCCCGGCCGCAGGAGGTGGACCCGTCGCCGCTGGAGGTCATCCCCGCGGAGGACGAGATCGACAAGGCGTTGTGGCTGATGACACTGTCGGACGCGCTGGACGACCTGACCCCTGCTCACAGGGAGGTCCTGGTTGAAACCTACTTCAAGGGGCGTACGGTCAATGAGGCGGCCCAGACGCTCGGAATACCCAGCGGCACGGTGCGCTCCCGGGTGTTCTACGCCCTGCGGTCGATGAAGCTGGCTCTCGAGGAGCGCGGGGTGACGGCATGAGCAACATCTACGGGGGATTCGGATCCGGTTCCCCCGGCTCCGTGCAGGGTCCACGCGGCGGTTCCGGGGACGACAACATCCACGAGACCGTCGGCGCCTACGCCCTCGGCATCCTCGACGACGCCGAGGCGACCGAGTTCGAGGCCCACCTCGCCACCTGCGAATGGTGCGGACAGCAGCTCGACAGCCTCTCCGGGATGGAGCCGATGCTGGCCGCGCTCGCGGACCTGCCCGGCGCCGGGACACCCGCGATCGGCGAGTCCCTGTCTGCCAAGCCCAGCCCGCGACTCGTGGAACGCCTGGTCGACGAGGTCTCGGAGAAGCGCGCGCTCAAACGACGCCGCGGCTTCTACCTGGTGGCCGCCGCGGCGGCCCTCGTCATCGGCGGGCCCCTCGCCGTGATGGCCGTCAACGGCGGTGACGACGGCGGCGGTTCGACGACGCAGGCGGCACCGGCCGCCGCGAAGGAAGCCTTCCGCAGCATCGACGACAAGGTCTCGCACACCGACGCCGGCACGGCCGTCAGCGCGGTCGTCGCGATGCAGGAGAAGGACTGGGGCACCGACGCCGTCCTGGAGCTGAAGAACGTCAAGGGCCCGCAGAAGTGCTCGCTGATCGCCGTCGGCAAGAACGGCGAGCGCGAGACGGTGAGCTCGTGGTCGGTCCCGAACTGGGGCTACGGCATCGCGAACGCGAAGTCGGACCAGGCCAAGCAGCCCCTGTACGTCCGCGGCGGAGCGGCCTTCAAGCCGAACGACATCGATCACTTCGAGGTCATGACCTTCGACGGCAAGCGACTGGTCGCGGTCGACGCCTAAGGGCTGTCCCGCACGCCCGCCGGGGATTGCGGGACAGCCCTTAGCACGCGACCGGCCGCATCTCGCGCACGGCGCCCCGGGACCCGCGCGTTCCGGGGCGCCCCACTTCCGTCAGTGGCGCGCGTAGCCGCACGCACCCCCCTTCGCGTACGGTGGACGGCTGCTCAGCACGTCAGAAGGGGAGCCGGTGGCCGCTCAGGTTGGACAGAAGACCACGCTCGGCCAGGCCGTCGCGGACTCCGCGCGCGACGAGGAGATCCTCGTCGAGCAGCGGCACCTCGACCGCGTGTACCGACGCCTCGAGGAGAAGATCCACGAGGCCGAGTTCCTGATGCACGACGCGGCCCGCCGCGGCCAGGTCGGCACGCCCGGCGCCCTGGCCGAGCGCGACGCGCTGGTCTTCCGGGCCGGCATCCACCTCAACCGGCTCAACAACGAGTTCGAGGACTTCCTCTTCGGCCGCGTCGACCTGCTCCTCGGCAAGGACGGCAAGAAGGGCCCCGACGGCGCCTACACCGCCGTCGAACCCGCCGACGGGGCCGTCCGCCCCGACCACACCGCCGACATCGCGGAAACCCTGCACATCGGCCGCATCGGCGTGCTCGACGCCGACTACTCCCCGCTGGTCATCGACTGGCGGGCGCCCGCCGCGGCCCCCTTCTACCGGGCCACCCCGGTGGACCCCGGCCGGGTCGTGCGCCGCCGGGTCATCCGCTCCAAGGGCCGCCGCGTCCTCGGCGTCGAGGACGACCTGATGCGCCCCGAACTGACCGCCTACCTCGACGGCCGCGAACTGCCCGTCATCGGCGACGGCGCCCTGATGGCCGCGCTCGGCCGGGCCCGTACGCACTCCATGCGGGACATCGTCTCCTCCATCCAGGCCGAGCAGGACCTGGTGATCCGCGCCCCCGCCGCCTCCGTGACCTACGTCGAGGGCGGGCCCGGCACCGGCAAGACGGCCGTCGCCCTGCACCGGGCCGCCTACCTGCTCTACCAGGACCGGCGCCGCTACGCGGGCGGCATCCTCATCGTCTCGCCCACCCCGCTCCTCGTCGCCTACACCGAGGGCGTGCTGCCCTCCCTCGGCGAGGAGGGCCAGGTCGCCATCCGCGCCCTGGGCTCCCTCGTCGACGGAGCCGAGGCCGCCCTGTACGACTCCCCGGCCACCGCCCGCGTCAAGGGCTCCCTGCGCATGCTGAAGGTGCTGCGCAAGGCGGCCCGCGGCGCCCTGGAGGGCGGCGGCGCCCCCGACCGGCTGCGGGTGGTCGCCTTCAACCGCCGCCTCGAACTGGAGGCGGCCGAACTGGAGGAGATCCGGCGCACCGCGCTCGGCGGCACCGCCCCCGTCAACCTGCTGCGCCCGCGCGCCCGCAAGCTGCTGCTGGATGCGCTGTGGGCGAAGTCCGGCGCCGGGTCCCGGCACACCGACCCCGAGCTCGCCGCCGAGCTGCGCTCCTCCTTCGACGAGGACGTCTCCACCGAGGACCCCTTCACCGACTTCCTCGACGCCTGGTGGCCCGAGCTGACCCCGCGGGGGGTGCTTCGGGCCATGGCCGACGAACGGCGGCTGGGGCGCTGGGCGCGGCGGGTCCTCAACCCCGGCGAGGTCCGCCGGATCGGGAAGTCCCTGCGCCGCGAGGGGCTCACCGTGCACGACGTGGCCCTGCTCGACGAACTCCAGGCGATCCTCGGCGTGCCCGCCCGCCCCCGCCGCAGGCGCGAGGCGGACCCGCTGGACCAGCTCACCGGCCTGGAGGAGCTGATGCCGGTGCGCGAGGAGTCCCAGCGCGAGCGGGCCGAGCGGCTGGCGCAGGAGCGCACCGAGTACGCGCACGTCATCGTGGACGAGGCGCAGGACGTCACGCCGATGCAGTGGCGGATGCTGGGCCGCCGGGGCCGGCACGCCACCTGGACCGTCGTAGGCGACCCCGCCCAGTCCTCCTGGTCCGACCCGGACGAGGCCGCCGCCGCCCGCGACGAGGCCCTCGGCAGCCGTCCCCGGCGCCGCTTCACCCTCACCGTCAACTACCGCAACCCCGCCGAGATCGCCGAGCTGGCCGCCCGCGTGCTGGCCCTGGCCATGCCGGGCTCGGCGTCCCCCTCCGCGGTCCGCTCCACCGGCGTCGAACCCCGGTTCGCGCTCATGGGGGAGACGTTCGCGGGGAGCGTGCGGGAGGAGGCCGCCCGGCTGCTGGAGCGGGTCGACGGCACGGTCGGCGTCGTCGTCCCGATGCGGCGGCGCGAGGAGGCGGCCCGCTGGCTGGCCGGGCTCGGCGACCGCGTGGTCGCGCTGGGCAGCCTGGAGGCCAAGGGGCTGGAGTACGACGCCACGGTCGTCGTGCTGCCCGCGGAGATCGCCGACGAGTCGCCCGCAGGGCTGCGCGTGCTGTACGTGGCGCTGACCCGGGCCACCCAGGAGCTCACGGTCCTCTCCGGCGAACGGGACCTGCCGGACGAGCACGGGGTGCCGGACCTGCTCAGGGACTGAGGGGTCCGAGGGGGCCCGAAGGGAACGGGGGCGCCGCGGCGCCCCCGTGAGACGGAGGAAGGGCCCGTACCGGACGTCCGCCGGTACGGGCCCTTCCCGTACGTCTGTGACACCGGCCCGCCATGCTCGCCTCGCGGCAAGTGGTCGCTCGAAGCGACTAAGGTTGGGCCCGGGGGCTTGGATCGAGCCGGTGCCACGTCCAAGGTAACAAACGATCCCCGCAGGGCAATTCCCCGCTCGCGACTTCCTTGCCGAAACCCGTATCTCGCGACGTTCTCCCGGCCGTGCGGGCCCCGGCCGCCAGGTTTCCCGTGAACGTGTCGACGAACACAACGTTCGCAATCGAGGGCGGCTACCGCGTACTCCGCGGTAGGTGCGACGATCGGACGGCACAGCACGCGCATACCACGCGCGGACGCGGCCGCGCGAGACCCCGGAAGGGGGTCGTTCGGACGGCCGCGGCCACAGCACTACGCCTATTCACGGTGAAAGCAGAGGAAGTCGGCCATGGCAACGGCGCCCAGCGTCTCCTACTCGATGACCATCCGGCTGGAGGTGCCCGCGAGCGGAACGGCCGTCTCGCAGCTCACAGGCGCGGTGGAGTCCTCCGGAGGCTCGGTGACCGGCCTCGACGTGACCGCCTCCGGTCACGAGAAGCTCCGGATCGACGTCACCATCGCGGCGAGCTCCACCTCGCACGCCGACCAGATCGTGCAGCGGGTGCGCGACATCGAGGGCGTCACGCTGGGCAAGGTCTCCGACCGCACCTTCCTGATGCACCTCGGCGGCAAGATCGAGATGGCCTCCAAGCACCCCATCCGCAACCGTGACGACCTCTCCATGGTCTACACCCCCGGCGTGGCCCGGGTCTGCATGGCGATCGCGCAGAACCCCGAGGACGCCCGCCGGCTCACCATCAAGCGCAACTCCGTGGCCGTCGTCACCGACGGCTCCGCGGTGCTGGGCCTCGGCAACATCGGCCCCAAGGCCGCGCTGCCGGTGATGGAGGGCAAGGCCGCCCTGTTCAAGCGGTTCGCGGGCATCGACGCCTGGCCGCTCTGCCTGGACACCCAGGACACCGACGCGATCGTGGAGATCGTCAAGGCGATCGCCCCGGGCTTCGCCGGCATCAACCTGGAGGACATCTCCGCCCCGCGCTGCTTCGAGATCGAGGCACGGCTGCGGGAGGCCCTGGACATCCCCGTCTTCCACGACGACCAGCACGGCACCGCGATCGTGGTGCTGGCCAGCCTCACCAACGCGCTGCGCGTGGTCGGCAAGCCGATGGAGGGCGTGCGGGTCGTGATGTCCGGCGCGGGCGCGGCCGGCACGGCCATCCTGAAGCTGCTGCTGGCGGCCGGGGTCAAGAACGCGGTCGTCGCCGACATCCACGGTGTCGTGCACGCCGGACGCGAGGACCTCGTGGACGCCGCCCCCGACTCGGCGCTGCGCTGGATCGCGGACAACACCAACCCCGAGAACCTCTCCGGCACCCTGAAGGAGGCCGTGCGCGGCGCCGACGTCTTCATCGGCGTCTCGGCGCCCAACGTCCTGGACGGCGAGGACGTGGCCGCGATGGCCGAGGGCGCGATCGTCTTCGCGCTCGCGAACCCCGACCCCGAGGTCGACCCCGCCGTCGCACGTCAGACGGCCGCGGTGGTGGCCACCGGACGCTCGGACTTCCCCAACCAGATCAACAACGTGCTGGTCTTCCCGGGCGTCTTCCGCGGCCTGCTGGACGCCCAGTCCACCACCGTCAACACCGAGATGATGCTGGCCGCGGCCAAGGCCCTGGCGGACGTGGTGAGCGAGGACGAGCTCAACGCGAACTACATCATCCCCTCCGTCTTCAACGACAAGGTCGCCGGCGCGGTGGCCGGGGCCGTCCGCGACGCGGCCAAGGCGGCCGGCGTCACCGCCTGAAAACCCCTGCCCAGGGCTCCCCGCGGGTGACGGCACATGCCGTGCCCCCGCTGTGACTCCGGCCACGGCGGGGGCGTACCCGGCGCGTCGCTGGGCAGGCGCCCACCGACGGCCGCCTAGGGTTGGCGGCCGATCCCGGGCCCGCCCGTTCCCTCGGGAACACAGGGTCACCGTCCGGTGACGGTGGCCGCTCTTCGTGTGACACGCGGGGGTGTTCTCACCGCTCCTGCGGGTGCCGGATTGGCTTTACCGCCGCAGGTAGGGGCAGGATGCCTCCCTGGGCGCGAGGGTCTGGCGACGGACCCGGGTCCGGGACCTCACCGGGGACCCTGGCAGCATCGGCTTCGCCGTGCCCGACATGCGGCCTGGCCGCGTGGCACGCCTCCATGGCAAGAAGAACACGGGAGTAAGAACATGAACCGCAGTGAGCTGGTGGCCGCGCTGGCCGACCGCGCCGAGGTGACCCGCAAGGACGCCGACGCCGTTCTGGCCGCCTTCGCCGAGACGGTCGGCGAGATCGTCGCCAAGGGCGACGAGAAGGTCACCATCCCCGGCTTCCTGACCTTCGAGCGCACCCACCGTGCCGCTCGCACCGCGCGCAACCCGCAGACCGGCGACCCCATCCAGATCCCGGCCGGCTACAGCGTGAAGGTGTCGGCGGGCAGCAAGCTCAAGGAAGCCGCGAAGGGCAACTGACGTAGCCCTCCCCGCACGCCGGAAACGGCGCGCGGCACCCTGACAGACACCGCTGGGGCGGCCCCGGAGATCCGGGGCCGCCCCAGCGACGTGCGCGCCCCCCGCCGTGGAGGGGCGGGGAATCAGGCCAGGGACCTGGCCGGGAGCTCCACCTTGGCGCCGAGCTCCACCAGCTTCTCCATGAAGTTCTCGTAGCCGCGGTTGATGAGGTCGATGCCGTGGACCCGCGAGGTGCCCTGCGCGGCCAGCGCGGCGATCAGGTAGGAGAACCCGCCCCGCAGGTCGGGGATGACCAGATCGGCGCCCTGCAGCTTCGTCGGCCCGGACACGACCGCCGAGTGCAGGAAGTTGCGCTGCCCGAACCGGCAGTGCGAGCCGCCGAGGCACTCGCGGTACAGCTGTATGTGCGCGCCCATCTGGTTGAGCGCCGAGGTGAACCCGAGCCGGGACTCGTACACCGTCTCGTGGATGATCGACAGCCCCGTCGCCTGCGTCAGCGCGACGACCAGCGGCTGCTGCCAGTCCGTCTGGAAGCCGGGGTGCACGTCCGTCTCCAGCGCGATGGACTTCAGCTGCCCGCCCGGGTGCCAGAACCGGATGCCCTTGTCGTCGATCTCGAAGGCCCCGCCCACCTTGCGGTAGGTGTTGAGGAAGGTCATCATCGACCGCTGCTGCGCCCCGTGGACGTAGATGTCGCCCTCGGTGGCGAGCGCGGCGGACGCCCAGGAGGCCGCCTCCAGACGGTCCGGCAGCGCCTTGTGGGTGTAGCCGCCGAGCGAGTCGACACCGGTGATGCGGATCGTCCGGTCGGTGTCCATCGCGATGATCGCGCCCATTTTCTGCAGGACGCAGATCAGGTCCTCGATCTCCGGCTCCACCGCCGCGTTGGACAGCTCGGTGACGCCCTCCGCGAGCACGGCCGTCAGCAGCACCTGCTCGGTGGCGCCCACCGAGGGGTAGGGCAGCGCGATCTTCGTGCCGCGCAGCCGCTGCGGCGCCTCCAGGTACTGCCCGTCCGCCCGCTTCTCGATCTTCGCGCCGAACTGCCGCAGCACGTCGAAGTGGAAGTCGATGGGCCGGCCGCCGATGTCGCAGCCGCCCAGACCCGGGATGAACGCGTGGCCGAGGCGGTGCAGCAGCGGGCCGCAGAACAGGATCGGAATGCGGGAGGACCCCGCGTGGGCGTCGATGTCGGCGACGTTCGCGCTCTCCACCCGCGTCGGGTCGAGCACCAGTTCGCCGGGCTCCTCGCCGGGCCGCACCGTCACACCGTGCAGCTGCAACAGCCCGCGCACCACGCGGACGTCGCGGATGTCGGGGACGTTGCGCAGCCGGCTCGGCGCACTGCCGAGCAGGGCCGCCACCATGGCCTTCGGTACGAGGTTCTTCGCACCGCGGACACGGATCTCGCCCTCCAGCGGGGTTCCGCCGTGGACAAGCAGTACGTCGTCATTGCCGTTGACGGTCATGTATCTCGCGTTCCGGTGAGTGAGGGAGGCAGGGCCGAAGAGGCAAGCGTAATGGCCGGGGACCCCCCTGCAGTAAGCCCGGAGGCCGCCCGGGAGGTCATGGCTTCGCCACAACACGAGCCGTGCGTGCGCGGCCACTTGGGGTGACCGTCGGCCACCCGGAAGCGGTCCCTCCGGGTGGCCGGAACCGTACCCGCCCCGGCCCGTGCGCCCACCGGCCGCTTCCCTGCGCCCCGGCCGGCCCTCACCCGCCTACCCGGATTGCCTCCCCACACCGGGGGAAGATGCGGGATCATGTCTGGCATGACCGAGGTGTCCTCGCTCACGGGGCGGCTGCTCGTGGCCACACCCGCCCTGTCGGACCCGAACTTCGAGCGCGCGGTGGTGCTCCTCCTCGACCACGACGAGGAGGGCTCGCTCGGCGTCGTCCTCAACCGTCCGACCCCGGTCGACGTGGGCGACATCCTGGCGAACTGGGCCGGCCTCGCCGGCGACCCCGGGGTCGTCTTCCAGGGCGGCCCCGTCTCCCTCGACTCGGCGCTCGGCGTAGCGGTCATCCCCGGCGGCGGCTCCGGCGAGCGGACCCCCCTGGGCTGGCGGCGGGTGCACGGCGCCATCGGCCTCGTCGACCTGGAGGCGCCGCCGGAGCTGCTGGCCTCAGCGCTCGGCTCCCTGCGGATCTTCGCCGGGTACGCGGGCTGGGGGCCGGGGCAGCTCGAGGACGAACTCTCCGAGGGCGCCTGGTACGTCGTGGAGTCGGAGCCGGGGGACGTCTCCTCGCCCTCCCCGGAGACGCTGTGGCGCGAGGTGCTGCGCAGGCAGCGCAGCGAGCTGGCGATGGTGGCCACCTACCCGGACGACCCGTCGCTCAACTGAACCCGGCGCGTTTCAGTACCCTTGGCCCCATGAGCACTCTCGAGCCCGAGCGCGGGACCGGTACGGGGACCCTCGTCGAGCCGACGCCGCAGGTGTCGCACGGCGACGGCGATCACGAGCGCTTCGCGCACTACGTCCAGAAGGACAAGATCATGGCGAGCGCCCTCGACGGCACGCCCGTCGTGGCGCTGTGCGGCAAGGTGTGGGTCCCGGGCCGGGACCCGAAGAAGTACCCGGTGTGTCCCATGTGCAAGGAGATCTACGAGTCCATGGAGAACGGCGGCGACGACAACGGCGAGAAGTAGCGCCGTCCGGTCCTCGTGACCTCCCGGGAGTCGGGAGTGCGGGGGAGGGGTAGGCAGGGCGGGGGCGTTCCCCGCCACGGCCTTCCCCCGCAGGGCCGTCGCCCCCGCCCGGAGGCGACCGCATGAGCCACCCCGCACCACCCCCCGCCCTCGTCCCCGCTCCCCGCCGCGCGCTCCCCACGGCGCCCGGCCGGGCGCCCGTCCTCGACGCGGACACCACGATCGAGGAGCCCCCGGGCACCACCGCCGCCGCCCGGTGGCTGCGCGGCACCCTCGGCCCGGCCCTCGGCCTGCCGCTGCCGCCCCACCACCCCGGCAGTCCCTCCCGCACCCGTGTCCGCCTCGCCCTCGTGCCCGCCCTGGCAGGGGAGCTCGGCGGCCCGGAGGGCTACCGCCTGGACACGACCGCCCACTCGGTCACCCTGACCGCCGCCGCCGAACCGGGACTCCTGCACGCCGCCCAGACCCTGCGTCAGCTCCTCGGCCCCGAGGCCTTCCGCCGCGCCCCCGTCACCGCGCGCCGCCACTGGCCGGTCCCGGCCGTCACCCTCGAGGACGGCCCCCGCTTCCGCTGGCGCGGCCTCATGCTCGACGTGGCCCGGCACTTCCTGCCGAAGGACGGCGTGCTGCGGTACCTCGACCTGATGGCCGCGCACAAGCTCAACGTCCTCCACCTCCACCTCACCGACGACCAGGGCTGGCGCATCGAGATCCGGAGCCACCCCCGCCTCACCGAGGTCGGCTCCTGGCGGCCCCGTACGAAAATCGGCCACCGCGCCTCCGCCCTGTGGGAGGAGAAACCGCACGGCGGGTTCTACACGCGGGACGACCTCCGCGAGATCGTCGCGTACGCCGCCGCCCGGCACATCGCCGTCGTCCCCGAGATCGACATCCCGGGGCACTCCCAGGCCGCCATCGCCGCCTACCCGGAACTCGGCAACACCGACGTCGTCGACACCTCCGCCCTCGGCGTCTGGGACGACTGGGGCATCTCGCCTCACGTGCTGGCCCCCACGGACACCACCCTGCGCTTCTACGAGGAGGTCCTCGAGGAGGTCCTGGAGCTGTTCCCGCCGGACGCCGCCCCGTACACCGGTTTCTCCAGGTTCGTCCACATCGGCGGCGACGAGTGCCCCAAGGACGAGTGGCGGCGCTCACCCGCCGCCCAGGCCCGCATCCGGGGCCTCGGGCTGGACGGCGAGGACGGGCTCCAGGCCTGGTTCGTCCGGCACTTCGACGACTGGCTCACCGCGCGCGGCCGCCGCCTCATCGGCTGGGACGAGATCCTGGAGGGCGGCCTCGCGCCCGGCGCGGCGGTCTCCTCCTGGCGCGGCTACGAGGGCGGCATCACGGCCGCGCGGGCCGGCCACGACGTCGTCATGTGCCCCGAGCGGGCGGTGTACCTGGACCACCGTCAGGACCCCGGCCCCGAGGAGCCCGTGCCCATCGGGTTCGTGCGCACCCTGGAGGACGTCCACCGCTTCGCCCCCGTTCCCCCGGAACTGACCGAGGAACAGGCGGCGCACGTGCTCGGCGCCCAGGCCAACGTCTGGACCGAGGTGATGGAGGACCAGGGGCGCGTCGACTACCAGGCGTTCCCCCGCCTCGCCGCGTTCGCCGAGGCCCTGTGGTCCCCGCTCCCGCCGCCCGCCGAACGGGACTTCGCCGAGTTCGAGAGCCGGATGGCCGTCCACTACGCCCGCCTCGACGCCCTGGGCGTCGCCTACCGCCCGCCCGGCGGCCCCCGCCCCTGGCAGCGCCGGCCGGGCGTCAGGGGCCGGCCGCGCTAGGTGTTCTGTCCACGGAGGTTGGTGACAGGTTTCACGGTGGGTGATCTTGAATGAGTGAGGGCCTTCCGGGTTCGGTGTGGATTGCGACGTCAACACCGAGCGGAAGGCCCTCATGCCCC
>BNBP01000022.1 GCA_014656015.1 Streptomyces griseoaurantiacus | reverse complement strand
ACGCCCCCGGTGCGGAAGCCGCGCGGCTTCCGCACCGGGGGCGTTCGGGCTCCGGGGTCCGTGACCGGTGTCCTACGGCACCCGCTCCAGGTGGATCAAAGCGCTCGCCCAGTCGCCGCTCGGCAGTTCCGGGTCGAGGCCGTACTCCGTGAGCACCGTGGAGTGGTGGACCGCGCCCGTCCCCGTGTCCCGGTAGCGCAGGCCCGGCGGCAGGCCGCGCAGCCGGAGGGGCACCCGCGGGCTCCCGTGCCGCGGGCTGCCGCGGAAGGCGAGCACCAACGCCTCGGCGCCGTCCGCGGCCACGTACTGGACGGCCGAGACGCCCTCGCCGTAGGGCTCGCCGATCCGGTACTGCTCGCCGTGCTGCACCAGGTGCCGCACCTCCTTGTACCGGGCGACCAGCGCGGCCCCCTCGGCGAGTTCCGCCTCGCTCCAGCGGGCGAGGTCGCCGCCGATGCCCAGGAGCCCGGCCGCCGCCGCGTGGAAGCGGAAGCGCAGCGGCACCGACAGCCCGGTGAGCTGGTTGGGCACGTCGGTGACCCAGGCGGACATCACTCGCGCCGGATAGATCTGCCCGAAGCCCCGCTGGATGCCCAGGCGGTCCACGGCGTCGGTGTTGTCGGAGGTCCACGCCTGGTCGGTGCGGGCCAGGATGCCCAGGTCGACCCGGCCGCCGCCCCCGCTGCACGTCTCGATGCGCAGGTGCGGGTGGGCGTCCCGGAGCCGGTCGAGGACGCCGTACAGATGGTGGACGTACCGCGTCCACAGCAGGTCGTTGCCGCCCTCGGGGCCGGACCAGCCGGCCTCGCCGATGGCCCGGTTCATGTCCCACTTGAGGAAGTCCACCCGGTGCTCGGCGACGAGCCGGTCCAGCCAGCCGTAGGCCCAGTCGGCGACGTCCCGCCGGGCGAAATTGAGCACGAGCTGGTTGCGCAGCTCGGTGCGCGCGCGGCCCGGCAGGTGCAGCACCCAGTCGGGGTGGGCCCGGTACAGGTCGCTGTCCGGGTTGACCATCTCGGGCTCGACCCAGACACCGAACCGCATGCCCAGCCGGCGCACGGCGTCGGACAGCGGGCCCAGGCCGCGGGGGAAGCGGTCCGGCGCCGGGGTCCAGTCGCCGAGGCCCGCCCGGTCGCTGCGGCGGGCGCCGAACCAGCCGTCGTCCACGACGTACAGCTCCACCCCCAGCCGGGCGGCACGCTCGGCGAGGGCGAGCTGGCCCGCCTCGTCGACATCGAAGCCCGTGGCCTCCCAGGAGTTGTAGAGCACCGGTGCCGTCTCCTCGGCGTGCCGCAGCACATGGGTGCGGACGTAGGCGTGCCAGGCCCGGCTCGCCCCGCCGAAACCGCCGTCGGCGCACAGGCCGGCCGAGACCGGCGTGGTGAACTCCTCGCCCGGGCCGAGCGGCACGCACGTCCCCTCGTGCCCCACGCCGCCGGTCAGGCCCGCCCGCCCGTCCGGGGTGCGCTGCACGGTGATCCGCCAACTGCCGCTCCACGCCAGGGCGGTGCTCCACACCCGGCCGCGGTCCTCGGTGGCGGTGCCGTCGTCGAGCATGGTCCACGGGTTGGCGTGGTGGCTGGTGGTGCCGCGCCGGCTGGTCAGCACGGTCTCCCCGTGGGGCAGCCGCTCACGGCGCAGCCGGCTCTCCGCCGACCACTGGCCGGTGACGTGGCTGAGCCGGTAGTCGGGCAGCGGCGGCAGGGTCCACGCGGCGGAGTCGGCGCGCAGCAGGTCCACCCGGTGCCCGCCCTCGTTGCGCAGCACGGTCCAGCGCTCGATCACGTCCGTGTCGGAGCGGACCCGGTAGTGCAGGTCGACCGACAGCGGGAACACCCGGTCGCGGAAGGAGAGGACCAGTTCGGCGCTGTTGCCGCGGGCGGACTCCTCCACCCGCTGCCCCGCCGGCTCCCATTCGAAGGCGCGGGAGCCGTCGGCGTACCGCACCTGGAGCGAGGGCGGCCCGTAGCGGGTGCCGCCGTCCACCGGGAGTTCCTCGCCCACGGCCGGGCGGCCCTCGAAGCTGTCCGAGGGCTCCCCGGCGGGCACCACGAGCGTGTCCGCCTCCGCCGGGGTGAGCCGTGGACCCCACGCCACGTGGCAGGGCGCACCACTCTCGTCGATCCGCAGCGCGTACGAGGTGCGCGGGGTGTTCAGCAGCCAGACCCCGGTGTCGGGGGAGCGGGTGATGAGCGGCATGGGTCTCTCGATCAGGGGTCGGGGAACAGGGGACGAGCGGCCCGGTGGCGTGACCGGGCCGCTCGTGGAAGGTGCGAGGGAGGGCGGCCGGGGTCTCCCACAGCGGCGGCGGGCCGCTCGCGGGACGTCCCGGCCGCGGCTCCAGGTCGTGTTCCGGAAGTCCCGCCTGTCCGGGGGCGTCTGGCACGCGCCCTCGCGGTGTTGTCGGGACCACCCCGATACATCCAGTATCGGGGTGCCCCTCCGCCTTGCGATGGCACGCACCAGACGCCCCCGGACCCGCCCTCGGGGCGGACGGCGCTACTTCCGGAACACGCCCTGGCCGCCCGGCTGCCGCAGGACGGCGACGGCGCGCGGGCCGAGGACGAGGGACCCCCCGGCGTCGGTCTCGCCGAGCAGCGGCTCGCCCTCGACTCCCGGCACCGCGACGGTGCCGTCGGTCCGGTTCACCAGGAACAGGAACCGTCCGCCCGGACCCCGGCGCACCACCTGCTCCACCGATCCCCGCGCCCCGGCGGGCAGTTCGCTCTCCACACCGGCCGGTTCAAGCAGCCGGGGCAGCAGCGAGGCGAGTCCCTCGACGCCGAGCCTGGTGGAGACGTAGGAGGCGGAACCGCGGTCCGTGCGCCGCCGGGTCACGGCGGGCCGGCCGGCCTGCTCGCCGGTGCGGTAGCGGAGAAGGACCTCCGTCTCCGCGTCCGTCACCGTGACGTGGTCGGTCCACAGGGTGCCGGTCGTGGCGTCGTCCAACTCCACGCCGTCCCCGGGCAGCAGGGGCGCGAACTCCTCGACGCGGATGCCCAGCAGGTCCCGCAGGGCGCCCGGGTAGCCGCCGAGCCACACGTGGTCGTGCTCGTCCACGATTCCCGAGAAGTAGGTGGTGATCAGGTGGCCGCCCTGTTCCGCGAACCGGGTGAGGGTCTTGGCCAGGTCGGCGGGGACCACGTGCAGCACGGGCGCGATCAGCACCTGGTGGCGGTGGAGGTCGGAGCGGGTGGTGACGAGGTCGGCGCGGATGCCGAGGCGGAGCAGCGCCGAGTACCAGTCGAGGGCCTCCTGCCGGTAGTTCAGCAGGGCGGTGGGGTGGGAGTCCTGCTCGGAGGCCCACCACGAGTCCCAGTCGAACAGGATGCCGACCCGGGCGGGCTCCCGCTCGCTGCCGGCCACCGGGGCCAGCGCCTTCAGCGTGGCGCCCAGCTCCGCCACCGAGCGGAACAGTTCGCTGTCCGCGCCGGCGTGCGGCACCATCGCCGAGTGGTACTTCTCGGCGCCCGCCGCCGACTGCCGCCACTGGAAGAAGCAGACGGCGTCGGCCCCGTGCGCCACGTGCAGCAGGGAGTCCCGGGCCAGCTCGCCGGGGCGCTTGGCGACGTTGACGGGCTGCCAGTTGACGGCGCTGGTGGAGTGTTCCATCAGGAACCAGGGCCGGCCGCCGGAGATGCCGCTGGTGAGGTTGGCGGAGAAGGACAGCTCGTCGCGGTCCTGCGGCCCGGGGTGCACGTAGTGGTCGTTGGAGACGAAGTCGATCTCCTGCGCCCAGTCCGCGTAGTCCATGCCCTTGGTGTTGCCCATCACCATGAAGTTGGTGGTGACCGGCACGTCCGGGGTGATCTCGCGCAGCAGGTCGCGTTCGGCGCGCAGGTGGTCCTTGAGCGCGTCCGAGGAGAACCGCTTGAAGTCGAGCTGCTGCGTGGGGTTGGGGTGCGAGGCGGCCAGCCGCGGCGGGAGGATCTGCTCCCAGGCGGAGTAGCGCTGCGACCAGAAGGCGGTGCCCCAGGCGTCGTTGAGGGCGTCCAGGGTGCGGTAACGGTCGCGCAGCCAGTCGCGGAAGGCGTGGGCGGCGTCCTCGGAGTAGTCGTAGACGTTGTGGCAGCCCAGCTCGTTGCTGACGTGCCAGGCGACGAGCGCCGGGTGGTTCCGGTAGCGCTCGGCGATCGTCCGCACCAGGGCCAGGGCGTGCCGGCGGAAGACGGGCGAGGTGGGGCGCCAGTGCTGGCGCGCGCCCGGCCAGAGGGTCTCTCCGGTGGCGGTCACCGGGAGCACCTCGGGGTGGGCGGTGGTCAGCCACGGCGGCGGTGAGGCGGTGGCGGTGGCCAGGTCGACGCCGATGCCGCCCTCGTGGAGCAGGTCGAGCACCTCGTCCAGCCAGGCGAAGTCCCAGGTGTCCGCGGTGGGCTGGAGGCGTGCCCAGGAGAAGATCGCGAGGGACACGACATTCACGCCGGCCTCCCGCATCAGCCGGACGTCCTCCTCCCACACGGAACGGGGCCACTGCTCGGGGTTGTAGTCGGCGCCGAAGAGGAGACGGGGAGCGGTGTCACCGTCCGCCCCGCCGGCGCGGGACAGGAGGGTGGAGATCATGGCGGTCCTTCCGGAGGGCACGGGGCGGCGCGCGAGGGCGCGCGCCGCCCGCGGGGTGGTGCGTGTCGTCACTGCTCGACGGTGAAGCCCTGCTCCTTGCCGTACTTCACCGAGGCGTCCTGCCAGGCCTTGAGGCCGTCCGGCAGCCGGGTGCCGGAGATGTAGGCCTTGCCGACCGTGTCGTTGAAGATCGAGTTGGCGTACGCCTGGAACGGCAGGTACGACCAGTCGTCGGCGACGTTGGCGGCGGAGGCGGCGAAGATCTCGTTGGCCTTCTGGCCGTCGAAGTATGAGAACTTCTTGTTCAGGAACTCGGTGGACTTCAGCTCCGCCTTGGTGGCGGGGAAGGCGCCCTCGGACACGCGGGAGGCGACACCGGCACCGGAGTTGGCGTACTCCACGAAGGCGTAGGCCAGTTCCTTGTTCTTGGCGAGGGCGGGCACGGTCAGCGCGCTGCCGCCGTTCTCCGCGCTGGCCTTGTCGCCCTCGGCCCAGGCCGGGAGCGCGGCGGCGCGCCACTGGCCGGAGGCGTTCGGCACACCGGACTCGAAGTTGGCCGGCATCCAGGCGCCGGTGGACAGGGTGGCGATCGAGCCGTCACCGAGGCCCTTGTACCAGTCGTCGGTCCAGCTCGTGACGGGCGCGAGCAGCTTCTCGTCGATCAGCTTCTGCCAGACGTCCGTGAACTTCTTGGCGCCCGCGTCCTGGAAGTCGATCTTCACCTTGGTGCCGTCGACCTTGTAGGGCCGCGAACCGGCCTGCCACAGCAGGCTGGTGGTGAAGCCGGCGTCGCCGGTGTCGTTGGCGATGTAGGCCTTCGGGTCGGCCTTGTGCAGCTTGCGGGCCGCGTCCAGGTACTCGTCCCAGGTGGTGGGGACGGTGATCTTGTACTTGTCGAAGACCTTCTTGTTGTAGAACAGCGCCATCGGACCGGAGTCCATCGGCAGGCCGTAGACCTTGTCGCCCTCGGTGACCGCGTTCCACGGGCCGGGGGTGTACTTGGCGGCCAGCTTGCCCGCGCCGAAGCCGGACAGGTCGGTCAGGCCCTTGGTGAGGGCGTACTGGCCCATCGAGAAGTACTCGAGCTGGGCCACGTCCGGGACGCCCTTCCCGGCCGAGATCGCGTTCGACAGGGCGGTGTAGTGCTTGTCGCCGGAACGCTCGCTGACCAGGTTGACCTTCACCTTGGGGTACTTCTTGTGGAAGTCGGCGGCGACGGTCTTCAGCGTGGGCTCCCACGACCAGACGGTGATCGAGCCGCCCTTGTCCAGGGCCGCCTCGACGTCCGCCGCGGACACCGCCTTGGTGCCGGAGTCGTCGTCCGAGCCGCCGCAGGCGGTGGCGCCGAGGGCCACGGAGGTCACGAGGGCGATGCCGCTCAGCAGGCGGCCGGTCCTTCTGCGCATGAGTGTGCTTCCACTTCGTCGTGGTGGGACGGGGGAGGGTGGGGGAGAGGGGACGTGCACGGGGGGTTCGGGGGCGGCCCTCGCGGGCCGCGGGCTCACTCCTTGACGCTTCCGGCGGCGAGCCCCGACTGCCAGTACTTCTGCAGGAGGAGGAACGCGGCGATCAGCGGCACGATGGTGAGCAGGGAGCCGGTGATCACCAGGTTGAAGACCACCTCGCCGCCGACCGTCTCCGCCTGGGAGTTCCAGGCGCTCAGGCCGAGCGTCAGCGGATACCAGTCCGGGTCCTTGAGCATGATCAGCGGCAGGAAGTAGTTGTTCCAGGTGGCGACCGTGGTGAACAGCAGCACGGTCACGATGCCCGGCGCCAGCAGCGGCAGCGCCACCTGGAAGAAGGTGCGGAACTCGCTCGCGCCGTCCATGCGGGCGGCTTCCAGCAGCTCGGCGGGGATCGCCTCGGTGGCGAAGACCCACATCAGATACAGGCCGAAGGGCGAGACCAGCGAGGGGATGATGACCGCCCAGGGGGTGTCGGTCAGGCCCATCTTGCTGAACATCAGGAAGGTGGGGACGGCGAGCGCGGTGCCCGGGACCGCCACCGCGCCGATGACCGTGGCGAAGACGCCCCGCTTGCCGGGGAAGTCGAACTTCGCCAGCGCGTACCCGCCGAGCACCGCCAGCAGAGTCGCGCCGCCGGCGCCCGCCACCACGTACAGCAGGGTGTTCAGCAGCCAGCGCGTGAACACGCCGTCGTGGTAGGTGAACGTGTCGCGGATGTTGTCCCACAGCGCGAAGTCGTCCGCGAACCACAGGCCGTTGGAATCACCCAGCCCCTGCTGGGTCTTGGTGGCGTTGACGACCAGCCAGAGCAGCGGGACCACGGTGTAGAGGACCATCAGCGCCATGAGCGCGGTCATCAGCTTGCTGCGCCGGGGCTTCCCCGGACGGTGGGCCTTGACGCGGCGCAGGCGCGGGGCGCCCTTCGCGTGGCCGGAGTCCGCGGCAGTGGCGGCGGGGGTGGTGACAGAGGTGCTCATCGGGTCACGCTCCCTTGCGCATGCCGCGCAGCTGCACCAGGTAGGCGACCACCATGGTGATCAGGCCCATGATGATGGCCACGGTCGCGGAGTAGTTGTGCTGCTGGCCGCTGAAGGACAGCGAGTACGTGTAGAAGTTGGGCGTGTAGTCCGTGGTGATGGCGTTGCGGGCCAGCGGACGCAGGATGCTCGGTTCGTTGAAGAGCTGGAAGCTGCCGATGATCGAGAAGATCGTCGCGATCATCAGCGCGCCGCGGATGGCGGGCAGCTTGATCGCGGTGATCACCCGCCACTGGCCGGCTCCGTCGATCTCCGCCGCCTCGTACAGGGAGTGCGGGACGACCCGCAGCGCCGAATAGAAGATCAGCATGTTGTAGCCGACGAACTCCCAGGTCACGATGTTGCCGATGGAGGCCAGCACCAGGTCCGCGGAGAGCGGGTCCGGCAGCGACCAGCCGAAGGCGGAGTTGAAGTCCCCGACCAGGCCGTACTTGGTGCCGTACATGAAGCCCCACATCAGGGTGGCGACCACGGCGGGCACCGCGTACGGAAGGAAGATCGTGATGCGGAAGAAGCTCTTGCCGTAGAGCCGTCCGCTGTCCAGGGCGAGTGCCACCAGCAGGGCGATGCCCAGCATGATCGGAACCTGCACCACGAGGAAGAGCGCCACCCGGCCGAGCGAGGCCCAGAACAGGTCGTCCTTGAGTGCCTGCTGGTAGTTGTCGAGGCCGACGAACGTGTTGCCGCCGATGAGCTGGTCGCGGAACAGGCTCAGATAGATCGAGTAGGCGATCGGTGCCAGGAAGACCAGGGCGAACACGGCCACGAACGGGCCGATGAAGCCCCAGCCCTTCCAGGATCGCCGGTCCCGTCGCGCCGGGGGCGGGGCCGGCCGCGGCTCGGCGGCCGCCGGCGGATGCAGCGTCGTCATGTTGTTCCTCGCTCGTCGGCGTTCGGTCACCAGCGGCTCGGCACCCGGCTCGAGGCCGGGCGGCAGGTCGCCCGCCACCTGATGTTTACGCAAACATCGCTGGTCGGACAAGCGGCCAGAGGTGTTATGTTTGCGTAAACATCTGGTGGCGAATGTCTACACTGCCCCGAGGACGGCGGTCAAGGGTTCTTCGCGAACGAGACAAGAGAGACAGAAAGGCGGCGTCCGAGTGGAGACGGTCGAGGAAGCGGCGGCGGACCCGGGCGATCCGCCCGGCGCGCCGGGGCCGGTCGCGCGGGGGACCGGCGCCGCCCGCCCCCCTGCCCCCCGGCGCGCCCGCGCCACCGCCTCGATGGCGGACGTGGCCCGGCTCGCGGGGGTCTCGGCGCAGACCGTCTCCCGCGTCTCCAACGGCTACCCCGGGGTGACCGAGGAGACCCGCCGGCAGGTGCGTGCCGCGATGCGGGAGCTCGGCTACCGGCCCAACAGCGCCGCCCGGGCGCTGAAACGGGGAGAGTTCCGCACCATCGGCGTGATCACCTTCACCCTCGCCACCACCGGCAATGTGCGCACCCTGGAGGCGATCGCCACCTCCGCCGCCCGCGAGGGGTACGCGGTCACGCTGCTGCCGCTCGCCGTGCCCACCCAGGACGAGGTGCGCGGGGCGTTTTCCCGGCTAGAGGAACTCGCCGTCGACGCCGTGATCGTCATCATGGAGGTCCACCTCCTCGACGCCGCGACGGTCCATCTCCCGCCGCACGTCCAGGTCGTGGTGGTCGACTCCGACGCCGGCGACCGCTACACGGTGGTCGACACCGACCAGCACGGCGGCACCCGCGAGGCCGTGCGGCACCTGCTCGACCTCGGCCACCGCACGGTCTGGCACCTCGCGGGACCCGAGGACTCCTTCGCCGCGATGCGCCGCGCGGACGCCTGGCGGGCCGCGCTCACCGAGGCCGGACGGGAGCTGCCGCCGATCGTCCGGGGCGACTGGTCGGCGGAGTCCGGCTACCGGGCGGGGCGCGAACTCGCCGTCCGCGAGGAGTGCACGGCCGTCTTCGCCGCCAACGACCAGATGGCGCTCGGGCTGCTGAGGGTCCTGCACGAGCACGGCAGGCGGGTCCCCGAGGACGTCAGCGTCATCGGCTTCGACGACATCCCCGAGGCCTCCTCCTTCCTGCCCCCGCTCACCACCCTGCACCAGGACTTCGCCGAGGTGGGGCGGCTCTGCGTGCAGGCGGTGCTGCGCAAGATGCGCCAGGAGGGGCCGGAACGCGGCACCACCCTGGTGCCCACCCGGCTGGTGCTGCGCTCCAGCACGGCCCCGCCGCCCGGACCCCGCTGAACCGCTGGAGACGCCCGGGGCGCCCGGGGGGCCGGGTGTCTCACAGGTGCCGTGCGTAGAAGGCCGTCAGCGCCTCCACCGCCCGGTCCACGTGCGCGGGCCGGTCGTACAGGTCGTAGTGGCTCGCCCCTTCCACGACCAGCAGGTCCTTCGGCCCCCTCGCCCGCGCGAACAGTTCGTGCCCCTCCTGGTGGGAGCCGAAGGAACCGGCCCGGTCGCCGACCACGACCTGCAGGGGCCGGTCGAGCAGCTCCTCCACCAGGTGATAGGCGTCGAAGGCGAGCAGTGGCGCCAGGCTGCGGTGGGCCAGCCGGTTGGCCGAGCGCGGGTGCCCGCCGCGCGGCGTGAGGTAGTAGTCGATCGCCTCGATCAGGTCGACGTCGGTGATCCCGGCCTCCGCCGGGTCCCCGAGGTCCTCCGGGAGCCAGGTCGTGAGCTCCGGGCCCCCGCCCCGGGCCTCGGCCGTACGCCGCCTCCCCGCCTCCTCGAGCAGCGCGACGGGGGACCCGCCGGCCCGCCGGGCCCGGCCGATGTTCACCGGGACGACGGTGCCCACCGCCCGGATGCGATGCTCGCTCAGGGCGGCGTTGACGGCGTAACCGCCGCCCGCGCACACGCCGAGCACGCCGATGCGCTCCTCGTCCACGAAGGGCAGCGTGGTCAGGAAGTCGACGGCGGACCTGATGTCCTCCACACGGGTTCCGGGATCCTCGAGATGCCTCGGCTCGCCCCCGCTCTCGCCCTGGTGGGAGGCGTCGAACACGAGGGTGACATGGCCCCGTTCCGTCATGTGCCGGGCGTAGATCCCGGCCGTCTGTTCCTTGACGCCGTTGCCCGGGTGGACACAGACGAGTGCCGTGTGGCGCCGTCCGGCCTCGAAGCCGGGCGGGAGGCGGAGGTGCGCGGCGAGGGGCACGCCACGGCTCGTGAAGGTCACGCGCTCCATGCGGGCGTCGTCCTGGCGGTCCTGGCGGTCCTGGCGGTCCTCGCGGCCCTCGGTGTCCACGGGGTGGCGGTGGGGTGCGTGGCCCGCGAGGGGTTCTTCGGTCCTGTTCATGACTGCGAGTCTGTCGCGCGCACGGCGGACGGTGAATGCCTCACGGTCCTGGATACTTGAGTTAGAGTCCGATCATGACCGTGGATCCGCTCTCCGACGTGCTCGCCCTGGTCCGCGCCCGGTGCGAGATCACCGGTGTGCTGCGGGCCGGCGGCCGCTGGGCCCTGCGCTCCGGGCCCCGGACCCAGGTCAAGCTGGACGCCGTGACGCACGGTACCTGCTGGCTCCTCGCCCCCGGCCGGCCCCCGCTGCGACTGGTCGCGGGGGACGCCGTCGTGCTGAACGGGGCCGGCCCCCTGGTGCTGTGCAGCCACCCCGAGGTGCCCCCGGTCGAGGAGTCCGCGCTCGCCGGGGCGGGCACCGGCTCCACCGCCGGTTCCGGGCCGGCCCCGCCCGAGGTGTTCCACCGGCTCGGCAGCGGAGAGGACGTCACGATCCTCGGCGGGCACGTGGACCTCGACCCGGCCGCCGCCGCGTGGTTCACCGGCGCGCTGCCCGACGTGCTGTACGCGGGCGCGTCCGGCACCGAGGCGGAGCGGATGCGGCTCCTGCTGGAGGGGATCGTCGAGGAGACGGCGGGCGACCGCCCCGGCGCCGCGTTCGCCCGGCACCAGCACGCGCAGCTCCTGCTGCTGCACGCCCTGCGCGCGGGACTGCGGGACGGGACGGAACTGCGCCCCGGCTGGCTGCGCCTGCTCGCCGACGAGCGGATGCGGCGCGTCCTCGGGGCCGTGCACGCCGATCCCGGGCGCCCCTGGGGACTGCGCGAGCTGGCCGCGGTCGCGGGCATGTCCCGCAGCCACTTCGCCCAGCGGTTCCGGGAGCTCGCGGGACAGACCCCGCTCGCCCATCTGTCCCAGTGGCGGGTCCGGCTGGCCGAGCAGGCGCTGCGGGAGTCCGACACGACGGTCGCCGCGCTCGGCGCACGCCTCGGCTACGCCTCGGAGAGCTCCTTCAGCCACGCCTTCCGCCGGGTCGCCGGGATGTCCCCGAGCCAGTACCGGCGCACCGCCGCGCCGGCGGGCTGAGCCGGACTCAGCCCTCCGTGCGCGACAGCGCCAGCTCCAGCACCGTCAGCAGCGCGTCGCGCACCGAGCCCCGCTCGCGCGCGTCGAACACCACGACCGGCACCTGGTCCGCCATGTCCAGCGCCCACCGGACCTCGTCCAGCGAGTGCTCCACCGTCCCGTCGAAGGCGTTGAGCGCCACCGCGAACGGGATGCCCCGGTGCTCGAAGTAGTCGACGGCCGCGTAGCAGTCGTCGAGGCGCCGGCTGTCGACGATGACGAGTCCGCCGACCGCCCCCTCGACGAGGTCGTCCCACATGAACCCGAACCGGTCCTGCCCGGGCGTGCCGAACAGGTACAGCTTCAGGGTCGGGTCGATGGTGATGCAGCCGAAGTCCATCGCGACCGTGGTGGTGGTCTTGGTCGGGGTGTGACTGAGATCGTCCACCCCCGCCGCGACCTCGGTGATGGCCGCCTCGGTGGTCAGCGGCTCGATCTCCGAGATCGAGCCGACGGCGGTGGTCTTGCCCACGCCGAAGCCGCCCGCGATCACCAGCTTGACCGGCAGCGGTGGCCGTTCGGCGGTCACCGCGCCGCCCTGGGCGGCCGGTTCAGTCGGAGTCACGGAGTACCCCCCGGGAGTCGGGGATGGCACGGAGGCCATCGATAACCCTTCGCAGTACGGAAGCGTCGCGGACGATGTCGGTACGTGGTACGTGCACCGACAGTTGCCCGTCGGCGCGCAGGTCCTCGGCCAGGACGCGGACCACGTTGAGATGGAGCCGCAGCCTGGCCGCGATCTCCGCGAGGGACTGCGGCCGCCGGCAGGCGGCGACGATGTCGTGCTGCTCGAACGACAGCCGTTCGAGCGCGTCGATCCCCGCGGTGGTGGCCACCATCTGGGTCTCGACGGGAATCGGCCGGCCGGACGCGGTACCCGCCACCCGGCCCGCGGTGACCAGGAACGGCCGGACCGCGGGTGCCGGGCCGACGGGGGTGCCGTCCGGGCCGGTGAAGCCGTGCGCGCCGGCGGGCGCGTGGCCGTCCGCCATCGGTGATTCTTCCTCCCTCGACCCGGTGGCGACCGGTCATCCCGCCGACGCGGCGCCGACGCTGTTCTTCAGTTCGAGTACGAGTTGAGGGCTCAGCGCGCTGCCGGCGCGGTTCGCGAACAGTGTCATCTCGTAGGCGATGTTGCCGAGCTTGGCCTCCTTGTCGGTGACCACGCCGAGGACGGCGCCGCTGCCGATCGCGGAGACCAGGACGTGACCGCCCTCCAGGTCGATGATGACCTTGTTGAGGCCGCCCAGACCGTAGTTGCCGGAAGCGCCGGAGGCCAGACTCGTGATGCCGGAGACGATCGCCGCGAGCCGCTCCGAGTCCGCGTGCTCGCGCAGCTCGGACACGGCGATGAGCAGACCGTCGGACGACACCGCGATGGCGTCGACGACACCCGCGGTCTCGGTGGCGAAACGGTTCAGGAGCCAGGTGAAGTCGGCCGCGGCAGCCCGCAGGTCCGTCGGCGAGGCCCCGCCCATGGAGGTGTCACCTGTCGACGTTGTCACTGCTCCGCTCCTTCCGGGAGGTGTTTCTGGTCGTGCGTGGCGCGGGGGGTGGCTGAGGAAGTGGTGGGGGACACGGAGGGAAGCGTACGTGGACCCGCCGCGGCGTCCGAGCGCGCGTCGCGGTTGGCCCGCGCCACGGCGTCCTCGAACTCCTCGAGCGCCGAACGGACGGCGTCGGCGTCGGCGGGCCGCAGGGGCTCCGCGGCCCGCTGCGCGCCCGTGTCCCCGAACGTGGTCCGCAGGGTCGCCCCCCGCACCCGGCGCCGCAACGGCTGGCCGCCGCCCGCCGGTACGGCCTCTGCCGCCGCGGGCCCGTCGCCCCGGGGGGCGGGCGGGACCAGGGGGTCGGAGCGACGCGGCGGGGCTGCGGGAGCGGCCTCGTCGTGGCCGCGCGGGAGGTCGGTCCCGTGCGGCCGGGAGGGCCGCGCCCCGGACTCCCGGCCGTGGCCGAGCCCGTCGGCCACGTACGGCCGGTCCCGCTCGGCCCGCGCGGAGGTCTCGCCCCGCGGCCGCGGCACGAGGGGCGCCCGGTCCTCGGAGGAGGGCTCCGCGAGCTCGCGCCGGGAGAGGGCGCCGGCCCCTCCGGCGGAGGTGTCTGCCACGGGCGTCCCTCCGGTACTGGGGTGCGCTTCTTCCGGAGCCGGACGGGTGGTGCCCGGCCGGACCGGGACGTGACCGCCCTCGGACGCCGCTCGGGCGGAGGTCCCCGCCGCGGGGGCCGTCTCCTCCTGGTCCCTGCGGGGGACGCGGCGGGGGAGCGGCACCGGCGGGTCGTCCTCGGCCGGGGCCGGTGCGTTCCCGTCGTGCCCGGCGCCCTCGGCCTCCGCCGCGCGGCGGGCGGCCCACGAGGGGGTGCGGCCGGAGCCCGCGTGGTCCGTGTGCTCCGTGTGTTCGGGACGGGCGGTGCCGTGGGACCCGGTGCCGGCCGCGGGCCGTTCGGCGTGCGTGTCCTCGCCGCCGGATGCCCCGGTCGGCAGGGCCCTGCGGGGTTCCGGAGCCGGGACGGCGGCCGGCTCGGCGGCACTCCCGACACGGGGCTCCGGCCTCGCCCGCCGCTCCGCGTCCCGTTCGCCGGCGGCCGGCGAGGACGGCCGCGGCGACTCGGCGGCGAGCGGGCTCATCGTCAGCAGCAGCGCCGAGGGCAGGGCGATGCGCGAGGTCACGCCGCCGCCCGGGGTGCGCGACAGTGTCACCGTCACGCCCCAGCGCCGCGCCAGGGTGCCCACCACGAACAGGCCCAGCACCTTCGTCGGCACCAGGTCGAGCCGCTCCCGGCGCACCAGCCGCGCGTTCTCCTCGGCGAGCCGCTCCGCGCTCATGCCCAGACCGTGGTCGGCGATCTCGATGTGGGCGCCGTCGCCGGCCGCCCGCACCGCCACCTCGACGGGGCTGCGCGCGGGGGAGAACGACACCGCGTTCTCGATCAGTTCGGCCACCATCAGCGTCAGGTCGCCGATGATGTCCGGCTCGACCATGATCTCCGTGTCGGCCCGCAGCGAGACCCGCTGGTAGCCCTCGATCTGCCCGAGCGCGGCCCGCACGACGTTGGTGAGCGCGGTCGGCCCCGAGTCCAGTACGGTCTCGCGGATGCCGGCCAGCAGCATCAGGCTGTCGGCGTTGCGGCGCAGGCGCACGGCGATGTGGTCGATGCGGTAGAGCCGGTCCAGCAGGGCGGGGTCGGTCTCGCCGCGCTCGACCGCGTCGATCAGCGCGAGCTGACGGGCCGTCAGGTTGCTCACCCGGCGCCCGACGTTGCCGAACATCTCGGCGACGTTGCGGCGGCTGAGCACCTGGCGTTCCAGCAGTGCCGCCGCCGTGGTCTGCACGTGGTTGAACGCCTCGGCGAGTTCGCCGATCTCGTCGCGCACGACCACCGGCACCTCGCTGAGGCGCGGCGCCCCCGCGTCCTCCGCGTCGTCGTCGGCGACCCGGGCGAGCTCGCGCCCCGCCACCTCGGCGACCTGCTGCGCGGCCCCGGTCAGCGCCGTCACCGGCCGCACCACCGAGCGCCGTACGGCGACGGAGAAGCCGAGCCAGAGGACGAAGCCGAGCAGTGCCGCGGTGAGCAGCCAGCCGGCCCGCCACCACGCGTCGGAGGAGGCCTTGTCGGCCCGCTGGGCGATCTGGTCGGTCAGCGAGGTGGTGATCTTCAGCCGGGACTCGGCCTGCGCCCGGTAGTCGGGGTAGGTGCTCAGGGAGGCGGTGAACGCCCGGCGCAGTTCGGCGGGGCCCTTGGCCTGCAGTTCGCTCGGGTCGACCTGGAGTTCGGCGTACTGCTTGGCGATCGTGGCCATCGGGCCGTCGCGCTCCATGCCGCCCAGCTCGTCCGCCTGCTCCTCGGTGGCGAAGCGGCCGAAGCGGTCGGCCTGGTAGGCGTAGAGCTGGTAGGCGCCGACCGCGCTGTTGAACTGGATCAGCGCGTTGCTGTCACCGGTGGTCGCGGAGAACACGTTGGTCTCGAACGCGCTGTGGGCCGCGTCGGCGCGCAGCAGCGACTCCAGCAGGTTGCCGGTGAAGGTGGCCGCGAGGGCGGCGTTGCGGTCCAGGCCGAGTCCGTCGATCAGGCCCTTGGCCGCGCTGGTGTACGTGGGGTCGATGTTGTCGGCGGGCAGGTAGCCGGCCTCGACGTTCTCCCGGAGGCTGGTGAGACCGTTGACCTCGCGCAGGGCCTGCGCCTCGGTGGCGGGGAGCCGGTCGCCGAAGGCCTCGCGCACCTTCTCCACCTGGGCGTCCACGGCCGCCTGCGCCTTGCGGTAACCGGTGGTGGAGGGCCGTTCGCCCTTGCCGGCGGCCTCGTAGCGCACGGAGAGCAGCATGGCCTGCTGGTACTCGTTCTGCACCTGGTCGACGAGGGCGGCCACCTGCACGCTGTCCCGCACGAGCCGGGCGGCGCCCGCCGCGTCGCGGGCCTGCCCCACCTGGTCGGCGATGAGGTACGAGAGCAGCAAGGCGACCACCGCGAGCGGGACGCCGACGAGGGCGTTGAGCTTGCGTCGGAAGGGCCACCGGTCGGCGAAGCGACGGATACCGCTCGGCGGCGGCGTTGGCGGTGCCGGCGCAGGGGTGGACGCGTCCACCACGTTCGTGGACACCGAGCCTCCTTGTGGGCGTCATCACGGCGCGCAGGGTTCACGAGACCGCTGATCGGATTCGGACAGGGGGCACCGCAGTTCCCATTGGGCGACCCCCGCACGCCCACGCCGGCCACACCGCTCCCCGTGGTCAACTCCGGTGAGACTACCGTCTCTTGTGATCGCGGACGGGCACGCTATGTCAAGAATCCGTTACAACCCCACCAGTCCCACCGGTGAACACTCACCACATCTCCACAACAAGTCACCCACAGAAGTCACTTGTTGACCGGAAGACACTTGACTACTCGAGAAGCGGCTGGATTGGATCAGTCAGGTGCGGTGCCGGAATGACGCGTACCGTCGTCCTCGGCATGTGCCCTGCGCGCTTCGCGCCCGTGCGGCCATGCCGTCCTCCACCCTCCGCCCCCGAGCCCGGAACGGGAATTGTGACTACCGCGAAGAGCAGCAGGCCCAGTACGAGACGATCCGGAGCGGCGGCCGTAGCGCTCGCCGCCGCCACGGCCCTCCTGGCGGCGGGGTGCGGCTCCGACGACAAGAGCGACGACCCGCTCGCGGGTGAGAAGTCGGGCGGCGACACGGTCGTCGTCGGCTCCAACAACTTCGCCGAGAGCATCCTCATCGCCGACATCTACGGCGAGGCGCTGAAGGCCAAGGGCATCAAGGTCAGCTACAAGCCCAACATCGGCAGCCGCGAGACGACCTACGGTCTGCTGAAGAACGGCTCCATCACCGTGCTGCCCGAGTACAACGGCGCGCTGCTGGCCTACCTGGACGCCAAGGCGACCCCGAAGACGGTCGCGGAGACCACCGCCGCGATCAACGCGAAGCTGGACAAGAAGCTGGAGCTCCTCGAGCCGGCCGCCGCGCAGGACAAGGACTCGGTCACGATCAACGCGGCCACCGCGAAGGAACACGGACTGACCGACAAGTCCACCATCGCCGACCTCAAGGACATCGCCCCCAAGCTGGTCATCGGCGGTTCCCCCGAGTTCCAGACCCGGCAGCAGGGCCTCAAGGGCCTGAAGTCGGTGTACGGCGTGGAGTTCAAGTCCTTCAAGGCGCTCGACGCGGGCGGCCCGCTGACCCAGGCGGCGCTGAAGAAGAACACCGTCCAGGCGGCCGACCTCTTCACCACCGACCCGACCATCACCAAGGAGAAGTTCGTCGTTCTCCAGGACCCGGAGAACCTCTTCGGCTTCGAGAACGTCCAGCCGCTCGTCTACAAGAGCTCGGTCTCCAAGGAGGCCGCGGCCGCGCTGAACGCCGTCTCCGCCAAGCTCGACACGGCCGCCCTGCTGGACCTGGACGCGCAGGTGCAGCTCGAGAACAAGGACCCGCTGGACGTGGCCAAGAGCTGGCTGAAGTCCGCGGGCCTCGACTGACGCCGGACCACCGCTCGTGAGCACCACCGCGGACGAGCCGACCCGGGCGCCCTCCACCGAGGGCGCCCGGGTCGTTCTGGACGGGGCCGGACTGGACGTCGGCGGCGTGGTGCGGCTCGCCGACAACGATGCCGTGCCGGAGGTGACCGGCGAGGCGCTCGCCCGCGTCCGGCACGCCTGGGAGACGGCCGAGCGGCTGGCCGCGCGCGGCCGGCTCTACGGGCGCGGCACCGGAGTCGGCGCGCACCGGCAGGTCGCCGTCGAGGAGGACGAGCTGGCCGGCCACGGCCTGCGGCTGCTGCGCAGCCACGCGGGCGGCGCGGGCGCGGTGCTGCCCGCCCGGCAGGCGCGCGCGATGCTCGCCGTGCGCACCAACCAGCTCCTGGCCGGCGGCTCCGGCATCCACCCCGACTTCGTCGAGGCCCTCGCCGAGGCACTGCGACTCGGCGTCCACCCGGCGCTCACCGAGTACGGCTCCGTGGGCACGGGCGACCTCACCGCCCTCGCCCAGACCGGCCTCACTCTGCTGGGCGAACAGCCCTGGCTGGGCGGGACGCGGGAGGCGCCCGGGCCGGAGGCGGGCCTCCCGCGCCCGGCCGCACCCGCACGCGAGCCCGGCCGTCCGGCGCCGGACCGTGCCGCGGGGGAACCCCGGCCGCGGGAGAGGCACGGTGCCTCAGGGCTCCCGTCGGAAACCCCTCGCCCCCCGCGCGGCACCGACGTCCCCGCCCTCCCCGGCGGCACCGGCACCCGCGTCGCCGCCCCTTGCACGGACGGCTCACCGATCCCCGTCCCGCGCCGCCCGCGCTCCGGCACGGGGGTCCCTCGGCCGAGCGCCGCCCCGGCGGGCCTGCCCGCGCCCGTCGCGCTGCGGCCCGGGGACGCGCTCGCGCTGCTCAGCAGCAACGCGCTCGCCCTCGGCCAGGCCGCGCTCGCCTGCCACGACCTCACGCTGCTGCTGCGGGCCGCGCACGCCGTGGCCGCGCTCTCGCTGCTCGCCGTCTCCGGCGCGACCGAGGCGTACGCCGCGCCCGTGCACGCGGTACGCCCCTACCCGGGGCCGGCCCGCGCGGCCGCCGAGGTGCGGCGGCTGCTCGCCCTGCCCGACCGGCCGCCGCCCGGCGGCGGACGGCGCATCCAGGACCCGTACGGTTTCCGCGCCTTCCCCCAGGTGCACGGCGCCGCACTCGACGCCGCCGAACGGCTGCGGCACGTCGTCGAGACCGAGATCAACTGCCCCACCGAGAACCCGCTCATCGCCCCCGACGGAACCGCCTACCACCACGGCGGCTTCTACGCCGCGCCCCTCGGTCTCGCCCTCGACGGGGCGGACCTCGCCCTGCTGGGCACCGCCCAGCTCTCCGCCGCGCGGCTGTCCGCGCTCGGCCGCGCCGACCTCACCGGGCTGCCCGCCTTCCTCGCCGAGGGACCCGCGGGCAGCTCCGGCACGATGATCCTGGAGTACACCGCGCACTCCGCCCTCGCCGAGCTGCGCGCCTCGGCGGCCCCCGCCTCGGCGGGCCACGCCGTGCTCTCCCACGGTCTGGAGGAGGCCGCCGGCTTCGCCTCCCAGGCCGCCCGCCAGGCCCTGCGCGCGGTGGAGGCCTACCGCACGGTGCTGGCCTGCGAGCTGGTCGTGGCCGTACGGGCGCTGCGGCTGAGCCCCGCCCCGCCGGACCTGCCGGCCTTCGCCCTCGCGTCCGCCGCGCTGCCGGGGGGTACCGAGGACCGTCCCCTGACGGCGGACGTGGCCGCGGCGGCGGACCTGCTGCCGCGACTGGCCCGGCTCTGACGTCCGCGCCGGCCGCGGCAGGGGGTGCCCCGGTCCGGGGCCGGTGGTCAGCCCTTGCGGGCCACCGCTCCGTACATCGCGATGTCCTCGTCCCTGATGCCCTGCTCGCCCGTGCCGTCCGGGTGCCACTTGTGGACCTGGACGATGCCGGGCTCGACCAGGTCGAGGCCCGTGAAGAACTCGTGCGCCTCGTCGATCGTCCGCAGCCGCATCGGCATGTTGCGCGCCGCGTACTCGCGGGCCACCCGTCCGACCTCCTCGGGCGCGAACTCGGCGGTGGCGATGGTCATCGCGAGGTAGCTCCCCGGCGGCAGCGGCTCCAGCAGCCGCCGCACGACCCCCACCGCGTCGTCCGCGTCCAGCATGAAGTGGACGATCGCGATGACCGTCAGGGCCACCGGCTGCGAGAGGTCGAGAGTCTCCCGCAGCTCCGGCGCGTCCAGGATGCTCCCCGGATCCCGCATGTCCGCCTCGACGTACGCCGTCTTCCCCTCCTCGGAGCTGGCCAGCAGCCCCTGGGAGAGGGTGAGCACGATCGGGTCGTTGTCGACGTAGACGACCCGGGAGGCGGGCGCCACCGACTGGGCGATCTCGTGCAGATTGGGGGAGGTGGGGATGCCGGTGCCGATGTCGAGGAACTGCCGGATCCCGGCCTCCTCCGCCAGCCATCGCACCGCGCGGTTCATCCAGTCGCGGTTGGCGCGCATGTGGATCGGGAGCGCGGGCCACTCCCGCGCCATCGCGTCGCCCGCCTCCCTGTCGGCCGGGTAGTAGTCCTTACCGCCCAGGATGTAGTCGTAGATGCGCGCGGAATGCGCGCTCTCGGTGTCGATACGGTCGGCAGGCCATCCGTTGTCGGGCAACGCGGCCCTCCCCTCACGTCGTAGGTGCAGTGGCAACGTGCACAGGAGACCAGGAGTTTCCCGGAACGCTCAAGTGCCCCGGGAAAACCCAAGTGCCCCGCGCGCCGGGCCCGTTCACAGATCCTTGCGGATGCTGCGGAGCACCGACTCCGTCCTGCGGGCCGGCGCAGCCTGTGCCCCGAGGCGGTCCAGCGCCTCGCGGTACACCACCACGTCCTCCCCCTTGTCCAGGTAGACCGCGCCCACCATGCCGTTCAGGTACACGATGTCCGGCAGCTCCCGCGCCCGGAACCGGAACACGTGGAACGCGCCCGTCCGCATCGCCGGGTGGGGGCCGTTGGCGAAGGGCATGATCTGCACGGTCACCTGCGGCAGCCGGTTGACCTCCATGAGGTGGTCGATCTGCTCGCGCATCACCTCGGGGCCGCCCACCGGCCACCGCAGCACCGTCTCGTCCAGCACCACCCAGACCCGCGGCGGCGTCGGCCGTGACAGCAGCTCCTGGCGGCGCAGGCGCAGCTGCACCCGCCGCTCGGTCGCCTCGGCGGAGCCGTGCGGGTTCCCCGCGCTCAGCAGGGCCCGCGCGTAGGACTCCGTCTGCAGCAGCCCCGGCACGATCTGCGGCTCGTAGGCGCGGATCTGCAGGGCCGCCTGCTCCAGGCTCAGATAGGCCGCGAACCAGTCCGGCAGCACATCCCGGTAGGTGTGCCACCAGCCGTGCTTGTTGGCCTCCCGGGCGGACTTCAGGAAGGTGTCGATCTCCTGCTGGTCGGTGACGCCGTAGGTCCGCAGCAGCTTCTCCACGTCCGGCAGCCGCAGCCGGGCCACCTTCGCGGACTCCATCCGCCGGATCGTCGAGTGGCTGACGCCGATCGCCTCGCCGGCCTCCTCGAAGGTGATCCCGGCCCGGGTGCGCAGTTCCTCCAGCTGACGGCCGAGGATCATGCGCAGCACGGACGGCGCTCCGCCCCAATCGGTCTCCGCGGTCACGCCACCCCCTCACGTCGGGATCCACCTCGGGCGCACATCGGTGTGCGGAGTCACAGTCTGTCACGATCGTCCACCCGTCGAGGGGCCTTGTGCCACACGAATTGCAATTTTCAACTTGCCGGTTGCGGGCCGTCGTTGGCAGGTGCCACAGTGTCCGTACCGTCAGGCATCGGCGAACGGCGACACGCGCAGTCCGGTGGGGGGACACGGGACTGCTGCCGGTCCCGTTCCGGCGCGGGCCGACAGGGCCCCGCCGCCGCGGCGGGCCACCTCGGACCCGCGACGACGTACGGGCGGCAGCGCACCGGCACCGTCCGCGGTGCGACGGCAGACGAAAGGCGAACGGCGATGGCTCCGCCCTCCTCCCCGCAGCCGTTGGGCCGGCCTCCGGGCTCCGGCCGGCCCGCACCCCGGGCGGGCATCTTCGGGCTCCCGGCCGCCCCCGCCTCCGTGGGACTCGCCCGCGGACACGTGCGCGGTCTCCTGGAGGACTGGGACTTCGACCCCGAGACGTGCGACAACGCCGTCCTCGTCACCTCGGAGCTGGTCACCAACGCGGTGATGCACACCGCGAGCGACCGCATCGTGTGCCGGCTGCGCACGGACGGTGACCGCATCCGCATCGAGGTCGAGGACGAGAGCCGCGGGCCCACCCTGCCCGAGCAGCGCATCTCCCGCCCCGACGACCAGGGCGGCCGGGGACTGATGCTGGTCGGGGTGCTCAGCAGCGACTGGGGCGTACGGGACAGCCCGTACGGGCCCGGCCGCATCGTCTGGGCGGAGCTGATCCCCGAGGGCCCCGACCCGGACCTCGACCAGGACCCGGCCCTGGGCTTCACCCCCGTACCGACCCTGGCCCCGGCCGTCACCTCCCCGGCCCCCTCCGCCTCCGTGCACGACATCCGGCCCGTCCCCCACCTGGCCGAAGGAACGCACCCGCATGAACCCTCAGCACACCCCTGACCCGTACCCCCGGTCCGGGCGGCACCCCGAGGCACCCCTCGGTGTCCCCGGTCTCCTGATCCCCGAAGGCCTGTCCGGCGGACTCGGGCACGACGCGGTGGGCACCACGCCCGCGCACGGCAGACGGATCATGGAGTGCCTGCCCCGCATCGGCTGTGTCTTCGCCGACGAGCACCGGTGGTGGTGGGTCGTTCCCGCCGGGTCGCAGATCGGGGTGGCCTGGCCCTCCTCCACGCGTTACGCGGCCGGTGCGGCACTCGCCGGGCGGCGCGGCCCCGCCCCGGCCGGGCGGGTCCGGCTGATCCACCGGCCCGCACACGACTCGCCCTACACCCCGCCGATCCCGCTGTACTTCCTCACCTGCCGTCTCGCGGGCATCACCCCGCAGTGGTCGCCGGCCGCCGTGGGCTGAACCGCCCGCCACGGGGTACCCGGAGGTTCCGGTTGCGCCCTGACGGAGGGGATGGCAGGACGGTAGGACCATGAGCCACATGAACCACATGAATCCGGCGAGCGCTGACAGCGACAGCACGCTCCCGCACGCGGTCGTCTCCACCGACTCGGTCTTCGGAGCGCCGTGCTGGGTGAGCCTGACGACCCGCGACCTGGAGGCCGCCGAGGCGTTCTACACGGCGGTGCTCGGCTGGACCTTCCGCACGGGCCGGCTCGGCGAGCGGTTCCGCACGGCGCTCGCCGGCGACGTGCCCGTCGCCGGCCTGGCCGCCGTCGCCTCGGTGTACCGGATGGCGGTCGCCTGGACGCCGTACTTCGCGGTGCCGAGCGCCGACGAGACGGTGGCCCGCAGCCGGGAGCGCGGCGGTACGACGGCGGTCGGCCCGCTGGCCTTCCCGCCGGGCCGCGCCGCCCTCCTCGCCGACCGCGACGGAGCCGCCTTCGGCATCTGGGAGGGGCAGCTCGCCACCGGCTGGGAGGAGTGGCGCAAGGCCGCCCCGGTCTCCGTCCGCCTGCACACGCGGGACGCCTTCGACGCGGCGATCTTCTACGGCGAGGTGCTGCAGTGGGCCGGCGGGGGCGAAGGGTGCTGCGAAGTGCAGTACGACGGGGCCGAGGTCGTCCTGCGCAGCGGGGGAGAGACGGTCGCCCGCATCCACTCCGGGGCGCTGGGCCAGGCCCCGGACCCGACGATCCGCCCCCACTGGCAGGTCCACTTCACCGTGGACGACCTGCCGGCGTGCGTGGCGGCGGCGCGGGCGCACGGCGGAACCGTCGTGCGGTGGGAGGACGGGGCGCGCGAAGCGGTCCTGACGGACCCCGACGGCGCGAGCTTCACGGTGCGGGAGGGGGCGGCGGAGTAGGGCCCCCGCGGGGTGCGGGGATCCGCACGGCCCCGGCCGGCGTCGCGGGCGCCGTGGCTCCCTCGCCCGCAGTGCCGCTCCTGTCCGCCCCGCTCCGGTCCCGCCGGAACAGCCTGCCGCGCGGCTCCTGATCCGGCAGCCACCCGAAGACCAGGCAGGAGCCGACCAGCCCCAGCAGCAGTCCCACGAGGAACCCGCCCAGGTTCGACGTCAGCCAGGTGCCCAGCGTCGACAGGGCCCCCACCAGCGAGTAGAACAACCGCTGCCCGGGGCTCAGCAGCGTCAGCACGCCGCACAGCAGCATCACCGTGGGCAGCAGGTATCCCGCCACGCCCTGCATGCCGACGTGCAGCACCACCTTCAGCGAGGCCTTCTCGGTGAGCAGGATCTCCCCGCCCCCCAGGGTCAGCAGTACTCCGCCCCAGAACGGCCGTCGCGCACGCCACCGGCGGAACCCGCCGTCACCACCGGCACCCACGTCAGCACCCGGAGTCGGAGAAGCGCATCCTCAGCCCCGGCAGCTTGAAGACACCCGCCGTCGTGGCGTAGTTGGTCTGCCGCAGGTTGTTGATGTGCACGGTGTCGGCCTGCTGCCCGAACACCCCTTTCTTGCCCTGTACTCCGGCCTTGTTCATGGTGCTCGCGTCGTTGCCGATCTCGATGTTGTCGAACGCCGCGTCGCCCGAGAGCTGGGTGGAGTCGGTGGTGAGATCGCGGGCCGTCACCTTGGTGTCCCCGCCGCCCGCCGTGATCAGCAGGTTCGTGCCGCCGAGGTCCACGCTCTGGCACAGCTTGGTGAGCGTCGCCTTCTTGATCGCGGAGGTGATGACCAGCACCTGCCCACCCGTGTCGCCGGCGTTGGGGTTGTCCTCCGTCATGGTGTCCAGATCACCGAACTGCTCGAATCCGGTGCCGTCGAGCTCGGTCGCGGTGACCGTGAAGGGCATGCCGGAGATGAAGAACTGCACGCCCAGCGCACCCTGGGCGGTCGCGACGATCAGCCCGGCGGCGATCGCGGTGGCGGGCACCGCCAGGACGGCGGCGCGGCGCAGGCGTACGCGCCCGCGTCCACGGGCCCCGGCGGACCCGTTGTCCGGGGGCTCGGGCAGGGCGGCCGTGCTTGCCGTGTGGTCCGAGGACGAGGCCATGTCTACTCCTGGGCGCAGTCAATGCGGGTAACCGAACCGGAATCACTGGCGCGTTGTCCTGGCGCGGACAGCGCCTGCCGCGCACGCCTCCTCCCGCCTCCCGGCGTGCTCGAGGGCTTGCTCGTTACGCGGCAGTAGCCTTCAAGGAAGTTACCGATGGTTACACCAAGGGGTCAAGAGAGCTGTGGCAGAAGGATGTTGATTGTGGTGATCATGTGTCGGGAACGCGCCGGCCGGCCGGGCCCCTGACCTGCGCGCACGCCCGGCGTCCCGAGAATCGCGGGCCGAACTGCCGCGCGCACCCTTGACGTTGACGAGTCGTCAGGCTTACAACTGCTCCTGTTTTCCTCCGGATCCGTGGCGCCGGATCCGTCCGCACGGCGCATGTCACTCTCCCGGCCCCGCCTCTCGGGGCGTCGGTGACACCTCTGTCCGCGCCGTGCGGTGCACGGATCCTTCACGGCGCACGATCCGCTCTTCCCACGGCACCGGCACGGCCCGCACTCTCCCCTCTCCGCGGTCCGGGTCCGGTCCGCCCTGCCGCCGCCGGCCCCGTCACGTACGGAGAAGGCGTCACGGGCCGGCGGCGCACACCTCGCACCTCTCCCCACCTTCGAGAAGAGGCATCCCCATGCGAACCACCCGCACCCGCACCCTCCTCGCCCTCGCCGGCGCCGCCACGGCCCTCGCCCTCGCCGGTGCCACGCCGGCCGGCGCCGCCGACAGCGTCCTCACCACCGGCGGCGCGGGCGGCGACGCCGTCGCCGTCGGCGACGTGCTCAACGCCTCGCTCGCCGGCGGCACCGCGGCCACGCTGTACTCCAGCGCCACCGGCACCAGCGGGGTCTCCTGCGGCTCCTCGGGCTTCACCGCCACCGTCACCGACAACCCGGCGGCCCCGGGCACCGCGACCGAGTCGCTGACCGGGCAGACCTTCGACGCGAGCAGCTGCTCCAGCAACGTCCTCGGGGTGACCGGGGTGACCGGCATCACCGTCGAGCACCTGCCCTACGCCACCACCGTCACCTCGGACGGAGCGGTGACCGTGACCCCGCCGGCCGGGTCCACCATCCAGACCACGGTGAAGCTGCGCACCCTGCTGGGCAGCATCACCTGCGTGTACCAGGCGCCGAGCCTGAACGGCACGGTGGACGAGGACCTGAACGGCATCAAGTTCAGCCAGCAGCACTTCACCAAGGTGTCCGGTTCCTCGCTGTGCTTCGCCAACGGCTACTTCACGGCGACGTACGCCCCGGTCACCGACACCTCCCAGCCGGGCTCCCCGACGGTCTACGTCAACTGACCCGGACCGGCACGCGGTTCCCCGCGCCCCGTCCACCGGGGCGCGGGGGACCGCGCGTGCGGCCGCGAGGGGGCGGCGGGGCGCGGACTCCTTCGTGCCGCTAGCGTGAACGGATGCCGAGTCAGACGTCCCCCTCGCCGGTGTGCCCCGGGTGCGGCGGGCCCGCCCGGTCCGTCGCCGACACCGTCGCGGACCCCGCGCCGCCGCACGCCGATGTCGCCGACCTCACCGACCGCCTCGCCAAGGCCCCCGCCGTCGCCTCCCGCGGCACGACCGCGCTGCACGCCGGTGAGGGCCTGATCATGGCCGGGGTGGGGCTCGCCCTCGCCCACGGCGGCCTCACCGGCCACGCCACCGTGCCCCTCGTCGGCGGGCTCCTCCTCGCCCTGATCGCCCTGGCCGGCACGGCGCTCGTCGTGCGCAACGAGACCCGCGGACGCGCCGCCGTCACCGCCGGGGAGGCCCGCGCCGAGGCGCTGTGGCAACCGGCGTACCACTGCCCCGGCTGCGCGTCGGTGTTCTGCCCCGGCGGCGAACCGTGGCAGGGTCGGCTGACGCCGGAGCAGTTCAGGAAACTGGTGTGGACCGAGGCGGGGTACGGCGGGGAGCTGGAGGAGGGGGCCCGTGCGGCCCTCGTCCCGCCCGGGACCCTCCCCCGTCCCCGAGGAGCGCAGGACCATGTCTGAGGCCGCCCCCGCCCCCGTGATCGTCAGCGACGACCCCGCCTCCTTCGCGCACGGTGTCCTCGCCGAACGCCATCCCGCGCTCGTCGCCCGCGTCCTGGACACCGTCCCCTACGGCCCCGGGGAGCGTGCCGCACTCACCGCGCTGCTCGACAACCACCTCAAGGGCGTCGTCGAAGCGCCCGAACCCGGCGCCCGCGACGCCGAGCGCTGGACGGAGGAGTGGGGGCTGCCCGAACACCTCGGCCGCTCCTGGTTCGCGGCGCCGTTCCTGTGGGCGGAGAGCTACTTCTACCGCCGCTTCCTCGACGCGCTCGGCTACTTCGGCAGCGGGCCCTGGCGCGGCGTCGACCCGTTCCGCCCCTTCAAGCGCGCCGAACTCGACGGGCCCGGGACCGAGGAGGAACTCGCGGCCCTCGACGCGCTCGCCGAGCAACCCCGTGAGGCGCGCGCCGCCGCCCTGCTGCACGGCTCCCTGTGGGGCAACCGCGCGGACCTCGGCTTCCGGCTCTCCGTCGAGAGCGGCCACGGTACGGGCGCGGCGGCCGGGGGCACCGGCGACGCCCGCCTCGTCGCCGACGACAGCGAGGCGCTGTGGTCGCTGCTGCCCGTCGGCACCCTCTGCCTGGTCGCCGACAACGCGGGACGCGAACTCGTACCCGATCTGCTGCTCCTGGACCACCTGCTGCGGCACGGCGAGGCCGAACGCGCGGTGCTGCACGTCAAACCGCACCCCTATTACGTGTCCGACGCGACCACCGCCGACGTCCTGGACGCGATCGAGCGGCTGCACCGCGCGCCCGGCGAGGCGGGTGCCGCCGGACGGCGACTGTGGTCGGCACTGGCCGGCGGCCGGCTCGTGCTGCGCGCCCACCCGTTCTCCTGCGCGCCCCTGCCCTACGCCGACATGCCGGAGGACCTGCGGCGCGAGTTCGCCGCCGCCGATCTCACCGTCCTCAAGGGCGACCTCAACTACCGCCGCCTGGTGGGCGACCGGCTCTGGCCGCCGACCACCCCGTTCGCCCGGCCGACCGCCTACTTCCCCGGCTCGGTGGCCGCGCTGCGCACCCTCAAGTCCGACGTGATCACCGGACTCGACCCGCACACGGAAACCGGCCTGGTCGAGACGGAGGGACAGCGCTGGCGCACCAGCGGAGCGCACGCGCTGATCCAAGTGCGCCCCTGAGGCGCTGCGCACCACCCCCGGCAACCCCCGCACCACCGCTTCACGCGATGGTGTGATCATGTTCCGCCGTCCGGATGCGCGGACGGGGCCCTGGGCAGGACCCGGCCATGACGCAGCCGTTCCACCTCCCGCACTTCTACATGCCGTATCCCGCGCGGCTCAATCCCCACCTCGACGAGGCACGCGCGCACTCGACCGCCTGGGCGCGCGAGATGGGCATGCTCGAGGGCTCCGGCGTCTGGGAGCAGTCCGACCTGGACGCCCACGACTACGGCCTGCTGTGCGCGTACACGCACCCCGACTGCGACGGCCCGGCCCTCTCCCTGATCACCGACTGGTACGTGTGGGTGTTCTTCTTCGACGACCACTTCCTGGAGCTGTTCAAACGCACCCAGGACCGCTCGGCCGGCAAGGCGCACCTGGACCGGCTCCCGCTGTTCATGCCGGCCGACCCCGCCACGCCCGTCCCCGAACCGCAGAACCCGGTCGAGGCGGGCCTCGCCGACCTGTGGGCCCGGACGGTTCCCGCGATGTCGGCCGACTGGCGGCGCCGCTTCGCCGTCGCCACCGAGCACCTGCTGAACGAGTCCCTGTGGGAGCTGTCCAACATCAACGAGGGGCGGATCTCCAACCCCGTCGAGTACATCGAGATGCGCCGCAAGGTCGGCGGCGCCCCCTGGTCCGCCGGGCTCGTCGAGTACGCCACCGCCGAGGTCCCCGCGCGGGTGGCCGAGTCCCGCCCGCTGCGCGTCCTGATGGAGACGTTCTCCGACGGCGTCCACCTGCGCAACGACCTGTTCTCCTACCAGCGCGAGGTCGAGGACGAGGGAGAGCTGAGCAACGGCGTCCTCGTCCTGGAGACGTTCTTCGGCTGCACCACCCAGGAGGCCGCCGAGAGGGTCAACGACATCCTGACCTCCCGCCTCCACCAGTTCGAGCACACCGCGCTCACCGAGGTACCCGCGCTCGCCCTGGAGCACGGCCTCGCACCGGACGAGGTCGCGGCGATCGCCGCCTACGCGCGGGGACTGCAGGACTGGCAGTCCGGCGGCCACGAATGGCACCTGCGCTCCAGCCGCTACATGAACGAGGGCGCCGTGGCCGCCCGCCGCCCCTTCGGCCTGCCCGCCACCGGAACCTCCGCCGCCGACGTACGCGGACTCCTCGCCGACGCCGGAGCCGAGCGGCTGCGCGCCTACACCCACGTCCCCTTCCAGAAGGTCGGCCCCTCGCGCATCCCCGAGATGCGCATGCCGTTCACGCTCCGGCTCAGCGAGCACCTCGACGGCGCCCGCGCCCGGCTCCTGCCCTGGACGCGGGAGGCGGGCATGCTCTCCGAGGGCGTCTGGGACGAGGACAAACTCGCCTCCTGCGACCTGCCCCTGTGCGCCGCCGGCCTCCACCCCGACGCCACCCCCGAAGCCCTCGACCTGGCCTCCCAGTGGCTCGCCTGGGGCACCTACGGCGACGACTACTACCCCCTGATGTACGGCCACCGCCGCGACCTGGCCGGGGCCCGGCTCTGCACCGAGCGGCTCTCGGCCTGCATGCCGGTCGACGGCGAACCGACGCTCCTCCCGGTCAACGCGCTGGAACGCTCACTGATCGACCTGTGGCAGCGCACCACGGCCGGCATGGACCGCGAGCAGCGTCGCACCATGCGGCGCTCGGTCGACGTCATGACGGCGAGCTGGGTGTGGGAGCTGTCCAACCAGATCCAGCACCGCGTGCCCGACCCCGTCGACTACCTGGAGATGCGCCGGGACACCTTCGGCTCCGACCTCACGAAGAACCTGTGCCGGATGGGGCACGCGCCCAACGTGCCGGCCGAGGTGTACACCAGCGGGCCGATCTGCTCGCTGGAGAACGCGGCGATGGACTACGCGGTCCTCCTCAACGACGTGTTCTCCTACCAGAAGGAGATCGAGTACGAGGGAGAGATCCACAACGCGATCCTCGTCGTGCAGAACTTCTTCCAGTGCGGCTACGCCGAGGCGGTGCGCGTCGTCGGGGACCTGATGAACCAGCGCATGGAACAGTTCGAGCACGTCTCCGCGCACGAACTGCCCATCCTCTACGAGGACTTCGCGCTGTCCCACGAGGCGCGGGCGACGGTGGAGGGATACGTGGTCCAGCTCCAGAACTGGATGTCCGGCATCCTGAACTGGCACCGGAACGTGGACCGCTACCGGGCGGAGTACCTGGCCCGCAGGTCCCACGGCTTCCTCCCGGACCGCGGGCCCGCGCTGCCCGTGTAGGGCGTCTCGCGAGAGCGGCGCCGCCCGCCCGGTCCACCGCGCGCCCCCTCACGGGGCCCGGAGGCACCGGGCGGCCGCGCCGCGCCGGGCGGTCATGGGCAATCCGCTCGCATCCGTCCCCGCCGGGAGGCAGGATGGCGGGAGTGGACCTTGGAGGCAGCATGGCCCTCGCCACGGGGAGTGACCCCGCGCCCTTCACCGCCGCCGACTACGCGGCCCGGATGCGCCGCGCCGCGCGGGCCGCCGAGGAGGCCGGGCTCGACGCACTGCTGATCGCCCCCGGCCCCGACCTGCTGTGGCTGACCGGCTACCGCCCGGTCGAGACCGAACGGCTCACCCTGCTCGTACTGCGCGCCGGCCGGGAGCCCGTGCTGGTCGTGCCGACCCTGGAGGCCCCCGACGCGGCCGCCTCCGCCGGAGCAGGCGCCCTCACCCTGCGCGACTGGACCGACGGCCAGGACCCGTACGAGGCCGCCGGCTCCCTCCTCGCCCCCGCCGGCCGCTTCGGGATCAGCGACAACGCCTGGGCGATGCACCTCCTCGGCCTGCACAGGCGCCACCCCGACGCGCGGCACCTCGCGCTCGGCGAAGCCCTGCCGATGCTCCGCGCCGTCAAGGACGCCGCCGAGCTGGAGCGCCTCGCGGCCGCGGGCGCCGCCGCCGACGCCGCCTTCGAGGAGATCCGCGCCCTGCCCTTCGCCGGGCGCCGGGAGAAGGAGGTCGCCGCCGACCTCGACACCCTGCTGCGGCGCCACGGCCACTCCCAGGTCGACTTCACCATCGTCGGCTCCGGCCCCAACGGGGCCAATCCGCACCACGAGGCCGGCGAGCGCGTCATCGAACGGGGCGACATGGTCGTCCTCGACTTCGGCGGCCTCAAGCACGGCTACGGCTCGGACACCACCCGCACCGTCCACGTCGGCGAGCCCACCGAGGAGGAGCGCCGCGTCCACGACCTCGTCCGGCAGGCCCAGGAGGCCGGATTCCGGGCGGTGCGCCCAGGGGCCGCCTGCCAGGACGTGGACCGGGCGGCCCGCGAGGTCATCGACGCGGCCGGCTACGGCGAGTACTTCATCCACCGCACCGGACACGGCATCGGCGTCACCACGCACGAGCCGCCCTACATGATCGAGGGCGAGGAGCAGCCCCTCGTCCCCGGCATGTGCTTCTCCGTCGAACCCGGCATCTACCTGCCCGGACGCTTCGGCGTGCGGATCGAGGACATCGTGACGGTCACCGAGGACGGCGGCCGGCGCCTGAACCGCACCGAACGGGAGATGGTGCTCGTCGAGTGACCCGCGCGGCACGGCGGCCGTCCGGCCACCGGCAGGAAGCCCGAACCACCGAGACGACGGCGCGACGACCATGACCCAGGCACCCACCCCGACGGCGGAGGACGTACGCCGGCTCGTCGGCTCCCTGTTCAAGGAGACGTCCGACGGGGCGGCACCCGGGGTGCCCGAGGTGCGGCTCGCCGCCGAGGACGCCGGGGGCACACTCTGGTGGGTCGGCACCCGGCACGTGCTGCGGCTGGCCTCCGACCGCGACAGCAGCATGCGGTGCCGCCGCGAACCGCGGCTGCGCGACCTGGTCCGGCCGCACCTGCCGCTCGCCGTGCCCGCCGGCGTCGCCCACGGCGAGTGGAGCCCCGGCCGCGCCTACACCCTCGACACCCGGCCGCCCGGCGCGAGCGCCGAGGACCGGAGCGTCTCCGCCCTCGGGGAGGCCGACCTGGCCGCCCTCCTCCGCGGACTGCGCGAGGTCCCCGTACGGCAGGCCGAGACGCTCGGCGTGCCGCGCCGCGCGCCGCGCTCCCTGGACGCCCTGCGCCGATCCGCGGGCGATGCCGCCCGGCGCCTCGGCGAGGCCGACGAGTTCGACCCGGCCCGGCTCGCCGCGTTCACGGCCACCGCCGCCGCGCAACTCGCCGCTCAGCCGGGGACGGCCGTCCTCGTGCACCACGGCCTCACCGGCGCCCACCTGGTGATCGGCGAGGACGGCAGGGTGCGCGGGGTGCTCGGCTGGGGTGAGGCCGTGACCGGCGACCCGGCCGAGGACATCGCCGGGCTGGCCCGCGCGGTCGGCGCCCCCGCCGCCGTGCGCGCCGCGACCCTGGCCGGCTACGGACCCAGGCCCTGCCTGCGCGGCCTGTGGCTGGCCCGCTGCGACGCCCTGCTCCACCTCGCCGCCCGCCTCGACGCCCCCACCGGCGAGGACCCGCGCCCGCTCCGCCACCGCCTGCGCCGCGCCTGGGAACCGATCCTCCTGGAGCGCGTCACGGACCTGCGGGGAGAGGCGGGAGAGCTGTAGCGGACCGGCGGGCCCGCGGCGCGGCCGTGCGGCGGACGCCGGGCCGCGCCGGCGCTGGGCCGTCCCGGCGCACGTCACGCCCGTCCCGTCTGTCACCGCGCTCCAGGGGTAGCCGACACGGGTGACTACTCCACCCGCACCGACGTCCGCCGGTTCCCCCCGGCACGGCGCCCCGCCGCCGGACGGCACCACCCCGCTCAAGAAGGCCCTCACCACCCCCCTGCTGTACTTCTTCATCCTCGGAGACGTGCTGGGCGCCGGCGTCTACGTCCTCATCGGCCAGATCGCCGCGGAGTCGGGTGGCGCCGTGTGGGTGCCCCTCCTCCTCGCGCTGCTGCTCTCGCTGCTCACGGCCGCCTCGTACGCCGAGCTCAGCACGAAGTACCCCCGGGCCGGCGGCGCCTCCCACTACACGACCCTCGCCTACGGGCCCTTCACCGGCTTCCTCGCCGGCTTCTGCATGCTCGCCGCGGGCGTCGTGTCCGTGGCCGCGCTGGCCCGAGGCTTCGCCGGCGACTACCTGTCCGCCTTCGTCAGCCTCCCCGTCGTCGCGGTGGCGGCCGTCTTCCTGATCCTCCTCGCCCTGCTGAACGCCCGCGGCATCAGCGAGTCCACCCGGGCCAACGTGGCGGCGACCCTCGTCGAGGTGGGCGGCCTGGTCCTCGTCGTCGGGCTCGGCGTCTGGCTCTTCCTGCGCGGTGACGGCGACGCCGGCCGGCTCGTCCACCTGGGCACCTCCGACAAGGGGGCGGCCGCCGGTGTCCTCGGCGGAACCGTGCTCGCCTACTACTCCTTCGTCGGCTTCGAGACCTCGGTCAACGTCGCCGAGGAGACCCGGGACCCGCGCCGCTCCTACCCCCGCGCCCTCTTCGGCGCCCTCGTGACGGCCGGGGCGGTCTACGTCCTCGTCGGCCTCGTCGCCTCGGCCGCCGTGCCCACCGCGCGACTGGCCGGCTCCAGCGGCCCGCTGCTCGAAGTGGTGCGGGAGGCGGGCGGGGTGCCGCCCAAGGTGTTCAGCGCCATCGCCCTCGTGGCCGTCGCCAACGGCGCGCTGCTCACCGGCATCATGAGCTCCCGGCTGGCCTACGGCATGGCGAGGGACGGCCTCCTGCCCCGCTTCCTGACCCGGGTCCTCCCCGGGCGGCGCACCCCGTGGGTCGCGATCGCCGCCACGACCCTCCTGGCCTTCCTGCTGGCGCTGACGGGCGACGTGGCGACCCTCGCCTCCACCCTCGTGCTGCTGCTCCTCGTGGTGTTCTTCCTGGTGAACACGGCCGTCCTCGTCCAGCGGCGGGACCGGACGACGCGGCCGCACTTCCGCGCGTACACCGTCGTCCCCGTCCTGGGCGCCGCCTCCTGCGTGGCGCTGGCGACCCAGGTCGACGGCGAGGTCTGGCTGCGCGGGCTGATCGTCCTCGCGATCGGCGTGGTCCTGGGCGCCGTCGCCACCGTGCACCGGCGCCGCACCGCCGCCGAGCCGGCCGGAAAACGGCGGGACGGGGAGTGAATCGGGGACCCGTCCCTACTCGCGCAGCAGGACGACGGCGGACTCGCCCGGCAGCGACAGCGCCCCGTCCGCGTCCGGCGCGGGCACCGGCTCCCACGCCGCCAGCACCCGCGCCCCGCGCAGGCCGAGGGGGACGCGGGCCGGCTTCTCGCCGAGGTTGACCGCCACCCGGACGTCCCCGCGGCGGAAGGCCAGCCAGCGCGCGCCCTCGTCGAAGGTCACCTTCACGTCGGCGAGATCGGGGTTGGTCAGGTCCGGCTGGGCGTGCCGCAGCGCGATCAGCTCCCGGTACCAGGCCAGCACGCGCGCGTGCGGCGCGCGCTCCGGCTCCGACCAGTCCAGGCAGGAGCGGTCCCGGGTGGCGTGGTCCTGCGGGTCGGGGACGTCCTCCTCGGCCCAGCCGTGCGCCGCGAACTCCCGCCGCCGCCCGTTGCGCACCGCCTCGGCGAGCTCCGGGTCGGTGTGGTCGGTGAAGAACTGCCAGGGCGTGCCCGCCGCCCACTCCTCACCCATGAACAGCATCGGCGTGAACGGGGCGGTCAGCATCAGCGCCGCCGCGCAGGCCAGCAGCCCGGGGGAGAGGGAGGCGGCGAGCCGGTCGCCCTGCGCGCGGTTGCCGACCTGGTCGTGGGTCTGCGTGTAGCCCAGCAGCCGGTGCGCCGAGGTCCGGGTGCGGTCCAGCGGACGGCCGTGGGAACGGCCCCGGAACGTCGAGTAGGTGCCGTCGTGGAAGAAGCCGTGGCCGAGGGTCTTGGCGAGCGCGGCGAGCGGGGCGCGGGCGAAGTCCTCGTAGTAGCCCTGGCCCTCGCCGGTCAGGGCGGTGTGCAGGGCGTGGTGGAAATCGTCGTTCCACTGGGCGTGCAGCCCGAGGCCGCCCTGCGCGCGCGGCGTGATCAGCCGGGGGTCGGCCAGGTCGGACTCGGCGATCAGGAACAGCGGCCGTCCCAGCTCGGCGGCGAGCGCGTCGACGGCGGCGGACAACTCCTCCAGGAAGTGCAGGGCGCGGGTGTCGTGCAGCGCGTGCACGGCGTCCAGGCGCAGCCCGTCCAGCCGGTAGTCGCGCAGCCAGGCCAGCGCGCTGCCGAGCAGATAGGCGCGCACCTCGTCGGAGCCGGGCGCGTCCAGGTTGACGGCGACGCCCCAGGGGGTGTGGTGGGTGTCGGTGAAGTACGGGCCGAACGCGGGCAGGTAGTTGCCGGAGGGGCCCAGGTGGTTGTGGACCACGTCCAGGACCACGCCGAGGCCCAGCTCGTGCGCCCGGTCGACGAACCGCTTGAGCGCCTCGGGGCCGCCGTAGGGCTCGTGCACGGCCCACAGCGAGACCCCCTCGTAGCCCCAGCCGTGCCGGCCGGGGAAGGGGCACAGCGGCATCAACTCAACGTGCGTGACGCCGAGTTCCACCAGGTGCTCCAGCCGGTCGGCGGCCGCGTCCAGCGTGCCCTGGGGGGTGTACGTGCCCACGTGCAGCTCGTACAGGACCGCGCCCGGCAGCCCGCGGCCCGGCCAGGGGGCGCGCCACTCGTATCGCTCCTGGTCGACCACCGCGCTCGGCCCGTCGGGGCCGTCGGGCTGGCGGCGCGAACGGGGGTCGGGCAGCACCGGGCCGCCGTCCAGGGCGAACCCGTACCGTGTGCCCTCGCCCGCCGGTGCCTCGGCGCGCCACCATCCGGCGCGCCGCGGATCGGGCTCCATCGCGTGCGTGGCGCCCTCGCAGTGGAGCGTCACCCGGTCCTCGGCCTGCGGTGCCCACACCTCGAACTGCACGGACGTCTCCCCCTCGTCTGTCGTTCGTCCCGCTTCGCCTGTCTGTGACGTGATCCGTCCATGGTGCGTCACACTCGATCAATCCTCTCCGGAAGCGACCCTTTTGACACGCCGGAGGACGCCGTCGGGGGCGGCGGCACCGGCGCCGGGGTTCGCTGGACACCCCGGCGCCCCTGCCCGACAATCACCCGTGTGACGTCGTCCTTCGAGTTCCCCACGTACCCCGCGCGGCTGTCGGACGCCGACCGTGACCGGGCACTGAAGGTGCTCCGTGACGGCGTCGTCCTCGGCCGCATCTCGCACGACACCTTCATCCGGCGCATGGACCTGGCGCTCACCGCGCGTGTCCCCGAGGGACTGGCCGCGCTCACCGCGGACCTGCCGGCGCGCAGGCCCCTGTCCCGGCTCGTGTACGGCAGCGTCGAGGCGCTGTCCGGCTTCACGGTCAAGCTGCGCCGCGCCTGGCTCTCCGCACGCCTGCCGAAGCTGCCGCTGCCCCGGCCCGAGCGGACGTACCCGCTCCGCATAGGGCGGGACCCGGCCAGCGGGCTGCGCCTGAGCCACGAATCCGTCTCCCGCGTCCACGCCGAACTCACCCGGCAGGGCGGCCTCTGGGTCCTGCGCGACCTCGGCTCCACCAACGGCACCTCCGTCAACGGCCGCCGCGTCATCGGCGCGGCGGTGGTCCGCGACGGCGACCTGGTCACCTTCGGCACGATGATGTTCCGCCTGGCCTCGGAATAGGGCCCGCCGTCCGGACCGTGTCGCGGGGGGACCGGGCGGTGCCGGGGAAACCGTGGGGCGCGGCCCCGTTGACGCGGACGCCGGTAGTGACTGAATGTAGAGGCCCGCTGCACAACACGTGAACCGACGGAGCCACCCCGCGGAGGTGTGCCCTGCCCACGCTCCTCCGCTATCCGACCGTGGACGACCTCGCTCTCCACGCCGCCGCCCTCGCCGCCCGCCACCCCGGCGCCGCCCGTCTCCGTCACGCCGGGACCTCCCGGGCGGGCACCCCCCTCTGGCTCCTCTCCGTGGGCCACGGCTCCCGGCACGCCCTCGTCGTGGCCGGCCCGCACGCCAACGAGCCCGTGGGCGGCGCCACCGCCCTCCGCCTCGCCGAGCGGCTCCTCGCCGGCCCCCCGCCGAGCGAGGAGGAGGCCGACATCACGTGGAACTTCCTCCTCTGCCTCGATCCGGACGGCGCCCGGCGCAACGAGGGCTGGCTGTCGGGCCCGTACACCCTCGGGCACTACTTCCGGCACTTCTTCCGCCCCGGCTTCACCGAGCAGCCCGAGTGGCTCCCCGACGGCGCCGACCGCGCCGCCCTGCCCGAGACCCGCACCCTGCTCGCCCTCCAGGACGAGCTGCGCCCCTTCTTTCACTGCTCGCTGCACGGCGTCGACGTCGGCGGCGGCTTCGTCGAGCTCACCCGCGACCTGCCCGGCCTCGCCCAGCGGGTCGCGCACACCGCCGCCCGCCTCGGCGTCCCGCGCGAACTGGGCCCCTACGACACCCTGTACTGGCCCAGTCTCGGCCCCGCCGTCTACCGCATCCCGCCCCCGCGCCGGGGCGACCTCGCCGCCGCCATCACGGAGGCGGCCGTCGAGTCGACCTGGTACCACCCGCACCGCTACGGCACGGTCACCGCCGTGGTCGAGGCGCCCATGTGGGGCGTTCCCGCGGTGGGGGACGGCTCTCCCGCCGCCGATCCGGAAACGTTTCTGCGCACCGTGGCCCGCACCCTGCGCCACGACACCCGGCTCCTCGACGGCCTCCTCGCCCGGCTCCGCCCCCGGCTGGCCGGCGTCCTCGACGCCGAGCGGCTGCTCGCCCCGGTGGACGACTATTTACTGGTCAGCCCCGGCCTGGCCGACTCCTGGGACCCCGATGTGCACGATCCGGCCGCCCGGCCCCTCCCGGCCTGCGACACCGCCCACCTGACCGCGCTCGGCATCTCCGGACGCCGGGTCGCCCTGCGCACCGCCGGACTGCTGCACCGCCTCGCGACCGCCGCAGGACCGGCGACGGCCGAGCTGGTGCCGCGCCTGGACGCGCTGATCGACGGCTGGTGCACGGACTACCGCGAGCACTACGGGGCGCGCTGGATACCCGTCGCCCGCCAGGTGGAGTACCAGTCGCGCGTGGTCCTCGCCGCCTGCCGGCTGGCCGCGCGGCGGCCGCCGAGGCCGACGCCGCCGCCACGCCCCGAGGAGGGGCGGCCCCGATCGGGTGAGCCGGAGTGGGGGGCGGGAACCGCCGTGCCGATGCACAGGGAATGACGCACACCACCACCGCACTCCGCACGGCCCTGCTCGCCGCCCTCACCCTGCTGGCCGCGTCCCCGGCCCCGGCCCACGCACTCCCCGGGCGGCACGCCCCGGGCAACCACCTCTACCTGACGGTGACCCGCGGCACCGGGGCGGACGCGGCCGGCGGCACCCTGCTGCTGTGCGACCCGCCCCGGGGCCACGCGCGGGCCGACCGGGCCTGCGCCGAGCTCGACGCGGCCGGCGGCGACCTGGACCGCCTCCCGGGCCGGGACACCTACTGCCCGATGGTCCACGCCCCGGTCACCGCGAGGGCCCGCGGCCTCTGGGAGGGCCACCGGGTGGCGTACACGCGCACCTTCCCCAACCGCTGTGTGCTCGGCGCCCGCACGGGTGCCGTGTTCGGGTTCTCCGAGGACGGCCCGAGCGGCCCGGACGGTCCGGACCGCCCGGGGCCGGACGCCCGCCCGCTCCCGGGCCGGCGCTGAGGCGCGGGGCGCGCACCGCTCACTCCTCCCCGGCGCGTTCGAGCAGCGCCACCGGCAGCGGCGAGAACAGCTCGTCCACCCGCACCCGGCCCTCGAACCGTCGCTCCGGGGCGAACAGGTCGCTCCAGCGGCCCGGCGGCAGCGTCAGCGCCGTCTCCCGCCAGCCGCCCGCCCCGGCGAGCCGCAGCGAGAGCCGGGTGACGGCGGTGAGCACCCGCCCGGAGCGGGTGAACGCCAGGCAGTGCTCCGCGCCCGGCCCCTCGGCGTACAGCGGGGCGTACGTGGCCGCCGCGCCGAACAGCTCGGGGCGCCGGGCGCGCAGCCGCAGCGCGACCGCGGTCACCGCCTGCTTGGCCGAGGCGCCCTCCTGCGGGGCGAACGGCGCCCGGTTGTCCGGGTCGACGAGCGCCCGGTACTCGCCCTCGGTGCCCTGGTAGAGGTCCGGCACGCCCGGCATCGTCAGATGGGTCAGGGCGGCCCCGAGGACGTTGGCCCGGATGTGCGGGGCCAGTTCGGCCCGCAGGTCCGTCACATGCCGCCCGGCGGGCCCGCAGGGGCCCTCGGCCACGAACGCCGCGACCTTCTCCTCGTAGTCGGCGTCCTGCTCGGTCCAGGAGGTGTGCAGCTTCGCCTCCCGCGCGTGCTTGAGCAGCGCCTCCCGCAGCCGGTCCGCGTCCGGGACGCCGAGCCCCAGCAGGGTCTGCCAGGCCGCCCAGGCCAGGGCGCCGTCGGGCGCCTCGGGGGCCTGGCCGGCGGCCTCGGCCAGCACCCCGGCCCAGCGCTCCGGGCACTCGGTGAGCACGGCGATCGCCGCCCGCACGTCGGCGCTGCGCTTGGTGTCGTGGGTGGACAGCGCGGTCCCGGTGAGCGGCCAGTCGCTCTGCAGGCGGGTGCAGTAGGCGTGGAAGTCGCCGGGGGAGAGCGCGGGCGTGCCCGGGTCGCCGCCCACCTCGTTCGCCGAGAGCAGCGGCACGTACCGGTAGAACGCGGTGTCCTCCAGCGACTTGGCGCGCAGCGCGGAGGCGGTCTGCGCGAAGCGGACGCGGAACTCCTCGTGCCCCGGCCCGTCCCCGGCCCGCCCCAGCGCCAGGTCCCGCACGACGCTCACCGCGTGCGCCTCCTCGGGCACCCGGAAGACGGCGCGGGCCTCGGCGGCGGCCTCCTCGGTGACGACCTCCTCGGCGTCGGTGGACTCGTACGGCCGGTAGACCTCCATGCGGACCAGCAGCTCCCGCAGCGCGGTGCGCAGCGCCCAGGGGGCGTGGTCGCGCAGCGCGGGGTCGGGCGAGCCGGCGCACACGCGGGCGGCGACCCGGGTGAGCCGGTCCATCTCGGTGGCCAGCTCGTGGTCGAGGGTCTCGTGGGCGGCCCGGCGCGCGGTGGCGGCCCAGTCGCCCCCGGCGTCCGGCTCCGGGGCGGCGAAGGAGCGGTAGCGCGCCAGCAGGTCCCGGGCGCCGCCGGGGTCGGTCAGGACGCCGTCGACCCGGCGCAGCGCGTCGTAGCCGGTGGTCCCGGCCACCGGCCAGGCGGGCGGGAGCACCTCGCGGTCGGCGAGGATCTTCTCCACGACGGTCCAGCGGCCGCCGCTCGCCTCGTCCAGCCGGCGCAGATATCCGTCGGGGTCGGCGAGGCCGTCCGGGTGGTCGACGCGCAGTCCGTGGAGGACGCCCTCGTCGAGCAGCCGCAGCACGGTGGCGTGTGTGGCCTCGAAGACCTCCGGGTCCTCCACGCGGACGCCGATGAGGTCGGAGATGCTGAAGAACCTGCGGTAGTTCAGCTCGGTGCGGGCCAGCCGCCACCAGGCGGGGCGGTACCACTGGGCGTCGATCAGGCGCGGCAGCGGCAGACCCGCGGTGCCCTCGCGGAGCGGGAGGACGTGGTCGTAGTAGCGCAGGACGTCGCCGTCGACGGTGAAGTGGTCGATTTCGGCGCCGAGGGGATGACCGAGCACGGGCAGCAGCAGCCGGCCGCCCTGCGCCTCCCAGTCGATGTCGAACCACCGGGCGTACGGCGACTCGGGGCCCTCGCGCAGCACCTCCCACAGGGGGCGGTTGTGCCGCGGGGACATCGCCATGTGGTTGGGGACGATGTCCACGATCAGGCCCAGGCCGTGCTCGCGCGCCGTCGCCGACAGCGCGCGCAGCCCCGCCTCGCCGCCGAGTTCCTCCCGCACGCGGGAGTGGTCGACGACGTCGTAGCCGTGGAGGGAGCCGGGCACCGCCTCGAGGACGGGGGAGACGTGCAGGTGGGAGACGCCGAGCGGGGCGAGGTAGGGGACGGCGGCCTCGGCGGCGGCGAACGGGAACCCCGGCTGCAGTTGCAGGCGGTAGGTGGCCGTGGGCGGCAGGGGGCGCTCAGGTGTCATGGGGACGTACGTACCCGCGATGCGGGCTTTTGTGTCTGCGGCAGGCGGGTGGGGCGGCGGGCCCGTCCGGCCCCGCCGCCCCCGGCCCCTCCCTCAGGGCGCGCGGTGCAGCACCGTCATGCTGCGGTCCGTCAGGGTCAGGCGGTCGCCCTTCTTGAGCTTCGGGGGCTTGGCGTCCTCGCCCGCGAGGACGCCCTCGGGGCGGGCCGTGTCCACCACGACCGTCCACTCGCCGCCCTGGCCCACCGGGACCTCGAACTCCAACGGCTCGTGGTACGCGTTGAACATCAGCAGGAACGAGTCGTCCTGGATGCGTTCCCCGCGCGGTCCCGGTTCGGAGATCGCGTCGCCGTTGAGGAACACGGTCAGGGCGCTGGCCTGCGCGGAGTCCCAGTCCTGCTGGGTCATCTCGGCGCCCTCGGGGGTGAACCAGGCGATGTCCGAGAGCTCGTCGTGGGTGCCCTCCACGGGGCGGCCGTGGAAGAAGCGGCGGCGGCGCAGGACCGGGTGGTCCCGGCGCAGCCACACCATCGCCCGGGTGAACTCCAGCAGGTCGTTCTTCTCGCCGGGTTCCGGCCAGTCCACCCAGGACAGCTCGTTGTCCTGGCAGTAGGCGTTGTTGTTGCCCTGCTGGGTGCGGGCCAGCTCGTCGCCGTGGCTGAGCATGGGCACCCCCTGGGAGAGCATCAGGGTGGCGATGAAGTTGCGCATCTGCCGGCCGCGCAGGGCCAGCACGTCCGGGTCGTCGGTCTCGCCCTCGGCGCCGCAGTTCCAGGACCGGTTGTGGCTCTCGCCGTCCCGGTTGTCCTCGCCGTTGTCCTCGTTGTGCTTGTCGTTGTAGGCGACCAGGTCGTGCAGGGTGAAGCCGTCGTGGCAGGTGACGAAGTTGATCGAGGCGAGCGGGCGGCGGCCGTCGTCCTGGTAGAGGTCGGAGGAGCCGGTGAGCCGGGAGGCGAACTCGGCGAGCGCCCGCGGCTCTCCCCGCCACAGGTCCCGCACGGTGTCCCGGTACTTGCCGTTCCACTCCGTCCACAGCGGCGGGAAGTTCCCCACCTGGTAGCCGCCCTCGCCGACGTCCCACGGCTCGGCGATCAGCTTCACCTGGGAGACCACCGGGTCCTGCTGGACCAGGTCGAAGAAGGAGGACAGCCGGTCCACCTCGTGGAACTGCCGGGCCAGGGTCGCCGCGAGGTCGAAGCGGAAGCCGTCCACGTGCATGTCGGTGACCCAGTAGCGCAGCGAGTCCATGATCAGCTGCAGGACGTGCGGGGACCGCATGAGCAGCGAGTTCCCGGTCCCGGTGGTGTCCATGTAGTACTGCGGGTCCTCGGTGAGCCGGTAGTACGAGGGGTTGTCGATGCCCTTGAAGGAGAGCGTCGGGCCGAGGTGGTTGCCCTCGGCGGTGTGGTTGTAGACGACGTCGAGGATGACCTCGATGCCCGCCTCGTGCAGCGCCCGGACGGCGGACTTGAACTCCAGCACCTGCTGGCCGCGGTCGCCCCAGGAGGCGTAGGCGTTGTGCGGGGCGAAGAAGCCGATGGTGTTGTAGCCCCAGTAGTTGTTGAGGCCCATGTCGACCAGACGGTGATCGTTCACGAACTGGTGTACGGGCATCAGCTCCAGCGCCGTGACGCCCAGTTCCGTCAGGTGTTCGATGATCGCGGGGTGGGCGAGCGCCGCGTAGGTGCCGCGCAGCTCCTCCGGCAGCCCGGGGTGGCGCATCGTCAGGCCCTTCACGTGGGCCTCGTAGATCACCGTGCCGTGGTAGCCGTGCCGGGGCGGGCGGTCGTCCCCCCAGTCGAAGTAGGGGTTGACCACGACCGAGGTCATCGTGTGCGGGGCCGAGTCCAGGTCGTTGCGCCGGCCGGGGTCGTCGAAGTGGTAGCCGTACACCTCCTCGCCCCAGTCGACCGCCCCGCTGATCGCACGGGCGTACGGGTCGAGCAGCAGCTTCGCCGAGTTGCAGCGCTGCCCGCGCTCGGGGGCGTAGGGACCGTGCACGCGGTAGCCGTACCGCTGCCCCGGCATGATGCCGGGCAGATAGGCGTGCCGGACGAAGGCGTCGGTCTCGCGCATCTCCACCGCCGTCTCGGAGCCGTCGTCGTGCAGCAGGCACAGCTCGATCCGGTGGGCGGCCTCCGAGAAGACCGCGAAGTTGGTACCGGCGCCGTCGTACGTGGCACCGAGGGGATATGCCTCTCCAGGCCAGACCTGCATGGACACATCTCTTCCAGTAGTTCCGAACCCCGAGGGGCGACGACAGGTCGAGTTTCCCCGAAAAGGGGGAACCACCCATGACTTATGTCCCTCTTACCCGGCGACCAGTGCGTACGCCGCCTATGGAGTACGCCGAACCAGTGGGGAATCAAGACTGTCTTCCCGGACCTCCGGGGGAGCAGGGGGAAAACGTGCGCAGAAAAGTGCACCGCCATCTGGGGAAGGTGGTGGCGGGCGCGGCCATCGCCGTGGCGGGGACGGCGGCGATGCTGGCCGTCACACTGCCCGGATCGGCGGGAGCGTCCGGAAACGGGAACGGGAACGGTGCCGCGAGCGGCTCACCGGCCCGGGCGGGCGCGGCCGGTGACGCCGCGGCGGTGCCGCCCGGCGTCGTCGAGGCGCCGCCCGCCGCGGGGAAGGAGGGCGTCGGCAGCGACCCGCTCACCGAGGACGAGACCGCCAGGGTGGTGAAGATCGCCTCCAACCCGCAGGCCCTCGCCCGCACCGAGAACGTCGAGGGCGACAAGGGGCCCGAGGAGCTGAGCGTGACGCTCGCCGAGCCGGAGGAGAGCGAGCTCGACTCCACCTCGGCGCCGCGCCGCGCGGACGTCACGTACTACGACTACAAGGACGACGCGCTCGTCACGAGGACCGTCAACCTCGACACCGGCAAGGTCGAGTCCACCGGCACCCAGCACGGCGTCCAGCCGCCGCTCAGCCACGACGAGACGGTGGAGGCGGCCCAGCTGCTCATCGCCGACCCGCTCGGCGCCGGACTCAGGGCGGACTTCAAGGACGCCACCGGCAAGGCGCTGACCTCGCCGGACCAGCTCAAGCTGGACAGCATGGTCTACCGCGCCGCGCCCGGAGCCCAGCCGGCGGCGCTCGACAAGTGCGGCGAACACCGCTGTGTGCGGCTCTTCCCGAAGGTGAAGAACGGCCCGTGGATCGACAGCCGCGATCTGATCATCGACCTCAGCGTCCGCAAGGTCGGCAAGCTGCACTGACCGGGGCCGCACGGCACCCGGTCCTTCCGCTTCCTCTCCTTCTTTCCTGCGCACGGCAAGGAGCCCTTTCAGCATGCCTGTGAACAGAATCAGCGGTGCCCGCAAACGCGCCGCGGTCGGCCTGTCGGCGCTGGCCCTCGCGGCCGGCGTGACCTCGGCGGCCGGACCCGCCTCCGCGCAGCCCGCCGCGCGGCCCGGGGCCGCCCCGGCGGCGGCCGAGCCCGACTGCAGCGCCGCCTACCGGATCGAACAGAAGCTCTCCACCGGGACCACCTGGCGGATGTGCTGGAGCTACGAGGCCGAGGCCGGACTCGTCCTCTCCGACGTCTCCTACCAGCCCCCCGGCGAGAGCGCGCCCATCAAGGTGCTCTCCACCGCCAAGCTCGCCCAGATCCACGTCCCCTACGACGACGGTTCGGTCGAGTACAGCGACCTCACCGGCGCCGGCTTCGGCCAGGGCCTGCTGGAGATGGCGCCCGGGGAGTGCCCCGGCGGCACCATCAAGACCGTCAAGGTGCCCGAGGCCTGGGACCCCTCGCGGGAGAACGTCAAGGGCCTGTGCACCACCACCCGCGCCCGCGGCCACGCCTACCGGATGCAGTCCGACACCGGGAACAAGGTGTTCCAGCAGCAGGGCAAGGACCTGCTCGTCTACACCGTCAACCAGACCGGCTGGTACGAGTACATCACCGAGTGGCGCTTCCAGGACGACGGCACCATCCACATGAACGTCGGCGCCACCGGCACCCTCGCGCCCGGCGACTACAACGCCACCGACAACCACGGCTGGCCGCTCGGCAAGGGCGCGCGCGCCTACGCCACCAGCCACAGCCACAACGTCTTCTGGCGGCTCAACTTCGCCCTCGACGGCTCCTCCAAGGCCAAGGTCGAGCAGTACGACTCCAAGGTCACCGCGCCCGCCAACGGCAACGAGGCCCCCACCAACAGCACCACGCGCACCAAGGTCACCAAGGAGCTCGCGGGCGACGCCAAGACCATGCGCTGGTGGCGGGTGGTCAGCGAGAGCGGCAAGAACAAGGACCAGCACGCGCGCAGCTACGAGATCGTCCCCGGCACCAGCGCCAAGTACTCGGGGCGCGGCTACACCAAGCACGACGTCTACTTCACCCAGTACAAGAAGTGCGAGCAGTTCGCGAGCGACAACCTGCGCAACTGCGGCTCCGGCGGGGGCAAGTCGGTCGACAAGTGGGTCAACGGCGAGACCCTCAAGCACCCGATCGTCTGGGTCAACGTCGGCTTCCACCACGTCGCCCGTGACGAGGACCAGCAGCCCATGCCGGTGCACTGGCAGGGCTTCTCCCTCGCCCCGCGCGACGTGACGGCCATGAACCCGCTCACGCCGGCCGAACTCGCCGACCAGAACGGCGATTACGACGGTTCCGGCAGCGGTCGCTGAGAAACGAACCCTGTCCATCCGGCTGCACCGCCCACCCCTCCCGGAGTACCCTTCCTTGATCGTTGAGACGGGTTGTCCACGGGGGAACGGAAGGCGGTGCAGGGGTGGGCTCGGGAGGGCTGGAGTTGCCTCCTGGTGACGAGGGTCACGAGGAACGGGGTGGCAGCTCCGCGGACGTCCCACCCGGCGCGGTGTCGCTGGCCCGGCCGATGGAGCGCGGCTCCATCGGCCCGGAGCTGGACTGGAACGCCGACGCCTGGCACGAGGTGCGCACCCGCGCCCAGCGGGCGGGCCGGGCGTACATCTGGCTGAACCTGGTCGAACAGCGGCTGCGGGCGGTCGTGGCCGCCGTGCTGCGCCCGATCTACGAACCGGTCCACGGCGAGGACTGGGTCGTCGCCGCGGCCGGTCCGGCCGGGCAGGAGTGGGTGCAACGGGCGGTCGCCGTACGGGAGGTGAGCCGCCGCAAGGGCTATCTGCTCGACCCGGCCGACGACAACGTGCTCAGCTTCCTCACCCTGCCCCAGCTCCGCGAGCTGATGGTGCAGCACTGGCCGTGCTTCGAGCCCTACATGGACGAGCGCCGCGACGTCGAACTCGCCCTGGACGAGCTGGAGGTGACGCGCAACGTCGTCTCCCGCAACCGGGCCCTGTCCGAGGCCGTGCTCGCCCAGGCCGAACGGGCCTCCGCCCGGCTCCTGGAGATACTCGGCGCGGGCAGCGACGTGCCCTCCGCCCGCCGGCTGCCCGTCGACGCGGTCGAGGACCTCGTCGGCGACCGGTACGCCGACGTGGTCGCCGTCCACCCCGACCGGGTGCGGCTGCTGCGCCAGTTCCCCGCCGAGGACATCTTCGGCTCCGCCCGCCGGCTGGACGCCGTCGGCATCGGGCTCAACCTGCTGGTGCAGAACTTCTCCGGCCGGCGGCTGGTCCGGCTCGCCGAGTCCGGTTCCCGGGTGCGGCTGCTGTTCCTCAACCCCGCCTCCAGCGCGGTCAAGCGCCGCGAACGCGAACTGGGGATGAAGCGGGGCGAACTGGGGCGCTCGGTGGAGATGAACATCCTGCACATGCGGCGCGTGCGCTCCCGGCTGCGCGACCCCGACGCCTTCCAGATCCAGGTCTACGACGACACGCCCCGCTTCTCCGCCTACCTCGTCGACGGCGACGGCTCGGACGGGATAGCGGTGGTGCAGTCGTATCTGCGGGGGGCCCGGGGCATGGAGACCCCGGTCATGGTGCTGCGCGGCGCCGGCCGGGTCGTGAAAGCGGACGACGTGATGGACGCCGGGCTCTTCCCCACCTACCGGGAGGAGTTCGAGGCATCCTGGGCGGATTCGCGCCCGGTGTCCTGAAGTGCCCGCGAAGGGCGGGTCCGTGGCGTTCCGGCGGGGCCGGTGAGCGGAATCCCGTGTTCGGGTTGTCAGTGGCGCATGCGAGGGTGAAGACCACTGGGGGAACGCACCACCACGAAGGGGGACCGTCATGGCCTGGCACCGGGAGCTGCTGGTCGGCTTCGATCTGGAGACGACGGGCACGGATCCGTACGAGGCGCGCATCGTCACCGGCGCGGTGATCGAGGTCAGGGACGGGGAGCCGCTGGGGCACCGGCAATGGCTGGCCGACCCGGGCGTGGAGATCCCCGAGGACGCCATCGCGGTGCACGGCATCACCAACGAACGCGCGACGGCCGAGGGCACCCCGCCGGACCGCGTGGCCGAGTCGATCGCCGAGGTCCTGACCGGCTACTGGCGCGCGGGCGTCCCGGTCGTCGCCTACAACGCCGCGTTCGACCTCACCCTGCTCGGCGCGGAACTGCGGCGCCACGGGCTGCCCTCGCTGCGCGAGCGGCTGGACGGCGCCGACCCGGCGCCGGTCGTCGACCCCTACACGATCGACCGCCGGGTGGACCGCTACCGGCGTGGCAAGCGGAACCTGGAGGCGGTCTGCGGGGAGTACGGCGTCGTACTCGGCACCGCGCACGACGCGACGGCGGACGCCGTGGCCGCGGCGCGGCTGACGAGGGCGATAGCCGAACGCCACCCGAAGATCGCGGCCCTCGCCCCGGCGGAACTGCACGCCCGCCAGATCGAGTGGTACGCGGACTGGGCGGCGGACTTCCAGGCGTTCCTGCGCCGCAAGGGCGGGGAGGACGCGGTGGTGGACGGCCGGTGGCCCCTGCGGGAGCCGGCGGGTGAGACGGTGGCGCCCGGCGCCGCGGGTGCGTCGGGTGCCCCGTGAGGCGCGCGGGAGCGTGCGCGGTGCGCGGCGGCGTCCCGGAAACGTGAGAAAAGCCACAGGTCTCCTCCCGTCGGCGTACACCCGGCCCGGCGTCCTCCGCCCTCTCGCTCCCGGTGCGCTGTGTCCCTCTGCCGGCCGTCCCGTCCGTCAGAACGGGAACCAGCGCACCTCCGGGTCGCCCTCGCGCAGCGAGCGCACGCGGCGCTCGAACTCGGCACGGGCGGCCTCGTCGGCCGGGGCGTGCTGTGCCACCCACGCGCAGCTCGCGGTCTCGCGCGCCCCGCGCAGCACCGCGCACCCCTCCCACTCCCGCACGTCCCACCCGTACTCCCGGGTGAACTCCTCGTACGCCTGCGCGCCGAGGCCGTACCGGTCGCGCGAGAGGGCCATCACCACCAGGTCGTGCTCCCGCAGATCGGAGGAGAAGGTCTCCAGGTCCACCAGGACCGGGCCGTCCGGGCCCACGTGCACATTGCGCGGCAGCGCGTCCCCGTGGATCGGCCCCGGCGGCAGATGCGGGACGAGCGCGGCCGCGGCCGCCGCGAAGCCGTCCCGGCGCTCACGCAGGAACGCCGCGTCCGCCGGGTCGACCGCGTCCCCGGCGAGCCGCAGCCACCGCTCCACCCCGCCCAGCAACTCCCGCCGCGGCAGGGCGAACCCGGGCTCGGGCAGGGCGTGCACCCGCCGCAGCAGCGCGGCGAGGTCCCGCGGCCCGGCCGGGCGGACCGCCTCCGGCAGCCGGTGCCACACCGTCACCGGATGCCCCCCGACCAGCAGGGCCTCGGGCAGGGCCGCCCGCACCGCGGGAACGCCCGCCCCGGCCAGCCACTCGGCGAGGGCCACCTCGCGGCGGGCCCGCGCGGGCAGGTCCGGGTCGTCCCGTCCGACCTTGACCACCAGGTCGCCGGCGGCGAACACCGCGTTCTCGCCGAGGGCGAGGAGCCTCGCCCCGCGGGCCGCCCGGCCCGCGCCGGGCAGCACGTCCGCCTCGGCAAGTACCTCGCGTGCCCGGGCCTCGTCCATCGTCCGCCTCCGCCTTCCGTGATCGTTCGCGCGCGTCGGAAAGTGTCGCACTCGCGGCGGCCGAGGGGATTTCGCGGGGGAGGGTTCCGTGTCTTCGGTGAAAGACCGGCGGACTTCACATCACGGTCGGGTCACTTGATAACGCTCGGATAACGCGGGGCTCGCCTGGCATGGCCATCGACCCTTCTCGTACCTTGGACCGTTACCCCCCACAGAAGGTTGTGCTCCCCGGATCTTGCTCTCTTGGTAAGAGCCTTCTTAACGTGGAATGAACTCCAATCGAAAGCCAGGGAGTTGGCCCATGCCATCGAAACACCGGGACGTGCCCGACCTCGCCGAGGTGCGCCGTCTCGTTCAGAAGAAGCGCGACGCGTGGTGGACCGTCCTCCTCGTCGACCCGGTCGCCACGCCCCTTGTGCGCCTGGTCGCGAAGCGGACGCGCATCACGCCGAATCAGATCACCTGGGGTGCGCTGCTGCTCGGACTCGTCGCGGCGGGCTGCTTCTGGCAGGGGGACTGGCAGTGGCTGATCATCGGCGCCGTCGTCTACCACGTCAGCTTCATCCTGGACTGCATGGACGGCAAGGTCGCCCGGCTCACCGGCCAGGGTTCGGTCTTCGGCGCCTGGCTCGACTACATCTTCGACCGGGTCCGCGTCATGGCCTGTGCCGTCGCCCTGATGGCCGGCCAGTACCACCGCACCGATGACACGCTGTACATCTGGCTCGCGGCCGTGGTGATCTTCCTCGACGGGCTGAGGTACCTCAACTCGCTCGAGATATTCAAGACCCGCCACAGCATGCGCAAGCAGATCAAGGCCCGCCTGCGCGCGGCCCGGCGTGCCGAGAACGCCTCCCAGGTCGCCTTCATGGAGGACCTGCTGCGGGACAACCCGTCCGCGGACATCGAGCAGGACCTGCGCCGCGCCGCCGAGGAGGGCACCCGTGCCCTGACCGCCGAGGACGGCGGGCTGCTGTCCGAGGCGCAGGGCGCCGCGCTGCTGGCCGAGGCCGAGGTGCAGGAGAGCGAGCCGCGCACGGCCACCGGCTCCTCCGTTCCGGCCGCCGCCACCGGCAAGGACACCGTGGGCGCGCACATCCCCGCGCCGCGCAGCGCCGAGGCCCCCGCCGCCGAGGGCGACCCGACCGCCGAGGGCACCTCCCAGGAGGGCGCCGAGAACGCCGAATCGGCCGAGGGCACGCCGCGCAACGCGCGGGTCATCGACCTGCACCAGGAGTTCCGTCACCGCTTCCCCGCGTACCTGCGTTTCCGCTCCTTCCTGCTGCGGCACCGCATCCGTACGCACCTCATCAGCGGCATCGAGTTCCAGATGGGCGTCTTCATCGTCGGCCCGCTGATCGACGCGGTCATCCCGACCACGATCGTCGCCGGCGCGCTGCTGCTGGTCTTCGAGCTCGCCATCGTCTACAAGCTGCTGCTGTCGACGCGCGACTTCGCCCGCACCATCGACTCCTTCGACCGTGAGGCGGCGGCCCGCGAGGCCGCCGCCGCCGAGGAGGCCGCGGCCCTCGGGCTGCCCGTCCCCGGTCAGGAGAGCGCGGACGCGACGGCGCAGGGCGCGGCCGCCCGCGGCGTCTGAGCCGCACCGCACGACGGCTGGGCCCACGAGGGCGGGGGCCGGGGTGGACATCCACCCCGGCCCCCGCCCTTCGTCGGTCCCCGGCCCCGGTTCCTCAGAACCTCAGACCCTCACCGTCTCGCCCTCCACGGTCACCGGCCGCGCCGCCGCCACCGGCTCCGGCTCCGGCTCGTCGTGGGTCAGGTCGGGCAGCCGGCGCAGCCACTTCGGGAAGTACCAGTTGCGCTCGCCCAGCAGGGCCATCACCGCCGGGAGCAGCACGCCCCGGATGACGGTCGCGTCGATCAGCACCGCCGCCGCCAGGCCCACGCCCATCTGCTTCATGGACTGCATCGACAGTGTGCCGAAGATGGCGAACACGGCGACCATGATGACCGCGGCGCTGGTGACGACGCCCGCCGTGGTGACCACGCCGTGCTCGATCGCCTCCGTCGTGGTGCGGCCGCGCAGCCGCGCCTCGCGGATCCGTGAGACCACGAACACGTGGTAGTCCATGCTCAGTCCGAACAGGATGACGAAGAGGAACAGCGGCAGCCAGGTGATGATGGCGCCCACGCCCTCCGCGCCCACCAGGGACGCGCCCCAGCCGTGCTGGAAGACGGCGACGAGGATGCCGTACGCGGCGCCCACCGAGAGCAGGTTGAGCAGGATGGAGGTGATCGCGACCGTGAGCGAGCGGAAGGACAGCAGCATCAGCACGAAGGCGAACACCACCACGAAGGCGAACACCGGGACGACGGCTCCGGCGAGCTGGTCGTTGAAGTCCTTCGAGCCCGCGACCTCACCGGTGATCGGCGCCCGCACCCCGTCGACCTTGCCGAGCGTGGCCGGCCGCACCTTCTCGCGCAGGGTCTCCAGGCTCTCGCCCGCCCTGTCCAGGTCGGAGCCGCCGACCAGCGGCACGTAGACGAGGGCCAGGTTCTTCGCCTCGTTCACCTTGACCTCGACCGGGCCGCGCGAGGCGCCCGAACTCACCGCCTGCTTCCGGAAGTCCTCGAGGGCGGCCCGCACCTCGGGGGCGTTGATGTCCTTCGCGTCGACGACCACCTCGGCGGGGCCGGAGCCGCCCGGGAAGGCGTCGTTGACCCGGTCGTACGTGGCGACGATGGGCAGCGAGTCGCCGAACTCCTGGTCCAGCGTGAGGTTCTGCGTCTTCATGCCGAGCGCGGGCGCGGCGATCGCCAGCAGCGCGCCGGCGGCGAGGACGAGGGAGACGGCCGGCTTGGCCAGCACCACCCGCAGCACCGCGCTCCAGAACCGCGAACCCTCGTGCGTGCTGCGGTTGCGGCGCTCCGCCCGGCGCCGCCTCGCCTCGGGGCTGAGGAAGGGGACGCGCCCCTTCTCCACCCGCTCGCCCAGCAGGGAGAGCAGCGCGGGCAGTACGGTGACGGACCCGACCATGGCGACCGCCACCACCATCAGCGAGGCCAGCCCCATCGCCTTGAACTCGGCGATGCCGGTGAACAGCATGCCCGCCATCGCCACGCACACCGTGATGCCGGAGACCACGATCGCGCGGCCGCTGGTCGCGGCGGCTATCCGCAGCGCGGTCCCGGCGTCCCGGCCCGCCAGCCGCTCCTCGCGCTCCCGGCGCAGGTAGAACAGGCAGTAGTCGACGCCGACGGCCAGGCCGACCAGCAGCATGACCGAGTTGGCGGTGTCGCTCATCGGCACGAGATGACTGACGACGCCCATGAGCCCCATCGTCGCGACGATCGCGGTGATCGACAGCAGCACCGGCAGCAGGGCCGCGACCAGCGCGCCGAAGGCGATCAGCAGGATGCCGAGGGCCACGGGGACGGCGGAGAGCTCCGCCTGCTGGAAGTCGCTGCCGAAGGCGTCGTCGAAGGTCTTCTGGATGCTCGCCCCGCCGACCTCCTCGATCCGCAGCGAGGAGTGCTCCTTCTGCACCTTCGCGACCGCGTCCAGCACCGGCTCGACGCGCTCGCCCGCGGTGTCCGCCTCGCCCCGCATGTCGAACTGGACGAGCGCGCTGCGGCCGTCCTTCGAGAGGGTCCCGGTGTCGTAGGGCGAGGACACGTCCGTCACCCTGCCGGTGCCCTCGACGGCCTTGACGACGGCGGTCACCGCGTCCCGGAAGGCCGGGTCGGTGGCCTTCGTCCCCCCGCCCTTCGCCTGGACCAGGACGGACTCGCTCGCCGGCTCGTCCACGCCGGCGTCCTCGAGGATCTTCGCGGCGGTGTGCGTCTCACCGCTGAGCTGCTCGCTCTCCTTGACGTCGACCCGGCCCGCCACGGACCCCAGTCCCATCGCCACGACGACGAACAGCACCCAGATGCCGACGGCGGCCCATCGGTGCCGAGCGCTCCAGCCGCCGGCGCGGGCGGCGATGCCGCGCACCCGCGTGTTGCCTCTTCCCATGACGGGCCAGCCCCCTTGTGCGTGGTGGGGCTGCCTGCCCTCACCTGATGCTTCGAAGGTATGTGCTGGAGATGAGCGTCTCTTCGTACTGTCCGGTGAACCCCGGCCGCCTCCCCTCCGTCCTGCGGACCCCACCGCCCTCCGCCCGGGGATGGAGCCTGGCCCCTACACCTAAGGGTTTCCTGGGGGGCCGGGCTCAGGGTCGGCAGCCCTAGGGTGGGCGCATGACGACGTACGCCGCGCTGCTGCGCGGGATCAATGTGGGTGGCAACAACAGGGTGCCGATGGCGGACCTGCGCGCACTGATGACCGAGGCGGGGTACGGGGACGTCCGCACGTATCTGCAGAGCGGCCAGGCCGTGTTCACCGCGGAGCGGGGTGACGAGGAGAGTCTGGCCGGGGAGCTCACAGCGGCACTGGAGAAGCGGTTCGGCCTCGCCGTGGACGTCCTCGTCCGCGACCACGCCTATCTGCGGGCGGTACGGGAGGCCTGCCCGTTCCCCGCCGACCGGCTCGAAGGGAAGCAACTGCACGCCACGTTCTTCTCGGGCCCCGTCGACGAGGAGCGCTTCGCGTCGGTGGACCGGGGGGCCTTCGGCCCGGAGGAGTTCCGGCTCGGCGACCGGGTCCTCTACCTGTACGCGCCGGACGGGCTCGGGCGCTCGAAGCTGGCGGCGGCGCTGTCCTCGCGGAGGGTGCTGGCCGGGATCGTCGCGACGAGCCGCAACTGGAACACGGTGCGCAAGCTGGAGGAACTCACGGCCGGCTGACCCGGCACCGGTCCGGCGGGCCCGGCGGGCGGGTCCGGGGTGCTCAGGCCCCGAGGGCCGACAGGCGGGGGAGCCCCGCCGCGTCGTAGCGCCGCAGCAGCGTCAGGGCGACCTCGTGCGAGGGGCCGAGGACGCCGGCCAGGACGTCCGCCTCCGCCGCGCCCCGCACGATCCGGTCCGGGAGCCGGCCGGGCGCGAGGACGTACGGCGCGACGGCCACCCGCCGGCACCCCGCCGCCCGCAGCTCCCGCACCGCGTCCTCGGTGCGCGGCAAGGCCGCGGAGGCGAACGCAGGCCGCACGGCGCACCAACCGGTGTGCCGCCACTCCCGCGCGATGTCTGCGATCACTGCGATCGCCTCCGGGTCACTGGACCCCGCCGAGGCCAGCACGACCCCGGTCGAGGACTTGTCGGCGGGGTCGAGCCCCGCCTCGTACAGCCGCCGCTCGAGGCCCGCGAGCAGCAGCGGCGAGGGTCCCAGCACCTCCGCCTGCCGGATCCGCAGCCCGGGCGGCGCCTGCCGCAGCACGGCCGGGATGTCGGACTTGGCGTGGAAGGCCCGGGTGAGCAGCAGCGGCAGCGCCACCACGTCCCGTACGCCCTCGGCCGCCAGCGACTCCAGCACGCCCCGTACCGAGGGCACGTTGAAGTCCAGGAACCCGGTCTCCACACGCAGCCCGGGCCGCAGCGCGCGCACCCGCCGCACCAGGGCGTGCACGGTCGCGGCGTGCCGCGGATCGCGGCTGCCGTGGGCGATGACCAGGAGGACCGGGCCGCTGCGCATGGGATCAGCTCCTCACCATCAGGCCGCGGCTGCGCAGGACCCACCGCTCCAGCGGACTGAAGATCAGCAGGTCGATGGCGATGCCGACGACCAGGATGAGCAGGATGGCCTCGAACACCATCGACATGTCGCTGGCGTTGCGGCCGTTCTCCAGGAGCTGGCCGAGCCCGACGCCGAGGTCGGGGAAGGAGGCGATGATCTCCGCGGCCATCAGCGAGCGCCAGGAGAACGCCCACCCCTGCTTCAGGCCCGCCACGTATCCCGGCAGTGCCGCCGGGAGCACGATGTGCCAGGTGCCCTTCAGCCCCGTCGCGCCCATGGTGCGGCCGGCCCGCAGGAACAGCGGGGGCACCTGGTCCACCCCGGAGACCAGCCCGTTGGCGATGGAAGGCACCGCGCCGAGCAGGATCACCGCGTACATCATCGAGTTGTCCAGGCCCAGCCAGATCACGGCCGGCGGCACCCAGGCCACCGAGGGCAGCGACTGCAGACCGGACAGGATCGGGCCGATGGCCGCCCGCACGAACTTCACCCGGGCCACGAGCAGCCCCAGCGGGGTGCCGAGGGCGAGGGCGAAGAGGAAACCGAGCAGACCGCGCGAGACGCTGGTCCAGATGTAGCCGAGCAGATCGCCCCGGAGCCAGGCCTCGTGGACCTCGTCCCACACCGCCGAGGGCGAGGGCAGCTTCGAGGGGTCGTCGACCACCTTGAAGGAGATCAGCGCCTGCCAGACGACCAGGATGAGCGCGACGGCGACGACCGGCGGCAGCACCTTGTCGATCAGGGTCCGCCGCAGCGGCGGGCGGCCGGAGGCGGTGGACTCCAGCGCGTCCAGGCCGGCCTCGACCCCGGCCAGCTCGTCCCCGGCCCCCGCGGGCCCGGGCGCGATGCCCCCGGTGGGGCCCGTGCTCGTCTCAGTGCTGGCCATGGCGGCGGATCTCCCCACGCAGGACTTCGGTGATCTCGACGGACAGTTCGGCCACGGGCGCGTCCTCGATGCGGCGCGGCTGCGGTATGTCCACCGTCCACTCCCGGGCCACCCGGCCCGGACGGGAGGACAGCAGCACGACCCGCTGGGCGAGCCGCACCGCCTCGCGCACGTTGTGCGTGACGAACAGGACGGAGACGCCCGTCTCGGCCCAGATCCGGGTCAGTTCGTCGTGCAGCACGTCGCGGGTGATGGCGTCGAGCGCGGCGAACGGCTCGTCCATCAGCAGCAGCCGGCTGTCCTGGGCGAGCGCGCGGGCCAGCGCCACCCGCTGCCGCATGCCGCCGGACAGCTCGTGCACCCGCTTGCCATACGCCCCCTTCAGCCGCACGAGCGCGAGCAGTTCCTCGGTCCGGGCACGGCGGTCCGCCTTGGGCACCCCGCGCAGCCGCAGGGCCAGTTCGATGTTCTTCCCGGCCGTCAGCCAGGGGAACAGGGCGTGCTCCTGGAACATCAGCGCCGGGCGGCCGTCGGTCGTGATGCCGCCCGAGGACGGGGCGTCCAGCCCCGCCACCAGGTTGAGCAGGGTGGACTTGCCGCAGCCCGACGCCCCCAGGAGGGTGACGAACTCGCCCGGTGCGACATCGAGACTGATGTCGTCCAGGACGAGCTGCGCTCCGGCGGGTCCGGCGAAGGACTTCGAGACGTGCTCGATGCGGGCGGCGTGCCGCACCGCCTCGTCATCGGCGGCCTTGGCGAGCGTGGTCGTGGCCATGGTCGTCACCTCCTGGGAACGGTCGGGATGCGTACTCAGTCGCGGACGCGGGTCACTGGGTGCCGAGCCCGGCGGCGTCGACCGTGCTCCCGCCCTCCGCCTTGAGGACCTTGTTCAGGAGGGTCAGGTCGTAGATGCCCTTCAGGTCGGGCTTCTCCAGCAGGCCGGCCTTGACCGCGTGGTCCGCCTCGGTGTTCAGCGTGGCGGCGAGCGGGTCGTCGAGGATGGTGATCGACTTCCACGCCGGGTCGAGGACCTCCGCGGGCAGCGCCTTGCCGGAGTCCTTCTCGAGCTGCCTGTTCGCCGATTCCTTCGCCGCGTCCGGGTTGGCGTTGATCCACTTGTTGGTCTCGACCGAGGCCCTCAGCACGGCCTCGACGGCCTTCGGGTGCTCCTTGAGGAACGCCGCCCGCACCACCACGTTGGTGATGACGAACTTCTTGTCCGGCCACAGCGAGGCCTCGTCGAGCAGCACCTTGCCGCCCTCGGCGACCAGCTTGGACGCGGTCGGCTCGGGCACCCACGCGCCGTCCAGGGAACCGGCCTTGAACGCGTCCGGGGTCACCTTGTTGTCGCTGCGGACGACCGTGACGTCGCCCTTGCCGCTCTGCGCGTCGACCTTCCAGCCCCGCTCGGCGATCCAGTTGAGGAAGGCCACGTCCTGGGTGTTGCCGAGCTGCGGGGTGGCGATCTTCTTGCCCTCGAGGTCGTCCAGGCTCTTGACCTTCTTCGGGTTCACCACGAGCTTGACGCCGCCCGAGGCGGAGCCGGAGACGATCCTCAGGCTCTTGCCCCGGGACTTGGTGTAGCCGTTGATCGCGGGGGAGGGGCCGATCCAGCCGATGTCCACGGAGCCGGAGTTCAGCGCCTCGATCTCGGAGGGGCCCGCGTTGAAGACGGCGTACTTCGCCTTCGTCGCGCCCAGCTCCTTCTGGAAGAAGCCCTTCTGGTTGCCCACCAGCGCGGTGGCGTGGGTCAGGTTGCCGAAGTAGCCGATCCGTACGGAGTCGAGTCCGTCGGTCTTCTTCGCGCCGGCGGCGACCTTCGTTCCCCCGTCCGCGTCGTCGGAGTCGGACTTCGAGCCGTAGCCGCAGGCGGCGAGGGTGAGCACGGGGAGGACGGCGAGCACCGCGGTGCTCCGGCGCAGCCAGGTGGCGCGCGGGGATCGGTTGACAGGCACGGGAGGTGTTCCTCTCGTTGGCCCGGCGGTCACGGTCTCTCAGGCCGTGGCCGGGAGGTCGGCAGGTCTTCGGTGACGCGGGTGGGGGGTGTGGGCGCGCGGGCAGTGCGCGTACGTCAGCGCGCACATCGCGCCACACCGCCCGTTCCGCTGCCGAGGGCGCCGCTGCCGATGCGGCCGCCCTCCTTGGCGAACGTCGCGAAGATGTCGACCCCGGTCATGTCAGAAGTCCCAGCCCTCGTCGGCCGCGGACCTCACCGGCTCGGGCGCGGCGAAGGACTCGCCGACCATCCCCGCGGTGAGCGTCGTGCCGTCGGACGGATCGATGAGGATGAACGAGCCGGTGCGCCGCGAGTCGGCGTAGGCGTCGGCCGGGAGCGGCTCGGCGGTGCGGATCTTCACCCGGCCGATGTCGTTGGCGGCGAGCGTGCCGGGGTGCGGGTGCAGGGACAGGTCGGCCAGCGTCAGCCGGGACGGGATGTCCTTGACGATCGCCTTGACCGTGCGGGTGCCGTGCTTGAGCAGCACCCGGTGACCCACCGTCAGCGGCTGGTCGGCCACGTGGCAGACGGTCGCCTCGATGTCCTGGCTGGTGGCGGGGGCGTCCGGGGTCGGGGCGATCAGGTCGCCGCGGGAGATGTCCAGGTCGTCCGCGAGCAGCAGCGTCACCGACTGAGGCGTCCACGCCTCCTGGACCGGTGTGCCGAGCAGGTCGATGCCGGTGACCGTCGTCGTGCGGCCCGAGGGCAGCACGGTGACCGTGTCGCCGACGCGGAAGGTGCCGGCCGCTATCTGGCCCGCGTACCCCCGGTAGTCCGGGTGCTCGGCGGTCTGCGGACGGATCACGTACTGCACCGGGAAGCGGGCGTGGCAGTGCTCCAGGTCGTGGCTGACCGGAACGGTCTCCAGGTGCTCCAGGACCGTGGGGCCGCCGTACCAGTCCATCCGCCCCGAGGGCTCGACCACGTTGTCGCCCTCGAGCGCCGAGATGGGGATGGCCGTCACGTCCGGGACGCCCAGCTCGGTCGCGTACGCCGTGAACTCCTCGGCGATCGCGGCGAACACGGACTCCTGGTAGCCGACCAGGTCCATCTTGTTGACGGCGAGGACGACGTGCGGCACCCGCAGCAGGGCGGCGATCGCGGCGTGCCGGCGGGTCTGCTCGACGACGCCGTTGCGCGCGTCGACCAGGACGACCGTCAGTTCCGCGGTGGAGGCGCCGGTGACCATGTTGCGGGTGTACTGCACATGGCCGGGGGTGTCGGCGAGGATGAACCGGCGCCGGGGCGTGGCGAAGTAGCGGTAGGCCACGTCGATGGTGATGCCCTGTTCGCGCTCGGCCCGCAGGCCGTCGGTGAGCAGCGCGAGGTCGGGGCCCTCCTGGCCGCGCCCGGCCGAGGCCCGCTGCACGGCCTCCAGCTGGTCCGTGAGGACCGACTTGGAGTCGTGCAGCAGCCGTCCGACGAGCGTGGACTTGCCGTCGTCGACCGAGCCGGCCGTGGCGAACCGCAGCAGGGTGGTCTCGGACAGGCCCGTGAGTTCCGTGGTGGTGGTCATGCCTAGAAGTACCCCTCGCGCTTGCGGTCCTCCATCGCGGCCTCCGACAGCTTGTCGTCGGCCCGGGTGGCGCCGCGTTCGGTGAGCCGGGAGGCGGCGATCTCGGTGATCACCTTCTCGATGGTGTCGGCGTCGGAGTCGACCGCGCCGGTGCAGGACATGTCGCCGACGGTGCGGTAGCGGACCTGGCGCTTCTCGACCGTCTCGCCCCGCTTGGGCCCGCCCCACTCGCCCGCGGTGAGCCACATGCCGTTGCGGGGGAACACCTCGCGCTCGTGGGCGAAGTAGATCTCCGGCAGTTCGATGCGCTCGCGGGCGATGTACTGCCACACGTCCAGCTCGGTCCAGTTGGACAGCGGGAAGACGCGGACGTGCTCGCCGGGCGCGTGGCGGCCGTTGTACAGGTTCCACAGCTCGGGGCGCTGGCGGCGCGGGTCCCACTGGGAGAACTCGTCGCGCAGGGAGAACACGCGCTCCTTGGCGCGGGCCTTCTCCTCGTCGCGGCGGCCGCCGCCGAAGACGGCGTCGAACCGCTCGCTCTGGATCTTCTCGGTGAGCGGGACGATCTGCAGCGGGTTGCGGGTGCCGTCCGGGCGCTCCTTCAGCACTCCCCGGTCGATGTAGTCCTGCACCGAGGCGACGTGCAGGCGCAGCCGGTGCTCCTCGACCACCCGGTCGCGGTAGGCGAGGACCTCGGGAAAGTTGTGCCCGGTGTCCACGTGGAGCAGGGAGAACGGCACGGGGGCGGGGGTGAACGCCTTGAGCGCCAGGTGCAGCATCAGGATCGAGTCCTTGCCGCCGGAGAAGAGGATCACCGGCCGCTCGAACTCACCCGCCACCTCGCGGAAGATGTGCACCGCCTCGGACTCCAGCGCGTCCAGGTGCGAGAGCGCGTACGGGCTGTCGGTCTCCTCGGGAACGGAGGCGACGGTCGTCATGCCAGACCCCTTTCGACGAGCAGCTGGTGGACGGCGGCGGCGGACTCCGCGACGCTCTGTTCCTGCGACTCGATGCGCAGATCGGGTGCGAGCGGCTCCTCGTACGGGTCGTCCACACCCGTCAGCCCGGAGATCTCACCGGCCGCCTGCTTGGCGTACAGGCCCTTCACGTCCCGCTCCGCGCACACCTCGACCGGGGTGGCCACGTGCACCTCGACGTACGCGGTGCCGCCCGCGGCGTGGCGCCCGCGCACCGCCTCGCGGCTGTCGGCGTAGGGCGCGATCACCGGGACCAGCGCCGTGACGCCGTTGCGGGCCAGCAGCTCGGCGAGGAAGCCGATGCGCTGCACGTTGGTGTGCCGGTCGGCGCGGCTGAAGCCGAGGTCCGCGGTGAGGAACTCGCGGATCTCGTCGCCGTCCAGCACCTCGACGCGGCGGCCGCCCGCGCGCAGCAGTCCGGCCAGTTCGTGGGCGATGGTGGTCTTGCCTGCGCTCGGCAGACCCGTGAGCCAGACGGTGGCTCCGGTTGTCACGTGCGTCTCCCGGGAGGGGTGGGGGCGGGCTTCGGGGTCGGGGGCGGCGGTCGTCGTCATCCGTGCAGCCCGCACTCGGTCTTGGCGCGGCCCGCCCAGCGGCCGGCGCGCGCGTCCTCGCCCGGGGCGACCCGGCGGGTGCAGGGGGCGCACCCGACGGAGGCGTAACCGTCCGTCAGGAGCGGGTTGGTGAGCACGCCGTGCTCGGCGGCGTAGGCGTCGACGTCGTCCTGCGTCCAGCGGGCGATGGGGGAGATCTTCACCTTGCGGCGCTTCTCGTCCCAGCCGACGACGGGGGTGCCCGCGCGGGTCGGGGACTCGTCGCGACGCAGCCCGGTCGCCCAGGCCTCGTAGCCGGCCAGGCCCTCCTGGAGCGGCTTGACCTTGCGCAGGAAGCAGCACAGGTCGGGGTCGCGGTCGTGCAGCCTCGGCCCGTACTCGGCGTCCTGCTCGGCGACCGTCTGCTTCGGGGTGAGGGTGAGGACGCGGACGTCCATCACGGCCTCGACGGCGTCGCGGGTGCCGAGGGTCTCGGGGAAGTGGTAGCCGGTGTCCAGGAAGACCACGTCCACGCCGGGCCTGGCCCGGGAGGCGAGGTGGGCGACGACCGCGTCCTCCATGGAGGAGGTCACGCAGAACCGCTCACCGAAGGTGTCCGCCGCCCACTGGAGGATCTCCAGCGCCGAGGCGTCCTCGAGTTCGCGGCCCGCCCGCTCGGCGAGCGCCTTCAACTCGGCCTCGCGCGGCGTCGGTCCGTGCACGCCGTCGGCGGCCTTTCCGGACCGCGCCGTGTGCGTGGCGGTCATATCCGCTTCCCTTCCGTGTCGGGTCCGTCGAGCCCCCGGGCGAGCAGCCCGAGGAACTTCAGCCGGAAGGCCCGGTTGCAGCCCGCGCACTCCCACGCGCCGTGGCCCTCCTCCCCGGGGCGCAGGTCCTCCTCGCCGCAGTAGGGGCAGTAGAACGGTGCCGCCCGCTCGCTCACGACAGGGCCTCCTCGGAGGCGCGCGCGGCCCAGGCCGCGAAGCGCTCGCCGTCCTCGCGCTCCGCCTGGAAGCGGCGCAGGACGCGCTCGATGTAGTCGGGCAGCTCCTCCGAAGTGACCTTCAGACCGCGGACCTTGCGGCCGAAGGAGGGCTCCAGACCGAGGGCGCCGCCCAGGTGCACCTGGTAGCCGCCGACCTGGTTGCCCTCGGCGTCGGTGACGAGCTGGCCCTTGAGACCGATGTCCGCGGTCTGGATGCGGGCGCAGGCGTTGGGGCAGCCGTTGATGTTGATGGTGACCGGCTCCTCGAACTCCGGCAGGCGGCGCTCCAGTTCGTCGATCAGGTCGCTGCCGCGCTCCTTGGTCTCGACGATGGCCAGCTTGCAGAACTCGATGCCGGTGCAGGCCATGGTGCCGCGCCGGAAGGGCGAGGGGTTCACCCTGAGGTCGAGCGCCTCCAGGCTCTCCACGAGGGAGTCGACCCGGTCCCGCGGCACGTCGAGGATGATCATCTTCTGCTCGACGGTGGTGGAGACCCGGCCCGAGCCGTGCCCCTCGGCGAGTTCGGCGATCTTGGTGAGCAGGGAGCCGTCGAGCCGGCCGACGCGCGGGGCGAAGCCCACGTAGAAGCGGCCGTCCTTCTGGCGGTGGACGCCGATGTGGTCGCGCCAGGCCTGCGCGGGCATCTCGGGCGCGGGGCCGTCGATCAGCTTGCGGTGCAGGTACTCGTCCTCCAGGACCTGGCGGAACTTCTCGGGGCCCCAGTCCGCGAGGAGGAACTTCAACCGGGCGCGGTTGCGCAGCCGCCGGTAGCCGTAGTCGCGGAAGATCGAGGTGACGCCCTCCCACACGTCCGGCACCTCGGCCTCGGGCACCCAGGCGCCCAGCCGCACACCGAACCTGGGGTTGGTGGACAGTCCGCCGCCGACCCACAGGTCGAAACCGGGGCCGTGCTCGGGGTGGACCACTCCGACGAAGGAGATGTCGTTGATCTCGTGCGCCACGTCGAGCAGCGGGGAGCCGGAGACCGCCGTCTTGAACTTGCGCGGCAGGTTGGAGAAGCGCGGGTCGCCGATGTAGCGGCGCGCGATCTCGTCCAGCGCGGGTGTGCCGTCGATGATCTCGTCCTCGGCCACGCCGGCGACCGGGGAGCCGAGCATGCCGCGGGGGCAGTCGCCGCACGCCTCGGTGGTGGACAGGCCGACCGACTCCAGCCGTTCCCAGATGGCGGGCACGTCCTCGACGCGCACCCAGTGGAACTGGATGTTCTGCCGGTCGGTGATGTCCGCGGTGCCGCGCGCGTAGCTCTCGGATACCTCGCCGATGGCGCGCAGTTGCTCGGTGGTGAGCCGTCCGCCGGTGATGCGGACGCGCATCATGAAGTACTCGTCCTCCAGCTCCTCCGGCTCCAGTACGCCCGTGCGGCCGCCGTCGATCCCGGGACGGCGCTGGGTGTACAGACCCCACCAGCGGAAACGTCCCCGCAGATCGTTGGGGTCGATGGAGTCGAAGCCGCGCTTGGAGTAGATCGTCTCAATGCGTGTCCGCACATTGAGACCGTCGTCGTCCTTCTTGAGCTGCTCGTTGCCGTTCAGCGGGGTGAAGTGCCCCGCGGCCCACTGGCCCTCGCCGCGGTGACGGCTCACCTTGCGGCGGGGCGCGGCGGAATTGCGAGGGGTGGCGGCCATGGCTGATACGTCCTTCGGGACAGCGGTGAATGCGGCTCGTGCCTGCGCGGGAGGGCATGCGGGGCAGGCGTGCGCGTCATTGCGCGGGAAGGGGAAGGGAAAGGGTGCGGAGATCCGGTGAGGCTGTGGTGGTGCTGCGGCTCAGCTCGCCGGACAGATGGCGCTGGACATGCGGCCGAGATCGACGTGGCGCCGACTCACCAGGGCGATTCCAGTTCCAGACATGGCGGAAGCGTGGCACGGCAATCCGGACACCGTCCACCATCGTCCAACATCCGGACGCACATGTCCCGTATCGCGAGACAGGGGTGGTCCTCGTCACACGCTCCCGAGGTTTGCGCGTCCCCGCAGGTCAGCCGGGGAAGGCCCCCGGCCAGGGACCGGGAGCGGCGACCTCGCGCTCCTCCTCCACCTTCGTGTCGAAGAGGTGGAAGCCGCGCCGCCGGTAGTTCTCCAGCGCGTGCGCGCCGTCCTTGCTGCACGTGTGCAGCCACACCCGCTTGGTCGGCGCGAGCCCGGGGTGCCGCTCGCCGAGGTCCCACGCCCGGGCGGTGCCGTACGACAGCAGGTGCCCGCCGATCCGCCGGCCCCGGAAGGCGGGCAGCAGCCCGAAGTAGAGGATCTCCACGGCCCCCTCCTCCTGCGCCTCCATCTCCACGTACCCCGCCGGGGTGCCCCGCTCGTACGCCACCCAGGTCTCCACGCCGGGCCGCTCCAGATGCTCCCGCCAGCGCGCGTACGGCCAGGCCAGCCGGTCGGTCCAGCGGATGTCGCCGCCGACCGAGGCGTACAGGAAGCGGCTGAACTCGGGCGAGGGCACCTCGGCCCGCACGACGCGGACGTCGCCCTCGGGGGCCTCGGCGGGCAGCAGATCGGTGGGGGAGGTCTGCTCCAGGGACCAGGTGGTCACGGCGATGTTGCTCATGCCGCCAGCCAACCACGGGCGCGCGGGCTGCTCCAAGGACGGTCCGGCAGGGGAGACGGCGGCAGGGCGGGGGCGACGGCGCCCGGCCCCGTCGGTCGGCCGGGGCTCGTCCTCGCCGGTCAGCCCACCGAATCGTCCACCGAGGACAACGGCACGGCGAACAGCACCCGTTGCGGGACGGGGGTGCCCTCGCGGCCGTCCTCGGATCCGCCCGCCCGCTCCGTGAGCGTCCAGAGCTCGCCCGTCTCCTGCCAGTACGACAGTGCCTCGGTGTGCTGCCCCCAGCAGGCCTTCGTCCGGTCCGCCGTGCAGGTGGCGGCCTCGGTGCCGGAGGGGGACTGACGCCAGAGCGTGGCGTGCTTCCCGCGGGCGCCGGGGGCCTGGGTGACGTACCAGTGGGCACTGTCCGCGCCGTCCGGCCGGTGCGAGAGCACGCCCTGGACGCCGACCGCCTTCGTCTCGTACGCCTCGTCCGCCCCGACGACGCCGTTCGCGTCGGCGCCGAGCAGCCCGGTGCGGGTGCTCCGCGTGCTGAAGGAGTAGCGCCAGAGCCGGGCGGGCCCGCTGCCGTCGGGGCTGGACCACTCGTTCGCCACCAGGCTGGCCGGGCTGGAGGTGCGGTCCAGGGAGACGGAGGCGAAGCACGGCACCTGCGCGTCCTCGCTCGCGTCGCAGGCGCCGCCGGTCGGACGGTAGGAGCCGACGGCGGGCAGCACGTACCGGTAGCCGTGCGCCGAGTAGCCGCCGCCCACCTTGCCGACCGCGGCGCTGTTCACGTTCGCCCGCAGGATGCGGCGCATGTCGAAGACGAACAGCGCGTCGTCGTGCCCGGCGCCGTTCCTCGCGGTGACGATCAGCTTGTCCCGGTACCAGACCATGCCGCCGACGTGGGAGCGGACGGCGCCGAAGTCGGTGCCGCCGGCGAGCGGGGCGACCAGCAGCACCCAGCGGTACCTGAGATGCCCGGGGTCGTTGGCGTCGATGAACGCGACCCGGGCGAGCCCCCGGTCCTCGGCGGGCTCACCGGCCTTGGGGTCGTCGTGCGTCCAGCCGGCCAGCACGACGCGGTCCTCGCCCCACCTGCCGTCCTCGTCCGCGTCGCCGGAGGTGGTGACGGCCCGCGGGAGCCACTTCCGCGTCCTCGCGTCCCGGGTGTCCCAGCAGTAGGCGCGGCTCGCCTCCGGCTCGACGGGCAGCGCGGCCCGCTCGGTGCCCTCGCAGTCGGCCTTGTTCCGCATCGGGTGGTTGGCGCTGCGCAGCACGTCGTGCACGCCGACGCTGCCGCCCATGGCCTCGGTGAGCCTGTCGAGGCCGGCCCGCGGCGCCAGGTCCTCGTGCAGTTCCAGCTTGCCGCGCTCGGCGGCGGAGGTGAGTGGCCGCAGCGGCCCCGGGTCGTTGTCGCCCGCCGCCTGGGAGGTGCTGATCAGCGTCGCGGCGGCCGTCAGGGCCAGCGCGGTGCCGGCCAGGGTGGCGCGCAGCGCGCGACCCCGCTTCTTGCGCCGATGCCTGCCGTGTCCCATCGTTGCCCTCCCGGGACCGTCAGCCGCGCCGTACGGCCCTCTTGTCGGCCGTGGCACGAGTGGTGGCCCGGGGAGGATGCTACGGCAGTGGACCGCGCGATCCCCCTGCAACCGCCGAATTGGCGGGACTTCCCTCGCCCGCCGCCGGTGAACCCGCCGCCCGTCAGCCCGTTCCGCGTGGGCCCGTTCCGCCTGGGCCCGCCGCCCGTGCCCGCACGACCCCCGGCGCGGTCGACGGCGGCAGCAACCCGCCCCGGTCCGCCGGGAACCGGACCTCCACCTCCGCGTCCTCGTGCAGCCGGTAGGGCCGGTGGGCCAGCAGCGGGCCCAGGTACCGCCGCATCCGCGACAGTTCGGCGCGGACCGTGACCGTGCGGCGCGGGTCGCCGAACAGGTCACCGGCCAGCGTGGACGCCGTGCGCCCCGCCCGGTCCAGGGCCAGCAGGCACAGCAACTCGGCGTGCCGCAGGCTCAGTACGTGCGTCCAGTCGCCCGTCTCGCCGGACACCGTCACCGTCCAGTGCCGCGGCCGGGACACGTCGAGCACCATCCGCAGCACCGCGCGGGCCTCCGCCGGCGGCTCCTGCGGCCGCAGCAGCCAGCCGCCCGGCAGCGGCTCCACCGCGCAGGGCCCGAGGCCCGGCACGGAACCGCGCCCGGCGCTCAGCGAGGCGGGCAGCACCACCCGCGGGGTGTACGGCAGGGACGCCACCGCCGCCGTCCAGCCGTCCCGGTCCACCGCGAGCGCCCCGCTGCCGTCCATCCGGGCCATCAGCGGCGCCGCCACCGCGCGCAGCCGCTCCAGCGAGGTCAGGTGCAGCTCCCGCAGCCGCGCCTCGGCGAGCCGGGCCAGCGAGTCGACCCAGGCGAGCGTGGTCGGGTGCATCGCCTCCAGCGGGCCGCTGACGTTGACGATGCCCAGCAGCCGGCCGTCGCGCGGATCGTTGATCGGCGCCCCCGCGCACGTCCACCGCAGCAGCGCCCGCACGAAGTGCTCGCCGGAGAAGACCTGCACCGGGCGCCGCGCCACGAGCGGGGTGCCGACCCCGTTGGTCGCGAGGGCCTCCTCGCTCCAGTCGGCACCGACCTCCAGGCCCATGCCGTCCGCCCGGCGCAGCACCGGCGCGCCGCCCTCGCGCCACAGCACCCGGCCCTCCGCGTCGGCGACGACCATGATGTGGTGCGCCGGCTCCGCGACCGACAGCAGCGTCTCGCGCAGTACCGGCACCACGTGCCGCAGCGGGGACTCCTGCCGGCGGCGCTCGATCTCGTCCCGGCCCAGCAGCGCGATGCGCGGCTCCCGGTCCGGGTCGAGACCGCTGCGCAGCACGCGGCTCCAGGACTCCTCGATCACCGCGCGCGGCGCCATGCCCGCCCGCCGGGACCCGAGCGCGGCGGTGCGCATCTCGCCGAGCACCTGCGCCGCCTGCACGGGGTCCTGGGCGGCGAGCCGCGTCACGTCCACCACAGTGTGGGCCAACTCGTCCTCCGGGCGGCCCGTTCACGTGCTGCGAGCGGGCCCGTCGAGTGTTCGCTTCGTTGCCGCGCTCCATACTGCCGCGTCCGCGGTGACGCAGGGGCACGTAGCGGCCACGCAGGGCGGCACGTTGCAACCTCATGCAACCCTGGCGAACGGCCTTACGGTGATTGAAACTTGTTCAAGCCGTTCCGGTGGCGCCCCCGAGGTGCCGCCGGTGGGGCAGAACGGCGGGGGTGGTGCCGTGTCGGCGCGGCACCACCCCCGTCCTGCTTCCCCCGTCGGCGCTCCGGGCCGGTGTCTCAGTCCACCGGGCGCGCCCGGTCCACCACCGAGGCCAGGTCCAGCGTGTGCGGCAGGGTGCCGAAGGCCGTGCCCCAGTCGCCGCCCAGCCGCGAGGCGCAGAACGCGTCGGCCACCTCGGGCGGCGCGTACCGCACCAGCAGCGAACCCTGGAGCACCAGCGCCATGCGTTCCACCACCCGGCGGGCGCGGCCCTCGACGCCCTCCAGGTCGGCGAGGTCGGTGAGCAGGTTCTTGACGGCGCCGTCCAGCCGGTGGTCCGCGCCCCGGGTCGTGCCGACCTCGCGCAGGAACGCGTCGATCGCCCGCGGTTCGCGCCGCAGTGCCCGCAGCACGTCCAGCGCCTGTACGTTCCCGGCGCCCTCCCAGACCGAGTTGAGCGGCGACTCCCGCAGCAGCCGGGGCATCCCCGACTCCTCCACGTAGCCGTTGCCGCCCAGGCACTCGGAGGCCTCGGCCACCAGCGGCGTGCACCGCTTGGTCACCCAGTACTTGGCCGCCGGGACCGCCAGCCGCAGCAGCGCCCGCTCCTGCTCGCCCCCGTCGTCGTAGGCCGCCGCGAGCCGCAGTCCGAGCGCGGTCGCGGCCTCCGACTCCAGCGCCAGGTCGGCCAGGACGTTCCGCATCAGCGCCTTGTCGACAAGGAGACTCCCGAAGGCCTCGCGGTGCGAGGCGTGGTGGACCGCCTGCGCGACCGCCTGCCGCATCAGCGCGGCCGCCCCGAGCACGCAGTCGAGCCGGGTCGCGGCGACCATCTCGATGATGGTCCGCACCCCGCGCCCCTCCTCGCCGACCCGGCGCGCCCACGTCCCGTCGAACTCGACCTCGCTCGAGGCGTTCGACCGGTTGCCCAGCTTGTCCTTGAGCCGCTGGATCAGGAACACGTTGCGCGTGCCGTCCTCCAGCACCCGCGGCACCAGGAAGCACGTCAGGCCGCCCGGCGCCTGCGCCAGCACCAGGAAGCCGTCCGACATCGGCGCCGAGCAGAACCACTTGTGACCGCGCAGCGCGTAGGTACCCTCCTCGGCCAGCGGCCGGGCCTCGGTGGTGTTCGTCCGGACGTCGCTGCCGCCCTGCTTCTCCGTCATCCCCATGCCGAAGAGCACGCCGGCCTTGCGCGCCGCCGGGCGCAGGCCGCGGTCGTAGACCACCGACGTCAGCCGCGGCTCCCACTCGGCCGCGAGCACCGGATCGGTGCGCAGCGCCGGCACCGCCGCGTGCGTCATCGACAGCGGGCAGCCGTTGCCCGCCTCCACCTGCGTCCACACCACGAAGGCCGCCGCCCGCCGTACGTGCCCGGCCGGCCGCGACCAGGCCGCCGTCAGCCCCGCCGAGACGCCCTTGCCGAGCAGCCGGTGCCAGGAGGGGTGGAAGTCGACCTCGTCCAGCCGGTTGCCGTACCGGTCGTGCGTGCGCAGCGTCGGCGGGTTCTCGTTGGCCAGCACCCCCCACTCCTGCACCTGCGCGGAACCGGCCGAGCGCCCCAGCCCCGTCAGTTCCCCGGTGACCTCCCCGAGATGCTCGGGGGCCACATGCCGTTCCACGGCCTCCACGAGGGCCCGGTCGGCGGAGAAGACGTCGTACCCGACCAGGGGCGGGGCCTGGTTGGTCACCGTGTGCGTGCTGGCTGCCATGGGAGGAACGTACCCCCGGCAGGGGGGAGGTCACCCGCTCGTGGGCACCCGCGCGCACAGCCCGGGCGACCGGGGGATGAGGGCAGGGCGCGATGGCCGATACCTTTGGAACGTGCAGCCAGCAAGTGAATCCCCCGACTCGCCGCCCGGCCGATTCCACCGGGCGCGCGCCCTGTACCGGAATGTCTCCAAACGCCGGACCGCCTGGCTGCTCCTGAAGGACACCGTCAACTCCTGCATGGAGTACCGCATCCTCGGCCTCGCGGCGGAGGCGGCGTTCTTCACGCTGCTCTCCGTGCCGCCGCTGCTGCTGAGCCTCATCGGCCTGCTCGGCTACGTCGACGAGTGGACCGGCACCGACACCATCAGCAGCCTGGAGGACAACATCCTCGAGGCCTCGCGCACGGTGCTCTCCGACAAGGGCGTCACCGAGATCGCCCAGCCGCTGCTGCACGACGTGATGAAGGGCGGCGGCCCCGACATCATCTCCATAGGCTTCCTGTTCGCCCTGTGGTCCGGCTCGCGCGCGGTGAACGTCTTCATCGACACCATCACCGTGATGTACGGCCTCGACGGCACCCGCGGCATCGTCAAGACCCGCTTGCTGGCCTTCGGCCTCTTCGTCGTTGCCCTGCTCATCGGCTCCGTCGTGCTGCCGCTCACGGTGGCCGGACCGGACGCTGTGGTGAACGTGCTCCCCTGGTCCACCACGGTGGTCCAAGCGCTGTACTGGCCGGTCGTCGTGGTCGGCTCCATCGTCTTCCTCACCACGCTCTACCAGGTCTCCGTGCCGGTGCGCTCGCCCTGGCTGGAGGACGTGCCCGGTGCGCTCGTCGCCCTGGCGATGTGGGTGCTCGGCAGCTTCCTGCTGCGCATCTACCTCACCAGCACCGTCGAGGGACCCACGATCTACGGCTCGCTGGCCGCGCCCGTCGCCGTCCTGCTGTGGATCGGCGTCTCGGCCTTCGCGGTGCTCGTGGGCGCGGCCGTCAACGCCGCCATCGACCGCGTCTGGCCGGCCGCCGCGACCGCCGCCGCCCGCGAGGCCAACGAACGGTTCCGCCGCGAACAGGCCGCGGAGTACGTCGCCCGCACGGCCGCCCTGTGCGAGGAGGACCCGGACGACCCCGACATGCCCTCCGAGTTCCCCGAACGCTGGTCGCGCTTCCTGCCGCCGGAGGACGTCACCTCCCGGCTGCGCGCCCACGTCCGCAGCTACCACCACGGCGGCAAGCCCACCGACCCGGGGCCGCGGCAGTAGCCTGGCGGTGTGTACGCGGAACGGCCCTCGCGCATGCGGGGAGCGGTGGTCTGGACCCGGGAGTTCGAGGCGCCCCGCCCCGCCGGTCGGGCAGGCCCCGCACGGCAGACGGGAGCCGAGTGGCCCGTGCTGCCCGACGGCTGCATGGACCTGCTGTGGACCGAGGGGCGCCTGCTGGTCGCCGGCCCCGACACCCGTCCGTACGTCCCCGGCGGGGCGCCCGCGCGCTGGGCGGGAGTCCGCCTGCCGCCCGGCACGGCGCCCGCCCTGCTCGGCGTCCCCGCCCACGAACTCCGCGACCGGCGCGTCGACCTCGCCGACCTGTGGCCCGCCGCCCGGGTGCGCCGGCTGACGGCACGGATCGACACGGCCGCGGACCCGGCCGGGGCACTGGAGACCCTGGCCGTCGAGCGCGCGGCGGAGACGCAGCCCCCCGACCCGTTGCTGACCGAGGTGGCCGCCGCACTCGAGGCGGGCCGCACGGTCTCGGCGACGGCCGACTCCCTCGGCATCGGCGCGCGCACCCTCCACCGGCGCTCCCGGGCCGCGTTCGGCTACGGCCCCAAAACCCTGGCCCGCATCCTGCGCCTGCGGCGCGCACTGCGCGCGGGCGCCCGGGGCGCCTCCCCCGCGGAGATCGCCTCCCGCACGGGCTACGCCGACCAGGCCCACCTGACCCGCGAACTCCGCGCCCTGACGGGCATGACCCCGGGACGCCTCTTCCGGCACCGGGAGCCGCTCCCCTCCCGGGCCGCGTGAGCCGGGGAGACGTCGAGGCCGGCGCGGACGACCTCCGCCTCATCCATGACCGCCGGTCTCCCGCCGCCCGCCGCTCACGACGTCGCGTACAGGTCCACCGCGTTGCCGTCCGGGTCGTGGACGACGGCGTAGCGCTGGCCCCAGACCGCGTCCCAGGGTTTCAGTTCGCCGTGGTGGCCGGCGGACACCAGGGCCTCGTACAGGGCGTCCACCTCCGCCGGGTTCTCGCAGCGGAACGCCAGGGACGTGCGCCCGGTGCCCTCCGGGGGCAGGCGCAGACCGGGGTGGAAGGAGCGCACCGTCTCCTCCGTGTCCAGCAGCAGCCGCATCCCGCCGGGCGCCGCGGCCTCCGCGTGCGGCAACAGCTCACCGCCCTCGGGGAAGTCCAGGCCCAGGCGTCGGTAGAAGGCGAGGGAGGCGGCCATGTCGGAGACGACCAGGCCGATCGCGTCGAGTCGTGGAGTCATGCGGCCACCGTAGGCGGGCGGCCCGCCCCCGGTCTTGAAGGAAACGGACACCGCATAGGCTGCCCACCCATGGCCGCCCGACTGCTCGTGTACACCCGCACCGCCGCCTACCGCCACGACTCCATCCCGGACGCGGTCGCCGCCCTGCGCACCCTCGACCCGGAGGGACTCGCGGTGGACGCCACCGAGGACCCCGCCTCCCTGGAGCGTCCCCTCACCCCCTACGCGGCGGTCGTCTTCCTCTCCACCAGCGGCGAGGTCCTCACCGACGCGGGCCGCGCCCGCCTCACCGCGTACATCGAGGACGGCGGCGGCTTCGCCGGGGTCCACGCGGCCGCCTGCACCGAGTACGGGTGGCCCCACTTCGGCGCACTGCTCGGCGCCCGCTTCACCCGGCACCCCGCCCCCCAGCCGGGCCGGGTCCTCGTCGAGGACCGCGCCCATCCCGCCACCGCCCACCTCCCCGCCCACTGGGACCTCAGCGACGAGTGGTACGACTTCGACACCAACCCCCGCGCCACCGCGCACATCCTGCTGCGCGTCGACGAGAACTCCTACGAGGGCGGCGGCATGGGCGCCGACCACCCCCTCGCCTGGTGCCGCGAACAGGGCGCCGGCCGGGTCTTCTACACCGCCCTCGGCCACGCCTCGTCCGCCTACGCCGACCCCGCCTTCCGCGCCCACCTCCTCGGCGGGCTGCGCTGGGCGGCCGAGGGCCTGTCTGACAATTCCCGTCTGCCGGGCGACGCCATGAACGCACTCTCGCCGCACCGGCCCCCGACCCGAGTACATCCAGTACGAGGGCCAGGGGCCGGCACGCCGAGAGCACGCACCTGACGCCGCCCGGCCCGCCCTCCGGGCGGACGACGGGAATTGTCAGACAGGCCCTCGCTCACCCCGCCGGGGCGTGAGTCACCCGGATCTTGGACTGGCCGTGCGGCAGTTCCTCCCAGTCGTCCATGAACCGGGCCTCCAGGCCGTACCGGGCGGCCAGGGCCACGAGCGTCTCGGTGCGGTAGTAGAAGTCCTCGTGCAGCACGTGGTGCTCCTCGCCCTCGGTCCGGTCGAAGGTGAAGTCGAACCAGCCGCCCGGCGCGAGGACCCGGCCGACGTGCGCCAGGCACTCCTCGATGACGGGCAGCGGGGAGTGGGAGAAGACGCTGTGCGCGTGGACGACGTCGAAGTGGGCGTCGGGGAGGAACGCCAGCTTCAGGTCGCGGACCGGCGTGAGCGTCGGCAGCCGCCCCTGGAGTCCCTTCTCCACGAGCGTGTCCTGCGCGGCGGCGAGGATGTCGGGGGAGATGTCCAGGCCGTAGTAGTGCCCGGGCTCCAGATGCCGGATGAACCGCCAGCCGGCGCGCAGATTGCCGCAGCCGATCTCCAGCATCCGGTGCCCGGGGCGCAGCCCGTGCTCCACCAGGTAGTCGAACTGCATCGCGCCCAGCGCCAGCCACCGTTCGCGGCTCGGACTGCCGACCGCCGCGTCCGGACTCACCCGGGTGTCGGAGCGCATGACGGCCCGGTAGTAGTCGACGTGGTCCGGGTACCTGCGGCGCAGCCACATGTCCCGGGTGGCGCGCGCCAGATGCCGCGGCACCCGCCCGGGATGCCGCAGCGCGTAGCCCACGCGATGCCCGAAGCTCGCTCGGTCGACGGTGACGTTCCTGGCCGGCACGGGGTCCTCCTCGGTCGTTCCGCGCTGTCCCCGTCAGCCTGGTGCCGCCGGCGACCCGGGACCGTCGGTCGTCCGGCTCGGTCCCGGGCGCGGTCCGGCCGACACCGCTGTCAGCCGATCGGTTGATGCGCACGCGTGGGCGGCCCGGTAGACACGAACCGGAGCCACCGGCACCTCGGGAGCGAGGCCGTGGGAGGCCCGGCGGCGCCGGGGAGGAACGGAAAGGCGGAGGACACCGTGGAGCAGTCGCAGGCGCGGGAGGCGGCCGACCCCGACGCACGCTGGCTCGGCGCCGTCCTGCACACCGCGTTCCTCGCCCTGCTCTGCTCCTCCTTCGTCCGCTTCCTCACCCACGACCGGGACGGCGGCACCCACCGCGCCCTGACGGTGGCCCTGTTCGTGGCCTTCCCGCTCCTCTACGCCACCGGCCGGCTGCTCGCCCCCGCGCCCGCCCCCGGCAAGCGGCCCACCGCCCGGCACCTCGCGTGGCTGGGTGCCGTGACCACGGCCTGGGCGCTGCTTCTCGTCCAGGCGCCGAGCGCCACCTGGTGCGCGATGCCCCTGTTGTTCACCGGCCTGCACGCGCTGCCCCCGCGCCTCGCCGTCCCGCTCGTCGCGCTGCTCACCGCGCTCGTCGTCGGCTCCGAGATCCGCGTGTCGCACGGCACCCTCAACCCCAACATGGTCGTCGCCCCGCCGGCCGTCGCCGCGGTCGCCACCGCCGTCCTCGTCCACCTCCAGCGCCAGTCGGCCCGTCGCCGCCTCCTCATCGACGACCTGGTCCGCACCCGCCGCGACCTCGCGGCCACCGAACGGCGGGCCGGTGTCCTCGCCGAGCGGCATCGGTTGTCCGCCGAGATCCACGACACCCTCGCCCAGGGCCTGAGCAGTCAGCGGATGCTGCTCCAGGCCGCCGAGCGCCTCTGGCCCACGGACCCGGCGCGGGCCACCGCACACCTGCGCGAGGCCACCGGCCTCACCGCCCACAACCTCGCCGAGGCCCGGCGCCTGGTCCAGGACCTCGGCCCCGCCGACCTCACGGAGCACAGCCTCCCCGGCGCGCTGCAGGCCCTCGCCGAACGGGAGAGCCGGGCGGGCCTCGCCGTGGAGTTCCGGCTCGACGGCACCCCCGGACCGCTCCCGGAGCGCGTCGAGGCGACGCTGCTGCGCATCGCGCAGGGCGCCCTGGCCAATGTGCGCGAGCACGCGGACGCGACCCGGGCCGCCCTCACGCTCACCTGCCTGGACGACCGGATCGCGCTCGACGTCGCCGACAACGGCCGAGGCTTCGACCCCGCCACCCGGCCCGATCCCGCCTCCGGGCGCGGCCACGGCCTGCCCGCCATGCGGATCAGGGCCCGGCAGGCCGGCGGCACGCTCACCGTGGAGTCGGGGCCGGGCGAGGGCACCGTCGTCACCGCCACCACCCCGGCCGTCCGCGGTACGGGGCCGGACGGCGGCGCGGCCCCGTGACCACGTCACCCCTCGGCGGGTGCGTCACCGTGCCCGGGGCGCCGAGCGCCGAGCGTGGGCCGGATCGCGGGGTGTCCCCCGCGGCCGGAGGCTCAGGAACCGGCCACGCCTGAGGGCGCGCTCCAGCCGGTGGCCCGGATCCACTCGGCCAGGTCCATGGTGGCCGGCTCGATCGCGCGCACCGCCGTGAGGTCCGCGGGGTGTTCCGCCGCCTTCGCGAACTCGCGGAACATCACCCTGTCGAGGTCGGTGGGAAGCACGCTCAACGGGACGGCCTCGTACCGTGCCGGGAGCCCGGCGCGCGCACCGAACGTCGCGGCGATCCGCGGGCCCGTCAGCTCGTCGCCGACGAGTTCGACGGCTCCGCCGGGCGCCTCCGCGAGGTCGAGCAGGAGCGCGGCGGCGACCCGGCCGATGTCCCTGACCGAGATCATCTTCAGGGCGACGTCCTCCGGCAGCGGCAGCCTGAACACGATCTCCCCGTGTTCCAGGCTCGGTGCCATCACACTCGTGAAGTTCTCCATGAAGGCGGTCGCGCGCACCATCGTGGCCCGCAGGCCGGACTTCCTCAGGTACTCCTCGATCGAGTGCTTCGAGTCGTGGTGCGGCACGCCCGACTCCCGGTCCGCTCCGAAGACCGAGTTGAACACGACGTGCGGGACGCCCGCCTCGACCGCCGCGTCGACGAGAGCGGTACCGATGCGGATCTCCGTCTCGACCTCCTCGAGGCTGTTCGCCTCCGGGGTCATGAAGGAGAACCCCTCGACCGCCGCCAGCGCGGGGGCCAGCGACGCCGGGTCGTCGGCCCGGACGGCCGCCAGTTCGACGCCGCGGGCGGCCAGCGCCCGGGCCCGGTCGGAGTGCGGGTCGCGGACCAGGGCCCGCACCCGCGCCTCGTGGTCCAGCAGTGCGTCGACCACCGCCCCGCCCTGCTGCCCCGTCGCGCCGAAGACCGCGATCGTGCCGGTCGTGTGTGTGCTCATGGCTGCCACCCTTCACTGGTTCATGACGTGAACCAAATTAGTTCACGACATGAACCTCGTCAAGGCGGGGGTTGGTGGGTGCGAGGCGACCTCAGGGAGTGACGGGTGGGTTCGAGGGGGGCGAGGAGAGGTCCGAGGTGTCCACGACGGCGGTGGCCACGCGCGCGAAATCGCGCTGGTCGTCGGCGTCGAGATTGCTCGCGATCTCGGGCAGGCGCTTGGAGATCTCGGCGTAGAGGGCCTCGGCGAGCACCTTGCCCGTGGGTGTCGCACTGAGCATGACGACCCGGCGATCCTGCTCCGAGCTCGCCCGGCCGACCAGCTCGCGCCGCGCGGTGCGGTCGACCAGCTGGCTCAAGGCGTTCTTGGTCATGCCCAGCGACGCGGCGAGGTCGGCCATCCGCCGCGGCTCGTTCCGGACCGCGCAGAGCAGCGTGGCCTGCGAGGGGGTCAGGTCGAACCCGGCACAGATCTGCGCGTACTTGCGCTGGATCACGACCGAGAGCCAGAAGAGCTTGTCGCCATAGTCCACGCCGACCTCCCCGGTCCGATGCAGGAACGATCAGTCTACTCGTCGCGGGTGGGCGGGCCGCTCCACCGACCGGCCGCCCCCGCGGGAGGCGGAACGGGCGCGGACCGGATCCGGTGGGAAGATACCGACCCAGCCGAGGACCCACACGAGGAGCCCGCCCGGTGAACCCCGTACGCCTGCTGCTGTGCGACGACCACGCCGTGGTCAGGGCCGGACTGCGCGCCCTGCTGTCCAGCGCCGAGGGCATCGAGGTGGTCGGCGAGGCGGGCAGCGGCGAGGAGGCGCTCGCGCTCGCCCCGCGGCTGCGGCCCGACGTCGTCCTGATGGACCTGCAACTCGGCGAGGGCATCGACGGCGTGACGGCGACCCGGGAACTCACCTCCGGCGCGGCGGTGGACCCGGCACCCCGCGTCCTCGTCCTCACCATGTTCGACACGGACGCCGACATCAGCCGGGCCGTCGAGGCGGGCGCCACGGGATACCTGCTCAAGGCCGAACGGCCGGAGGAACTGTTCGCCGCGATCCGGGACGCGGCGGCCGGCCGCGCGGCGCTGTCACCGCCGGTCGCCGACCGGCTCCTGGCCCGGCTGCGCGATCCGCGCCCCGCGCTGTCCGCACGCGAGAGCGAGATCCTCCAGCAGTTGTCGGGCGGCCTCGGCAACCGGGAGATCGCACGGGCGCTGTTCATCAGCGAGGCCACGGTGAAGACCCATCTGCAGCGGATCTACGGCAAGTTGGGGGTGGAGACGAGGGCGGGGGCGGTCGCGGTCGCCAAGGAGCGGCGGCTGCTGCGGTAGGCCGCCCCGCACCGCGCCCCGGTACACCCCCGCCCGTTTCTGTTCCCGCGGCGCCCGTAAATCACCGCCGCCTCTGCCGTAACCGGCGCAAAATACGTGGTGAGGTGCACCGGAACCCGCCCCCGGCAGGAAGGACGCGCACGCATGGAGAACCCCGCACCCCCTGCGCACGGCCTCTCCACCGGCCCGGACCCCGTCGTGCGTACCCCGTACGGCCGGGTGCGCGGCCGCTACGAACAGGGCGTCGCCGTCTTCCGCGGCATCCCCTTCGCCGCCCCGCCCTTCGGCCCGCACCGCTTCCGGCCCCCCGTGCCGCCCGAGCCGTGGGACGGCGTCCGGGACGCCGGCGCCTACGGGCCCACCCCGCCCAAACCGCCCTACTCCGAGGCGTTCGCCCGCTTCCTCGCGGACCCGGTGGTGGCCGGCGACGACTGCCTCAACCTGAACGTGTGGACCCCGGAGCCGGGCCGGGGGGCCCGGCTCCCGGTCATGGTGTGGATCCACGGCGGCGCCCTCACCCGCGGTTCCTCCGCCGTCCCCGTCTACGACGGCACCGCCTTCGCCCGCGACGGTGTCGTCCTCGTCTCCTTCAACTACCGCCTCGGCGTGGAGGGTTACGGGCTCTTCCCGGACGCCCCGCCCAACCTCGGGCTGCACGACCAGCTCGCCGCGCTGGAATGGGTGCGCGCCTGTGCCGCGGAGTTCGGCGGCGACCCCGACCGGGTCACGGTGTTCGGCGAGTCGGCGGGAGCCATCAGCATCGGCGCGCTGCTGGCCGCGCCACGTGCCCGGGGCCTGTTCCGGCGGGCGGTGCTGCAGAGCGGTCCGCCGGAGGTGACGGACCGGGACAAGGTGCGCCGGCTGGTGCGGCGGATGGCCGCGCGACTGGAGGTCCTCGCCACGGCCGCCGCCTTCGCCGACGTGGACCGCACCCGGCTGGCCGAGGCGCAGGCGGAGGCCGGCCGCATGGCGGGCCCCGTCCTGGGCGGCCCGGCCTTCGGCATCGTCGTCGACGGCGACCTCGTGCCCCGCGACCCGGCGGCGGCGCTGGTGGACGGTGCCGCCCGGGACGTGCCGCTGTTGATGGGGTGGACCAGCGAGGAGTACCGGCTGTGGATCGCGCCCACGGGCCTGGTCGAGCGCATCGACCGCCTCGGCCCGCTCGCCGTGGCGCTGGCGATGGCCCGCTGCCACTGCGGGCCCGAGGTGATCCGCGGCTACCGTGCCGCGCACCCGGCGGCCACGACGTCCGAGCTGATCGGCCAGATGGTGACCGACCACCTGCTCCGGGTGCCGCTGCACCGTCTGGCCGACGCACGCGCGGGCCTCGCACCGGCCGCCGGGCCCCCGCACCCGCCCGCCGGACCACCCGCCCCCGCCCCCGCTCCCACCACCACGACGGCCTCCGCGTCCATGTCCGCCGCCACCCCCGCGTCCACTCACGTGTACGAGTTCGCGTGGCGCTCCAACGTCCCCGGCCTCGGCGCCTGCCACGCCCTGGAACTGGGCTTCGTCTTCGACGCGGCGGACGTCCCCGAGGCGGAACGGCTCGCCGGCCCGGACGCGCCCCGGGAACTGGCCCGGGAGATGCACACGGCCTGGGTGCGGTTCGCGGTGGACGGCGACCCCGGCTGGGCCCCCTGGGACGCCTCGCACCCCGTGCGGCTGTTCGGCGGGGAGGAGGGGCCCGTGGTGCACGGCCCGCGCGACGCGGAGATGGCCCTGTGGCAGGCGCAGTCCCGCCGCCCCGACCCGCGCCGGACGACACACCGCGTGACCCGCCCCCCGCTGCGGGTCACGGCCCCCCTGTCGGCGGTCCGCCGCTTCCGGAAGACGTGAGGCCGTCAACCGTCCGCGTTCCCGGCGGACATGAGGAGGGCGAGGGCGGCCCGGACCGTTGTCGCCGGCGGCTGCCACAATCGCCGCCATGCCACTGGCCGACTACTTCTCCGCACCCGACGACGAGGCCGCCCTCGCGGTCCCGCGCACCGAGGGAGGACCGACGCGCACCGGACACGACCCCGTCCGCCTCCGGGGCGTCGACCCGGTCCTCGCGCTCGTCCGCCTCGAAGCCGCGGTGACGGGTTGCGGCCACGAGGAGGCGGGCGCCCGTCCGTGCGGCGGACAGGTCCTGTCGGACCCGCAGGACGGCCCGCCGTTCGTGGTCGCCGTGACGGACACCCCGCGCGAGGTCCTCGCCCACGCCGGTGAGGACGACCTCGCGTGCGCCGCCGCCCAGTGGCGGGCGAGCGGCGAGCCCCCCCGCCTCACCGAGGAGACCGCGAGCGGCGCCCTCACGGCCCTGAGCACCCTCGCCCGCCGCGCCCACGACCGCGGCCACCGGCTGTACTGCTGGTGGTCCCTGTGACCCGCCGCGCCCCGGACCCCGCCGACCCCCGAAGGTGAGCCATGCGCACCCTGTTCCCCCCGATCGAGCCCCACGAGAGCGGGATGCTCGCCGTCGGCGAGGGCAACCTCGTGTACTGGGAGGTGTGCGGCAACCCGGACGGCAAGCCGGCCGTGGTCGTCCACGGCGGCCCCGGCTCGGGGTGCGGCGCCCACGCGCGCCGCTGCTTCGACCCGGACAGGTACCGCGTCGTCCTGTTCGACCAGCGCCAGTGCGGGCGCAGCCGCCCGCACGCGAGCGACCCCGCCACCGACCTGCGGCACAACACCACCCCGCACCTGATCGCCGACATGGAGCGGCTGCGCGCCCACCTGGGCATCGACCGCTGGCTGCTGTACGGGGGCTCCTGGGGCTCCACGCTGGTCCTCGCCTACGCCGAGAGGCATCCGGAGCGGGTCTCGGAGATCGTGATCCCCGCCGTCACCACCACCCGGCGCTCCGAGATCGACTGGCTCTACCGGGGCGTCGGCCGGTTCTTCCCCGAGCAGTGGGAACGCTTCCTCGCGGGCGCCCCCGGCACACCGCGGGACGGTGACGTCGTCGCGGCCTACGCGCGGCTGGTGAACCACCCGGACGTCGCCGTACGGGAGAAGGCCACCGAGGACTGGTGCGCCTGGGAGGACGCGGTCCTGTCGGGGGAGACGAACGGGGACTCCCGCCCGTTCGGCGACCGCCCCTCGGCGGCGCGGCTCGCCCTGGTGCGGATCTGCTCGCACTACTTCTCCCACGGCGCCTGGCTGGAGGAGGGCGTCCTGCTGCGCGAGGCCCACCGGCTGCGCGGCATCCCCGGCGTCCTGGTCCACGGCCGGCTCGACATGAGCGCCCCGCTCGACACCGCCTGGGAACTCGCCCGCGCCTGGCCCGAGGCGGAACTGCACGTCGTCGAGGACGCGGGCCACCTGGGCGGGGAGAGGACGCGGGACCATGTGCGCGGCGCCCTGGACCGGTTCGCCCGGCGGGGCGGGGTGCGCTGAGCCGGGCGGGGCGGGGTGCGCTGAGCCGGTCCGGGCGGGGTGCGCCGATCCCCTCGCGTCCGCGGGAGCCTCACGCGGGCCGCGGTGAGCCGGTCATGTGGCTCCCAGTGCCTCCGCGACGCCCCGCACCCCCGTCGGCCCCACCCTGCAGCAGCCGCCGATCAGACGGGCGCCCGCCCGCCGCCAATTCCGTACCGCCTCGGGGGTGAAGGTGACGGGGCCCGTCCACCCGGCGGTGTCCGCGTGCCAGGTCTCGCCGCTGTTGGGGTAGGCGACGACCGGTTTGCCGCTCACCTGCGCCGCGAGGGCCACCGCGGGCTCCACGTCCTTCGGGGCGCAGCAGTTCACGCCCACCGCGACGATCTCCTCCGCCTCCGCGGCCAGGGCGAACGCCTCCTCCAGGGGCTGCCCGGCCCGGGTGCGGGAGCCCGCGACCGTGTACGAGAGCCACGCGGGGACCCCCAGCCCCCGCACCGCCCGCAGCAGCGCCCGCGCCTCCTCGGTGTCCGGCACCGTCTCCAGGGCCAGGACGTCGGGGCGGGCGGCGGCCAGGGCCTCCAGACGGGGTCGGTGGAAATCCGCCAGTTCGTCGACGGAGAGGCCGTAGCGGCCGCGGTACTCGGAGCCGTCCGCGAGCATCGCCCCGTAGGGGCCGGCCGAGGCCGCCGTCCACAGGGGCCGCGCCACCCCGCGCTCCCGCGCCCGGCGCGCCGCCTCCCGCGCCGACTCCACGCTGTACGCGAGGAGTTCGGCCGTGCGCGCCCGGGTGAGGCCGTACCGCGCGAAGCCCTCGAAGGTGGCCTGGTAGCTCGCGGTGATCGCCACGTTCGCCCCGGCCTCGAAATAGGCCAGGTGCGCCTCCACCACGGCCTCGGGCGCCTCGGCCAGCAGCCGCGCCGACCACAGGGCATCCCCCAGATCGTGCCCGGCCGCCTCGAGCTGGTTCGACAGACCGCCGTCGAGAACGAGCGTGCCCGCGGCCAGTGCCTCGGTCAGCGAGGGGCGTGTGTCACTGCTCATACGGTCCATTACACCGCACAGGCCGCATACGCCCGCCCTCGCCCGAAGTCAATATGGATCTCCCCCTACAACGAGCGGCGTCACAGCACGCATACTTCTGTTCACCGGGCAACCCAGTACTAAGAGCTGGTGAGTTCGCGTGTGCGGGACGCGGTGTCCGATACTGCGTCCGGCACCGGAGGGACCGGAGCGCGGTGTCCGTGCGACCCGCGTTCGCGTGATCCCTCCCCCCGAACCCTGGGGCGTCCCGACCGGAACCGGGGCGCCCCAGGCCGGCCCGCCGCTCAGGGCCCGGCCGCGGCGGCGGCCGTCTCCCTCGGCCAGTTCTCCAGGGCCACGTGCAGCGCGTCCACCGCCTTGTCCCAGGAGGCCCGCACGTCCCGCGGATCGGCGAAGCCGCCCGCCGCCTCCAGCGCGCAGTACCCGTGGAAGGTGGCCCGCAACAGCCTTACGGCATCGGTGAGATCGGGCTCGCCGAGGCCGTAGGCGCGCAGCATGCCGTAGGTGATCTCGGCGGTGCGGCGCATCGCGGGGGAGTCGGGGACGAGGGCGGGGTCGATCCGGATCTGCGTCGCCGCGTACCGTCCCGGATGCCGCAGCGCGTAGTCCCGGTAGGCCCCGGCGAAGGCCGCCAGCGCCTCCCGCCCGGCCCGTCCGGCCACGGCCGCGGCGATCTCGTCGATCATCTCGCCGCCGGCCAGCAGCGCGAGCCGCGTCCGCAGCTCGCGCAGGCCGCGCACATGCGCGTACAGACTGGCGTCCTTCACCCCGAAGCGCCGCGCGAGCGCGGACAGTGTGACCCCTTCGAAGCCCACTTCGTCGGCGAGCTCCGCGGCGGCCGTCACGAGCCGCTCGACACTGACCCCGGCACGGGCCATGAACACCCTTCCCACCACGCGTGACACCCTGGATGCCGAGATTACCGCCCGGCCGGGGCGAGCCTTCCCGGCCCGGCGGCAGGGCCATCCGCGGCGGGCGGCGGACGCCCGCCCCGTCCGGCCGGCGCCGGCGGTCAGCCGGCCAGTACCGCCTCCACGAAGGCGTTGCGGAAGGTGCCGGCCGGGTCGAGCTCCGCCGCGAGCGCGGCGAAGTCGGCCAGCCGCGGATAGCGGGCGCGCAGCGTCGCGGGCGCGGTGGTGAAGACCTTGCCCCAGTGCGGCCGGGCGTCGAAGCCGTCCAGGGCCGACTCCAGCCGCCGCACCACCGGCAGGACCAGTTCCGTGTCCTCCACCCATGTGAAGTGCAGCGCCACCGAGTCGCGGCCGTACGCCGGGCCGAGCCACTGGGCGTCCGCCGCGATCGTGCGCACCTCACAGGTCTGCAGGACCGGCGCGAGCACGGCGCCGATCTCCTCCACGGCGTGCAGCGCGGCCGTCGCGTGCCCCCGGGGCAGCAGGTACTCCGACTGCAGCTCCGCCCCGCTGCTGGGGACGAACTCCGCCCGGAAGTGCGGCAGCCGCTCGTGCCAGGGGCCCGGCACACCGAACTGCTCGGTGCAGTTGACCGCCGGCATGCCCGGTACCGGGTGCATCTTCTCGGTCGCCGGGGCCGCCCACGGGAAGTCCACCTCGGCCTGATCGGTGCGCCGCTTCAGCCACACCTGGCGGAACCCGGGCGCACGCCAGTCGGTGAACAGGCTCACGCTGTACGCCGAGGCCGCCACCGCCTCGTAGTCCAGCCCCTCCAGCGGCAGCTCGGTGAAGACGTGCTGTGCCACCTCGTAGTCCGGCTCCAGATCCAGGGTGAGCGCGGTCACCACGCCGAGCGCGCCCAGCGAGGTCACCATGCCGTCGAAGCGCGGGTCGTCCCGGCCGACGACCAGCGTCGAACCGTCCGCCGTGACCAGCTCGACCTCCCGGACCGCCGCGGCGAGCGGGCCGTTGGCCACGCCCGAGCCGTGGGTGCCGGTGGCCACCGAGCCTGCCACGGAGATGTGCGGCAGGGAGGCCATGTTCGGCAGCGCCAGCCCGTGCGCGTGCACCACCCGCGCCAGCTCCGCGTACCGCACCCCGCCCCCGACCCGCACCGTGCGGGCCGCGGTGTCCACCGCCACCTCGGAGGGCAGTGCGTCCAGCGACAGCAGCACACCGTCCGCGCCGGGCTCGGCGATCTCGTTGAAGGAGTGCCCGCTGCCCAGCACCCGCAGCCGGGCACTGTCGGCGACGACGGCCCGCAGCGCGTCGAGCGAGCGCGGGCGGTGCAGCTCCTCGGCCGTGTAGATGATGTTGCCGGCCCAGTTGGTGACCGTGTCCCTCGTCACTGTGGTTCCTCCGGGAGAGTCCCTGCGGCGCTGGTCGCCGCCGTACGCACCTTCTCACCCGTTCCCGGCACGCGGGGACCCGGTACCCGTGCCGGGCGAGCGGGGGCATACCGTGAGGAGTGGAACGTCCGACCAGGGAGGAGACAACGGATGGGCAGCCGCACCGCGCTGGTCGAGGATCTGCTGGAACGGTTCGCGCACGTGCCGCGCGAGGCCGTCTTCAAGGAGGACCTCCTCAGGGGCGGGGTCGCCTTCGACGCGTCCGCGCTCAGCGACAACGAGAGCGGGGACGTCAAGCCGAAGTCGTACTTCATCTTCTCCTTCGACCACGGCACCCTGCCGGAGCTGGGCGAGGCCGCGCTGCGCCGCCCCCCGGAGGAGATCATCCTCACCGGCGGCCCCTACGACCTGCGCCGCACCGTCGTCTCGGTACGGGTCAACCCCTCCTCGCCGTACCGGGTCGCCGCCGACGAGGACGGCGTGCTCGGCCTGTACCTCGACGGTGCCCGGATCGCCGACGTGGGCGTGCCCCCCATGCCGGAGTACTACCGGCACACCCTCTCCAACGGGAAGTCCGTGATGGAGGTGGCACCCACCATCCAGTGGGGCTACCTGATCTACCTCACCGTCTTCCGGGTCTGCCAGTACTTCGGCGCCAAGGAGGAGTGCCAGTACTGCGACATCAACCACAACTGGCGCCAGCACAAGGCGGCCGGCCGGCCCTACACCGGCGTCAAGGACGTCGAGGAGGTGCTGGAGGCGCTGGAGATCATCGACAAGTACGACACCCAGAGGGCCTCCACCGCCTACACCCTCACCGGCGGCGCCATCACGAAGACGGTCTCCGGCCGTGACGAGGCCGACTTCTACGGCCACTACGCCAAGGCCATCGAGGAGCGCTTCCCCGGCCGCTGGATCGGCAAGGTCGTCGCCCAGGCACTGCCCAAGCCGGACGTGCAGCGGTTCAAGGACTACGGCGTCCAGATCTACCACCCCAACTTCGAGGTGTGGGACGAGTACCTGTTCAAGATGTACTGCCCCGGCAAGGAGCGGTACGTCGGCCGTGACGAGTGGCACAGGCGGATCCTCGACTCCGCCGACGTCTTCGGCGCGCGCAACGTGATCCCGAACTTCGTCGCCGGCGTCGAGATGGCCGAGCCCTTCGGCTTCAAGACGGTCGACGAGGCGATCGCCTCGACGACGGAGGGCCTGCGCTTCTTCATGTCGCACGGCATCACGCCCCGCTTCACCACGTGGTGCCCCGAGCCGACGACCCCCCTCGGCAAGGCCAACCCGAACGGCGCGCCCCTGGAGTACCACATCCGGCTCCTGGAGGCCTACCGGCAGACGATGGAGGACTTCGGACTCTCCTCCCCGCCCGGATACGGCCCGCCCGGACCGGGCCGCGCGGTCTTCTCCGTCAGCTCCTTCATGGACAGCCTCCCGGCGGAGCGCGCACTGGAGGTCTGAGTTCCCGCCCCCGCGCGGATGAGGCGGCCGCCCCGGCTTTCCGGCCGGCGCGGCCGCCGCGTCCGTGTGTGCGGTGCGCCGCGTCCGGGTGTGCGGATGTCGGCTCGACGAGGTCCCGGACGGGCGCGCGCGGGTATCCGGATGCGCCGCTTGTCTCTTGTGCGGAAAGCGTGAAAAGCTCGGGCCCTGTCGTGAGACGTCCACCAACTCCCGTATGCAAAGGGCACGTTGGCTTCGCCTGTGAGAACAGGCCACTGGACGCAGCCGTTGACGCAGGAGCCCCCATGCCCGACCTGCCGATCCCCCAGGACGCCGCCGAGGCGGCCGAGTTCACGGAGGTGTGGGACGCGGTCCTGTCCTACGCCGACCTGTGCACCTCGGGTTCGGCGGCCGGCGCGGAACTGGCGGCGGAGGCGTTCACCCGGGGCATCGGCGAGGCGCGCGCCGCCGAGGCCATGGCAGGCGGCGCCGGACGCCGGACACCGCGACTGCCCCGCATCCCGCTGCTGCTCACGGCCGTGCGCACCACCGCCGCCGAATGGGAGGCACGAGGGCTGGGCCACCGTCTCGACCCCGATCTGCGACTGTGGCTGCACGCCGAGAAGGCCGCGCGGTACACCGGACCGCCGCTGCGCCGCCCCCTCGCCCTGCGCGCGCTGCGCGACATGCAGGAACCGGACGCGGCGCTGCTGTGGCTCGCCGAGGCGGAATCGCTGCCCCTGCCGCACGTGGCCCGCCGACTGGGCCTCGACCCCTCGGCCACCGCCCGGGAACTCGACCAGGTGCGGGCCCTGTTCCGCGACCGTTGCCATCGCAACCACCTCGACGCGCCCCTGGACGCGGAGTGCCGCGCCTACGCCGGACTCCTCGACGTCGTCACCCGCACCCCCGGCACGGACACCCCCGGGGACCTCTCGCGGCACCTGGCCGTGTGCGTGGAGTGCGCCGAGGCCGCCGCGTGCCTGCGCGTCTCGGGCGGCGGCCTGCCGGCCGCGCTGACCGGCGGGGTGATCGGCTGGGGCGGACTCGCCTATCTGGAGCGGCGGCGCCGGGCGGCGGAGGCCGGACTCAGCGGCGGCCGGGTCGACGCGGCCGCCGACACCGGGCTCGCGGTCGGCACCGTCACCCGGCCCCGGATCGGCCGCACCGGCATCCTGGCCGGCGCGGTGCTCGTCTCCGCGCTGGCGCTGACCGTGTCGCTGATGCAGTCCGGCACGTCCGACGAGAGCGCCGTCGCCCGTGACACGGCCGCCGAACGGCCCGCGGCCGAGCCCTCGTTCTCCCTCCCGCCCACCACCCGTCCCTCGCCCGGCGAGGACGTCCCGGGCGCCTCCTCCACCTCCCGCCCGGCGACCGGTTCCGCCACGAGGGCCACCCAGGGCGACCGCGACCCCGAGCCCCAGGGCGAGCCGTCCGGCACGGCACGGAGCGCCCGGGGGGCGGGGGAGCGGCCGGAGGCCCCCGCGACGGGGTGCGAGGTTGCGTACGAGATCGTCAACGCCTGGCCGGACGGCTTCCAGGCCACGGTCACCGTCACCTCTCCGACGGCCCTCACCGACTGGCGGGTGGGCTGGACCTTCGGCGGCGACCAGCGCGTCACCCAGGTATGGGACGCCGCGCTCACCCAGTCCGGCCCGAGGGTGACGGCCACTGCCGCCGACTACAACAAGAACGTCGCCGCCGGCGGCACCTTCGCCCTGGGTTTCCTGGGCGCCGGCAGCGGCGCCGCGCCGCACGACTTCACGCTGAACGGAGGGCGTTGCCGGGCGGCGGGGTGAGCGACGCGACGCTCGGCAGCGGCCCATGGTTCCGGCTCACCGGCCGATGTGCGGTGACCGCGCCAAAAACGTGATCACCGAGCTGGCCACGGCGCTTCCTCATGCCGTGCAGCGGCCGCGTTGCTGCCGTGTCGTGCCCGCGGAGACGTGCTGGAACGCACACCGCGGCACGCCTCGTTGCCGCCATGGTCAGCCGGCGTGCACCACGTCGAGAAAGCGCCACCTCGGCTGTTTCCCGCTCTCCTCAGGGAACTCGTTCCTCCATTTTGAGACAATGGCCGACAGGCCGCTGGCTGAAATTCATGTGAAGCATGCCGTGTCGCAAAAATGCTTGCGTCGTCCGGTCGTTGTGGCAACTGTCCCTGAGTATTCCGTTTCTAGTGGCATCCATCGGTGACGGCAGTTTTGTCTCACGTGTTCCTCGATTTCTTGGTGCGAGACTCGTCGCCCCTTCGTGAGCCTGGTGCGGCCTTGGGGCAGTACTTATCCGTGCAGTCAACCCGGAAAGGATATTTCGAAGTGATGCGCATCACGCCGCGTTGACCGCAGCGTGTAGCTGAGAGTTGACTGTGCGGGACCTTTACAGAACCTGCATACGGGGGGACTCCGTGAAGACGGAGCAGAGTGGCGTGATGTCTGCGTGGAGGGCGCGAAGATTACGCGGCGTACTGTTGGGGGGCGCCACGCTCGCACTCCTGGTGTCGGGGATGCAGGTTTTACCGGTGCAAGCCGCTGCGACATCCGGCGGGGCAACCGAGGATGTGATCGGTGCCCCCACCGCATCGGCTCAGGCCCAGGCGTCTGGCAAGCAGGTGGAGGTCACGGGTGATCGTACCGAATACTCCACAACGGTAGCCAACCCGGACGGTTCCTTCACGCTTACGCAGGCCACGACGCCTGTACGGGTGAAGCAGGCCGACGGTGCCTGGGGTGAAGTCGACCCTGTGCTTGAGCGCCGCAGTGACGGGCGGGTCGCTCCGAAGGGAGCCGTCGTCGATGTGTCCTTCTCCGGTGGAGGGCCGGGCGCGGGCATGATCCGCCTGGGGGCCGGAGGGCGATCGGTCGCGCTGGGATGGGCCGGCGACTTGCCGGCCCCCTCACTGAGTGGCCCAACTGCCACTTACGCCAACGTGTTCGATGGAGTGGATCTGCAACTGACTGCCACCGCCGAAGGTTACCGAGAAGTTTTGGTCGTCAAGACGGCTGAGGCGGCTCAAATGTCACAGCTGGAGCAGGTCAGCCTGCACGCATCGGGGGATGGCCTGGCGGTTGTGCCAGGTGCGGGTGGTGGTCTGCGTGCAGTCGACGAAGACGGCAACGCTGTCTTCCGAGGGCCCGCAGGGCAGATGTGGGACTCAGCCGGTGGCGCTCGATCCGGGCCGCAAGCGCAGTTACTGCGAGGTGACGCCACCGTGAGCACCGATGCGGGTGACGGGGATTCAGCACAGCCGGGGGAAGGGGACAACTCCGCGGTGCTGCCCGTGCATGTGGATGACAGCACTGTCGCTGTTCATCCGGATCTACACCTGTTGCGAGGCAACGACACCGTCTATCCGGTTTACATCGATCCCTCCTTCGGCCTGGGAGTGTCCGAGCGTACGAAGATCTCGTCCGATGGCGACAAGTTCTGGATGTTCAACGGGGACAAGGGCGTCGGGAAGTGTGGTACAGCGGACGGTTACCAGTGCGGCAGCGGCTACGTGGACCGCATGTACTTCGAGTTCGCCCCTACCAAACTGGCCGGCAAGTACGTTCTTGACGCTACCTTCCGGGCGCGTGAGACCTGGTCGTTCAACTGTGATCCGCACTGGGTGGACTTGGAGCGCACCAACAACATCTCGGAAGGCACCCGGTGGCCGGGGCCCGAACAGCTGGACCAAATGGGCGATCGCTACGTGGCTGCGGGCCGCGGCGATCTGTGCAGCCCTGACCAGCCGGACGCCTGGATCGAGTTCAACGACAATCCCGATGAACCGGACGAAAACCTCAAGAATACGGTCCGTTCATTCGCCGACGGCAAGATCAGCAGGTTGACGCTGATGCTCCGGGCCAAGGACGAGAGTGACCCGCGGGCCTGGAAAAGGTTTGACGACAAGGCAGAGCTGCAGGTGATTTTCGCCTACAAGCCTGGCGTGCCGAGCAAGGTAGGAGTCATCCCCGGCGACGGCACCACCGCCTACTGCAACAAGTCGTCGGATCCTCTGATCGTGACGCGCAAGGACCCGATGGTTCAGGCGGGTGTGCAGACGCTGGTGGAGTCCCACAAGGGCGACGAGGAAGGTTCCCTGCAGGCTGAGTTCGTCATGGAGCGGGGCGATGATGCCGCTTGGCACCAGGTGTGGAGCGGATACAGACCGGACTCGGGATGGGACCCGGACGGCACGCTGGAGAAGATGCGTACCACCGACCGTGCGGACATGGGTCTGTACCGGTACCGGACGCGTACACAGTCCCACTGGTCGTACAAAGGCAAGAGCGGGGACTTGTGGTCCGGATATTCATCCTGGTGCTACCTGAAGATCGATTCGACTGCTCCGAAGGCTCCGCGCATCACCATCGGCTCCCCGTACACCGAGTGTGCGGCGGTCTGCGAGGGCAACGGCGGCCCCGGTGTACCCGGCTCCTTCACCTTCCGGCCCAACACCGCTGACATCGACGGCACCGGGCATACGGATGTGACGGCCTACGAGTGGAAGTTGCTCTCCACCCCCGCCAAAGCTGTCAAAGGAAGCAATGAGGTGACGGTCGGCAATGTCACTCCGCCGCTGTCGGGCACGCAGGTGCTCTCGGTGCGCGCCAAAGACGTGTACGACAGGTGGGGAACGCCGCAAGAAGTCACCTTCAAGGTGGCTCCCGCCGCAGGAGCGGTAGGCAGCTGGCACCTGAATGATGGCGCGCCCGGCTCGGGTGTGATGGCGGCCAAGGACACGGCCGCTGAGGGAACTCGTCATGACGCCACCCTGGTCGGTGAGGCCGGGACGGGCTGGTCGACCAGGGCGCGCCGTGGGGATGCTGACTATTCACTGCGGTTGAACGACAACACCAGCAAGCCCGAACAGCAGGTCGGCTACGCGGCGACAGGCGCTCCGCCGATCAATACCCGTGACTCCTTCACGGTCTCCGCCTGGGTGCAGCTGTCGGACGCTTCAGCCAATCGCACGGTGCTGTCCGCACCGGGTGGCAGCGGCAGCGCGTTCACGCTGTACTACTCGAGTGCCTACCGGAAATGGGTGTTCAACCGTACGGACAGGGACCAGACGGGCCCGGTGTACATCCGCTCGCTGGCCAATCAGGAGAACCCACCACTGAACGTCTGGACACACCTGGTCGGGGTGTTCAAGACCGAAGGTGCGGACAACCTGCCGGACACCGATCCGTCCAACGACACCATCCAGTTGTTCGTCAATGGTCAGCCACAGGGCGAACCGGTAGTCCTGTCCAAGACTGCTGCCACCTACACCCCGTGGACCGCCAGTGGCGGCCTCCAGTTCGGCCGCGCGCGAGTCGGTGGCCAGTTCGGGGAGTACTACTTCGGACTGCTCGACGAGATCGAGGCATGGCAGCGCCCGCTGTCCACCGAAGAGGTTGTCGAGGAGGCTGCACTTCATCAGGAGGGTGTACCAGCCAACGAACTCGTGGGCGAGTGGGACGCTACGTCTGCCAAAGGCGGCGAAATCGCCGAAAACACCGCATATCCGCTACCGTCGATGAAACTGTCCGCTGCCGGCGCCACCCTGAATGAGGACGACAACGCCCTCGTCTTGGACGGCAAGACCGGGTACGCCACAGCTACCGGGCCGGTCGTGGACGAAACGGGGTCCTTCACCGTATCTGCGAGTGTCCGGTTGGACTCCGAGGGGCTCGAGGCCCAGCCGATCGGATATCGCGCCCAAGTGGTCGCACAACGCATGGGCGGAGATTCCTCCTGGTCTCTATGGGTGACCAAGCCCGCCGACGGCACTTATCAATGGCAGTTCGCTCGCACCGCCTTGGGCCCGGACGGCAAGCTCGCACAGAGCGCTCAAGTCCTCGCCGCTGACGTCGCCGAGACGGACACGTGGGTTCAGATCACTGGCGTGTTCGACGCTCAGGAGTCCTGGCAGTGGGTGAATCCCTCGGACACCTCCCAGATCGAAACCCGTTACGGAAAGCTCCACCTGTACGTCGGTGAGTACGACCAGTGGTCGGACGACACCTCAGGATTCTCCGCAGCTCAGCAAGGAAGTGGTGAGCTCAGCCTGGGCCGGGGCACCACGAATGGCACCACAGGCAATTACTTGCACGGTGGTCTGCAGGACGTACGGATCTGGACCGGCGCGATGACCGCGGATCAGGTCCGCTCCCAAGTGATGGGCACTCCCGACAACCTCTGATCCCCAACGTGCCGTTTCCGGCCGGGCGCCTCTGCCGCACAAGAGCACCCGGCCGCACGACAGCGCATGCCCTGCGCGTTCATTGCTCGGCCAGCTTCATCCTTCTCAACGGTAAGCGCTCGCAGGCACCCGTACGGCGCCAGGAGGAAGAACCCATCATGATTGCTTTCGGCATCCCCAGGCCCGCAGGCGGAGAGGGCGGCAGAGCTGCATCCTGGATCCGCCGTATCGCCGCTACCACCGGCCTGGCCCTCCTGCCGAGCCTGCTCACCCCCGTAGCGTTCGCCTCCCAGGCAGACCCGATGGGCAAGCCGCACCTGAGTTCGTCCCACGCGACCAAGGTCACGACTTTCACCGCCAAGGTCAATGGACGAGCCGTCGCGATGGTGCGGGATGGTGTCGAAGCCGATCGGACAGCGTCCGCGCTGGCCCGCCGCGACCGGCGGCAGAAGGCTACCTGGCCCACGGCCGGGAATGCCTCACTGCGCATACCGGCCAACGGAAGTGCCAACGCCGCCCCCGGTGATCTGCCCGTCACACTCACCGCGCCCTCCTCGGGCACTGTCGCCAAGACTGTTACCGTCGAGGTCCTGGACCACAGGAGCGCCTCCCGACTCGGCGTCAAGGGAGTCGTCCTCAAGGTCACTGGTAACCAGGGGAGTGGCAAAGCCCGCTTGGGCGTCGACTACTCGGCCTTCTCCTCCGCCTATGGTGGTGACTGGGCCGGACGCCTGCATGTGTACCAGCTGCCCGCATGCGCAGGGGAGGACCCGACCAAGGCCGCCTGCCGCACACGTCATGAGCTGCCTTCAGACAATGACCGCGCGCAGCAGACCGTCACCGCGCCTTTGACTCTCGGGGCCGGCAACCACCCGATGATCCTGGCTCTGGCGGCCGGTACCCAGTCGGGTGCCGGTGACTACAAGGCGACCCCACTGGCGGCCTCTTCCACATGGGAAGCCGGCGGCTCCTCCGGCTCCTTCACATGGTCCTACCCGCTGCGTGTGCCGCCTTCCGCTGCCGGACCGCGGCCGGATCTGAACATCTCCTATGATTCCGGCTCCGTCGACGGACGTACCGCCAATACGAACAACCAGGGAAGTCAGGTAGGTGAGGGCTTCGATCTCACCTCTTCCTATGTCGAGCGGAAGTACGGTTCGTGTGACGACGACGGCCAGGATGACAAACACGACCTGTGCTGGAAGTACGACAACGCCTCCCTCGTCCTCGACGGCAAGGCAACCGAACTCGTCAAAGACGACACCACCGGTGCCTGGCGGCTGAAGAGCGATGACGCCTCGAAAGTCACTCGCTCCACTGGGGCGGACAATGGCGACGACGATGGTGAGTACTGGACTGTCATCACCGGCGAGGGCACCAAGTACGTCTTCGGCCTGAACAAGTTGGACGACGCCGCTGCGGATGACCGCACCCAGTCGGTGTGGGCTGTGCCGGTCTTCGGCGACGATGCCGGGGAGCCCGGATACAACGATGGCTCTTCGTTCTCGCAACGCGACCGCAAGCAGGCCTGGCGGTGGAACCTCGACTACGTCGAGGACACTCACGGAAACGCCATGTCGTACTGGTATGCCGCCGAGCACAACAACTACGACAAGCTGGGCGACGACAACACAGGTAGCGATTACACTCGCGGCGGCTACCTCAAAGAGATCCGGTACGGGCAGCGTGCCGGAACTCTCTTCTCCGCCTCCCCAGCGGCCTCGAACAAGGTTGTCCTCAGCTACGAGGAGCGCTGCCTCGCCTCCGGAAACGGCTGCGACTCGCTGACCGACGACACGCGGGACAACTGGCCGGAAGTGCCGTTCGACGCGGTCTGCAAGGACGGCGACAAATGCACCGGCAACGTTGGCCCGACATTCTTCACGCGCAAGCGCTTGACCGCCGTCACCACCTACGCATGGAACGCGGCCGCTTCCACGCCCACCTTCGAGCCAGTAGACGTGTGGACGCTGAAGCAGCTCTATCTCGACCCCGGCGACACCGGCGACTCCACGGACCAGTCACTGTGGCTGGACCAGATCAAGCACACCGGCAAGCGTGGCACCGATCTGTCTCTGCCACCCGTCACCTTCACGCACGAGATGCGGGCGAATCGCGTCGACGGAAGCGGCGACGACATCCTGCCGCTGCACAAGCCCCGCCTGAAGACCGTCACCTCCGAAACCGGCGCGCAGACAATCGTCACCTATCTGGACGCAGACTGCACGGCGGGCGGGCCCAAGCCGAAACTGGACACGAACACCAAGCGCTGCTACCCGGTGTACTGGTCACCCAACGGTGAGAAGAACCCCGTCCTCGACTGGTTCCAGAAATACCCGGTCAGTTCGGTGTCCACCACCGACCCCCAGGGCGGATCCGAAGCCGTCCAGCACAGCTATCAGTACGCCGGCGGCGCCGCCTGGCACTACGACGAAGATCCGATGACGCCCGCCAAGGAGCGCACCTGGTCCATCTGGCGAGGCTACGAGAAGGTCACTCACCTCGTCGGAGTCTCCACGGGCACGCAGAGCAAGACGGTGACCGTCTATCTGCGTGGCATGAACGGCGATCGAGTCCAGGGCTCTGACGGCAAGACCCCGGACCCTGACGCACGCCGGAGCGCCAAGGTCACCGGGGTCAAGGCGGCGGAAGTCACCGATTCCGAGCAGTACGCGGGCTTCACACGCGAGACCGTCACCTACAACGGTGACAGTGAAGTCGGTGGTGTCATCAACGACCCCTGGTCGCACAGGACCGCCACCCAGCACAAGTCCTACGCCGATACTGAGGCGTACTACGTCCGCACCGCTGCCACGCATGCGCGCACGTACGTCACCAGCGGTGTGGCGCCCAGGGACCGTACCCGCACGGTGGCGACGACGTACGACGACTACGGCATGGCGGCCACCGTGGAGGATCGCGGCGACGACGCCGTAACCGGGGACGAGAAGTGCACTCGTACGACCTACGCGCGAAATGACGCCGTAGGCATCAACTCTCTCATCGCTCGCGTGCGCACCGTGGCGAAGCCCTGCACGGCAAAGGAGAGCAGCCTGGACCTGCCGACCGATGCCTCACGCCCTGGTGATGTCGTCTCCGACACGGCTACCGCGTTCGACTCAAAGAGCTACGCCGAGAAGCAAACTCCGACCAAGGGCGAGGCCCGTTGGGCCGGCCGGGTCAAGTCCTATGCCGCTGATGGCACTCCGAGCTGGCAGAAGATGTCCACCACCGATTACGACGCCCTGGGCCGTCCGGTACAGGTGAAGGACACCAACGATCTGACCCGCTCCACCACCGTCTACACGCCTGAGAAGACCGGGCCTCTCACCTCCACCGTCGTCACCGATGCCAAGCAGTACGGCACGACCACTGTCCTCGACTTTGCCACCGGCGCCGCGACGAAGGTGACCGACCCCAACAAGAAGGTCACCGAATCCGAGTACGACAGTCTCGGGCGCGTGATCAAGGTGTGGTTGCCGAACCGCCTCAAGGCGCTGAGCAAGACGCCGAACTACGTGTACGACTACAAAATCACCAACTCCGCCATGTCCTGGGTGTCCACCAGCACCCTCAAAGGCGACGGATCGGCGTACAACACCAGCTACACCTTCTACGACTCACTGTTGAGGACCCGCCAGACGCAGTCCCCGACTCCGCAGGGCGGTCGACTGATTTCCCTGTCTCTCTACGACGCGCGCGGCCTCGCTGTCAGCCAGCAGTCCGACATCTGGGACAGCACTTCCACGCCCAACGGCACGCCAGTGGAAACCTCTGGCGGGCAGGCGCCACTCCAGACGGACACCACCTACGACGGCGCAGGCCGGAGCATCAAGACGGTCACCAAGGTGCACGGCGAAAGTCGCTGGAGTATCAACACCACCTACACCGGTGACATGGTCGCCACCAGTGCGCCGACCGGCGGCCAGGCGAAAGCCACGGTGACGAACGCTTTGGGACAGACCACCGAGAGTCGTGAGTACGCAGGTCCCATCCCCACCGGCACGGAGTACAACACCACTCGCTCCACCTACATGCCGGCCGGTCAGCAGGAGACGATCACCGGCCCCGATGACGCGGTATTGAAGCTTCCCCTCGATGCTGGACACCTGGAAACTGGGACGTGAGGTTCCAGAGGAAGTAGTGCCAGGTGGGAAGCAAGAGCAACCGCAGCAGGCGGTACACGGAGGAGTTCAAGCGGGACGC
>BNBP01000021.1 GCA_014656015.1 Streptomyces griseoaurantiacus | reverse complement strand
TTGAGTTCTCAAGGAACGGACGCTTCCTTCGTACTCACCCGAGAGACTCTCTCAGGCTTTCCTCCGGGCGCTTCCCTTCGGTCTTGCGTTTCCGACTCTATCAGACGTTTTCACTGTCCGATTCCCGGCCGGCGGGATTCTGATTGTCTCCGAACTCGGCCTTCGCCGCGCCTTTCGACATTCACCACGTTAACCGATTCCCCGCGCAGCTCATAATCGAGCTCCGCGAAAGCGAATTCGGACATGAAGACACGCCGATTCCGCCCTCTGTGAGGGAGGTAGTGAGTGGTGTGGTTGGCCGCTTCCGGCTGCAGGCTGAACGCCGTACCCGGTTCAAGCGGCTCGGACTACACTACGCATCCCCGATCCGCGAGTCAACTTCGTCGGCGCCTGGGCGCGTGGGCCCGGTAGGGGCTCACCGTCGGATCGTCCGCGACCCAGAACCGCCAGGGGTGCACGCCGCCCTCTCCGGCGACTCCCGTGCGCGGGCCACTGCGCACCAGGGCGGGGTCGACCGGGGCGCCCTCCAGCACCGTCAGTGGCTGATCCCCCGTCGTGCAGGCGTCGACGCCGTCCAGGCTGCGGTCCACGTCCAGGGCGGTGGCGAGGCGCGCGGGCCCCTTGGCCAGTTCCCGGTCGTTGCATGCCGAGGCACGGCGTTTGCGGGCGAGTTCGGCGCCCTCCACGATCTCGCCGGCCCGCAGGAGCACCCCGGACGCCCGCCCCTCGGGGCCGCAGACCAGGTTCATGCAGTGCCACATGCCATAGGTGAAGTAGACATACACATGGCCGGGGGGACCGAACATCACGCCGTTGCGGGCCGTGGGGCCGCGGTAGGCGTGCGAGCCCGGGTCGTTGGGGCCGTCGTACGCCTCGACCTCCGTGAGGCGCAGGGCGATCGGGCCGTCGGGGGTGGTGCGGAGGACGACGCGGCCCAGGAGGTCGGGCGCGACCTCCAGTACGGGCCGGTCGAAGAACGCCCTCGGCAGGGGCGTACGGTCGGGCGTCGCGATCATGTCGTACGAGCGTAGTCCAGGCGGCCGGTGGTGCGTCGGGGACGGGGACGGGCCGCGGGCTGGTCAGCGCGTGCCGTGCCTTGGGAGGGTGGGGTCGCGGAACCGGCCGTGGTCGGATCGCGTATGTAGGGAGCGGGAGCCGCCGTGTAGGGCGGCCTGGAGAGGGAGAGACATGGCGTTCAAGAAGCTGCTCGCGAGCCTGGGGGCCGGCGGTGCTTCGGTCGAGACCGTGCTGACCGAGGAGAACGTGGTTCCGGGTGGCGTCGTCCAGGGCGAGGTGCGGATCCAGGGTGGTTCCGTCGACCAGCAGATCGAGGGGCTGTCGGTCGGACTCCAGGCCAAGGTCGAGGTGGAGAGCGGCGACCAGGAGTACAAGCAGAACATCGAGTTCGCCACGCAGCGGCTGGGCGGGGCCTTCGAGCTGAAGGCGGGCGCGGTGCACGCGGTGCCGTTCGGGCTGGAGATCCCCTGGGAGACGCCGGTCACGATGATCGACGGGCAGTCGCTGCGCGGTATGCAGATCGGGGTGCGCACCGAGTTGCAGATCGCCCGGGCCGTCGACTCCGGCGACCTGGACCCGGTCAACGTGCACCCGCTGCCGGCGCAGAAGGCGATCCTGGACGCGTTCATCCAGCTCGGCTTCCGTTTCAAGGACGCGGACATGGAGCGCGGGCACATCCGGGGCACTCGGCAGCGGCTGCCGTTCTACCAGGAGATCGAGTTCTACCCGCCGCAGCAGTACCGGGGCCTCAACCAGGTCGAGTTGAGCTTCGTCGCGGACGACCACGAGATGGACGTCGTGCTGGAGATGGACAAGAAGCCGGGACTGTTCAGCGAGGGCAGTGACACCTACCGGGCGTTCCGGGTGGGGTTGCACGACTTCCACACCACCGACTGGTCGGCGTACCTCCACCAGTGGGTGTCCGAGGTCGGCAGCAAGCGCAACTGGTTCTAGGGTTCTAGGCTCGGAGGGCGGGATTCCGCGGTCGTGCGCGCGGGCGCGCGGCCGGCGGGCCGATACCGGCCGCTTCCGATCCCGCGCCCGACCTGTCCCGACCGATCTGGAGGTACCGAGGTGTCCGAGGGCAAGAGGCCGCCGCTCCCGCACGATTTCCATCCGCCCGTGCCGTCGTTCACGGTGACGAGCGAGGACGTCGAGCCGGGCTCCGCGTTGAAGGAGGCTCAGGTGCAGGCCGCGGGGAACACCTCGCCGCAGCTGCGCTGGGAGGGCTTCCCGGCGGAGACCAAGAGCTTCGCCGTGACGTGCTACGACCCGGACGCCCCCACGGGCAGCGGGTTCTGGCACTGGGTCCTGTTCGACATTCCCGCCTCGGTCACCGAGCTGCCGGCGGGTGCGGGCGGCGGCACCTTCGAGGGGCTGCCCGAGGGCGCGGTGCACGCGCGCAACGACTACGGGAGCCGGGACTTCGGCGGGGCCGCGCCGCCGCCCGGGGACGGGCCGCACCGCTATGTGTTCACGGTGTACGCCGTTGACCAGGAGAAACTGGACGCGGACGCGGACGCCTCGCCCGCCGTCGTCGGCTTCAACCTGCGCTTCCACACGCTGGCGCGGGCCCAGTTGATCGGTGAGTACGAGGTGCCCGGCGAGAGCTGAGCCTGCCCCTCGCCGCCGGTCGCGTTCCGCGCGTCCCCGTGTCACTCGTTCAAGGCACGTTTGCCCGCCCCTGGTCTTGGAATTGATCAGGGGCGGGCACTTTTTTATTGCGTTGTCCATCTCGTCGTGCCCGGCCAGAGTTGATCCAGCCCGCCAGGGGGGTGGGCCGGAGCGCACAGGAGGTGGGCTGGATGCGTGACACGCTGGTACTGAACGCGAGTTTCGAGCCGCTGTCGACGGTGACCCTGAACCGGGCCGTCGTTCTGGTGCTGCAGGCCAAGGCCGTCGTCGAGCAGGCCCACCCCGGACTGCGCATGCGGGGCGCGCTGGTGGACATACCGGCGCCCCGGGTGATCAGGCTGTGCAGGTACGTGCGGGTGCCGTTCCGAAGACAAGCCCCGTGGTCGCGGAGGGGGGTGCTGGTCCGGGACCGGCACCGGTGCGCGTACTGCGGGGGACGCGCGACGACCGTGGACCACGTCGTGCCGAGGTCGCGGGGTGGTGGGGACACCTGGCTGAACACGGTGGCCTCGTGCGCCGAGGACAATCACCGCAAGGCGGACCGGACGCCCGAGCAGGCGGGCATGCCCCTGCTGACGCGGCCGTTCGAGCCGACGCCGGCGGACGCGATGCTGCTGGCGCTGGGGCAGGACGACGTCGAGGCCCTGCCGGAGTGGCTGTCGCCGACCGCGGCGTGAGAACCGCCCTCGTACGGGGGCGGCTTCGCCCGGTGGTTCCCCGTGCCACCTCGGGAGGGGCACGGGGAGGCGCGTCCTCGGTCAGTCGATCGGCGGGCGTTCGCGCCGGTCGTCCTGGGAGGAACGGGGGGCGGGCGGGGTCGCGTTGCCGTTGGGGGCGCCGGGCGGGGAGCCGAAGTTGCCGAAGGCGCCGGACAGGCCCTTGAGGGCGTCGCCGATCTCGCTGGGGACGATCCAGAGCTTGTTGGCGTCGCCCTCGGCGATCTTCGGCAGCATCTGCAGGTACTGGTAAGAGAGCAGCTTCTGGTCGGGGTCTCCGGCGTGGATGGACTCGAAGACCGTCCGGATCGCCTGGGCCTCGCCCTCGGCGCGCAGGGCGGCGGCCTTGGCCTCACCCTCGGCGCGCAGGATGGCCGACTGCTTCTCGCCCTCCGCGGTGAGGATCTGGGACTGGCGGATGCCCTCGGCGGTGAGGATCGCGGCGCGCTTGTCACGGTCGGCGCGCATCTGCTTCTCCATCGAGTCCTGGATGGAGGTCGGCGGCTCGATGGCCTTGAGTTCGACGCGGTTGACGCGGATGCCCCACTTGCCGGTGGCCTCGTCGAGGACACCGCGCAGGGCCGCGTTGATCTCCTCGCGGGAGGTGAGCGTGCGCTCCAGGTCCATGCCGCCGATGATGTTGCGCAGCGTGGTGACGGTGAGCTGCTCGATCGCCTGGATGTAGCTGGCCACTTCGTAGGTGGCGGCGCGGGCGTCGGTCACCTGGTAGTAGATGACGGTGTCGATGTTGACGACCAGGTTGTCCTGGGTGATCACCGGCTGCGGCGGGAAGGGCACGACCTGTTCGCGCAGGTCGATGCGGTTGCGGATGGAGTCGATGAACGGGACCACGATGTTGAGGCCGGCGTTCAGTGTGCGTGTGTAGCGGCCGAAACGCTCGACGATGGCCGCGCTCGCCTGCGGGATGACCTGAATCGTCTTGATCAGGGCGATGAAGACCAACACCACCAGAATGATCAGGACGATGATGACCGGTTCCATCGTCGTTCCCCGTACCCTTCTCCGCCTCGGCTCTTACGGCAGATCTTATGGTTGTCGAAGATCTTGCTGGTCGAGTCTGACAGACCGTCGCCCGTGCCGGGGCCGTTCCGTCGAGTTGCGTCGTCCGAGGTCACATGATGATCGCCGTGGCTCCCTCGATGTCGACGACGTCCACGGACTGGCCGACGTCGTAGGCCTGTCCGGAGTCGAGTGCGCGGGCGGACCAGATCTCGCCGGCGAGTTTGATCCGCCCGCCCTCGCCGCCGTCGACCCGTTCGAGGACGACGGCCTGTCTGCCCTTCAGGGCGTCGATGCCGGTCGCGTGCTCGGGCCGTTGCCTGGCGTGCCGGTTGGCGAGCGGCCGGACCACGGCGATGAGGGCCACCGAGACGAGGACGAAGACCAGGACCTGGGCCACGATGCCGCCGCCGATGCCCGCGGTGACCGCCGCGGCGACCGCGCCGACGGCGAGCATGCCGAATTCGGGCATCGCGGTGACGACGAGGGGGATTCCGAGCGCGGCCGCGCCGACGAGCCACCACACCCATGCGTCGATGTCGTTCACAGGGTCAATGGTAGGTCCGCGCCCGGCACTCGGACAGGGCGCGGTTCGGCCCACCACGGGTCTCCCGCACGGCGGTTGGGCCGTGCGCCGGCCGGAGGGGCGGCCGGGGAGCACGGGGCGGCTCAGGACATGGGCAGACCGCGCGCGGTCCAGCGGTCGCCGGACTGCTCGACGACGAGCGGGAGACCGAAGCAGAGGGAGAGGTTGCGGGAGGTGAGTTCGAGCTCCAGGGGACCGGCGGCGAGCACCTTTCCCTGACGGATCATCAGGACGTGGGTGAAGCCGGGGGCGATCTCCTCGACGTGGTGGGTGACCATGATCATGGAGGGGGCGATCGGGTCGCGGGCGAGCCGGCCGAGGCGGCGGACGAGGTCCTCGCGGCCGCCGAGGTCGAGGCCGGCGGCGGGCTCGTCGAGGAGGAGCAGCTCGGGGTCGGTCATCAGGGCGCGGGCGATGAGGGTGCGCTTGCGCTCGCCCTCGGAGAGGGTGCCGAAGCGCCGCTCGAGGTAGTCGCTCATGCCGAGGCGGTCGAGGAAGGCGCGGGCGCGCTGCTCGTCGATGTCCTCGTACTCCTCCTGCCAGCCGGCCGTCATGCCGTACGCGGCGGTCAGCACGGTCTGCAGGACCGTCTGGCGCTTGGGGAGCTTCTCGGCGAGCGCGATGCCGGCCACGCCGATGCGGGGGCGGAGCTCGAAGACGTCGGTGCCGGGGCGGCCGAGGGTCTCGCCGAGGATGCTGGCGGTGCCCTTGCTGGGGAAGAGGTAGCTGGAGGCGACGTTGAGGAGGGTGGTCTTGCCGGCCCCGTTGGGGCCGAGGATGACCCAGCGCTCGCCCTCCTTGACCGACCAGGAGACCTGGTCCACGAGGGCCCGGCCCTCGCGGACCACGGATACGTCCTGAAGTTCCAGAACCTCGCTCATGAGCGCGTTGTCTCCCCATTGCAGTGTCGGCCGGTCGCGACTGTCGCCCACGCCGGGCGCGCACCGGTCGGCGCGGCCCGCCGCGCCTGTGGGCGCAGTCCTCCAAGAAATCTACGCCACTGGTCGGCCGGGCTGTTCCATCGGTCCGGTCCTTAGGGTGGGGGGATGCTCACGGAACCACGTTCAGGCCGGTTGGCCGCATGGGGAAATGCCCTTCTCGCCGGAATCGCGTCGCCGGACGACGCGGTGTCGGCGGTCGTCGGAGAGGACGCCGTGCACCGGGTGGAGGGGCTGCCGGGCGAGTCCGGCCCCGTCGGGCTGTCGCTGGCGCTGGGGCGGCTGCGGGCGCTCGGGGTGACCGGGCTGCGGGTGGCGCTGCCGGTGCCGGGGCATCCGCTGGGGCTGAGCGGGCCGCCGGAGTTCAACGCACGGGCGCTGGAGGCGGAGGAGGCCGTGGTGTGCCACGGGGCGGCGTTCGGGCTGGTGCCGGAGGTGCGCGAGGCCGGACCCGCGGGCGATGTGCACGTCGAGGTGCTCTGGCGCTGTCTGCCGGTGCGGGAGGCGCCGCCGGCCGACGTGCCCTCGCTCGGGGAGGCGGAGCGGGAGCTGGCGGAGGCGCTGCGGGAGGCGACCGAGGCGTTGTCGCGGCTGGACGTGGCCGGGTCGGGCCCGGTCGCGGAGGCCGCGGTGGACGCGTACCGGGCGCGGGTGGAGGGCGGCGACGGTGAGGTGCTGGCGCCGGGGTATCCGCCGCGGGCGGTGCGGGTGCTGGAGCTCGCGCGACGAGTGGGGCTGCTGGTGTCGGTGGCGTACGGCAGCGGGCACGGGGGCGCGGTGAGCGCGTCCGAGATGGCGGCGCGCGGGGAGGCGTTGCGGCCGGTGGAGCGGACGGCGCGGCGGGCGCGGGTGGCGGCGTACAACTCCGTGGTGGAGGAGCGGGAGCGGGGGGTGCGCTGAGGGCGCGCGCGGCACCGGGTCCGCCGGGGGTGCGTACAGGGGCGCCGGAGGTGCCTGCGCTGCCGAGGCGGACTCGCGCTCCGGCGTAGGTGGTGCCGAGCGTGCCGTGCGTTGGCGTAGGCGGGGTGCGTAGGTACCGGGCTCGGGCGTAGGCGGGGATGCGGGAGGTGCCGGCGTGCCGTGGCGGTCCCGCGCTCGGGTCTGAGTGAGGCGCCGGGCGCGGTCGCGGCGGATGCCTGCTCCCGTGTGCGGAGGGGCGCCGGGCGCGGTCGCGGTGGACCCTCGCTCCGGCGTGCGTGGCGAGCCGTGCGCCCGCCTGCCCGCCCCGTCGGCCCGGACGTCCGCGGTGCGGGTGTGGCGCCGGCCTCCCGGACGGATCCGGGAGGCCGGGGCGCGGGGCACGTGCGTCCGCCGCGGACGCGGAGTGGTCCGGGCGGGAGGGGCCCCGGGTCCGTGGGGCCCCCGCGGTCTCAGTGGTTGAGGCCGAGGTTGCCGAAGGCCGGGTTCAGGACGCCGATGACGTTCACCGAGTTGCCGACGGCGTTGACGGGGGCGTGGACCGGGGCCTGGATCACGTTGCCGGAGCCGACGCCCGGGGATCCGGCGGCCTTGCCGCAGGCGCCGCTGTCGGCGGACGCCATCCCCGCACCCGCGGCGACGAGCCCTCCGGCGACGAGGGTGACGGCGGCGGCCTTCTTCAGGTTCTTCACTTCTCGGTTCTCCTTGCACTCACGGTGCGCCGGGCGCACTCGGTGCGTTCCGCGTGGGTGCCGCGGCGGGCGCCGGGGCACGCAGAGGAGAACGTCCGGGACCGACGGGGGGATACGCCGTCCGGGTGATATACACCCGACAGTATGAATCTCTTCTCGTAGGGGAACCGCGGGAACCCGGGGCGCGATCGCCCGCCGGACCCCGCCGGCCGTGTCCACGGCTCTGTCTCAGCCGGTCACGCCGTGCCGTACCGCCCACAGTGCCGCCTGGGTGCGGTCGGACAGGTCCAGTTTCATCAGGATGTTCGAGACGTGCGTCTTTACGGTCTTCTCGGAGAGGACGAGTGCGCGGGCGATCTCGCGGTTGGAGCGGCCGTCGGCGATCAGCCCGAGCACCTCCCGCTCCCGCTCGGTGAGCGTCCCGGCCCTCCCCTGGGCCGGGCCGGTGTCGTCCTGGGCGAGCAGCGCGCCCGCCACCTCGGGCTGGAGCAGGACGTGCCCGGCGTGCACGGAGCGGATCGCGCCGGCGAGGGCGTCCGGGTCGATGTCCTTGTAGACGTATCCGGCGGCGCCCGCGCGCAGCGCGGGGACGACCGTGCGCTGTTCGGTGAAGCTGGTGACGACGAGGACGCGCGCGGGGTGGTCCAGTTCGCGGAGCCGACGCAGTGCGTCGATGCCGTCGACGCCCGGCATCTTGACGTCCATGAGGATGACGTCGGGCCGCAGTTCCTCGGCCCGGGCGACGCCCTCGGCGCCGTCGGCCGCCTCGCCGACGACCTCGATGTCGTCCTGCACCTCGAGGAAGGTGCGCAGGCCCCGGCGGACGACCTGGTGGTCGTCGACGAGGAGCACCCTGATCGCGTCAGCCACCGGGGACCTCCATCTCGATCGTGGTGCCCTTGCCGGGCGCGGATTCCACGGTCAGGGTGCCGCCGACGCCGCCGGCCCGGTCCCGCATGGAGACGAGTCCGAGGTGGCGTCCCGCGCGGCGCACCGTCCCGGGGTCGAAGCCCGCGCCGTCGTCGGTGACGCGCAGTACGGCGCCGTGGCCGCGGCGCTCCAGGACGACGTCCACGCGGGTGGCGCCGGAGTGCCGCAGCGCGTTGTGCAGGGCCTCCTGGGCGACGCGCAGGGCGGCCTCCTCCTGCGCGGCGGGCAGGGCGCGCACCGACCGGCCGGTGAAGGTGACGCGGGCGGTGTGGGCGCGGTCGAGGACCTGGACCTGGGTGCGCAGGGTCGCGGCCAGGCCGTCCTCGTCCAGGGCGGCGGGGCGCAGTTCGACGACGGCGGCGCGCAGTTCGTCGGCGGCCTCGGCGGCGAGCGCGGCGACCTGCCGCATCTCGTCCCTGGCGCGTGCGGGGTCGCGGTCGACGAGGGCCGCGGCGGCCTGGGCGGTCAGGCGCAGGGAGAACAGTTTCTGGCTCACGGCGTCGTGCAGTTCGTGGGCGAGGCGGGAGCGTTCCTCGGCGATGGTGAGTTCGCGGCTGCGCTCGTAGAGGCGGGCGTTGGTGAGGGCGATGGCGGCGTGCTGGGCGAGGATGCCGAGGAGTTCCTCGTCCTCCTCGGTGAAGCCGCAGCGGCCGGCGGGGGCGGCGCACCGCTTGTTTGCGAGGAAGAGGGCGCCGATGACCTCGTCGCCGTCGCGGACGGGAAGGCCGAGGAAGTCGGACATCTCGGGGTGGGCGGAGGGCCAGCCCTCGAAGCGGGGGTCGGTGCGGACGTCGGCCAGGCGCTGGGGGGTGGCCTCGCTGAGCATGGCGGCGAGGATGCCGTGCTGGCGCGGGAGCGGGCCGATGGCCTTCCACTGGGCGTCGCTGACGCCGTCCACGACGAACTGGGCGAAGCCGCCGTGGTCGTCGGGGACGCCCAGGGCCGCGTACTCGGCGTCGAGCAGTTCGCGGGCGGAGGCGACGATCGTCTTCAGGACGTCGCGCACCTCCAGGTGCCTGCTCATGGCCAGCAGCGCGGAACTCACCGCGGCCAGGCCCGACGTGGGTCCGGAACTCATGACCTCACGGTACCGGGGCCGGCGCGGGCGGGGATCGGTCCGGCGGCGGGTGCGGACCGGGACCCGGGACCCGGTCCGGGAGGGCCACGGGACTAGGCCGAAGGGCCCCGCCGGACTGGATCTCCCGTCCGAGGCGGCGGGTCCGGGCGCGTCCCTACGTTGAGGGCGTCGCCGGTCGTCGGCGGCATTCACGAGGGAACGGGACGGACATGCCGGTAGCGATCATCACGGGGGCTTCCAAGGGACTGGGCCGGGCGCTCGCCGGGGCGCTGGCCGCACGCGGCTGGGACCTGGTGCTGGACGCCAGGGATCCGGGGCCGCTGGCCGGGACGGCAGAGGGGCTGGCGGCGCTCGGGACCCGGGTGACGGCGCTCCCGGGGGACGTCACGGAGGCCGGGCACCGCACGGAGCTGGTGGAGAGCGCCCGTGAGCTGGGCGGCGGGGTCGTCGATCTGCTGGTGCACAACGCGAGCGCGCTGGGCGCCGAGCCGCTGGTCCCGCTGGCGGCGCTGACGACGGAGGGGCTGCGCCGGGCGCTGGAAGTGAACGTGGTGGCGGCGCACGGCCTGGTGCGCCGGGCGCTGCCGCTGCTGCGGGAGTCGCCGGTGGGCGCGGTGGTCGCCGTCAGTTCGGACGCGGCGGTGGAGGCGTACGGGACGTGGGGCGGCTACGGGGCCTCGAAGGCGGCGCTGGACCATCTGGCGGCGGTGCTGGGCGTGGAGGAGCCGGGGCTGCGGGTGTGGGCGGTGGACCCCGGGGACATGGCGACGGACCTGTACGCGGCGGCCGTGCCGGAGGACGAGGAGCCGCGGCCCGCGCCGGAGAGCGTGGTGCCCGCCTTCCTGCGGCTGCTGGACGAACGACCGCCGAGCGGCCGCTACCGTGCCGAGGGACTGGTGGCGGGGCGATGAGGGCCCTCGCGCGCGGGCGCGCGTGGTCGGTACCGGAGGAGTTGTCGGCGCGGGTGCCGGCGGAACGGCGCGGGCCGGGGCTCGGCCGGGACGCCGTGCGGCTGCTGGTGTCGCGCGGCACGGAGGTGACGCACCACGCGTTTGTGGAGTTGCCGGGGCTGCTGCGCGCCGGGGACCTGCTGCTGGTGAACACCTCCCCCACGCTGGCCGCCGCCGCGGACGGGCGCCTCGGGTCCGACCGTGTGGTCGTGCACTTCTCCACGCGGGGCGAGGACGGGCGCTGGGCGGTGGAGCTGCGCGCCCCGGACGGGCGGGGCACCACGCGCCCGCGGGCGGGCGGTCCGGCGGGCGTCGTGGTGGAGCTGGCGGAGGGGGTGCGGCTGGTACTGGAGGAGCCGCTCGCCGCGGGGAGCGAGCGGCTGTGGTGGGCGCGGGCCGTCGCGTCGGGGGCACGGGACGGGCGCGTGCGGGGCGGGAACGCGCTGGGCGGGAACGCGCTGGGCGGGGGTCCGCACGACGGGGGTCCGCACGACGGGGGTCCGCACGACGGGGGCGCGCACGACGGAGACGCGACCGGCGCGGACGCGACCGGCACGGACGCACGGGACGGGGGCACTGCGGACGCGGGCACACGGGACGGGGGCGCTGCGGGCCGTGTCGTGCGCCCCTCGGGGGTTGTGGACGTGCCCGGGCTGCTGCGGCGGCACGGGCGGCCCATCCGGTACGCGTACACGGAGCGGGACCAGCCGCTCTCGGCGTACCAGACGGTGTTCGCGCTGCCGGGCGCCGACGGGGCGGGCAGCGCGGAGATGCCGAGCGCGGCACGGCCCTTCACCCCGCGGCTGGTGGCGGAGCTGGTGAGCCGGGGCGTGCAGTTCGCGCCCCTGACGCTGCACACCGGGGTGGCCTCGGCGGAGGCGCACGAGCCGCCGTACCCGGAGCGGTTCGCCGTGCCGGAGGCCTCGGCACGGCTGGTCAACGCCGCCCGGGCGGGGGGCGGGCGGGTGGTCGCGGTGGGGACGACGGCGGTGCGGGCGGTGGAGTCCGCCGCCGGGGCCGACGGGATCGTACGGGCGTGTGCCGGATGGACGGACCTGGTGGTGACTCCCGGCCGGGGGGTGCGGGTGGTGGACGGGCTGCTGACCGGGCTGCACGAGCCGGAGGCCTCGCATCTGCTGATGCTGGAGGCGGTGGCCGGGCGGGAGGCGGTCGAGCGGGGGTACGAGGAGGCGCTCGCGGGACGCTACCTGTGGCACGAGTTCGGGGACACGCACCTCCTGCTGCGGTAGGGCAGTCGGGAGGCGGAGCACCGGCCACGGGACGTGCTCACGCAGTGCATTGCTCACGCAACCAACTGTGAGAGAGACGTGGAGCCCGTGTGAGCCCGCACATAGGGCGCACATCACGTACGAAGCGGATTAGGAGGCAGGGAAAGGGCGCGTGAGCGGGGCGGATCGGGCGATCTGTCCCGTTTTGCCGTTCCTGTGTCCACTACCGGGGATCGTACGTCACACCTTTGCCTGGCGTTTTTGCGGCCGCTAAGAATTGCATCCGTCGCTCGGCGCCGCATGTATTACCCGCGGCGTCCGGACCGGAAACATCCCGTTGTCCGTCCCGGCCCGGGAGCGACCTCCGCGCTATTCGAAGAGGTCCTACCACCCATGCCCAAGTACACCGCCTTGCTTCGCGGCCGCGCCCTGGCCACGTCCCATCGCGCCGGCATTGCCGGTGTCGCCGCGCTCGGTGCAGCCGCCCTCGCGATATCCGCCGCTCCGAGCAGCGCGCAGTCCACCCCGAGCCACGAGGCAGCCGCCTCCGCCGCTCCGGTGAAGTACAGCACCCAGCGCATCGAGGGCGTCAAGGTGCAGGTGACCGACCAGATGGCGGGCCAGCAGCTCAAGGCCGAGGCCATCGCCGCGAAGAAGCAGGCCGCCGACGACGCGGCCGCCAAGAAGCGGGAGGCCGCCGAGGGCGGCGGCAAGGCCGCGCACAAGGCCCAGGAGAAGAAGGCGGCCACCGAGGCCGGGAAGAGCCGCGGCGGCGACCGCTCCGCGAGCCGCTCGGCACACCGCCCCGCGGCCCCCGCCCACAAGTCCTACGCGAACAACCTGGACGGCTGGATCCGGGAGTCGCTGGACATCATGGACAAGCACGACATCCCGGGCTCGTACAGCGGCCTGCACCGCAACATCATGCGGGAGTCCTCTGGCAACCCGCACGCCATCAACGACTGGGACATCAACGCGATCAACGGCATCCCCTCGAAGGGGCTGCTGCAGGTCATCCCGCCGACCTTCAAGACGTACCACGTGCCCGGAACCTCGTGGAACATCTACGACCCGGTCGCCAACATCACGGCCGCCTGCAACTACGCGGCGCACCGCTACGGCTCGATGGACAACGTCGACAGCGCGTACTGAGGCGGCCCGGACCCCCGTCCCACGCGGAAAGGGCGGCACCCCCGAGAGGGTGCCGCCCTTCGCCGTGCGCGCGGGGCCGGGCGCGCTCAGAGCGCCGTCACTTGCGCATGACCTCCGGCTCGTGGCGCCGCAGGAAGCGGGCCACGAAGAAGCCGCAGATCACGCCGAGGACGATCAGCGCGGCCATGTCCAGGCCCCAGGCGGAGGCCGTGTGGTTCCACAGCGGGTCGGTGCTGCCCGGGTCGTCGGTGTTGGGCGCGATGTTGTTGAAGTCCAGCGTCGTGCCGGCGGCGGCGACCGCCCAGCGGGACGGCATCAGGTACGAGAACTCGTTGACGCCGACCGTGCCGTGCAGCGTGAACAGGCAGCCGGTGAACACCACCTGGACGATGGCGAACATGACCAGCAGCGGCATGGTCTTCTCGGCGGTCTTCACCAGCGAGGAGATGACCAGGCCGAACATCATCGACGCGAAGCCGAGCGCCATGATCGGCAGGCACAGCTCGAACAGTGTGTTGCTCTTGAGGATGAGCCCCTCTCCGGGGATCTCCCGGCTGGAGAAGCCGATCACTCCGACCAGCAGGCCCTGCAGCACCGTGACGGCGCCGAGGACGACCACCTTCGACATCAGGTACGCCGACCGGGACAGCCCCGTCGCCCGTTCCCGTTCGTAGATGACCCGTTCCTTGATCAGCTCCCGGACGGAGTTCGCGGCGCCCGCGAAACAGGCGCCGACGGCGAGGATCAGCAGGACCGTGGTCGCCGTGCCGTTCGGGAAGGGCACGCCGGTCTGCGGATTGACCCGGTTGACCAGCAGGCCCTTGTCCGCGTCGATCAGCAGGCTGACCGCGCCGAGCACCGCGGGCAGGATCACCGTCAGCGCGAGGAAGCCCTTGTCGGAGGCGATGACCGAGACGTAGCGCCGGATCAGGGTGATGAGCTGGGAGGTCCAGCCCTGCGGCTTGGGCGGCCGGATCGCCTGCGGCGGCGGCATGTGCACCGACTGCGGGGCCACCGCGTCGATGTCGGCCGCGTACATCTGGTAGTGCTGCGAGCCCTTCCAGCGGCCCGCCCAGTCGTAGTCGCGGTAGTTCTCGAAGGCGGAGAAGACATCGGCCCAGGAGTCGTAGCCGAAGAAGTTCAGCGCCTCCTCGGGCGGGCCGAAGTAGGCGACCGAACCGCCCGGCGCCATCACCAGGAGCTTGTCGCAGATCGCCAGCTCGGCCACCGAGTGCGTGACGACGAGGACCGTGCGGCCGTCGTCGGCGAGACCGCGCAGCAGCTGCATGACGTCGCGGTCCATGCCCGGGTCCAGGCCGGAGGTCGGCTCGTCCAGGAAGATCAGCGAGGGCTTGGTGAGCAGCTCCAGGGCGACGGAGACGCGCTTGCGCTGGCCGCCGGACAGGGAGCTGACCTTCTTGTCCTTGTGGATGTCGAGCTTGAGCTCGCGCAGCACCTCGTCGATGCGCGACTGGCGCTCCTCGCGCGTGGTGTCGGCGGGGAAGCGCAGCTTGGCCGCGTACTTCAGGGCCCGCTTGACCGACAGCTCCTTGTGCAGGATGTCGTCCTGCGGGACGAGGCCGATGCGCTGGCGCAGCTCGGCGAACTGCTTGTACAGGTTCCGGTTGTCGTAGAGGACGTCGCCCTGGTTGGCGGGGCGGTAGCCGGTCAGCGCCTTCAGCAGCGTCGACTTGCCGGAACCGGAGGGGCCGATGACCGCGATCAGCGACTTCTCGGGGACGCCGAAGGAGACGTCCCGCAGGATCTGCTTGCCGCCGTCGACCGTGACGGTCAGGTGCCGCGCGGAGAAGGAGACCTCGCCGGTGTCGACGAACTCCTCGAGCCGGTCGCCGACGACGCGGAACGTCGAGTGGCCGACGCCGACGACGTCGGTGGGCCCGAGCTGGACGGAGCCGCCCTTGGGCACCGGAGCGCCGTTGACGTACGTGCCGTTGTGCGAGCCGAGGTCACGGATCTCCAGGCGGCCGTCGGGCGTCGCGTGGAACTCGGCGTGGTTGCGGGAGACCTGGAGGTCGGAGACGACCAGGTCGTTCTCCAGGGCACGGCCGATGCGCATCACGCGGCCCAGCGAGAACTGGTGGAACGTGGTGGGGCTGCGGTCGCCGTAACCGTGCGCCGCCGGCGCGCCGCCCGCCGGTCCGCCCGGATGGGCGGGCGCCGCGGCGGGGCTGTGGTTCTGCTGCTGCGGAATCTGCGGCTGCGGCGGGGCGGGCTGCTGCGCGGGGCCGCCGGGTGCCTGCGGCGCCCAGCCGGGGTCCGCCTGCCGGGCGGCGTACGGCTGTTGCTGGGGCCCCGCCTGCGGGGCGGCGACGGCGGCCTCGGCGGCGGAGAGATTCAGCCGCGGTCCGTCGGTCGCGTTGCCCAGGTTGACGACCGTGCCGGAGGCGAGCTCCACACGGTCCACCCGCTGCCCCCGCGCGAACGTGCCGTTGGTGCTGCCGTGGTCCACCAGCACCCAGCCCCGGCCGTCGAAGGAGACCGTGCCGTGCCGCCAGGAGACCCTGGCGTCGTCGAACACGATGTCACCCTGCGGATCACGGCCAAGGGTGTATGACCTGGACGGGTCGAGCGTCCAGGTCCGTCCATTTGCTTCCAGTACGAGTTCTGGCACTCCATGCCCCACTGAGTTGTCCCCCGAATTTGCCCCCGTCGCGGGGAGTCTAGGGATGTCGAACATCGTGGGGAACTATTTCAGGCGGGCACCCCTGACCGAAAGTCGGGCCGCGCGAAGACCGTGTACGACGGCTTTGGGGGTGTACGTGCCTTTGCCGTCGTCGGGGGTGCAAACCGGTCCGGGCAGTGGTAAACCACGCGAGGGGGACATCCGCCGGGCCGGGCACGTGGCCGGACACCTGACGGTGGGTGCGCCGCGACGCGGAGTACGCGGATCGGGGGATCGGTCATGGGTGCTGTGCCGGCCGGACGGGCCCGTGGGGACGGGTCCTTGGGGGGCAGGTCCGTCAGGGGCGGACCCGCGGGGCGCGGAGGCGGTGTGCCGTGGAAGGACGTGCTGCTGGGCGCGTCGGCGTGCGTCGGCTGGGCGGTCCTCGGGATGGCGTGCACCGCCGCGCTCGGGCTGCGTCTGCTGGAGGCGGACTCGCAGGGCGAACTGGCGCCGATGACCGCCGCGGTGGTCGCGCTCGGCGCGGGCGGGGCGGTCCGGCCCTCCGGTGACATGTCGGTGTGGGGGGTGGAGGGAGCGGAGGCGGCGACCGCGCTGCGGTTCACGCCCCTGGGTGTCGGGCTGGTCGGCGCGCTGCTGCTGTCCTGGTTCTTCCTGCGATCGCTGCGGGCGGCGGGCCGCGCGCCCTCGCCGGGGGAACTCCTCGCGCGGGCGGGCGCGGTGGTCGTGCTGTTCACGGCGGTGATCGGCGGACTCGGCCGGGCGGGACACGAGGTCGTCACCCTCGATGGGAGCGCGCTGGGCCTCGACTCGCTGCCGGGCCTGGGCGCGGGCTCGGGAGGCTCGGGAGGCGGCGGCTCGGGGGCGGGGGGCCTGGACATTCCCGGACTCGGTGACCTCGGTGGCCTCGGGGATCTGGGCGGGCTGGGCGGCCTCGGGGATCTCGGCGGCGCGCTGCCGGACCGGCTGGGTGATCTGATGCGCGCGAAGGCCGAGATCGGGTTCACCGTGGACACGCCGCCCACACTGCTGGGTGCCGCCCTGTGGGCGGCGGGGGTGCTGCTGCTCGCGCTGCTCGCCTCCCGCAGGACCCCGCTGCCGCCCGGCTGGGACGTCCTGCACCGTGTGGTGCGGCCGGCAGTGTCCGCGCTGGTCACGGTGGCTCTGACGGCCGTGACGGCGGGCCTCGCGGCGGCGGCGTACGCGGCGGTCGGCGACCCCCACCCCCGGCGGATCGCGGGCGCCGCCCTGCTGGGCGCGCCCAACGGGGTGTGGATGGGCGTGCCGATCGGTCTGTTCGTCCCGTGGGACGGCGGGGTCACCGGAGTCCTCACGCGCGTTCTGCCCGACCCCGTGGACCGTCTGCTCGGCACCCGGCCCGGGGAGCCCGTCACCCTCGGGCGGCTCGCGGAACTGGACGGGCGGGTGTGGCTCCTGGCGGTGGCGGCGGCACTGATGATGCTGCTGGCCGGGGTGCTGACCGCGGTACGCACGCCGGTGCCCCCGCCGGTGCGGACGGGGCGGCCGGCCGGAGCGGCGGGTACGGCGTCCGCCGGAGAGGACGCTGCCGGGGGCGGCCCGGAGGCGGTGGGCCCCGCGGTAGGAGGGACGGGTCCGCTCGGTCTCGCGGGGCGCTGCGCACTGCGGCTCGGCATCGCGACGGCGGTGGCACTGCCCCTGCTCGCCTGGTTGACGGAGGTGTCGGTGGACGCCTCGGTGACGGTGCTCGGCGTCCACGTGCTCGGGGCCGGACTGCGGCTGCGCGGACATCTCGGCACGGCGCTGCTGCTGGGCGCGCTGTGGGGCGCGGGGGCCGGCGCGGTGGGGGCCGGGCTGGCGTGGGTGTGCGGGGCCGCGGGGCGCGGGGCGGTGCCGGGGGACGTGGGGGTGCGTGCGCCCGCGGGGGAGGTGGGGACTTGGGAGGCGTCCTCCTCCGGGGCGACCGTGCTGCTCCGGAGGGCCGGGCAGCCCCGGGGGACCGCGCCCGCCCGCGAGGAGGCGGGTCCCTACCGGCCGACCGTGCCCCACCGGGCGCCCGACCCCGAAACCAATCCGTATCTGCGGGTACCGCAGGAAGCGGGGCGCGAGACGGACGAGGGAGCCGGACGCGAGCGGGCGGACGAGCGGGAACCGGAGGACGCGAGGCCCTACCCGGCCGGGGGGCCCGCCGGAGGGGAACCGGAGGACGCGAGGCCGCCGGGGGCCCAGGAACCACGAGCGCCCGGGGTGCACGGGGCGCCCACGGTGATCGCCCCCCTGGTGCCGCCGGGGCCGACCGGGCAGCCGGGTGCGAAGAGGCGGGGGCGGCCGGGGCGGCCGACGGTTCCGCCGCTGCCGGTGACGCCCCCGCCGCCACCCGGTCGGCCCCCGGGCCGGCCCCCCGGTCCTCCGCCGGAACCCCCGCCGGAGCCGCCCCCGGCACCGCCCCGGGGGCGGCCGGGGCGGGGTTGAGGGGTCCGTCCGCGCAGGCCGCCGGGTCCGGCCGGTGTCCCCCGCCGCTCTGTGTCCGTCAGGCGGACCACGGGGGCGCGGGGAACGGCGTGACGGATACGGTGGAGGCACCATGAGCGCATCGCAGACCACCGACACGCCCACTCTCCTTGTCAAGATCTTCGGCAAGGACCGCCCCGGCATGACGGCCGGGCTGTTCGACACCCTCGCCGCCTACTCCGTCGACGTGGTCGACATCGAGCAGGTCGTCACCCGGGGCCGGATGGTGCTCTGCGCGCTCGTGACGCAGCCCGCCGCCGGCGCGGAGGGGGACCTGCGGGCCACCGTCCACAGCTGGGCGGAATCGATGAAGATGCAGGCGGAGATCATCTCCGGCACGGGCGACAACCGTCCGCGCGGTTCGGGGCGCTCGCTGGTCACGGTGCTCGGCCACCCGCTCACCGCGGAGGCCACGGCCTCGATCGCGGCGTGGATCTCCGGCACGGGCGCCAATATCGACCGCATCTTCCGGCTCGCCAAGTACCCGGTGACCGCCGTGGAGTTCGCGGTCTCCGGTGTGGAGACCGAGCCCCTGCGGACCGCGCTGGCCACCGGGGCCGCGACCCTCGGTGTCGATGTCGCCGTGGTCTCGGCCGGGCTGCACCGGCGGGCACAGCGGCTGGTGGTCATGGACGTGGACTCCACGCTCATCCAGGACGAGGTCATCGAGCTGTTCGCCGCGCACGCGGGCTGCGAGGAGCAGGTCGCCGAGGTGACCGCCGCCGCGATGCGGGGGGAGCTGGACTTCGCGCAGTCGCTGCACGCGCGGGTCGCGCTGCTGAAGGGGCTGGACGCCTCCGTGGTGGACAAGGTGCGCAGCGAGGTCCGGCTGACGCCGGGGGCGCGCACGCTGATCCGGACGCTGAAGCGGCTCGGCTACCAGGTCGGGGTGGTCTCCGGCGGTTTCACGCAGGTGACCGACGATCTGCGGGAGCGGCTCGGGCTGGACTTCGCCCAGGCCAACACGCTGGAGATCGTGGACGGCAGGCTCACCGGGCGGGTCACCGGGGAGATAGTCGACCGGGCGGGCAAGGCGAGGCTGCTGCGCCGGTTCGCGGCGGAGGCCGGGGTGCCGCTGGCGCAGACGGTCGCGATCGGCGACGGCGCCAATGATCTGGACATGCTGAACGCGGCGGGGCTGGGCGTCGCGTTCAACGCGAAGCCGGTGGTGCGGCAGGCCGCGCACACGGCGGTGAACTTTCCCTTCCTCGACACCGTGCTGTACCTGCTGGGGATCACACGGGAAGAGGTCGAGGCGGCGGACACGCAGGACGATTCGCTGTAGACGGGGCCGCGGACGAGGGAGCCCGGGACCACAGGGCTCCCGTCCCGGCGCCCGGGCCCCGGAGTGCCGCGCGCGAACCCGGACTCCGGGCGCCCGCGCGGAGAACCCGGGGCCGGGCCCGCGGTCACTCCGAGGGGGCCCAGTAGTCGTCGAGGGAAGCGGCGCCGGGCTCCAGCGTCTTCCAGGGGCCGTCGAAGGTGAGAACGGCGAACGCGGAGGTGGGGAAGCCCCGACGGGTCATGCGGTCGCGGGCGCCGGCGTCCGCCCGGCCGGTGAGGACCTCGGCCAGGCCGTGGACGCCCGGGTTGTGGCCGATGAGGACGACAGTGCGGGCGTCCTCGGGGGTCTCGTTGAGCACGGCGACGAGTTCGCCGGGCGAGGCGTCGTAGATCCGCTCCTCGTAGACGGTCTTCGGGCGGTGCGGGAGCTCGTGAACGGCGAGCTTCCAGGTCTCCCGGGTGCGTGTCGAGGTGGAGCAGAGGGCCAGGTCGAAGTCGAAGCCCGAGTCGGCCAGTCTGCGGCCGGCGACGGGGGCGTCCTTGCGTCCCCGTTCGGCGAGCGGGCGCTCGTGGTCGGCTACCTGCGGCCAGTCGGCCTTCGCATGACGGAGGAGGACGATCCTGCGGGGTTCTGCGACGCTCATGTGTCCCAGCTTCGCACGAAACAGGCCGATGGGCTCAGGGAGTTGGCCGAGGACCTACGGGTGGTCGATCAGCTGCACGGCGTGTTCGACCACGCGGGCGAGCCCGGTGTCCGCTCCGGCCGCCCCCGTGTGGGCGGGGTTGAGTATGAGGGCCAGAAGCGCGAGGAAGGCCGCGACGGGCAGGGCCAGCGCCCACCAGGGAAGCCGGATGTCGACGCCGCCCCCGGACACGGACGCCGCCACCGGCGCCGAGGCCACCCGGGCCGAGGCCACCGAGGACGCGGACGAGGACGCCGGGGAGCGGGGCGGGGTGTGCGTGCGGGCCGGCATGACGCCTCCAGGGTCTCCGTGTCCTCGTGATCCGCCGTACGCGGTCATAGTTCGAAGGTACGGAGTCGGGGCTCCCCGGCCCATCCGGTGATCCACCCACTTGACCCTGACACTCGCCCCCTAGGGGACAGGGGGGCCAGCCCCACCCCACTGGGCCCCGAAGGCGCGGCGGCCCCCGGAGCCGGGGTCAGGGGGCGGCGATCGTCGCGATGACGGCGATGACCACGAGGATGGCGAGGAACGCGCCGAAGATGATCAGCATCTTCTTCTGGCCGTTCTGCGGATTCGGTTCGAGGACGGGCATGGGCACAAGTCTCGCACTTCCCGCGTGCCCGACGGCGTGCGGGGGCATCGGCATGCCGCTCCCGCGTCGTCCCCACCGCCCGAGGCGTGAGCACGCCGCTCCCGCGTTGCCCCTCACCGCCGCACCGTCCGGGGCGTCAGCGCGCCGCCGCCTCGTCCTCCACGGTGCGGTCACGGCCCGCCAGGACGCCGACGAGGATCTGCGGGACCATGAGGACGGCCATCAGCGCCAGGGGCTGCCCCCAGCCGCCGGAGTGCTGGTACAGGACGCCGACCAGCAGCGGACCGGGGATGGAGAGCAAGTACCCGGTGCTCTGGGCGAAGGCGGACAGCTGGGCCACGCCCGCGCCGGTGCGGGCCCGCATGCCGACCATCGTCAGCGCGAGCGGGAACGCGCAGTTGGAGATGCCGAGCAGGACGGCCCAGGCCCAGGCGCCGCCCGCGGGGGCGAGGTAGAGCCCCGCGTACCCGGCGAGCCCGCAGACGCCCAGGACGACGGCGATGGGCCCCTGGTGGGGCAGCCGGGTGGCCACCCGGGGGATGACGAAGGCGAGGGGGACGCCCATCACCATGGTGACGGCGAGCAGCAGTCCCGCCGTGCCGGCGGAGAGCCCGGCATCGCGGTAGATCTGGGCCATCCAGCCCATCGTGATGTACGCGGCGGTCGACTGGAGGCCGAAGAAGACGGCCAGGGCCCAGGCGATCCGGCTGCGGGTGATGCGCAGGCGGCCCCCCGCGGCCTCGGGCACCGCGGGGGCGGGCGCGGGCTCGATCCGTTCGGCGCCGCGGACGCGGAGCAGCACGAGCCAGGGCAGCACGGCGACCGCGGCGAGCCCCGCCCACACCGCTAGCCCGGCGCGCCAGTCGCCTCCCAGCCCGTCGGTCACGGGCACGGTGACGGCGGCGGGCAGGGAGGTGCCGAGCGCGAGCGCCATCGAGTACAGGCCGGTCATGGGGCCGACCCGGTCGGGGAACCAGCGCTTGACGAGGACCGGCATCAGAATGTTGCTGACCGCGATGCCCATGAGCGCGAGGGCGGTGCCGGCCAGGAAGCCCACCGTGTTGCCGGCGTAGGGCCGGATCAGCAGCCCCGCGGCGATCGCGACCATGCCGGTGCAGACCACGACGGAGAGCCCGAAGCGGCGGGCCAGCCGGGGTGCCATGACGCCGAAGACGGCGAAGCACAGGGAGGGCACGGAGGTCAGCACTCCCGCGACGCTGCCGCTCATGCCGAGGCCGTCGCGGACCTCCTCCAGGAGGGCGCCGAGACTGGTGACGGCGGGGCGGAGGTTGAGGGCGGCCAGGACGATGCCCACGGGGAGCAGCCGCAGTACCCATACGCCGGCACCGGGCACGGAGTCGGTCTTCGTACGCGTGCCGGGACGCGGGTGCGGTGTCGTCGTGCGTGTCCTGTCGCTGGCCATGCCACCCATCATAGAATCATGGGATGATTGGTTGTCCACTCCCCCATGGCCTGCACGGGTTACCCGGCTTGCCCGGCCCCCGTGCCCCCCTCGGCTCCCCGAGCCGCGCCCGTACCCCCGGAGGCGTGCCGTGCCCCTGACCCATCCCCGCCGTTCGGCGCTGTCCGAGCAGGTCATCGCGGCCCTGCGGGCGCAGATCACCTCGGGCGAGTGGCCGGTGGGCTCACGCATCCCGACCGAGCCGGAGCTGGTCGAGCAGCTCGGCGTCGCGCGCAACACGGTGCGGGAGGCCGTGCGCGCCCTCGCGCACAACGGGCTGCTGGACATCCGCCAGGGCTCGGGCACGTACGTCGTGGCGACGAGTGAGCTGGCGGGCGTGATGCACCGCAGGTTCGCCGGCGCGGACGCCGGTCACATCGCGGAACTGCGCGCGGCGCTGGAGTCCGCGGCCGCCCGGCTGGCCGCCGAGCGGCGCACGGAGCGGGATCTGAAGCAGTTGGAGACGCTGCTGGTGCGCCGGGAGGAAGCGTGGCGGTCCGGGGACCCGGAGGTGTTCGTGGCGGCCGACGCGACGTTCCACCTGGCCGTGGTCGCCGCGTCCGGCAACGAGGTCATGACGGCGATGTACGCGGACCTGAGCGAGGTGCTGCGGGACTGGCTGCGCGGCGACGTGGGCCCGGAGCTGACGCCGGAGACGTACATGGGCCACGACGTGCTGCTGGACGCGCTGCGCGAGGGGGACGGGGCGGCCGCCGCCGCGGCGGCCGGGAGCTACCCGGTGATGTGCCGCCCGGGGCGGCCCGCGCCGCCGTCCGAGGGCTGAGGCCGTACGCGCGGTGCCCCGCCCCGCGGGAGGCGGGAGCGGGGCACCGTGGAGACACGGGTACCGCGGGTATGGCGGGTACCGGCGCGCGGGTCAGGCGCCGATCGCGTGCAGACCGCCGTCGACGTGGACGATCTCGCCGGTGGTCTTGGGGAACCAGTCGCTGAGCAGGGCGACGATGCCCTTGCCGGCCGGCTCGGGGTCCTTGAGGTCCCACTCCAGCGGGGAGCGGCTGTCCCACACGGCGGCCAGGTCGCTGAAGCCGGGGATGGACTTGGCGGCCATGGAGCCGATCGGTCCGGCGGAGATCAGGTTGCAGCGGATGTTCTGCTTGCCGAGGTCGCGCGCCAGGTAGCGGCTGGTGGCCTCCAGGGCGGCCTTGGCCGGGCCCATCCAGTCGTACTGCGGCCAGGCGTACTGCGCGTCGAAGGTGAGGCCGACGACGGAGCCGCCGTTCTGCATCAGCGGCAGGCAGGCCGTGGTCAGCGACTTCAGGGAGTACGCCGAGACGTGCATCGCGGTGGCGACGGACTCGAACGGGGTGTTGAGGAAGTTGCCGCCGAGGGCGTCCTGCGGGGCGAAGCCGATGGAGTGGACGACGCCGTCGAGGCCGCCCAGCTCCTCGCCGACGATGTCGGCGAGCCGGCCGAGGTGCTCGTCGTTGGTGACGTCGAGCTCGATGACCTTGGTGGGCTTCGGCAGCTTCTTGGCGATGCGCTCGGTCAGGGTGGGGCGCGGGAACGCGGTCAGGATGATCTCCGCGCCCTGCTCCTGGGCCAGCTTGGCGGCGTGGAAGGCGATGGAGGACTCCATCAGCACACCGGTGATCAGGACGCGCTTGCCCTCGAGAATTCCGCTCATGGTGATCAGTGACCCATTCCCAGTCCGCCGTCAACGGGAATGACGGCTCCAGTGATGTACGAGGCGTCGTCCGAGGCGAGGAAGCGCACCGCCGCGGCGATCTCCTCCGACCGCGCGTACCGGCCGAGCGGCACCTGCGCGAGGATCTTCGTCTGCTGGTCCTCGGTGAGCTCCCGGGTCATGTCGGTGTCGACGAAACCGGGCGCGACGACGTTGAAGGTGATGTTGCGCGAGCCCAGCTCACGGGCGAGGGAGCGCGCGAAGCCGACCATCGCGGCCTTGGAGGCGGCGTAGTTCGCCTGTCCCGCGGAGCCGAGCAGGCCGACGACGGAGGAGATCAGGACGACCCGCCCCTTCTTGGCGCGCAGCATGCCGCGGTTGGCCCGCTTGACGACCCGGAAGGTGCCGGTGAGGTTGGTGTCGACGACGGAGGTGAAGTCCTCCTCCGACATCCGCATCAGGAGCTGGTCCTTGTTGATGCCGGCGTTGGCGACCAGGATCTCGACGGGACCGTGCGTCTCCTCGATCTCCTTGTAGGCCTGCTCCACCTGCTCGGTGTCGGTGATGTCGCACTTGACGGCCAGGAACCCCTGGGGCGGCTCACCGGAGCGGTACGTGATCGCGACCTTGTCGCCGGCATCGGCGAAAGCGCGGGCGATGGCGAGGCCGATGCCCCGGTTGCCTCCGGTGACGAGAACCGAGCGGCTCAACGGATCACCCTTTCGATAACGGTCTGGAGCCCCTGCGAGACAGGCGCCTTCACCTGGGAAACCTATCGGTCCGTCCGCGTACGCGGGGAATCGGGCACCCACAGTGGCGTGCGGGCCTGGCTGTCGGGTCCCTACAGAAGGCCCGGTGGAGGGGCCGCGGGGGCGCGGGCCGGACGATGATCGGCGCACGTCCGCGCACGGGCGCTGAAAGGTGTGGTCCGCCGCCCCGCCGACAGGACATCATCGGAACCGACAGGCCACGACAGCAGGGAGACCCCGTGCCGCATACCATCGACGAAGCCTTCACGGCGCTGCCCCTGAGGGCCCTGGCCGACGCCGCCCTCGCCCGGGCCCGGGCGCTGGGGGCCGAGCACGCGGACTTCCGGTTCGAGCGGGTGCGCGGTGCGTCCTGGCGGCTGCGGGACGCCCGGCCCGCCGGTTCCTCGGACACCACCGACCTCGGCTACGCGGTGCGGGTGGTGCACGGCGGGACCTGGGGGTTCGCCTCCGGGGTCGACATGTCGATGGACGCCGCCGCGAAGGTCGCCTCGCAGGCCGTGGCCATGGCGAAACTGTCGGCGCGGGTGATCGCGGCCGCCGGGTCGAAGGAGCGGGTGGAACTGGCCCACGAGCCCGTGCACGCCGAGAGGACGTGGGTGTCCTCGTACGAGATCGACCCCTTCTCCGTGCCCGACGAGGAGAAGGCGGGACTGCTCGCCGAGTGGAGCGCGCGGCTGCTCGCGGCGGACGGCGTCGACCATGTGGACGCCTCGCTGCTCACCGTGCACGAGAACAAGTTCTACGCCGACACCGCGGGGACGGTGACCACCCAGCAGCGGGTGCGGCTGCATCCGCAGTTCACCGCCGTCTCCGTCGACGGGTCGACCGGCGAGTTCGACTCCATGCGCACCCTCGCGCCCCCGGTGGGCCGCGGCTGGGAGTACCTGAGGGGCACCGGCTGGGACTGGGCGGACGAACTCGACCGGATCCCCGAGCTGCTCGCCGAGAAAATGCGGGCGCCGAGCGTCGAGGGCGGGGTGTACGACCTGGTCGTCGACCCCTCGAACCTGTGGCTGACCATCCACGAGTCGATCGGGCACGCCACCGAACTGGACCGGGCGCTGGGCTACGAGGCCGCCTACGCCGGCACCTCCTTCGCCACCTTCGACAAGCTGGGCAGGCTGAAGTACGGCTCGGAGCTGATGAACGTCACCGGCGACCGCACCGCCGAGCACGGGCTGGCCACCATCGGCTACGACGACGAGGGCGTCGAGGCGCAGTCCTGGGACCTGGTGAAGGACGGCACCCTGGTCGGCTACCAGCTAGACCGGCGGATCGCGCGGCTGACCGGCTTCGAGCGGTCCAACGGGTGCGCGTACGCCGACTCCCCCGGCCATGTGCCCGTGCAGCGCATGGCCAACGTGTCGCTGCGGCCGGACCCGGCGGGAATGTCCACGGAGGACCTGATCGGGGGTGTGGACCGCGGGATCTACGTGGTCGGGGACCGCTCCTGGTCCATCGACATGCAGCGCTACAACTTCCAGTTCACGGGGCAGCGGTTCTTCCGGATCGAGAACGGGCGGCTCACCGGGCAGCTCCGGGACGTCGCCTACCAGGCGACGACCACCGACTTCTGGGGGTCCATGGCGGCCGTCGGCGGCCCCTCCACCTATGTGCTGGGCGGCGCCTTCAACTGCGGCAAGGCCCAGCCGGGCCAGGTCGCCTCGGTGTCGCACGGCTGCCCCTCGGCCCTGTTCCGGGGCGTCAACATCTTGAACACCACCCAGGAGGCCGGTCGATGAGCGCCCGCACCAACAAGCCGCACGAGATCGTCGAGAGGGCCCTGGAGCTGTCCCGGGCGGACGGCTGCGTCGTCGTCGCCGACGAGCACTCCACCGCCAACCTGCGCTGGGCGGGAAACGCGCTGACCACCAACGGCGTCACGCGCGGCCGCACGCTCACCGTGATCGCGGTCGTCGACGGCAAGGAGGGCACGGCCTCCGGCGTGGTCTCCCGCTCGGCGGTGACCGCGGAAGAGCTGGAGCCGCTGGTGCGGGCCGCCGAGGCCGCCGCGCGCGGCGCCGGCCCGGCCGAGGACGCGCAGCCGCTGGTCGCGGACGTGCCCGCCTCTCCCGGCTTCACCGAGCCGCCCGCCGAGACCTCCTCCGCCGTCTTCGACGGCTTCGCGCCCGCCCTCGGGGACGCGTTCGCCCGCGCCCGTTCCGGCGGCCGGGAACTGTACGGCTTCGCCAACCACGAGATGGTCTCCAGTTACCTGGGCAGCTCCACCGGCCTCCGGCTGCGGCACGACCAGCCCACCGGAACCCTGGAGATCAACGCCAAGTCCCCCGACCGCTCCCGTTCGGCGTGGGCCGGCCGCTCCACGCGGGACTTCACCGACGTGGACCCGGCGGCGCTCGACGCGGAACTCGCCGTGCGCCTGGGCTGGGCCGAGCGGCGGGTGGAGCTGCCCGCGGGGCGCTACCAGACGCTGCTGCCGCCGACGGCCGTGGCGGACCTGCTGATCTACCAGCTGTGGTCGTCGGCGGCCCGGGACGCCGCCGAGGGCCGTACGGTCTTCAGCCGGCCCGGCGGCGGCACCCGCGTCGGCGAGAAGCTGTCCGGGCTGCCGCTGACGCTGCGCAGCGACCCGCACGAGCCCGGCCTGGAGTGCGCCCCCTTCGTCCTCGCGCACTCCTCGGGGGACGACCGGTCGGTGTTCGACAACGGGCTGCCGCTCACCTCCACCGAATGGGTCTCCGGCGGTGCTCTGAAGCATCTGACCAGCACCCGGCACAGTGCCGCGCTGACCGGGCTGCCGGTGGCGCCGGCCATCGGGAACCTGATCCTGGACGGGGGCACCGACCGTTCGCTGCAGGAGATGGTCGCGGACACGGACCGGGGCTTGCTGCTGACCTGCCTGTGGTACATCCGCGAGGTGGACCCGGCGACGCTGCTGCTGACCGGGCTGACCCGGGACGGCGTCTACCTGGTCGAGGACGGCGAGGTGACCGGCGAGGTCAACAACTTCCGGTTCAACGAGTCGCCGGTGGACCTGCTGGGGCGGGCCGTCGAGGCGGGGCGGACCGAGAAGACGCTGCCGCGGGAGTGGAGCGACTGGTTCACCAGGGCCGCGATGCCGCCGCTGCGGGTGCCGGATTTCAATATGAGCTCTGTCAGCCAGGGCGTATAACCTCGTAGCGGGCCGTCACCCGACTGCCCGAGGACCCCGGGCGGCACCGCGAGGAGCGGCCCGGGAGCGGTATCACCGAGGAGACGCGAGAACCGTGACGGACATCGTCGACGAGCTGAAGTGGCGCGGGCTGTTCGCCCAGTCCACCGACGAGGACGCTTTGCGCAAGGCGCTCGCGGACGGTCCCGTCACGTTCTATTGCGGTTTCGACCCGACGGCCCCGTCCCTGCACGTGGGGCATCTGGTCCAGGTGCTCACCGTGCGCCGGCTGCAGCAGGCCGGGCACCGGCCGCTGGCGCTGGTCGGCGGGGCCACGGGCCAGATCGGCGACCCCCGGCCGACCGCGGAGCGGACGCTGAACTCGCCGGAGACCGTCGCGGGCTGGGTCGAGCGGCTGCGCGGCCAGATCGAGCCCTTCCTGTCCTTCGAGGGCGAGAACGCGGCCGTCATGGTCAACAACCTGGACTGGACCGCGGGGCTGTCCGCGATCGAGTTCCTGCGGGACATCGGCAAGCACTTCCGGGTCAACAAGATGCTGACCAAGGACTCGGTCGCCCGGCGTCTGGAGTCCTCCGAGGGCATCAGCTACACCGAGTTCAGCTACCAGCTCCTGCAGGCGATGGACTTCCTGGAGCTGTACCGGCGGTACGGCTGCACGATGCAGCAGGGCGGCAGCGACCAGTGGGGCAACCTCACGGCCGGCCTCGACCTGCTGCACCGACTGGAGCCGGACGCCGCCGTCCACGCCTACGCCACCCCGCTGATGACCAAGGCGGACGGCACCAAGTTCGGCAAGACCGAGGGCGGCGCGGTCTGGCTCGACCCGGAGATGACGACGCCGTACGCGTTCTACCAATTCTGGCTGAACGTGGATGACCGGGACATCTCGGGCTACCTGCGCATCCTCTCCTTCAAGTCCCGCGAGGAGCTGGAGGAGCTGGAGCGGCAGACCGAGGAGCGGCCGCAGGCGAGGGCGGCGCAGCGGGCGCTGGCCGAGGAGCTGACGGCGCTGGTGCACGGCCCCGAGCAGGCGGCCGCGGTGATCGCCGCGTCGAAGGCGTTGTTCGGGCAGGGCGAGCTGACCGGTCTGGACGAGGCCACGCTGGCGGCCGCGCTCTCCGAGCTGCCGCACGTGAAGGTGGGTGAACTGGCCCCCGTCGTGGACCTGTTCGCCGAGGTCGGGCTGGCCCCCAGCAAGTCCGCCGCGCGGCGCACGGTGAAGGAGGGCGGCGCGTACGTGAACAACGTCAAGGTCGCGGCCGAGGACGCGGTCCCCGCGGCGGAGGAGCTGCTGCACGGGCGGTGGCTGGTGCTGCGGCGCGGGAAGCGGAACCTGGCGGCGGTGGAGTACACCGGCGGGGCGTGACGCGCGGCGTCCACGGCGGCCGGGCGGACCCGGGTGCGTGCGGTGCGGGGCTCCTTCCGGGGCCTCGCACCGTGGGCGGGCTCCCGTTCAGATCCGTTCGCGCTGCCGGCCCCGGCCGTGCATCGACATGTAGATCATCTCGCCGATGAAGACGAGCACGATCGCCGCGGCGAGCTGGAGGAGGTGCCGCCCCCAGTCGATGCCGCGGGTCTCCCCGATGCCGATGCCCCGGGCGACGGCGTTGCCGACGATGCCGCCGATGAGGCCCATCAGGGTGGTGAGCCAGAGCGGGCTGTGCTGCTTGCCCGGAATGATCAGCTTGGCGAGCAACCCCAGTACGAATCCGACGATGATCGCCCACAACCAGCCCATGATGTCCTCCTCGTACGGCCCGAACTGAGCGGTACGACCAGGCTGGGACGGTCCCCCGGACCGTGCACGCGGGCCGGGGCCGTCCGTGTGACGGCCGCCGCGAGGGCGCTCCCCCGGCGCCCCGGTCCCGTGCCGACCCGCTCTCGTGGCCGGCGCGGGAGGGGCGTACCGTTGAGACGTTCGGGTGCGGCCTGACCGGGTTCGCACCGGTACGGGCCGGGTGGACCGTGGGCAGGTGGGTGGTGGAAGTGATGGCCAGGCGGAGCGGCAACGGCGGCGCCCAGGTGTTCCGGATCACCGGCGCCCGGCAGGGTCTGGCCGAGGACGTGCGAGGACGGCAGCGGCGGTACGTCATCTCGATGGGGCTGCGGACCGTCGCGGTGATCCTCGCCGCGAGCCTGTGGAACGTCGAGCGGTACGTGGCGATCGTCGCCCTGGTGCTGGGCGCGGTGCTGCCCTATGTCGCGGTCGTGATCGCCAACGCGGGCCGGGAGAACGCTCCGGGGCTTCCGTCGACCTTCGTGCGGATGCCCAGTGCTCCGATGATTCCGCCGCCGGCCCCCGACCGGGCGGCCGGTCACGACAGCGAGGAGCCCCCGCCCGGAGCGGCCACGGGCGCGCGCGGAGACGCGCACGAGCGGGCCTGACCACGGCGTATCCGCGCAACCGGAATTCCGACCCGTCCGGGAGCCCAAGAATCCTCGGATCAATCGTGCTGTTCCAGTGCCGGGCGACGGGCTACCCGTGACATACTTCGTACGCGCTCCGCATCCCCCGTCGGAGCGACAGACCGACGCCGGGCAGCTCCCCCCGTGGCTGCTCGGCGTCGCCTTGTGACCGGCCGGTATTGTCGCGGTGTGATGGTCCCCGATGATCCCGCCGTTCCGATCTGCTCCGCCAAGGGCTGCCGTGCCTCCGCCGTGTGGGTCCTGGCCTGGAACAACCCCAAGCTGCACACGCCCGAGCGCCGCAAGACCTGGCTGGCCTGCGAGGAACACCGCGAGCACCTGTCCCAGTTCCTGGGCGTGCGGGGCTTCCTGAAGGACGTCGTACGGTTCGAGGAATGGGAGCCGGTCGACGAGGGGCCGGGGGGCGGATCAGCCGCCGATCGCTGACATCGGGCGGTCGGGCTGCAGAAAGGTCGGGTCGTCCAGGCCGGATCCGGCCTTCTTCCCCCACATCGCCGCGCGCCAGATCCGGGCGATCTCCTCGTCGGGCGCGCCGGAGCGCAGGGCCTGGCGCAGGTCCGTCTCCTCCCGGGCGAAGAGGCAGGTGCGCACCTGTCCGTCGGCCGTCAGCCGGGTGCGGTCGCAGGCGGCGCAGAACGGGCGGGTGACCGAGGCGATCACGCCCACACGGTGCGGTCCGCCGTCCACGATCCACCGCTCGGCGGGGGCCGCGCCGCGCTCCTCGGCGCCCTCCGCGGTCAGCGTGAAGCGGGTGCGCAGCGCGGTGAGGATGTCCCCGGCGGTGACCATGCCCTCGCGCTTCCAGCCGTGCTGCGCGTCCAGGGGCATCTGCTCGATGAACCGCAGTTCGTAGTCGTGCTCCACGGCCCAGGCGAGGAGGTCGGGGGCCTCGTCCTCGTTGAGGCCGGGCATCAGGACGGTGTTGACCTTGACGGGGGTCAGTCCGGCGGCGCGGGCGGCCTGAAGTCCTTCGAGCACGTCCTTGTGGCGGTCCCTGCGGGTGAGGGTCTTGAAGACCTCGGGGCGCAGGGTGTCCAGGGAGACGTTGACCCGGTCCAGGCCCGCCGCCTTCAGGGCGGGCGCGGTGCGCTTCAGGCCGATGCCGTTGGTGGTGAGGGACATCCGGGGGCGGGTGTCCAGGGCCGCGACCCGTTCGACGATGCCGACGAGGCCGGGGCGCAGCAGCGGTTCACCGCCGGTGAAGCGGACCTCGGTGATGCCGAGCGTGCCGGTCGCGATGTCGATGAGGCGGACGATCTCGTCGTCCGTGAGCAGGTCCGGCTTGGCCAGCCACTGCAGGCCCTCCTCGGGCATGCAGTAGGTGCACCGCAGGTTGCAGCGGTCGGTGAGCGAAACGCGTAGGTCGGTGGCCACCCGGCCGTAGGTGTCGACGAGCACGTGGGCCCCTCCCTCGGGTCACTGTGAATCTTCCCGACACCCGCGAGCCTACGTGACGCCGCCGACAACGGCCGAAAGGGTTTCGGCCACCTCGTGCGCCGGGACCGCGTCGTGCGGTGCACGACGCGGCCCCGGCGTACGGTCCGGTTGCCCCAGGAGCACGCTCAGTGCGCCCCGGTGCCGGTGAGGGAACGGACCTCCAGCTCCGCGAACTTGCCCTCGTCGGGCTTCTCCTTGGAGAGCAGGGTGCCGATGACGCCCAGCAGGAAGCCGACGGGGATGGAGATGATGCCCGGGTTCTCCAGCGGGAACCAGTGGAAGTCGACGTCGGGGAACATCGAGGACGGCTTGCCCGAGACGACCGGGGAAAACAGCACGAGTCCGACGGCGGTGATCAGGCCGCCGTAGATCGACCACAGGGCGCCGGAGGTGGTGAACCGCTTCCAGAACAGGCTGTAGAGGATGGTCGGCAGGTTGGCGGAGGCGGCGACCGCGAAGGCGAGTGCGACCAGGCCGGCCACGTTGAGGTCGCGGGCCAGGGCGCCCAGCACGATGGAGACGGCGCCGATGCCGATGGTCGCCCAGCGGGCCGCGCGCAGTTCCTCCTTCTCGCTCGCCTTCCCCCTCTTGATGACGTTGGCGTAGATGTCGTGCGCGAACGACGAGGAGGAGGCCAGGGTGAGTCCCGCGACGACGGCGAGGATCGTGGCGAAGGCGACGGCCGAGATCGAGGCGAGCAGGACGGCGCCCCAGTTGGAGTCGACGCCGCCCAGATGGAGGGCGAGCAGGGGGGCCGCGGTGTTGCCCGCCTTGTTGGAGGCGATGATCTCGTCCGGTTTGATCAGCGCGGCGGCGCCGAAGCCGAGGGCGAGGGTCATCAGGTAGAAGGCGCCGATGAGGCCGATGGCCCAGTTGACGGACTTCCGGGCGGTCTTGGCGGTGGGCACCGTGTAGAAGCGGATCAGGATGTGCGGCAGTCCGGCGGTGCCGAGGACCAGGGCGACGCCCAGGGAGATGAAGTCCAGCTTGGTGGTGCCGGTGGCGCCGTACTTCAGTCCGGGTTCGAGGAAGGCGGAGCCCTTGCCGCTGTTCTCGGCGGCCTTGCCGAGCAGGTCGGAGATGTTGAAGTCGAACTTCAGCAGCACCAGGAAGGTCAGCAGGATGGCGCCGATGATCAGCAGCACGGCCTTGACCATCTGCACCCAGGTGGTGCCCTTCATGCCGCCGATGGTGACGTACACGATCATCAGGACGCCCACCAGGGCGACGATCGCGATCTTGCCGCCGTCGCTGGTGATGCCGAGCAGCAGGGAGACGAGGACACCGGCACCCGCCATCTGGGCCAGCAGGTAGAAGATCGACACGACGATCGTGGAGGTGCCCGCCGCGGTGCGCACCGGGCGCTGCCGCATGCGGTAGGCCAGCACGTCGCCCATGGTGTAGCGGCCGGAGTTGCGCAGGGGTTCGGCGACCAGGAGGAGGGCGACCAGCCAGGCCACCAGGAAGCCGATGGAGTAGAGGAAGCCGTCGTAGCCGGCCAGCGCGATGGCGCCGGCGATGCCGAGGAAGGACGCGGCGGACATGTAGTCGCCGGAGACGGCGAGGCCGTTCTGGAAGCCGCTGAACTGGCGGCCGCCCGCGTAGAAGTCGGCGGCGTTCTTGGTCTGCCGGCCCGCCCAGATGGTGATGACGAGCGTGGCGGCGACGAACACCGCGAACAGGGTGATGATCAGCGTCCGGTGCTCGCTGGCCTCGCCGGCGGCGAGCAGGGTGTGCGTCGCGGGGTGTGCGGGGCTCATGCGCCGCCCTCCATCCGGGCCTTGATGGCATCCGCCTTGGGGTCGAGCTTGGCGGCGGCGTGCCGCGAGTACCACCAGGCGATGAGGAACGTGGTGAGGAACTGGGCGAGGCCGAGCACCAGGGCGACGTTGATGTTGCCGAAGAGCTTGGTGCCCATGAAGTCGCCCGCGTAGTTGGACAGCAGGACGTAGACCAGGTACCAGGCGATGAACGCGATGGTCAGCGGGAAGGCGAACGACCGGTGGGTCCGGCGCAGTTCACCGAACTCGGCGCTCTGCTGCACCGCTGTGAACTCCTCGGTCGACGGGAGCCGGGGTTCGGCTTTCGAAGGGGGAGGTGCGTCGGTGGCCACGAAGTCTCCTCGCGTTGCTGGTGCGTACGGGTGGTGACGACGGTGAACGAGGAGGGTGTGTTTCCGGTCACTCTCCCCGTTCCCTGCTCAAGGTCACGGACCGGCCCGGGGGCCGGTTCAACATCCGCGGCGGCTTTCAGGTGACGTTTCGGCGACGGTCGGGGGCGGGTGCCGGGCTCCCGGGCGCCGTCCGGTCGGACGCCGTGTTCCGGTGCGGCGGCGCCGTGTTGACGGCTCCATCGAAAATCCGGGCGATTTTGCGAACTCATTGCTGACCAGCGAGGACGCGGGATAGCGTCACCCTGCACCACCCGTCATGTACCTGCCCGGGGCGTCACCCGCGTCCCGGCGCCTTCACGCTTACGGATGATGTGGAGATCCCATGCCTCGTCTGCGTCCGCGCACGCGCTCGCACCGTGTCATAGCCCTGCCGCTCGGAATGGCCATGGCGTCCGCCCTCGCCTTCCTGCCGAACACCGGCGCCTTCGCCGCCGAGGGAGCGCCGAAGGCCGCCACGACCGACGGCACCCCGCTCAGCTACGTCGTCAACACCGCCCCGGGGCACGGTGCTTCGGCGCACCTGAAGCGGGCCATCGCCAAGGCCGGCGGCACGGTCGTCACCTCGTACGACAAGATCGGCGTCCTCGTCGTCCACTCCTCGAACGCCGACTTCGCGAGAACCGTGCGCCGGATACCCGGCGTCCAGTCCGCGGGCGCGACCCGTACCGCCCCGCTGCCCGCCCAGTCGACCACCGACGTCGGCACCCCGAAGGCGCTCACGGCGCAGGAGGTGGCGGGCGCGAAGGCCGCCGCCGGCCAGGACCCGCTGGAGCCCCTGCAGTGGGACCTGCCCGCCATCAAGGCGGACAAGGCGCACCAGAAGACGCTGGGCAGCAGCAAGGTGACCGTCGCCGTCATCGACACCGGCGTCGACGACACCCACCCGGACATCGCGCCCAACTTCAACCGCAAGGCCTCCGTCAACTGCGTGTCCGGCAAGGCGAACACGGCCGACGGCGCCTGGCGGCCCTCCGCCGAGGAGAGCCCGCACGGCACGCACGTGGCGGGCGAGATCGCGGGCGCCAAGAACGGCGTCGGCATCACCGGTGTCGCTCCGGGCGTCAAGGTGGCCGGGATCAAGGTCTCCACGACGGAGGGCTTCTTCTACACCGAGGCCGTGGTGTGCGGCTTCATGTGGGCCGCCGAGCACGGCGTGGACGTCACCAACAACAGCTATTACACCGACCCCTGGTACTTCAACTGCACCGACGACCCGGACCAGAAGGCGCTCGTCACCGCGCTGACCCGGGCCACCCGGTACGCGGAGAAGAAGGGCACGGTCAACGTCGCCGCCGCGGGCAACGAGAACTACGACCTGGCCGCGGACGAGATCACCGACCCCTCCTCCCCCAACGACACCACCCCGGGCGACCGGGTGGTCGACACCTCCAAGTGCTTCGACATCCCGACCCAGTTGCCGGGTGTCGTCACCGTCGCCTCCACGGGCGCCAAGGGCATCAAGTCCTCGTTCTCGAACTACGGCCTCGGCCAGATCGACGTCGCCGCGCCCGGCGGTGACTCGACGGCCTACCAGGCCCCGGCCCCGCCCGCGAACAGCGGTCTCATCCTCGGCCCGCTGCCGGGCGGCTCGTGGGGCTACATGGCGGGTACGTCGATGGCGAGCCCGCACGTCGCCGGTGTGGCCGCGCTCATCAAGTCGACCCACCCGCACGCCCCCGCCGCGCTGGTGAAGGCGCTCCTCTACGCCGAGGCCGACGCCACTCCGTGCACCAAGCCGTACGACATCGACTCGGACGGCAAGGTCGACGCGGTGTGCCAGGGCTCGAAGAACCGCAACGGCTTCTACGGCTGGGGCACCGTGAACGCGCTCAAGGCGGTCACACGCTAGTCGCGTGACACCGGCCGCGCGTGGCAGCGGCCCGGAGGGGCCGGGTTCGTCCGGGGGCGAGCCCGGCCCCTCCGCACGCCCGGGCCCGCGCATACTGCGCTCATGACCGACGAGCACATCGACATCGCCACTGCTTGGACGGCGCTGGGCGGGGAGCCCTCGCTGCTCCCGGAGGTCTCGACCGTCGTACGGGAGGGGGCGCTCGCCGCCCGGCTGCCCGTGCGGGAACTCGCGCGGGCCTGCGTGGGAGCGTGCGCCCTGGCCGGGGCCGAGTGGGGGGCGCGGCGGGCCGGGCTCGCGCGGGCGCCCGAGGTGACGGTCGACGACGGGGCCGTCGCGACCGCCTTCCACAGCGAACGGCATCTGCGGGTCGACGGGCGCGCGACGAGCCCGTTCGCGCCGCTGTCGCGTTTCTGGCGCACCGCGGACGGCTGGGTGCGCACGCACGCCAACTACCCCCACCACCGGGCGCGCCTGCTCGGCGCGCTGGGCCTCACGGCCGACGCCGCCCCTCAGACGGTGGAGGCGGTGCTCGCCGAACGGCCGGCACTCGAGGTGGAGGAGACCGTGTGCGCGGCCGGAGGGCTCGCGGTGGCCCTGCGCACGCCCGGGGAATGGGCGGCGCACGAGCAGGGCCGCGCACTGCGCGCGCGCCCTCTCGTGGAGCGCGAGCGCCTGGACGACGCGCCGGCCCGCGCTCCTCTGCCCCTGCCGGAGACCCCCCTGCTCCCGATGGCGGGCCTGCGGGTGCTGGACCTCACCCGGGTCATCGCCGGACCCGTGTCCACCCGCGCGCTCGCCCTGCTCGGCGCCGACGTGCTGCGGATCGACAGCCCTCGGCTCCCCGAGATCCCCGACCAGCACCTCGACATGGACTTCGGCAAGCGGTCCACGACGCTCGACCTGACGGCCCCCGGCGACCGGGCCGCCTTCGAGGACCTCCTGGCCTCGGCCGACGTCCTCGTGACGGGGTACCGGCCCGGCGCGCTCGACCGCCTCGGGCTCTCCGCGCCGGCCCTCGCCGAGCGGCGGCCGGGGCTGGTGGTGGCCCAGTTGTCCGCCTGGGGCGCGTACGGCCCGTGGGGTGGGCGGCGGGGCTTCGACAGCCTGGTGCAGGTCGCCACCGGCATCGCGGTGACCGAGGGCACGGCCGACGGGCGGCCGGGGGCGCTCCCCGCCCAGGCGCTGGACCACGGCACGGGATACCTCATGGCGGCGGCCGTCCTGCGGTCCCTCACCGACCAGACGGAGCGGGGCGGTTCCCGCCTCCTCCGCTTCGCGCTGGCGCGGACGGCGGCCTGGCTGGCAGGGGACGGGACACCGGCGGGCGGCACGGTCGCGGCGAGCCCGGCGCCGCCCTACGAGGACGCCTCGCCCTGGCTCGCGGAGACGGACAGCGGGGCCGGCCGGCTGCGGTACGCCCTGCCGCCGGTGCGCTTCGCGGGCTCCCCCACGACCTGGGACCGGCCGCCGGGGACCTGGGGCGCCGACGCGGCCCGGTGGCGCTGAGGGAACGTCAGGAGGGCCGCGGGGCGCGGGGAGGGGTGAGGTCCGCGACGGGGCTGTCGGTCGGTGCCCGTATTCTCATTGACCATGCTCGAAGACCCTACGATCGCAGCGCCCCCGGCATCCTGGCCGGCCGCGTATCCGCAGGGATACGCGGTCGTCGACGTGGAGACCACCGGCCTGGCGCGGGACGACCGCATCATCTCCGCGGCCGTCTACCGGCTGGACGCGCGCGGCGAGGTCGAGGACCACTGGTACACGACGGTCAACCCGGAGCGCGATCCCGGCCCCGTGTGGATACACGGTCTGACGAGCGAGGCGCTCGAAGGGGCGCCCCTGTTCCACGAGGTGGCCGGGGAGTTCGCGGCCCGGCTTACGGGACGGGTGCTCGTCGCGCACAACGCGGTCTTCGACTGGTCGATGATCGCCCGCGAGTACGCGCGCGCGGGCCAGGAGCCGCCGGTCCGTCAGCGGCTGTGCACGATCGCGCTGTCCAAGGCGCTCGCGCTGCCGCTGCCCAACCACAAGCTGGAGACGCTGGCGGCCCACTTCGGCGTCGTCCAGCGGCGGGCGCACCACGCGCTGGACGACGCGCGCGTGCTCGCCGAGGCGTTCCGGCCGAGCCTGCACGCGGCGGCGCGGGACAACGTCCGGCTGCCGCTGCTGGAGTGCCTCCCGCTGACCGAGTGGTCCGCCACCCCGCGCATCGGCCGCCAGGCCACGCCCCCGGGCGCCTCACGGCCCGGGAGCTGGCGCCAGTCCCGCAAGCTGCCGCCGTGCCCCTACCCCAACCCCGGCCGGTACGAGGAGGGGCGTCCGCTCAAGCAGGGCATGCGGGTGGCCTTCTCCGGGGACACCTCGGTCGACCGCGAACTGCTGGAGGACCGCGCGGTGGACGCCGGACTGCACGTGGCGACGAGCCTGTCCCGCCTCACCAGCCTGCTCGTCACCAATGACCCCGACTCGGGCACGTCGAAGGTCCTCAAGGCCCGGCAGTTCGGCACGCCGGTGGTCGACGAGGCGGCCTTCGGCCAGTTGCTGCAGAACGTGGAGCCGGCCGCGGAGACCGAGGGAGCGAAAGGGAGCAAGCGGGCGTAGGCGGCATGCCGGACGTACGGGTGACGGTGCGGCGACTCGCCCCGGAGGTCGCCCGCCCGGTGCCGCACGGCACCGCACCCTGTCCCCCATGGCACGTTGCGAGGTCTGCGGAAACGACTACGGCATGACGTTCGAGGTGCACGCACAGGGTGCCGTGCACGTCTTCGACTGCTTCTCCTGCGCGATCCACCGGATGGCCCCGATCTGCGAGCACTGCCGGGTGCAGATCATCGGCCAGGGCGTCGAGGTGGACGGCCACTGGTACTGCGGCGCGCACTGCGCCCGCGCGGAGGGGAGGGCGGGCATCACCGACAAGGTCTGAGGCAAGGTCTGAGACCCGGGCCGCCGGGATGCGGCGGGGGACCCTACCGGCCGGGGTCCTCGGCCCAGGAGGTACCGTCGTCGGGTGTACCGCTTCCTGTTGTCCCGGCAGTGGGTGATCCTCACCCTCATCGCACTCCTGCTCATCCCGACGATGATCGAGTTGGGCTTCTGGCAGTTGCACCGGCACCAGCACAAGGTGGCGCTGAACACGGTGATAGGCGACTCGCTGGCCGCGAAGCCGGTGCCCGCCGAGTCGCTCACCGCCCCGGGCGGCGAGGTCAAGCACGTCGACCTGTACCGCAGGGTGACCGCCAGGGGCACCTTCGACACCGCGCACGAGGTCGTCGTCCGGCGCCGCACGAACACGGACGGCGAGGTCGGCTACCACGTGCTGACCCCGTTCGTCCTGGACGACGGCAAGGTGCTGCTGGTCAACCGGGGCTGGATCCCCGCGGACGGCGCGCAGACCGAGTTCCCGAAGATCCCGGCGCCCGCGCGCGGCGAGATCACGGTCACCGGGCGCCTCATGCCGGACCAGACGACCGCCGACAGCGGCATCAAGAACGTCAAGGGCCTGCCCGACCGCCAGGTCATGCTGATCAACAGCAAGGTGGAGGCCGACCGGCTGGGCAGGCCGGTGCTCGCCGGTTACGTGGAGCAGACGGCCCCCGAGCCCGCGGGCGGCGCCCCGGAACTGATCCCGGACCCCAATCACAGCGACATCGGCCCCCACATGGCGTACGCCGTCCAGTGGTGGCTGTTCTCCGCCGGCGTCCCGGTGGGCTGGGTCGTCCTCGCCCGGCGCGAGGCACGGGACCGGGCGGGCCAGAAGCGCGAGGACACGGCGAAGGCGCGGGAACCCGCGGCGGCATAGGTCCTCCGCACCGTCCACGCCCGCCTGCCGGCCGGAAGTGCGTGATTGCGCCGGTCCCGATCCGGGAACCCCGAGGCGCATGGAAGTGCGCATCGAGGACTACGCCCTCATCGGTGACGAACAGACGGCCGCGCTGGTCAGCAGGACGGGTTCCATCGACTGGCTGTGCCTGCCCCGGTTCGACTCCGGGGCCTGCTTCGCCGCCCTGCTGGGTGACAAGCACAACGGCCACTGGCGTCTCGCGCCCAAGGGGGCCGGCCTCTGCGACCGGCGGGCCTACCGCCCCGACTCCCTCGTCCTGGACACCGAGTGGGACACCCCCGAGGGGTCGGTCCGCGTCACCGACCTGATGCCGCAGCGCGACCGGGCCCCCGACGTCGTCCGCATCGTCGAGGGCCTGTCCGGCGCCGTCACCATGCGCGGCGCGCTCCGGCTGCGCTTCGACTACGGCTCGATCGTCCCGTGGATGCGCCGCACCGACGGTCATCGGGTGGCGGTCGCCGGGCCCGACGCGGTCTGGCTGCGCAGCGAGCCCCCGGTGCGCACCTGGGGCGAGGACTTCTGCACCCACTCGGAGTTCACCGTGCACGCGGGGCAGAAGGTCGCCTTCGTCCTCACCTGGCACCCCTCCCACGAGCCGCGCCCCCCGCTCGTCGACCCGCACGGCGCCCTGCGCACCAGCCTCGCGGACTGGCAGGAGTGGGCCGCCCGGTGCCGCTACGACGGGCCCCACCGGGACGCCGTCGTGCGCTCCCTGATCACGCTCAAGGCGCTCACCTACCGGCCGACCGGCGGCATCGTCGCCGCCCCGACCACCTCGCTGCCCGAGCAGCTCGGCGGGGTCCGCAACTGGGACTACCGCTACTCCTGGCTGCGCGATTCCACGCTCACCCTGAACGCGCTCCTCGGCGCCGGCTACCTGGAGGAGGCCGAGGCGTGGCGCGACTGGCTGCTGCGTGCGGTCGCCGGCGACCCCGCCGACCTGCAGATCATGTACGGCATCTCGGGCGAACGGCGGCTGCGGGAGGTGGAGCTGCCGTGGCTCTCCGGCTACGCGGGCGCCTCCCCCGTGCGCACCGGCAACGACGCGGTGACCCAGCTCCAGCTCGACGTGTACGGCGAGGTCATCGACTCCCTCTCCCTCGGGCTCAGCGCGGGCCTGCCCGAGAAGCCGCACATGTGGCAGGTGCAGCGGGCGCTCATGGACTTCCTGCGCACCGCCTGGAAACAGCCCGACGAGGGCCTGTGGGAGGTGCGCGGCGGCCGCCGGCACTTCGTGTACTCCAAGGTCATGGCCTGGGTGGCCGCCGACCGCGCGGTGCGCGCCCTGGAGGAGAACCCCCAGCTCGGCGGCGACCTGGAGGGCTGGCGGGCGATGCGGGAGGAGGTGCACCAGGAGGTGTGCGCACGCGGGTACGACCCGAAGCGGAACACGTTCACCCAGTTCTACGGCTCCAGTGAGCTGGACGCCTCGCTGCTGCTCATCCCCCGGGTCGGTTTCCTGCCGCCGGAGGACCCCCGGGTCGTCGGCACGGTCGACGCGGTCCGGGAGGAGCTCGGCCACGGTGGCTTCGTGCGCCGCTACAGCACGGCGGGCCCGAACGTCGACGGGCTGCCCGGCGACGAGGGGACGTTCCTGGTGTGCTCCTTCTGGCTCGCGGAGGCGCTGCATCTGACGGGCCGCACGCGGGAGGCCCGGGAGCTGTTCGAACGGAGCGTCGCCCTGGCCAATGACGTCGGGCTGCTCGCCGAGGAGTACGACCCCGTGGACGGCCGCCAGCTCGGCAACTTCCCGCAGGCCTTCAGCCACCTGGGCCTGGTGAACACCGCGCTGTGCCTGTACGGGGGCAAGGGGGCAAGTCCCGCTTTCCCCGAGCGGTGAGACCCCTCGGACGGGTGTGCGCGGGGCGGGCGGAGAGGCAGGATGGGGCCATGGATCTTGGACTGAAGGATCGTGTGTACGTGGTCACCGGGGGGACCCGGGGGCTGGGCAACGCCACGGCGCGGGAACTGGTGGCCGACGGCGCCAAGGTGGTGCTCACCGGGCGCGAGGAGAAGGGCGCGGCCGCGGCCGCCGCGGAGCTGGGGCCGGGCGCGGTGGGCGTGGCCGCGGACAACGGCGACCCGGAGGCCCCGGCCCGGCTGGTCGCGACCGCCCGGGAGCGCTTCGGCGGCTTCCACGGCGTACTGGTCAGCGTGGGCGGGCCGCCGCCCGGATTCGTGGCCGACAACACCGACGCCCAGTGGGCCGCCGCGCTCGAATCCGTGTTCATGGGCGCGGTGCGGATGGCACGCACGGCCGCGGCGGAACTCCCCGAGGGCGGGGTCATCGGGTTCGTGCTGTCGGGCTCGGTGTACGAGCCGGTTCCCGGGCTGACGATCTCCAACGGGCTGCGCCCGGGACTGGCGGGGCTCGCCAAGTCGCTCGCGGACGAGCTGGGGCCGCGCGGCATCCGGGTGGTGGGGCTGCTGCCGGTCCGGATCGACACCGACCGGGTGCGCGAGCTGGACGCGGCGTCCGCCGATCCGGCGGCCACCCGCCGCGAGCAGGAATCGCGGATTCCGCTGCGGCGCTACGGGACGCCGGAGGAGTTCGGGCGGGTCGCCGCCTTCGTGCTCTCACCGGCCGCCTCGTATCTCACGGGGCTGATGCTGCCGGTGGACGGCGGCGCACTGCGCGGCTTCTGAGCCGGGGGCGCCCGACGCGGGGATCGAGAGCTTTCCCGTGTCACGTCGCGGGCGGGGCGGCTGCCTCCCGGCTCCCCGCCCCGCCCGCCCGCACTGCACGTGATCCCGGTCCCCTCGGGCCGGCTCAGTCGGCCAGGCCCGCCAGGTCCCGGAGCCGGCGGGCCTGGGCGGCCCGTTCCGCCGCGCGCTGTTCGTCGAAGGTGCGGTCCCGCACCCCGCGCAGCAGGGCCTTCGTCTCCACCACGGCGTCCCTCGGGGCGGCCAGCAGCGCGTCCACGAGATCGCGCACCGTGTCCTCGAGCTGCTCGCCGGGGACCGCGGCGTTGGCCAGGCCGGTGCTGACGGCCTCCTCCGCGTGCACGAAGCGGCCCGTGGCGCAGATCTCCAGCGCGCGGGCGTAACCGACGAGGCCGACGAGCGGGTGCGTACCCGTGAGGTCCGGCACCAGTCCAAGGCTGGTCTCGCGCATGGCGAACTGCACGTCGTCCGCGACGACGCGCAGGTCACAGGCGAGCGCCAGCTGGAAACCGGCGCCGATGGCATGCCCCTGCACGGCGGCGACGGACACGAGGTCGTTGCGCCGCCACCAGGTGAACGCCTCCTGGTACGCGGCGATCGTGGCGTCCAGTTCGGCGTCCTCGCTCCGGGCGAGGCCGATGAACGAGGGCTCGCCGGGAATTCCCTCGGGCGTGAGCATCTGCCGGTCGAGCCCCGCCGAGAAGGACTTGCCCTCGGCGCGCAGCACGACCACCCGCACGGAACCCGGCAGCAGCCGGCCGACCTCGATCAGCGTGCGCCACAGGGCGGGGCCCTGGGCGTTGCGCTTGGCGGGGTTGGCCAGCGTCACCGTGGCGACCGCGTCGTCCACGGTGAGGCGTACGCCATCCTTGTCGAGTACCGGTTCGAGGTCGAGTCCGAGCGAAGCCATGGGGGCGCCTCCGAAGGGGTGCGGTCGTCGGGGACGCCGTGCTCCGGCATCCCAAGTGACTGCACAGTAACCACCCGGTCGGTCACCCGACCGTCCGGGTGGTCACCATCGGAGAACCGATGGCCGCCTTCGGACTCGAGGACCTCAGGCGGAGGCGGACTTCTTTCCGCGTGTCGCTCCGCCGCGTCCACGCAGCGTGACGCCCGACTCGCTGAGCATCCGGTGCACGAAGCCATACGAGCGGCCGGTCTCTTCGGCCAGCGCCCGGATGCTCGCACCGGAGTCGTACTTCTTCTTCAGGTCTGCCGCGAGCTTGTCGCGCGCGGCGCCGGTCACCCGGCTGCCCTTCTTCAGAGTCTCGGCCACCCGTGCCTCCTCATGGGAAGTGCGCTCTGGTCCTCTCATGATCACCCCTCCGGGGCGGGTTGGCCACCCATTCGGCAAGGTCGATGAGAGACGGTTTTGACGACAGGAGCGGGTCCCCACAAACGGAGGGAAGTATTCCGATCGCTGATTTCCCGCACGCCCGCACGAGCGCGCCCATGAACCAGCAGGTCACGGACGCGCGACGGCCGGGCCCCCGCGGAAGGGGGGCCCGGCCGGAAGAGCGGTGCGCGACGCACCGGGGTACGAGGAGATCTCACACAGATGGTGGATCACGCGTGGGTCGAATGATCCATGCGCAAGGGATCATGTCCCGGTCCCGGGAGGGACACGGGACGACGGAAGCGGACCACGGGCGCGGACGGGGGCCGCAGGGGGCGGCCGAGGCGCGCCCCGGGGTCAGGCGAGGGCGACCAGGTCCGCGTAGTCGGAGCCCCACAGGTCCTCGACGCCGTCCGGGAGCAGGATGATCCGCTCCGGCTGCAGCGCCTCCACCGCGCCCTCGTCGTGCGTGACCAGGACGACGGCGCCCTTGTAGGTGCGCAGCGCGCCGAGGATCTCCTCGCGGCTGGCCGGGTCGAGGTTGTTGGTGGGCTCGTCCAGGAGCAGCACGTTCGCGGAGGAGACGACGAGGGTGGCCAGCGCGAGCCGGGTCTTCTCACCGCCGGAGAGGACACCGGCCGGCTTGTCCACGTCGTCGCCGGAGAACAGGAAGGAGCCGAGCACCTTGCGGACCTCGACGAGGTCCATGTCGGGCGCGGCCGAGCGCATGTTCTCCAGCACCGTGCGCTCGGGGTCGAGGGTCTCGTGCTCCTGCGCGTAGTAGCCGAGCTTGAGGCCGTGGCCGGGGACGACCGCGCCGGTGTCGGGCTGCTCGACGCCGCCCAGCAGCCGCAGCAGCGTCGTCTTGCCGGCGCCGTTGAGGCCGAGGATGACGACCCGGGAGCCCTTGTCGATGGCCAGGTCGACGTCGGTGAAGATCTCCAGGGAGCCGTACGACTTCGACAGGCCCTCCGCCATGAGCGGGGTCCTGCCGCAGGGGGCCGGCTCGGGGAAGCGGAGCTTGGCGACCTTGTCGGACTGGCGGACCGCCTCCAGGCCGGCCAGGAGCTTGTCGGCGCGGCGGGCCATGTTCTGCGCGGCGACCGTCTTGGTGGCCTTGGCGCGCATCTTGTCGGCCTGCGAGTGGAGCGCGGCGGCCTTCTTCTCGGCGTTCTGCCGCTCCCGCTTGCGCCGCTTCTCGTCGGCCTCCCGCTGCTGCTGGTACAGCTTCCAGCCCATGTTGTAGACGTCGATCTGGGAGCGGTTGGCGTCCAGGTAGAACACCTTGTTGACGACCGTCTCGACCAGGTCGACGTCGTGGGAGATGACGATGAAGCCGCCGCGATAGGTCCGCAGGTAGTCGCGCAGCCAGACGATCGAGTCGGCGTCGAGGTGGTTGGTGGGCTCGTCCAGCAGCAGGGTGTCCGCGTCGGAGAACAGGATGCGGGCCAGCTCGATGCGGCGGCGCTGACCGCCGGAGAGGGTGTGCAGGGGCTGGCCGAGCACGCGGTCGGGCAGGTTGAGCGCGGCGGCGATGGTCGCGGCCTCGGCCTCGGCGGAGTAACCGCCCTTGGTGAGGAACTCGGTCTCCTGGCGCTCGTACTGCTTCAGCGCCTTCTCCCGGGTGGCGCCCTGCCCGTTGGCGATGCGCTGCTCGTTCTCGCGCATCTTGCGCAGCAGTGTGTCGAGGCCGCGCGCGGAGAGGATGCGGTCGCGGGCGAGCACGTCGAGGTCGCCGGTGCGGGGGTCCTGCGGGAGGTAGCCGACCTCGCCGGAACGGGTCACGGTGCCGGCGGCGGGCATGCCCTCGCCTGCCAGGACCTTGGTGAGGGTGGTCTTGCCGGCGCCGTTGCGTCCGACCAGTCCGATGCGGTCGCCCTTGGCGACGCGGAAGGTGGCGGACTCGATGAGGATGCGGGCACCGGCACGCAGTTCGATGCCGGAAGCGGAAATCACGGACAGACTCCAGTAGCGGGTGAGGCGGGACGGGCGGCTGAGGGCGTTCCCGCTGTCTAATGCGCGAGGAGAATGGCCATGGGCCAAGTCTAACGGGGGTGCGCAAGCGGTTTGCCCCGTCCGCGGGACTGCGCCGCGGACCGCACTCGGGCCGCCCTCCCGCCTGCCTCGCCCGTGCCGTGCGCGCCGCCCGCTTACTCCTCCCGGGTAGGACCGCGCCGTTTCCCGAGGCGTTGTCAGTGGTGGGTGCCAGACTGTGAAGCAGGCCACATTCCGGGCGGGCGGAGCGCGGAGGCGCGGGCCGCGAGAGGAGCGTGAACGACATGGCAGGCAGGGGTGGCGGGCGTCCGAGCGTCTTTCCCACGTTGCTGTACGCGGACGCCTCGGCGGCGATCCGTCAGCTCACCGCGGCGTTCGGTTTCACCGAACTCGCGGTGTACGAGGGCGAGGACGGCAAGGTGGTGCACGCCGAACTGGTGCAGGGCGAGGGCGCGGTGATGCTCGGCTCCCGGGGCCGGGGCGGCCGCTTCGACGAGGCGATGAAGGGGGGCGGCCCGGCCGGGGTCTACGTCGTGGTGGACGACGTGGACGCGCACCACCGAAGAGCGGTGGAGCACGGCGCGGAGATCCTGATGCCCCCGACGGACCAGGACTACGGCTCGCGGGACTACATGGCCCGGGACGTGGAGGGCAACATCTGGAGCTTCGGCACGTACGCGCCGGACACCGGGGGCTGAGCGCCGGGCGGTCCCCCGACGGCCCGGGCCGGCCGGCCCGGTGGCACGGAACGTCGGGCCGCCGGGCCGCTGCCGGGAGGGCGTGGGTTCAGCCGCCGGTGTGGACCTGGAAGGCGGCTCTTCGCACGGCTCTGGCCAGCGCCGGGTCGGGGTGGGCGGCGGCGAGCGCGACGAGCACCTGCACGGTGCGCGGGTGGCCGACGGCACGCACCTCGTCCAGGAGCGCGGGCACGGTGGGCTGCACGGCGGACTCCAGGTGGCGTACGAGGAGCGGCGCCTCCCCGTGGTCGGCGACGGCGGCGGCGGTGTCCACCCACAGCCAGGTGGCCTCCTCGCGGGTGAGCACCTCGTGGGCGTCCTCGGGGTCGACGCCCTCCTGCTCGGCGAGCCAGAGCAGGGCGTAGGGGCGCAGCCCGGCCTCCTCGGCGGCGGCGCGCACCTCGGGTTCGGCGGGGGCGCCGACGACGCGCAGGGCCTCGAAGGCGAGGCCGCGCAGCAGCGCGTCCTCACCGCGGGCGGCCTCGAGGAGTTCGGTGACAGCGCCGCCGACGGGGCGGGCGGCGAGCCAGGCGCGGTACTCGGCGCGGGCGGCGTTGGGCCGGAGCTGGGCGCAGCCGCGGAGCATGTCCTCGGCGGCGACCTCGATGTTGCCGGCCGGGCTCTGCGCGGCCACGCAGATCTGCTCGAGCTTGACCCAGACCGCCCAGCTCCCGAGCGGGGTGAGCGTGGCCTGTCCCTCGCCGTAGGTCAGCGCACCGACGGCGGCGAGCGCTCCCAGCGCCCAGTCCAGGAGGGGGGCGAGGGTGACGGCGTCGGCCGGCTCGGGGAGCACGACGGGGGCGGCCGGGTCGACGGCCCTCAGGCCGCCGCCGGTCGGGGCGACGGGATCGGGCGCCGGGCCGTAGGGGACCTCGCAGCGTTCGGTGCGCAGTTCGGTGACGCGCTGGCGCAGCAGGTCGAGGAGCTGCTCCACGGGGACGGGCCCGGCGGAGAGCTGGAGGAAGGAGAGGAGCTGGGGCATCGCGGAGACGACCTCGGCGATGTCGGCGTGTTCCCGGTCCGAGGGTTCCGGGGAGGCCAGCGACCAGGCGTCGAACAGGGCGACCCAGCCCCGCAGTACGGCGCTGTCGTCGCGGTCCCAGGCGCGCAGCCGCCAGCCGGAGCGGGCGCTGTCGCCGTGCACCTCGACGAGACCGGCGAGGCGTGCGGTGTCCCAGTCGGCGCGCACCTGAGCGACGGTCAGACCCAGTTCGGCGGCGGCGGATTCGGCGGTCCGGGCGGAGAGGGTGCCCCCGCCCCCGGGCCCCGCCCCGTCGCGGCCGGGACGCAGGGCGGTGTCGGCCCAGCGGGCGACCGTGGCGGCGGCGGACAGCCGGGCGCGGGCCATGCGGGCCAGTTCCGCCGGTGGCGGGGTGCCCTCCGGCGGCCGGGGCGCGGGGCGGCGCGTGCGGTGCTGGTTCACCGCTCGGGGAGCGGCGGCCAGGGGCCGCGGGCGGACGAGACGGAGCCTGGAGTCGCGCGGGGTACGGGACGTCACAGGGGCAGTCTTCCGGTTGACGGTCCGAAAACCCAAACGGAAGGCGGGCGCCGGGCCCGCGCCACGCCGCGGAGGCTGCGCGAGCACCGTCCCGCACCCCGCCGACCGGAAGGAAACCGGGCCGAACCGGAACCGGGAGGGCGGCCGTCGGCCGCGCGCTCCCGGCGGGGTGCGGCGCCCCGGCCGGCGGGGGTCTCACACCGGTGGTGCCGGGGTCTCACACCAGTGGTGTGAGGAAGCGCCGCAGCGTCTCCTCGTACTCCTCGGGGTCGGCGTTCCACATCGCCCCGTGCGCCCCTTCCCGCACGGTGTGCAGCACGACCAGTTCCGGCCGCTCGGCCGCCAGCCGCCGGGAGGTTCCCCAGGGCGCGACGGCGTCCCCGGGACCGTGGAAGATCAGCACCGGCTTCGTCAGCCGCCCGGGGTCCACCCGCTGCCGCAGCCGTTCCGGGTCCCAGCGCAGCTTTCCCTGGGCCGCCCGCACCGCGAGCGGCAGCAGGAAGCGCGGGGCGTGCCGGGCCCGCGCCAGCGCGCGCAGCGTCGCCTCCCGGTCGAGCACGGGCGAGTCGAGCACGAGGCCCACGACGCGGTCCCGCAGCGCGGAGCGGGCCGCGGCGGCGAGCGCCGCGGTCGCGCCGGTCGACCAGCCGTACAGCACGACGCGCCGGGCACCGTGGCGCACGGCGTGGTGGAGCGCGGCGTCCACGTCCCGCCACTCGGTGTCCCCGAGGTGGTGCAGCCCGTCGGGTGAGGGGGGCGCGCCCGGGTCCCCTCGGAGGGAGGGGGCGAGGACCGTGAGGTCGTGGCGGTGCAGGAACCGCATGAGGTTCATCGGGTGCGCGCGGCTGGACCCGAGCCCGTGCACGGCGATCACCCAGGTGTCCCGCACGCCGGGCACGCGCCAGGCGGGGAGCGGGCCGAGTTCGCCGGACAGGGTCACGTCGCTGTGGTCGAGCCCGAGGGCGCCGCCCGGGTCGCCGACGTGCAGTTCGGGGGTGAACCGGACCTTGTCGCCGGTCTCCAGGCTGCCGTGGGTGACGCGTTCGAGACGGCGTACGACGGTGTCGGCGGAGCGGTCGGCCCCGGTGAGGACCTGGCCGACGACCGCGTGCACGCCCTCGCCGACGAGGCCGTAGGCGCCCGGGCGGAGGGAGGCCAGGGCGCGGGTCAGGGTGATCTGGCCGGCGGCGGTGCCGTGCACGGCGAGCCGTGGTTCGGTGGGCAGGGGGCGGCCGGGGGGTGCCTTGAGTGTGGCGTCGCCGGCGAGGCGGCCGGCGGCGACGCCGGCGGCCCCGGCGAGGCCGGCGGCGAGGGCTACGGTGACGGCGGCGGCCGTCGGCCTGACAGTGCGCACCGGTCCAGTGTGGTGGCTGGGGAGGGCTTCGGCCAGCGGAACGCCTCTCTCTCCGGCCGTCGGGCCCTCGCTCCGGGCGGCGGAACGTCCCTCAGGGGGCGTCCGGCTGCCCGTAGTTCTCCAGCCGGGCCGTGACCTCGGCGAGCTGTGCGGGCGTCAGGAGACTGGGCGGGCCGGCCGGCGAGGCCGTCGCGGTGAGCCAGAGGCGGCACATCCATTCCAGCTGGGCGGTGCGGTCGTACGCCTGGTCGAGGGTGTCGCCGTGGGTGAGGGTGCCGTGGTTCCGCAGCAGGCAGGCGGTGCGTCCGGTGAGGGCGCGGAGCACGTGCCCGGCCAGTTCGTCCGTGCCGTAGGTGGCGTAGGGGGCCACCCGGACCGGGCCGCCGAGAGCCGCGGTCATGTAGTGGATCGGCGGCAGTTCGTCGACGAGCGTGGAGACCGCCGTGGCGTGCACGGCGTGCGTGTGCACGATCGCGCGGGCGCCGGTGGCGCGGTACACCGCGAGGTGCAGCGGGAGTTCGCTGGTCGGCCGCAGCGAGCCGAGCACCTGGCGGCCGTCGAGGCCGAGGCCGGCCATGTCCCCGGGGCCCAGCCTGTCGTACGGCACGCCCGTGGGGGTGACCAGCACCGTGTCCCCCACCCGGACCGACACGTTGCCCGAGGTGCCGACGACCAGTCCGTCGGCGACCGTCCGGCGGGCGGTGGCGACAAGCGCCTCCCAGACGCGGGCCAAGGCCGACCGGTCCCGGTCGCCTTCGGCGTTCCCCCTGCCGGCCCCGTCCCGGTCGCCGCCCCCGTCGCCCCCGCCGTGGGGTGTCCGCTCTCCTCGCCGCTCCGGCTCCCGTTCCCCACGCTGCTCAGTCATGGCGCGATCATGCCAGGTGGCGCGAGCCGAGGTCCGCTCTCCCCGGCAGAGACATCTCCCGAACGCCCCAGTACAAGCCGATTGGATGATGATGTGCTGATTTCGGACGTCTTTCGGCTACTCTCTGGGGCTCCCGCGGGACTCTCCGTGCACGGTGGTCCCACGGATCCCTGCCGAACCACGCTCACCGGGGGAGCCGATGACCTCACGCCACGCCGCCCGCACCCTGGCGCTGACCCTCTGCGTCGCGTTCCTCGCCGCCGGGGCGGGGACCGCCCGGGCCGCCGACCCGCCCAAGGGGCACGACGTCTCCTCGCACCAGGGCGGTGTCGACTGGACCCGGGCGAAAGCGGACGGGGCTCGGTTCGTGTACGTCAAGGCGACCGAGTCCACCGACTACCGCAGCCCCGACTTCGAGAAGCAGTACGCCGGGGCGCGCGCCGCCGGCATCCTGCGGGGCGCGTACCACTTCGCGACGCCCGGCACCTCCTCCGGCGCCGCGCAGGCGGCGTACTTCGTACGCAACGGCGGCGCCTGGCAGGCGGACGGGCGGACCCTGCCGCCCGCGCTCGACATGGAGTACAACCCGTACGGCAGGCACAAGTGCTACGGGCTGGGCAAGGCCGCCATGGTGCGCTGGATCAGGTCGTTCAGCGAGGAGGTGCTGCGGCTGACCGGGCGCCGCCCCGTGCTGTACACGACGGCCGACTGGTGGCGGCTGTGCACCGGTGACAGCACCGCCTTCGCGGCCGACCACGCGCTGTGGATCGCCCGGCACGACCCCTCGGGCACGGGCGCCCTGCCCGGCGGCTGGGCGACCTGGACGTTCTGGCAGTACGCCACCTCGGGCACCCTGCCCGGCGACCAGAACGTCTTCAACGGCTCCCTCGCCGGGCTGCAGCGGTTCGCGCGGGGCTGAGGGGCGGCCGGGTCGCGAAAGCGGAACCCGGGCACTCCGTTCGGGTCACCGCACCGCCCGCCCTCGTTCACCTGCCGTTCACCCAGGTTGCCTACGGTCCTAGGGCCACTGACGTCCAACAGAAGCCTGGGTAAATGGAACACATCACGCTCCTTCTGGGTATCGTGATTGTCACCGCACTCGTGTTCGATTTCACGAACGGTTTCCACGACACGGCCAACGCGATGGCCACGACCATCTCGACCGGCGCTCTGAGGCCCAAGACGGCGGTGGCCATGTCCGCCGTGCTGAACCTCGTCGGCGCGTTCCTCTCCGTGGAGGTCGCCAAGACGATCTCCGGCGGCATCATCGACGAGGAGGGCCTGCGCACCGAGGTCATCTTCGCCGCCCTCGTCGGCGCGATCCTGTGGAATCTGCTGACCTGGCTGCTGGGTCTGCCCTCCAGTTCCTCCCACGCACTGTTCGGCGGTCTGATCGGCGCGGCGGTCATGTCGGCCGGCTGGTCCTCGGTGAACGGCTCGACCGTCGTCACCAAGGTCCTCATCCCCGCGGTCGCCGCGCCGGTCGTCGCAGGTCTGGCCGCGATGCTCGCCACCCGGCTCACGTACGCCATCGGCGACCGGGCCGACCGGAAGGCCACCGCGAAGGGCTACCGGGCCGGGCAGATCGCCTCGGCCGGGCTGGTCTCCCTCGCGCACGGCACCAACGACGCGCAGAAGACCATGGGCATCATCACCCTCGCCCTGGTCACCGGCGGCGTCCTCTCCCCCGGCTCCAACCCGCCGATGTGGGTCATCCTCTCGGCGGGCACGGCGATAGCGCTCGGCACCTACCTCGGCGGCTGGCGGATCATCCGCACCCTCGGCAAGGGGCTGACCGACCTGGCACCGCCGCAGGGGTTCGCCGCGCAGACCAGTGCGGCGACGGCGATCCTCGCCTCCTCCCACATCGGCTTCTCGCTCTCCACCACCCAGGTCTGCTCGGGCGCGGTGATGGGCTCGGGGCTCGGCCGCCGGGGCGGGGTGGTCCGCTGGTCCACCGCGACCCGCATGCTGGTCGCCTGGTGCCTGACGCTGCCGGCGGCGGGTCTGGTCGGGGCCGGGGCCGAGGTGCTCACCAAGCAGGGCACGTGGGGCACGGTCGTGACCGGCGCGCTGCTGCTCGCCGGTTCGGGCACGATCTGGGTGCTGTCCCGGCGCAAGCCGGTGACCGTGGACAACGTCAACGACCTCGACGGCGTCGGGGACATCGACGCCGCCGAGGCCGACGGGGGTGTCCCCGCCGAGTCCCCGGGCGTCGTGACCGCGGCCATCGCCGCGGTGGCGCCGCCGCCGGCGGGCCCACTCGTCGAGGCGGACGCCGCCGGAACGGCCGGGGTCAACACGCCGGTTGTAGAGCTGCAGGCCACCATCCCCGCCCCGGACACCGGGTCCGCGGCGGAACCGACTCGTCCCGCCGCGGTGTGAGGAACGGACAGATGAAGATCGACTGGGCAGCACTCGGATCAGTGTTCGGGGTCTCGCTCGTGGTGACGGTGGGACTGGTGGGCCTGTTCACGCTCGGCATCGTCGGGCTCACGAAGAAGGAGTCCGCGCGCGGCGGGAGCGCCGTGCTCGCCGCCACGGGGGCCTACGCGTGCTTCGCCGCGTGCGCGGCCGCGGTGGCGTACGGGATCCATCTGATCGTGGTCTGACGCGTCGTGACCTGACGGCGTGAAGGGCGCGCGCGGGGGTGGGAGCGGCTTCGACCGCCCCCACCCCCCTTTCGCGCGCCCGGAAACGCGCGTGTGGGACTCCGCACAGCAGGTCAAGGCCAGGTTGACTGAGGTCGGGGGGCGTGGTGAACTGCCGAAGCCAATGCGGCGGCAGGAGAGGAAGTCCGGTGTGAATCCGGCGCGGTCCCGCCACTGTCACCGGGGTAGCCATCCCGGGAGCCAGGAACTCTCACCGCCCATCTCGTCGAACCAGGGCGTGGACACCCTGAGTGAGGACACTTCGCCATGCGCGGCTGCCGACCGAGGTTCACCAGCGACAACCTGACCGATCCCACGGCCGGTTGACCCCGTGGGTGCCGAACGCCTCCACGCGTACGGCGCCACCGCCGGCCTCCTCGGTGACCTGCTCCTCGGCGATCCCCGCCGCGGGCATCCCGTCGCCGTGTTCGGGCGGGCCGCGGCAGCCGTGGAGCGCGTGCTGTGGCGTGACCACCGAGGCTGGGGCGCACTGCACACCCTCGTGTGCGCCGGTGGTGCCACCGCGCTCGGGGCTCTTGCCGTACGCGCCGTACGCCACTCCCCCGCCGCCTCCCTCGCCCTGACCGCGAGCGCCACCTGGGCGGTCCTCGGCGGCACCTCGCTCATCCGCGAGGCGCGGGCCGTCGGACGGGCGCTGGAGAGCGGTGACGTGGACGCCGCACGGGCGCGGCTGCCGCACCTGTGCGGGCGCGACCCGCAGGCCCTGGACGCCGAGGGGATCGCCCGGGCCGTCGTGGAGTCCGTCGCCGAGAACACCTCCGACGCCGTCGTGGGCGCCCTCGTCTGGGGCGCCGTCGCCGGGGTGCCCGGACTGCTCGGCTTCCGGGCCGTCAACACCCTGGACGCCATGGTGGGCCACCGCTCCGTGCGCCATCTGCGGTTCGGCTGGGCCTCCGCGCGCCTGGACGACCTCGCCGGCGCGCCCGGGGCACGGCTCACCGCCGTCCTCGCGGCCGCCGCCGGACCGGACCCCCGGGGCGCGGTACGGGCCTGGCGGGCGGACGCGCACCGCCATCCGAGCCCCAACGCCGGTCCCGTGGAGGCCTCCTTCGCGGGGGCGCTCGGGGTGCGGCTGGGCGGGACCCTGTCGTACGGGGGGCGTGTGGAGCACCGCCCGGTGCTCAACGGTGCCGGGCGCGCCGTGCGGGTGGGGGACATCGAGCGGGCGGCACGGCTCTCGCGGCGGGTCGGCTGGCTCGCGCTGGGCGTGTGCGCGGGCGTCCGGCTCGCCTGCGCGGGCGGGAGGCGCGCCGGCGCGCCCCGGACGAAGGGACGTACGTCATGAGCGGCGGGACCGCACGGCCGAGGGGCGGCGGGCTGCTCGTCGCCGGCACCACCTCCGACGCGGGGAAGAGCGTCGTCACCGCCGGGATCTGCCGGTGGCTGGCGCGGCAGGGCGTGAAGGTGGCGCCGTTCAAGGCGCAGAACATGTCCCTCAACTCCTTCGTCACACGGGAGGGCGCCGAGATCGGGCGGGCGCAGGCCATGCAGGCGCAGGCCTGCCGGATCGAGCCGACCGCGCTGATGAACCCGGTGCTGCTCAAGCCGGGCGGCGAGCGGAGCAGCCAGGTGGTGCTGCTCGGCAGGCCGGTCGGCGAGATGAGCGCCCGCGGCTACCACGGCGGCCGCCAGCGGGAGTTGCTCTCCGTCGTGCTCGACGCGCTGGCCGAACTGCGCGCCACTCACGACGCGGTGATCTGCGAGGGCGCGGGCAGCCCCGCCGAGATCAACCTGCGCCGGACCGACATCGTCAACATGGGGATCGCGCGGAACGCGAAGCTGCCCGTGCTCGTCGTGGGCGACATCGACCGGGGCGGCGTCTTCGCCTCCTTCTTCGGCACGGTCGCCCTGCTCTCCCGCAAGGACCAGGAGCTGGTCGCCGGGTTCCTCGTGAACAAGTTCCGGGGCGACGTCTCGCTGCTGGAGCCGGGCCTGGACATGCTGCACGGTCTCACCGGCCGCTCCACGTACGGCGTGCTGCCGTTCCGGCACGGCCTGGGCATCGACGAGGAGGACGGCATGGGGGTCCCCCCTGCTCGAACGAAGGTGAGAGCGGGGGGGAGGATCTCGCTGCGCGGGACCGTACGGGAGTCGGACACCGCGCCGCCGGTGGGCGAGGACGTGCTGCGGGTGGCGGTGTGCGCCCTGCCGCTGATGTCCAACTTCACGGACGTCGACGCGCTCGCGGCCGAACCCGGTGTGCTGGTGCGCTTCGTGGACCGGCCGGAGGAACTGGCCGACGCCGACCTCGTCATCGTGCCCGGCACGCGCGGCACCGTCCGGGCCCTGGAGTGGCTGCGGGAGCGGGGGCTCGCCGACGCCCTGCGGCGCAGGGCCGCCGAGGGGCGGCCGGTCCTCGGGATCTGCGGCGGCTTCCAGATCCTCGGCGAGCAGATCGAGGACGAGGTCGAGTCGCGCGCCGGGCGCGTGGACGGCCTCGGGCTGCTGCCCGTGCGCGTCCGCTTCGCCCGGGAGAAGACCCTCGCCCGGCCCGTCGGCCGCGCCCTCGGCGAGAGGGCCGAGGGGTACGAGATCCACCACGGGGTCGCCGAGGTCACCGGCGGCGACCCCTTCTTCTCCGACGGTGCCGGACAGGCCCTGGACGGCTGCCGGGTCGGCGCCGTCCGGGGCACGCACTGGCACGGCTCGCTGGAGTCCGACGGCTTCCGGCGCGCCTACCTGCGCGAGGTCGCGGCCGCCGCGGGCCGCCGCTTCGTGCCCGCCCCGGACACCTGCTTCGCCGCGCTGCGCGAGGAGCGGCTCGACCGGCTCGGCGACCTGATCGAACAGCACGCGGACACGGACGCGCTGCGGCGGCTCATCGAGTCCGGCGCGCCACGAGGACTGCCCTTCATCCCCCCGGGAGCGCCCGCATGAGCACTGTGTTGTTGTTGTCGACCGCCGACACGGACCTGCTGGCGGCGCGTGCCTCCGGCGCCGGCTACCGGATCGGCAACCCCACCCGCGTGGACGTCGCCGGGGAGCTGCCCGCGCTGCTCGACGGCGCCGACCTCGTCCTCGTGCGGCTGCTGGGCGGCAGGCGGGCGTGGGAGGACGGGCTCGCCGCCCTCGAGGCGTCCGGGGTGCCGACCGTGCTGCTCGGCGGGGAGAACGTCCCGGACGCCGAGCTGATGGCCCTGTCCTCGGTGCCGGCGGGCGTGGTGGCCGAGGCGCTGCGCTACCTGGTCGAGGGCGGTCCTGGGAACCTGGCCCAGCTCGCCCGGTTCCTCTCGGACACCGTGCTGCTGACCGGCGAGGGCTTCGAGGAGCCGCGGAAGATGCCCGAGTACGGCGTGCACGGCGCGCGCGCCCGCGTGCCGGGGCGGCCGACCGTGGGCGTGCTCTTCTACCGCGCCCACGAGCTCAGCGGCAACACCGCCTTCGTGGACACCCTGTGCGAGGCGGTCGAGGCGCGCGGCGCCAACGCGCTGCCCGTGTACTGCGGTTCACTGCGCGGCGCGGACCCCGGCCTGTACGCGCTGCTCGCGGAGGCCGACGCGCTCGTCACCACCGTCCTCGCCGCCGGCGGCAACCACGCCTCGCAGGCCTCGGCGGGCGGTGAGGAGGAGGCCTGGGACGTCGGGGCGCTCGCCGAACTGGACGTGCCCGTGCTGCAGGGCCTGTGCCTGACCACCTCGCGCGCCCAGTGGGAGGCCTCCGACGCCGCCCTGTCCCCCATGGACGCGGCGATGCAGGTCGCCATCCCCGAGTTCGACGGCCGGCTGGTCACCGTCCCGTTCTCCTTCAAGGAACAGGGTCCCGACGGTGTGCCGGTGTACGCCGCCGATCCCGAGCGGGCCGCCCGGGTCGCCGGGATCGCGGTGCGGCACGCGGCGCTCGCCCACAAGCCGAACGCCGAGAAGAGGATCGCGCTCGTCTTCACCGCCTACCCCACCAAGCACTCGCGGGTCGGCAACGCCGTCGGCCTGGACACGCCCGCCTCGGCGGTACGGGTCCTGGACGCGCTGCGGGAGGCCGGGTACGGGGTGGAAGGACACCCCTCCGAGGGCGACGAGTTGATCCACCGGCTCATCGAGGCGGGCGGCCACGACGTGGAGTGGCTGACCGAGGACCAGCTCGCCGCCGCTCCGGCCCGTGTGCCCCTCGCCCACTACCGGAAGTGGTTCGAGACGCTGGACCCCGGGCTGCGCGCGTCCATGCGGGAGGCGTGGGGCGAGCCGCCGGGCTCCCTCTACGTCGACGGCGAGGACATCGTCCTGGCCTCCCTGCGCTTCGGCAACGTGGTGGTCATGATCCAGCCGCCGCGCGGCTTCGGCGAGAACCCCATCGCCATCTACCACGACCCCGACATGCCGCCCTCCCACCACTACCTGGCCGCCTACCGCTGGCTTCAGGCCCCGCCCTCGGAGGGCGGGTTCGGCGCCGACGCGGTCGTGCACATGGGCAAGCACGGCACGATGGAGTGGCTGCCGGGCAAGGGGCTCGGGCTGAGCGCCGGCTGCGCTCCGGACGCCGTGCTCGGCGAGCTGCCGCTGGTCTACCCGTTCATCGTCAACGACCCCGGCGAGGGGACCCAGGCCAAGCGGCGCGGGCACGCGACGGTGGTCGATCACCTGGTGCCGCCGATGGCCCGTGCCGACACCTACGGGGATCTGGCGAAGCTGGAGCAACTCCTCGACGAGTACGCCCTGGTGAGCGACCTCGACCCGGCGAAGGCCCCGGCCGTGCGGGCGCAGATCTGGACGCTCGTCAAGGCCGCCGAGCTCCACCACGACCTGCACGTGGACGACCAGCCGGACGAGGACGAGTTCGACTCCTTCGTCATGCACATCGACGGTTATCTGTGCGAGATCAAGGACGTGCAGATCCGCGACGGCCTGCACATTCTCGGCGGCGGCCCGGTCGGCGAGCCCCGGGTGAACCTGGTCCTCGCGGTGCTGCGCGCCTCCCAGGTGTGGGGCGGGCGGGCGAACGCGCTGCCCGGGCTGCGGGCCGCGCTGGCCGCCCGCTTCGGCCTTGTGGAGAAGGAGTTGCTGGCCGAGCCGGGCGCCGGGGCGGAGGTCCCGGCGGCGCTCACCGCTCTGGTGGACGGCCCGGCCCGTACCGCCTCCGACGCGATCGACCTGCTGGAACAGCTCTGCCGTCGGCTCGCCGAGGGCATGGAGGCACGCGACTGGGCGGCGGACGCGGCCGGAGACCTCGTCCGCGAGGTGCTCGGCACCGATCTCCCCGAGGCGGCCGCCGTGCTGCGGTTCGCGGGCGAGGAGGTCGTGCCCCGCCTCGCCCGTACGAGCGACGAGATCGGGAACATCCTGCGCGCCCTGGACGGCGGTTACGTCCCGGCGGGCCCGTCCGGCTCCCCCACCCGCGGCCTCGTCAACGTCCTGCCGACCGGACGGAACTTCTACTCCGTCGATCCCAAGGCGATCCCGTCCCGGCTGAGCTGGGAGGTCGGGCAGTCGCTGGCGGACTCGCTGGTGCGGCGGTACCTCGACGACACGGGCGCCCATCCCAGGTCCGTGGGGCTCACCGTGTGGGGCACCTCGGCGATGCGCACGCAGGGCGACGACATCGCCGAGATCCTCGCGCTGCTGGGCTGCCGCCCGGTCTGGGACGAGGCCTCGCGCCGGGTCACCGGCTTCGAGGTCGTCGGCCTGGAGGAGCTGGGCCGGCCGCGCATCGACGTCACGGTCCGCATCTCCGGCTTCTTCCGGGACGCCTTCCCGCACGTGGTGAGCCTGATCGACGACGCGGTCCGGACGGTGGCCGAACTCGACGAGCCCGCCGAGTCCAACTACGTGAAGGCGCACGCCGACGAGGACACCGCCGCGCACGGGGACCGCCGCCGGGCCACCGCCCGCGTCTTCGGCTCCAAGCCGGGCGCGTACGGGGCGGGCCTGCTGCCGCTGATCGACGCCCGCAACTGGCGCTCCGACGCCGACCTCGCCGAGGTGTACGCGGTGTGGGGCGGCTACGCCTACGGGCGCGGGCTCGACGGGCGGGCGGCGCGCGGCGACATGGAGACGGCGTTCCGGCGGATCGCGGTGGCGGCGAAGAACGTCGACACCCGCGAGCACGACCTCGTCGACGCCGACGACTACTTCCAGTACCACGGCGGCATGGTCGCCATGGTGCGCCATCTGACGGGCGAGAGCCCGGAGGCGTACGTGGGCGACTCGGCCGTGCCGGACCAGGTGCGGACCCGCACGCTGGGCGAGGAGACGCACCGGGTGTTCCGGGCCCGGGTGGTCAACCCGCGCTGGATGGCGGCCATGCGGCGCCACGGCTACAAGGGCGCCTTCGAGATGGCGGCGACGGTGGACTACCTGTTCGGCTACGACGCCACGGCCGGCGTCGTGGACGACTGGATGTACGAGAAGTTGTCGGCCGAGTACGTCTTCGACGCCGAGAACCGGGACTTCATGAGGAAGTCCAACCCCTGGGCGCTGCGCGGCATCACGGAACGCCTCCTGGAGGCGGCCGACCGGGGCCTGTGGGCGGAACCGGACGCGGAGACGCTGGAGCGGCTGCGCGCCACCTACCTGGAACTCGAAGGCGATCTGGAGGGCGACGAGAAGTGAGTACCCCCTTTCCGTTCACGGCCGTTGTCGGCCAGGACGACCTGCGGCTCGCGCTGCTGCTGAACGCGGTGTCCCCGGCGGTCGGCGGCGTCCTGGTGCGCGGCGAGAAGGGGACGGCCAAGTCCACCGCCGTGCGGGCGCTCACGGCGCTGCTGCCCGCGGTGGACGTCGTCCCCGGCTGCCGCTTCTCGTGCGATCCCGCGCGGCCCGATCCGGGGTGCCCGGACGGGCCGCACGAGCCGGGCCCCTTCGAGTCCCGCGCGGCCCGCATGGTCGAACTCCCCGTCGGTGCCTCGGAGGACCGGCTGGTGGGGGCGCTGGACATCGAGCGGGCCCTCGCGGAGGGCGTGAAGGCCTTCGAGCCGGGGCTGCTGGCCGGGGCCCACCGGGGCATCCTGTACGTCGACGAGGTCAACCTCCTCCACGACCACCTCGTGGACCTGCTCCTCGACGCCGCCGCGATGGGCGCCTCGTACGTCGAGCGCGAGGGCGTCTCCGTGCGGCACGCGGCGCGCTTCCTGCTCGTCGGGACGATGAACCCGGAGGAGGGCGAGCTGCGCCCGCAGCTCCTGGACCGCTTCGGGCTCACCGTCGAGGTCGCCGCCTCCCGGGAGCCCGACCTGCGCGTGGAGGTCGTGCGGCGGCGGCTCGCGTACGACGACGACCCCGCCGCCTTCGCCGCGCGCTGGGCGGAGGAGGAGGCCGCCGTACGGCGACGGATCGTCGCGGCACGGGAGTTGCTGCCCTCGGTGCGGCTCGGCGACGGGGCGCTGCGGCAGATCGCGGCGACCTGCGCGGCCTTCGAGGTGGACGGCATGCGCGCCGACATCGTGATGGCCAGGACGGCGACGGCACTGGCGGCCTGGGCCGGGCGGACCGACGTGCTCGCCGAGGACGTACGGCAGGCCGCGCTGCTGGCGCTGCCCCACAGGCGCCGTCGCAATCCCTTCGACGCGCCCGGTCTCGACGAGGACAAGCTGGACGAGACGCTGGAGGACTCCGGCGGGTCCGAGGGACCCGGCGGGTCCGGCGGTGACGACGATCCGGACCCGGACGGCGGGGGACCCGGCGGTGGCGGCGGGCAGCCCGGCCCCGAGGACGGCGGGCCCGGGGACGGGGACGCCGCCGCCCGGCCCGAGGCGGGCGAGGGCGGCGAACCCCGGCCGTCCGGTGCCGGCGAGCAGTCGCCGGTGCGGGCCGCCGAGCCCTTCCGCACGAAGGTGCTCAGCGTCCCCGGTCTCGGCGAGGGTGCGGCCGGGCGGCGCTCGCGGGCGCGCACCCGGCACGGCCGGACGACGGGTGCCCGGCGGCCGCGGGGCACGCTGACCGAGCTGCACCTGGCGGCGACCGTACGGGCCGCGGCCCCGCACCAGCGGGCACGCGGGCGCTCGGGCCCCGGCCTTGTCGTGCGCCGGGACGATCTGCGGCAGGCGACCCGTGAGGGCCGCGAGGGCAACCTCGTGCTGTTCCTCGTGGACGCCTCCGGGTCGATGGCGGCGCGGCAGCGGATGAGCGCGGTGAAGGGCGCCGTGCTCTCGCTGCTGCTCGACGCCTACCAGCGGCGGGACAAGGTGGGCCTGGTGACCTTCCGGGGCACCTCCGCCGAGGTGGCGCTCCCCCCGACCTCCTCCGTCGACGCGGCGGCGGCCCGCCTGGAGTCGCTGCCCACGGGCGGGCGCACCCCGCTGGCTGCCGGGCTGCTCAGGGCGCACGAGGTGCTGCGGGTGGAACGGCTGCGGGACGCGGCGCGGCGTCCGCTGCTCGTGGTGGTGACGGACGGGCGGGCCACGGGTGGTCCCGAGCCGGTGGCCCTGGCCTCGCGGGCGGCACGGCTGTTCGCGGCCGGGGGGACCGCCTGCGTGGTCGTGGACTGCGAGGCGGGCCCCGTGCGGCTCGGGCTCGCCGGGCGGCTGGCGGCCGACCTGGGCGGCACGGCGGTGACGCTCGAGGAGCTGCGGGCCGACTCGATCGCCGGACTGGTGAAGGACGTACGCGGGAGGGCCGCCTGATGCCGCAGGGACAGCCGAGCGTCGTGCCGGACGACGGGCTGACGACCCGTCAGCGCCGCAACCGTCCACTGGTCGTCGTCCACACGGGGGTCGGGAAGGGCAAGTCGACGGCCGCCTTCGGGCTGGCGCTGCGCGCCTGGAACCAGGGGTGGCCGATCGGGGTGTTCCAGTTCGTCAAGTCCGCGAAGTGGAAGGTCGGCGAGGAGAACGCGCTGCGGGTGCTGGGGGCGTCCGGCGAGGGCGGGTCCGTGGCCTGGCACAAGATGGGCGAGGGCTGGTCCTGGGTGCAGCAGGGGACCCGGGGCGACAACGCGAGCAACGAGGAGAAGGCCCGCGAGGGCTGGGAGCAGGTCAAGCGGGACCTGGCCGCCGAGACGTACCGGCTGTACGTGCTGGACGAGTTCGCGTACCCGCTGCACTGGGGGTGGATCGACACCGGGGAGGTGGTCGAGGTGCTGCGGCACCGTCCCGGCACCCAGCACGTCGTGATCACCGGGCGGAACGCCCCCGAGGAGCTGGTGGAGTTCGCGGACCTGGTCACCGACATGTCGAAGGTGAAGCACCCGATGGACGCCGGTCAGAAGGGCCAGAGGGGCATCGAGTGGTGACGTCCACGGCACTGCCCCGGCTGGTCCTCGCCGCGCCGGCCTCCGGCAGCGGCAAGACCACCGTGGCGACCGGGCTGATGGCCGCGCTCACCGCGCGGGGGCTGCGGGTGTCCCCGCACAAGGTGGGCCCGGACTACATCGACCCCGGCTACCACGCGCTCGCCACCGGGCGGACGGGGCGCAATCTCGACGCCTACCTGTGCGGGCCGGAGCTGATCGCCCCGCTGTTCCTGCACGGGGCGCGGGGGTGCGACCTCGCCCTCGTCGAGGGCGTGATGGGGCTGTTCGACGGGGCGGCCGGGGAGGGCGAGCTGGCGTCCACGGCGCAGGTGGCGAAGGTGCTGGGGGCGCCGGTGGTGCTGGTGGTCGACGCCTCGGCGCAGTCCCGGTCGGTGGCGGCGCTGGTGCACGGGTTCGTGACCTGGGACCCGGAGGTGCGGATCGGGGGCGTGATCCTCAACAAGGTCGCCTCGGACCGGCACGAGGCGCTGCTGCGGGAGGCGCTGGAGTCGGTGGGGGTGCCGGTGCTGGGGGTGCTGCGGCGGGCGGCGCCGGTGGAGGTGCCCTCGCGGCACCTCGGCCTGGTGCCGGTGGCCGAGCGGGGGGCCCTGGCGGTGGAGGCGGTGGCCGCGATGGGGGCGCGGGTGGCCGCCGGGTGCGACCTGGAGGCGGTGCTCGCGCTGGCACGCTCGGCGGCTCCCGTGCCGGGTGCGGCGTGGGACGCGGTGAAGGCCGTGGGGGGTGGCCCGCGGGAGGCGTCCTCGGGTGGGGGGAGGCCGGGGTCCCGGCCCGTCGTCGCCCTCGCCGGGGGCCCCGCCTTCACGTTCTCCTACGCCGAGCACGCCGAGCTGCTCGCCGCCGCCGGCGCGGACGTCGTGCCCTTCGACCCCCTGCGCGACGAGGGACTCCCCGAGGGCACCGCCGGACTCGTCCTCGGCGGCGGTTTCCCCGAGGTGTACGCCGCCGAGCTGTCCGCGAACGAGCCGCTGCGCAAGGCCGTGGGCGAGCTGGCCCGGGGCGGCGGTCCGGTCGCGGCGGAGTGCGCGGGGCTGCTGTACCTGTGCCGGGAGCTGGACGGCCTGCCGATGTGCGACGTGCTGGACGCCACCGCACGGATGTCCGAGCGGCTCACCCTCGGCTACCGGGACGCCGTCGCCCTCACCGACAGCCCCCTGGCCGCCGCCGGTACCCGTGTGCGCGGCCACGAGTTCCACCGCACCGTGGTGGAGCCGGGCGCCGGGGAGTCGCCGGCCTGGGGGTTCCGCGGCGAGGGGCGCCGTCTGGAGGGGTTCGTACGGCGTGGTGCGCACGCCAGTTTTCTGCACACGCACTGGGCGTCCGCGCCCGGTGCCGCCCACAGGTTCGTCGAGAGGTGCCGGACGTCATGAGCAGCAGGCTGATCGGGATCGGGGTGGGCCCCGGCGACCCCGAGCTGGTGACCGTGAAGGGCGTGGGCGCGCTGCGCGCGGCGGACGTGGTCGTCGTCCCGGTGATGGACGGCGGCGAGCGCGGCCGTGCCGAGGCGACGGTGCTGCACTACGTGCCCGCCGGGAAGGTCGTGCGGGTGGTGTTCGCGCTGAACGAGCGCTCGGACCGGGCGCGCCGCGAGGCGGCGTGGGACGCGGCGGGCGAGCGGGTCGCCGGGCTGCTGCGCGCGCACCCGGGCGGCTCGGTGGCCTTCGCCACGATCGGCGACCCGAACGTGTACTCGACGTTCACGTATCTCGCGCACACGGTCGCCGCGCTGGTGCCGGGGACGGTGGTGGAGACGGTGCCCGGGATCACCGCGATGCAGGACCTGGCGGCCCGGTCGGGTGCCGTGCTGACGGAGGGCACCGAGCCGCTGACGCTGGTCCCGGTGACCGCCGGGGCGGCGGTGCTGAAGGAGGCGCTGAGCGGTCCCGGCACGGTCGTCGCGTACAAGTTCGGGCGGCAGGCCGACGAGGTGGCCGGGGCGCTGCGGGAGACGGGGCGGCTGGCGGACGCGGTGTGGGGTTCGGCGCTGGGGCTGCCGGAGGAGTCGATCCGCCCGGCCGCCGAGCTGACCGGCGGGGGCCCGCTCCCCTACCTGTCGACCCTGATCGCGCCGGCCCGCCGCGACGGCACCCGGGGCGGCAAGCTGTGACCGCCCTCCTGCCGCGGCCCTCAGCCCGCCAGGCCCACCACCACCCAGATGAAGCCCACGCCCGCGACCGTGCACAGCAGGGTCGAGCGGGCGGGGTGGACGTGGTGCGCCTCGGGCAGGATCTCGGCGGCCGCGAGGTAGAGCAGGACGCCGCCGAAGAGGCCGAGGTAGGCGCCGAGCGCCTGTTCCGGGATGGTGAGGAACAGGGTGGAGGCGGCGCCGACCATCGGGGCGACGGCGTCCGCGAACAGCATGATCAGGGCCTTGCGGCGGGCGTTCCCGTACAGGCTGGTGAGCGTGTAGGTGTTGAAGCCGTCGGCGAAGTCGTGCGCCACGACGGCCAGGGCGACGGCCGCCCCCATGCCGCCGCCGACCTGGAAGGCGGCGCCGATCGCGACGCCGTCCATCGCGCTGTGTCCGACCATCGCCCCGGCGGCCGTCAGGCCCACCTCGGGCGCCCGGTGGTTGTGCTCGTCGGCGCCGTGGGAGGCGCGGCGGGCGGCGAGCAGCCGTTCGACCAGGTGGGCCAGAAGGAAGCCGCCGACGAAGAGCAGCAGGGCCTCGGGGACGCCGAAGACGTCCTCGCCGGCCGCCTCCAGCGCCTCGGGCAGCAGGTCGAGGCCGACCACGCCGAGCATCAGGCCGCCGGCCAGGCCCAGGACCAGGTGGCGGCGGTCGGTCACATGCTGTGCCGTCCAGCCGCCGGCCAGCGTCATCAGGAACGCGCCGAGCGCGACGAGTACCGCCATGGGCCCTTGCTATCCGATCAACCCCCGTTCGCGCACATCCGGCCACCAGGCGGGCCCCGCACACCATGACATTCCGGCCCACATCCCCCACCCCCTCCGCCCCTCCCGGCACACCGGTCCCGAGCGGCCCACCGCTGCCCACCCCCCTTCCCACCACCCCTTCGCCGCCCGCCCTCCCGCGGCCGGCCTCCTGTACGAGAGGACCCGAGCCCATGGCCGATGCCCCCGCAGGCAAGGTGACCTTCGTCGGCGCCGGCCCCGGTGCCGCCGACCTGCTGACCTTCCGTGCCGCCCGCGCGATCGCCGAGGCGGACGTGGTGATCTGGGCGGCCAGCCTGGTGCAGGCGGAGGTGCTGGAGCACGCGCGCGCGGACGCGGAGGTCCTGGACTCGGCGACGATGTCGCTGGAGGACGTCGTCGCCGTGTACGCGCGGGCCCGGGCCGAGGGGCTGCGGGTGGCGCGGATCCACTCGGGGGACCCGGCGCTGTGGGGCGGCACCCAGGAGCAGCTCGACCGGTGCGCGGACCTCGGCGTGGAGACCGAGATCGTGCCGGGCGTGTCCGCCTTCTCCGCCGTGGCCGCGCTCGCGGGGCGCGAGCTGACGATTCCGGAGGTGGCGCAGTCGGTGATCCTCACCCGGCTGGGCGGCGGCAAGACGCCGATGCCGCCCGGGGAGGAGGTCCGGGAGTTCGCCCGGCACGGCACCACGATGGCGCTGTTCCTCTCGGCGGCGCGCAGCGGTCAGCTCGTGCGAGAGCTGCTGGAGGGCGGCTATCCGACGACGACGCCGGTCGTGGTGGCGTACCAGGCCACCTGGCCGGAGGAGCTGCTCGTGCGCTGCACGATCGGCACGCTGGAGGAGACGGTCAAGAAGCACAGGCTGTGGAAGCACACGCTGTTCCTGGTCGGCCCGGCCCTGGACGCCCACGGCACGCGTTCGCACCTGTACCACCCGGGGCACTTCCACGGCTTCCGCAGGGCCGATCCACAGGCCCGCCGGGCCCTGCGCGCCCGGAACGCGACGCCGTGAACGGCCTGGGAAGGATCACGGTTCTCGGCACGGGCACGGGCGCTCCGCTCGACGAGGGAGCCCGGGCCGCCGTGGCGGGTGCGGGTCTGGTCGTGGGCGGGCGCCGGCATCTCGCGGCGGCGCCGGTGCCGGACTCCGCCGGGCGGGTGACGCTCGGGCCGCTCGCCCCGGCCCTGGAGGCGATCGCCCGGCACCTGGAGAAGGGCGCCGGCGGCGGCCCGGTGGTCGTGCTGGCCTCCGGCGACCCCGGCTTCTTCGGGATCGTACGGGTGCTGGCGGAGCGGTTCGGCGGGGAGCGGCTCGACGTGCGGCCCGGCGTGTCCTCCGTGGCGGCCGCGTGGGCGCGGGCCGGGCTGCCGTGGGACGACGCGGTCGTGGTGAGCGCGCACGGGCGCGCCCTGCGGACCGCCGTGAACGTGTGCCGGGCGCATCCCAAGGTGGCGGTGCTGACCGGCCCCGGCGCGGGCCCGGCGGAGCTGGGCGCGGCACTCGCGGAGGGTTCCGGCGGGCCGGGGGGCCGGGTCCTGGTGGTGCTGCGGGCGCTCGGCGACCCGGGCGCCGCACGGGTGGACCGGGTGTCCCCCGCCGAGGCCGCCGCCCGCGACTGGGGCGGCTCGGTGAACGTCGTCCTCTGTCTGGACCCGGCGCGCGCCCTGGGCCCCGCGCGGACGGTGGCCGGTCCGCCCGCCGGGCCCGAGGGCGGCTGGGCGCTGCCGGAGGAGGCCTTCGCGCACCGCGACTCGATGATCACCAAGGCGGAGGTGCGGGCGCTGGCCCTGGCCCGGCTGGGGCCCCGGCTCGGCGAGCTGGTGTGGGACGTGGGCGCGGGTTCGGGTTCGGTGGCGGTGGAGTGCGCGCGCCTGGGCGCGGCGGTCGTGGCCGTGGAGCGGGCGGCGGACGGCGTCGGCCGGATCCGCGCCAACGCCGCCGCGCACGGGGTCGACGTGCGCGTGGTGCACGGCGAGGCCCCCGGGGTCCTCGCCGCTCTCGCCGACGACCCGGACGCCGTGTTCCTCGGCGGGGGCGGCGCCGGGCTGCCGGACCTGGTCGCCGCCTGTGCGCGGCGGGCCCGGCGGACGGTCGTGGTGGCGCTGGCCGCCCTCGACCGGGTTCCGGCGGCCCGCGCTGCGCTCACCGCCGCCGGATGGGAGGTGGACGGCGTCCTGCTGCAGTCCTCCCGGCTCGCGCCGCTGCCGGGGGACGTGACCCGGCTGGCGGCGGCCAATCCCGTGTTCCTGCTGTGGGGCGTACGGCCCCCGGAGTCCCCCGCGGACCCCGTAGAGCCCGCAGAGTCCGCAGAGCCCGCAAGTCCTGTACGTCCCGTAGGTCCCGTAGGTCCCGTAGGTCCCGTAGAAGGAGTCGCCCTGTGATCGGCCTGATTTCCGCCACCGCGGCGGGCGCGGCCGCCCGTGACCGGCTGGCCGCGGCCTGGCCGGACCGCACGCGCGTGTACGAAGGTCGCGTCGGGGACGCCGTACGGCGGGCGTTCGGGGAGTGCGAGCAGCTCGTGTGCTTCCTCGCGACGGGCGCGGTCGTACGTCTCCTCGCGCCGCTGCTCGGCGACAAGCGCGCCGACCCGGGCGTGGTCTGCGTGGACGAGGCGGGGCGGTTCGCGGTCTCGCTGGTGGGCGGCCACGGCGGCGGGGCCAACGAGCTGGCGCGCGCGGTGGGCGGCGTCCTGGGCGCGGAGCCCGTGGTGACGACGGCGACGGACGCCGCGGACCTGCCCGGCCTGGACACGCTCGGCCTGCCGGTGGAGGGCGCGGTGGCCGCCGTGTCGCGGGCCCTGCTCGACGGGGAGCCGGTGGTGCTGCGGGCGGAGGTGGCGTGGCCGCTGCCGCCGCTGCCGCTCGCGGACCGGGGCGCGTACACGGTGCGGGTCACGGACCGCGTGGTGGAGCCGGACGCGAGGGAGGCGGTGCTGCGGCCGCCGACCCTGGTGGTGGGCGTGGGCGCCTCCCGGGGCGCGCCGGTGGCGGAGGTGCTCGGTCTCGTCGAGGACACCCTGCGCGGGGCGGGACTGTCGGCCGCCTCCCTCGCCGAGCTGGCCACCGTGGACGCGAAGGCGGACGAGCCGGGTCTGCTCGGGGCGGCCGAGCGGCTGGGCGTGCCGCTGGTGACGTACTCCGCGGCCGAGCTGGCGGAGGTCGACGTCCCGAACCCCTCGAAGGCGCCGCTCGCCGCCCTCGGCACCCCCTCGGTGGCGGAGGCGGCGGCGCTGCTGCGCGGGGGCGAACTCCTCGTGCCCAAGCGGAAGTCGGCGGGGCGGCCCGCCATGGCGACCTGTGCGGTGGTGCGCCGGCCGGGGCGCGGGCGGCTCGCGGTGGTCGGGATCGGCCCGGGCGCGCGCGACCTGCTCACCCCGCGCGCGGCGGCGGAGCTGCGCCGGGCTTCGGTGCTGGTCGGCCTCGACCAGTACGTCGACCAGATCCGCGACCTGCTGCGGCCGGGGACCCGGGTGCTGGAGTCGGGGCTCGGCGCGGAGGAGGAACGGGCGCGCACGGCCGTGGCCGAGGCCCGGCGCGGGCACGCGGTCGCGCTGATCGGCAGCGGGGACGCCGGGGTGTACGCGATGGCCTCGCCCGCGCTCGCGGAGGCCTCCGGCGACATCGACGTGGTCGGTGTGCCGGGGGTGACGGCGGCGCTGGCGGCCGGGGCGGTGCTCGGCGCGCCGCTGGGCCACGACCACGTGTCGATCAGCCTGTCCGACCTGCACACGCCGTGGGAGGTCATCGAGCGGCGGGTGCGGGCGGCGGCCGAGGCCGACCTCGTCGTGACGTTCTACAACCCGCGCAGCCGGGGCCGCGACTGGCAGTTGCCGAAGGCGCTGGGCATCCTCGCCGGGCACCGGGAGCCGACGACCCCGGTCGGGGTGGTCCGCAACGCCTCCCGGCCGGACGAGTCGAGCCTGCTGACGACGCTGGCCGCCCTGGATCCGGCGGTCGTCGACATGATGACGGTCGTGACGGTCGGCAACACCGCGACCCGACAGGTCGCCGGCCGCATGGTGACCCCGCGCGGCTACCGCTGGCAGGAGACCCGTCCGGCGGACCGGAAAGCGCCGGAGGAGCCGAAGTGAACCGTGTCGTGCACCCGATCGAGCAGGAGTCCTTCCGGCGGCTGCGCGCCCGCCTGGACACCTCGTCCCTCCCGTCGCTGACCCGGGCGGTCGTGGAACGCGTGATCCACTCCGCCGCCGATCTCGACTACGCGGAGGATCTCGTCCTGGACGAGGGCGAGTTGAGGGCCGCGCACGCCGCGCTGCACGCGGGCGCGCCGGTGGTGGTGGACGTGGAGATGGTCGCGGCCGGCATCACCCGCCGCGACACCGTGTGCCGGCTGAAGGACGCGCGGTCCGGTCCCGGGCTGACCCGCTCCGCGCACGCCGTGCGGCTCGCGTACGAGCAGGTGGGCCCCGGGGCGTTGTGGGTGATCGGCTGCGCGCCCACCGCGCTGGAGGAACTGCTCACCCTGGACGCCTCTCCCGCGCTCGTCATCGGCCTGCCCGTCGGTTTCGTCGGCGCGGCCGAGTCCAAGGCCGCGCTGCGCGCGAGCGGGCTGCCCGCCGTGAGCAACGTGTCCGAGAAGGGCGGCTCGGCGGTGGCCGCGGCCGCCCTGAACGCCCTGCTGTACCACCCCGCTTCCGTCGAACCGACGACCCCACCGACCCCACCGACCCCACCGACCGCACCGACCGCACCGACCGCACCGACCGCACCGACCGCACCGACCGAGGAGAACCCGTGACCGCCCCGACACCCCCCGCCCTGCTCATCGCCGGACACGGCACCCGGGACGAGGCCGGGGCCGAGGCATTCCGCTCCTTCGTCCGGGAGTTGGGCCGCCGGCACCCCGAACTGCCCGTCGCGGGCGGCTTCATCGAGCTGTCCCCGCCGCCGCTGGGCGAGGCGGTGGCCGAACTGGTGGAGCGCGGGGTGCGCCGGTTCGCCGCCGTCCCGCTGATGCTGGTCTCCGCCGGGCACGCCAAGGGGGACATCCCCGCCGCGCTGGCCCGTGAGAAGGAACGGCACCCGGGGATCTCGTACACCTACGGCCGCCCCCTGGGCCCGCACCCCTCGCTGCTGCGGGTGCTGGAGCGGCGCCTCGGCCAGGCCCTGGAGGGCACCGGCTGGGACCCGGCGGAGGTGACGGTGCTGCTGGTGGGGCGCGGTTCCACCGACCCGGACGCCAACGCGGAGGTGCACCGGGCGGCCCGGCTGCTGTGGGAGGGGCGCGGATACGCGGGCGTGGAGCCGGCGTTCGTCTCGCTCGCGGCGCCGGACGTGCCGAGCGGCCTGGACCGCTGCGCGAGGCTGGGCGCGCGCCGGATCGTCGTCCTGCCCTACTTCCTGTTCACCGGCATCCTCCCGGACCGGGTGCGGGAGCAGACCCGGGCCTGGGCGGAGGCGCACCCGGAGGCGGAGGTGCGGTCGGCGGACGTGATCGGGCCGGAGCCCGAGCTGCTCGACCTGGTGTGGGAGCGCTACGAGGAGGCCGCGAAGGGGGCCGTGCGGATGAACTGCGACGCGTGCGTGTACCGGATCGCGCTGCCGGGCTTCGAGGACAAGGTGGGGCTGCCGCAGCAGCCGCACTTCCACCCGGACGACGAGGGCCACGACGGGCACGGCCACGGGCATCACCACGGGCACACGCACTCCCATGCGCACTGACGAGGCCGGTGCGCTGCGCCACCACGGGGACGCGGAGGTGCGGGACGGCGGCCCCGGGCTGGTCGACCTCGCCGTGAACGTCCGCGCGGACACGCCCCCGGCGTGGCTCCGCGCGCGCCTGGCCGCGTCCCTGACCGGACTCGCCGCCTACCCGGACGGCCGGGCCGCGCGGGCGGCGGTGGCGGCACGGCACGGTCTGCCGGTGGAACGGGTGCTGCTCACGGCGGGCGCGGCGGAGGCGTTCGTCCTGCTGGCCCGGGCGCTGGAGGTGCGCCGGCCGGTGGTCGTGCACCCCCAGTTCACGGAGCCGGAGGCGGCGCTGCGGGACGCGGGGCACGAGGTGGGCCGGGTCCTGCTGCGGGAGGCGGACGGTTTCCGGCTGCTCCCGGGGGCCGTGCCCGAGGACGCGGACCTGGTGGTGCTCGGCAATCCGACCAACCCCACCTCCGTCCTGCACCCGGCGGCCGCGCTCGCCCGGCTCGCCCGCCCCGGACGGACGCTGGTGGTGGACGAGGCGTTCATGGACGCGGTGCCCGGCGAACCGGAGGCGCTGGCGGGCCGCACGGACCTGCCGGGGCTCGTGGTGCTGCGCAGTCTGACGAAGACGTGGGGGCTGGCCGGTCTGCGCGTCGGCTACGTCCTGGCGGCGCCCGACACGATCCGCGCGCTGGAGCGGGCGCAGCCGCTGTGGCCGGTGTCTACTCCGGCGCTGGTGGCGGCGGAGGCGTGTGTCTCGCCCGGGGCGCTGGCGGAGGCGGAGCGGGCGGCACGGGCGACCGCGGCCGACCGTGCCGTCCTGGTCGAGGGCCTGCGGGAGGCGGGCCTCACGGTGGTCGGCCCGCCGCGGGCCCCCTTCGTCCTCGCCCGCGTGCCCGAGGCGGCACGGGTGCGCCGCGAGCTGCGCGCGCTGGGGTTCGCGGTGCGGCGGGGCGACACCTTCCCGGGTCTGACGGGGGACGCGTGGCTGCGGCTGGCGGTCCGCGACCGGGGGACGACGGAGGCGTTCCTCAAGGCGCTGCGGGCGGTGCGGGGAGGGGGCTGAACGGCCTGTACAGCCCCCTTCCCCGGCCCCGCCGTCAGCCTCTGCGGCGCGCCAGGGCGAACGCGGCCCCGCCCGCCGACAGCGCGAGGACGGACCCGCCCGCGAGGTACGGGGTCATCGAGCCGCCGCCCGTCTCCGCGAGCCCCTCCTCGGTGCGCTCCCCCTGGGGCCGCACGTCGGCCTCGCCCGCTTGGCCGCCGCCCGCCGGCTTCGCCGGTTCCGCGGCGGTCCGCTCCTCGACCGCGGGCGCCTCGCACTCCGCCTTCGCCAGGCTCAAGGTGCCCTCCACCTCGGCCACGTTCAGCTTCAACGGGTTGACGGACACGGTCAGTTCGAGCGCGGTCGCGGCGGCCGTGCGGGAGGTGGTCTCCTTCTTGGAGAGCTCGAGGCGCACCTCCCCCACGCCCGGCACCTTCACCTCGGTCGGGCCGCTCGCGCTCACGGTCACCTTCTTGCCGAGCACGGTCACCGGGCCGAGGAGGTTCGCGGAGGCGACCGGTGCCTTCCCGGCCTCGCAGGTGGCCGTGGAGGTGACCTGGGCCAGCTCGATCAGGGACAGCAGCGGCAGCCCGGGCACGTGCAGCCGGGCGTGCGCGAGTTCGGTGCGCGCCTCGGCCTTCCCGCCGGACACGGTGGCCTTCGCGGAGGCGACGTCGGCGCGCAGCACGCTGAACGGGCGGCCGTGGTCGACGCCGTCGAGGCGTGCGGTGAGCGCGGTCTTCTCCGCGCTCCGGGGCGCGCTCACCTCGTTGAGGCTGACCGCGAGGGGCACGCGGACGGTCTTGGCGGCGAGGGAGACGTCGAGGCCGGTGCGCAGGACGAGGGCGTGCGCGCTGCCGGCCTCGCCGCCCTCGACGCCGGTCGCGGCGGCGGACCCGGCGCCGGCGAGGACGACCGGCACCGCCGCCAGTGCGGTGGCGGCGGCGACGGCGCCGAGACGGCGTGCGGGCATGCGGAAGATGGTGCCGTTCACGGAGTGGGACCTCCAGGGGACACGTGGGACGGGTGAGGGGACCCGGTAAGACTTACCTACTGTCAGTGAACGGTCAGCACTTCTGGGTTACTTCACTCCATCGTGGGGTTTCCGTGAACGGGTTCGAATGCGGCTCCCGCGCCTACGGCTCAGCCGACGACCCGCCCGCCCAGCACGATCCGCCGGGGCGCCGCCAGCACCCGTACGTCCGCCCGCGGGTCCGTCTCGTAGACGACGAGGTCGGCCGGGGCGCCCTCCTCCAGTCCGGGGCGGCCGAGCCACCGCCGTGCGCCCCAGGTCGTCGCGGACAGTGCCTGGACCGGGGGGATGCCCGCGGTGACCAGTTCCGCGACCTCCGCGGCGACCAGGCCGTGCGGGAGGGAGCCGCCCGCGTCGGTGCCGACGTAGACCGGGATGCCGGCGTCGTGGGCGGCGCGGACGGTGTCGTAGCGGCGGGCGTGCAGTCGGCGCATGTGGGCCGACCAGCGCGGGAACTTGGCCTCGCCGCCCTCGGCGAGCCTCGGGAACGTGGCGATGTTGACCAGGGTGGGGACGATCGCCACGCCCCGCTCCGCGAACAGCGGGATGGTGTCCTCGGTCAGCCCCGTGGCGTGCTCGACGCAGTCGATGCCCGCCTCGACCAGATCGCGCAGGGAGTCCTCGGCGAAGCAGTGCGCGGTGACCCGGGCGCCGAGCCGGTGGGCCTCGGCGATGGCCGCCTCGACGGCGCCGCGCGGCCAGCACGCGGTCAGGTCGCCGGCGTCCCGGTCGATCCAGTCGCCGACGAGCTTGACCCAGCCGTCGCCCCGCCGCGCCTCCCGGGCCACGTGGGCGGTCAGGTCCTCCGGCTCGACCTCCCAGGCGTAGTTGCGGATGTAGCGGCGGGTGCGGGCGATGTGCCGGCCGGCCCGGACGATGCGCGGCAGGTCGGCCCGGTCGTCGATCCAGCGGGTGTCGGACGGGGACCCGGCGTCCCTCAGGAGCAGTGCCCCGGCGTCGCGGTCGGTCAGCGCCTGCTTCTCGGAGACGTCGTCCGGGACGGGTCCGTGCGCGTCGAGCCCCACATGGCAGTGCGCGTCGACGAGCCCGGGGAGCGCCCAGCCCTCCACGGTGCGGACGTCCCGGCCCGCGGCACCGGTGGGCCGCTCGTGGGTGATCCGCCCGCCGACCACCCACAACTCGTCCCGCACCTGCCCGTCGTCCGCCCCGAGAAGCACCCGCCCCTTCACGTGCAGCACCACGTCATCGCTCATGCAGGGCACCCTAAGGGGTGACCGCGGCGGGCGGGCCGGGTCGTCCCGCCCCTTGTTCAGACCCCGCGCCCCGGCGGTGTCGGGGGCCGCTCCTGCTTGGTGACCGGGGGCTTCGGGGCGCCCTGCACCAGGTCCGAGGTCTCCTCCTCCACCTCGGCCATCGCGGGGTCGAGGAGGCGGGAGAGGAAGTGCCGGGTGCGGGTGTGCCTCGGGTCGGTGATGACCTGGTCGGGGGTGCCGTCCTCGACGATCACTCCGCCGTCCATGAAGACGACGCGGTCGGCGACCTCGCGGGCGAAGGTCATCTCGTGGGTGACGACCATCATCGTCATGCCCTCGTGGGCCAGCCGGCGCATGACCGCGAGGACGTCGCCGACGAGTTCGGGGTCGAGGGCGGAGGTGGGCTCGTCGAAGAGCATCACCTCGGGGCCCATCGCCAGCGCGCGGGCGATGGCGACCCGCTGCTGCTGGCCGCCGGAGAGGGAGGAGGGATAGGCCTCCGCCTTCTCGGCGAGGCCCACCCGTTCCAGGTTCTCCGCGGCCACCCGGGCCGCCGTCGCCTTGTTGCGGCCGAGCACCCGGCGCTGCGGCAGGGTGAGGTTCTCGGTCACCGTCAGGTGCGGGAACAGGTTGAACTGCTGGAAGACCATACCGATCCGCCGGCGCACGGCGTCGATGTCGACGTCCGGGTCGGTCAGTTCGGTGCCTCCGACGAAGACCTGGCCCTTGGTGGGCTCCTCCAGGAGGTTCACGCAGCGCAGCAGCGTGGACTTTCCGGAGCCGGAGGGGCCGATGACGCAGACGACCTCGCCCTGGCGGATCTCCAGGTCGATGCCGCGCAGCACCTCGTTGTCCCCGAAGGACTTGTGCAGCCCGCGGACGTCGATCTCGGCGGCGCCGGGGGTGGCGCTGGACTTGGGGGCGCTCACTGGGCTGCCTCTCCGGTACGGGTGCGGACGCTCACTTGGTGGCCTCCCCCGCCTTGGCCTCCAGCCGGCGGACGATGAATCCGAGCGGCACCGTGACCAGCAGGTAGCACAGGCCGGCGACGAGGATCGGCGTGGAGTTGGCGGTCTGGCTGGCCAGGTCGCGGCCGAACTTGGCCAGTTCGCGCTCCTCCAGTGTGACGCCGAGGAACAGCACCAGCGAGGAGTCCTTGAACAGCAGGACGAGTTCGTTGGTGAGCGGCGGGATCACGATGCGGAACGCCTGCGGGATGACGACGGAGATCATGGCCCGCGCGTGCGAGAAGCCCAGCGAGCGGGCCGCCTCCATCTGCCCCTTGGGCACCGCCTGGATGCCGGCCCGGATGGTCTCCGCCATGTAGGCGGCGGAGACGAGGCCGAGCGCGATGGCGACCTTGCCGTAGGTGCCGCCGGGGATCTCCGTGCCGGGGAAGGCCAGCGGGACGGCCACCCCGACGAAGATGAAGATCAGCAGAGCGGGCAGGCCGCGGAAGATCTCGATGTAGATCCCGGAGACCCAGCGGTAGGGGCCCACCGAGGACAGCCGCATCAGCGCGATCACCATGCCGAGCACGAGTCCGACGACGAAGCCGGACAGCGTGTAGAGGACGGTGTTCTTCAGGGCCAGCGTGATGATGTCCGGGAAGAGCTGCTTGGCCAGGTCCACCTGGGCGAACTGGTTCTGCAGCCGCCCCCAGTCGGCGCCCACCGCGAGCGCGACCACGGCGGCGACGAAGATCAGGTACTGCGCCCCGCGCGAGAGCGCCCGCTTCTGCCGCCGGGTCAGTCCGGACCTGCGGGGCGTCAGTGCCGTCTCGTTTCCGGTGTCCGTCATGAGGCGGAGGCGGTGGCCGAGGCGGACGGGGAGGCCGCCGACTCGTCGTAGGGGCCGATCCACTTCTCGTACAGCTTCTTGTACGTGCCGTCGGCCTTGGCCTCGGCGAGCGCCTTGTTGACGGCGGCCAGCAGCTTGGTGTTGCCCTTCTTCACCGTGAAGCCGTACTGCTCGCCGGTGTTGATGTTGTCGGCGACCTCGAAGGCGTCGGCGTTGGCCTTGTTCTTCAGCCAGCCCTGGACGACCGGGTAGTCGATGACGACGGCCTGGACCTGGCCGGTGCGCAGACCGTTGAGGACGGCGTCGGAGGACTCGAAGGAGACCGGGTCGAAGCCCTGCTTGCGGGCGTAGTCCTCACCGGTGGTCTGCGCCTGGGCGCCGAGCTTCTTGCCCTTGGACTTGACGTCGGCGAGCGAGGTGAGCCCGCTCTTCTTGTTCACCAGGACGGCCTGGGTGGCCTCGAAGTACGGGTCGGAGAAGTCGACGTTCTTCTTGCGCTCCTCGGTGATCGTCATACCGGCGGCGGCGAGGTCGCACTGGCCGGAGTTGAGGAAGGCGCCGGTCTTGAAGTTCTCGAAGGGCGTGTCGACGATTGCCTGCTTCACCCCGAGGTCGTCCGCGACCAGGTCGACGAGGGAGACGTCGAAGCCCTGCACCTTGCCGTCGATCTCGGACTGGAACGGGGGGTACGGCAGGTGGGTGCAGGTGGTGATCTGGCCGGCCTTGACCAGCGGCACGCCCTTGGCCGTGGCCTTCTTGCCGCCGTCGTCGCCGCCGGAGGAGCAGCCGGCCGCGAGGAGCAGTCCGGCGACCGCGGCGGTGACGGTCAGCACGCGGGTCCGGCGTCCGGGGACGGTGTTCACGACGGGGGCCTCCTGTGAGGGCGGGTGCGGCGGGGGCTTGCAAGACGGGTGCGGTGGGGGTGCCGCGGGGCGGGCGAGGGGACTGCTGTCCGTCCGTGAGGCATGGACAGCCTTCTGATTATAAGGAGATCTTTGAGGTTCTCAAACCAAACCGATGGCCGAAGCGGGCTCACGGCCTGCGGTTCGGAAGCGAGCGGTCCCGCGGGGGCGGGGTTGGGGGAGGCGGGGGCGGAGAGGGTCGGCGGGGGGGGCGGAAGGGGCGGGATTAGGCTGGTCGTGCGGTGCGATACGCGGGTGACACCGGTGTTCCCTACCCGTCTCGGCACCTGTTAAGTGACCCGTTGAGCGAAGAGAGCCGCCGTGACCCACCCCCTGCTGGACCTGGCCCCGCTGACCGCCGCGCGCTTCGCGTCCGTCGAGGATCGCGTGGCCCGGCTGCTCGGCACGCGGAACGACGTGGTGATCATGCAGGGCGAGGCGCTGTTGCCGCTGGAGGGCGCGATCCGCGGGTGCGCCGGACCCGGCACCACCGCGCTGAACGTGATCACCGGACCGTACGGACAGACGTTCGGGGACTGGCTGCGGGAGTGCGGGGCGCACGTCATCGACCTCGCGGTGCCCTTCCACTCGGCGGTGAGCGCGGAGCAGGTGCGGGTGGCGCTCGGGGAGCACCCGGAGATCGACTTCGTGTCGCTGGTGCACGCGGAGGCTGCCACCGGCAACACCAACCCGGTCGCGGAGATCGGCGAGGCCGTCCGGGAGCACGGCGCGCTGCTCTACCTGGACGCGGTGGCCTCGGTCGGTGCGGAGCCGGTGCGGGTGGACGCGTGGGGCGTGGACCTCTGTGTGATCGGCGGCCAGAAGGCGATGGGCGGGCCCGCGGGGGTGTCCGCGGTCTCGGTGAGCGAGCGGGCGTGGGCCCGGATGGCGGCCAATCCGCGGGCTCCCCGGCACTCCTACCTCTCGCTCCTCGACTGGAAGGAGCGGTGGATCGACGGGGGCCGGCGGGCGCTCCCGCACGCACCCGCCCAACTGGAGATGCTGGCGCTGGAGGCGTGCCTGGAGCGGATCGAGGAGCGGGGGCTCGAGGCGGTGATGCGGGCGCACGCCTCGGCCGCGGCAGCGACCCGGGCGGGCGTGAAGGCGCTGGGCGGCGGGCTCGAGCCGTATGTGTACCGGGCGCGGGAGGCCGCGCCGGTGGCCACGACGCTGCGGGTGAAGGGGGCGGCGAGCGCCTCGGACCTCGTCGCGCGGGCCCTGGAGTCGGATCCGGGGCTGCCGCTGGCGGCGGGCGGGGGCGCTCTGGCCCGGGAGATGGTGCGGGTGAACCACTACGGGCCGGACGCGAGCCCCGAGGTCGTGGAACGCTGCCTGCGCGCGCTGGGCACGGCACTGGCCGGGACCGGGGCGGCCGGAGCGGACGAGGTGGACGTGGAGGCGGCGCTGCGGGCGGCCCGGGACTGAGACGGGAGCGGGGCGGCCCCGCCGCCCCGCGGGGGGAGCCCGTGGGCACTTCCCCGGCCGCCGTATTCACCGGGGGATTTCGGGACGGCGATTCCCGTTCTCATTTCTCAGGCATTCATCCCTTGTTCTTCTATTCTTCCTGAGCAGCTTCCCATTAGCTCCTGCCCGTTCTTCCGCGGGCTAAACGCAACAATCTGACGAACCCGAACCGACATAATCCGGACACGGATCCGAAGGGTTACATGGTTGTGATGCGTTCCACAAGCTGACCTTTTCATCCCGTTCCATCCCCCACTTACCAGGACATTCCGCCGTCGACTCGCCCGGACGCCCGCGCCCGCCCGATAACACACGTGCCGTCCACACGTAACCCCCCTCCACGATGCAATTTTCAATTTACCTGGGTAAGTTCATTCTGCATGACCGCCGCACGAGCCGACCTGTCAGCGGAATTCATGGGAATGACCGGAAAAACCGGAGACGTAACCACAGACCGTCCGGAAGTGGCGGACGGCGCCGCACTGTGGCGCATCGCCAAGGACTCCGGAACCCTCGACCTCAACTCGTCCTACAGCTACCTGCTGTGGTGCCGTGATTTCGCCGGCACCTCCGTGGTGGCCCGCGCCGCCGACGGCACCCCCGTCGGATTCGTGACCGCCTACCTGCGTCCCGACCGCCCCGGCACGCTGCTGGTCTGGCAGGTCGCCGTCGACGCCTCGTACCGCGGCCGCGGCCTCGCCGCCCGCATGCTCGACGACCTGGCCGCCCGGGTGCTCGCCGAGTACGGCGTGACCGGCCTGGAGACGACGATCAGCCCAGGGAACACCGCCTCCGAGCGCCTGTTCGCCTCGTTCGCCCGCCGCCACGGCGCGACCGTCGAACACGAGGTGCTGTTCGAGGCGGACCGCTTCCCCGACGGACCGCACGACCCCGAGGTGCTGCACCGCATAGGCCCGCTCTCGGCCGGTACCGCCGCCGGCAGCGCGTCGCCCTCCGCGGCCTGAGCCGCGGGCCGCCGCACCCCGCCTCCCCCTGTTCCCGTCTTCCTCCCACTCGCCCGGACCTCCGCCGCGTTCACCCGGCCGTGCGCGCGAGCCCGCTCGCCGCGGGCCGTTCGCCGCGGCCCGCCCACGACCTCATCCCGCGACGTCCGAGTCCCACTCCCACCCCACCTCCGAGGAGCGATTCGCGTGACCATCACCCAGCCCGACCTCAGCGTCTTCCAGACCCTCGAATCCGAGGTACGCAGTTACTGCCGAGGCTGGCCCACCGTCTTCGACCGCGCCCGCGGCAGCCGCATGTACGACGAGGACGGCCACGACTACCTCGACTTCTTCGCCGGCGCCGGCTCGCTCAACTACGGCCACAACAACCCGGTGCTGAAACGCGCGCTGATCGACTACCTGGAGCGGGACGGCGTCACGCACGGCCTCGACATGTCGACCACGGCCAAACGGCAGTTCCTGCAGACCTTCCAGGACCTGGTGCTGCGCCCGCGCGACCTGCCGTACAAGGTCATGTTCCCCGGCCCGACCGGCACCAACGCCGTCGAGTCCGCGCTCAAGCTGGCCCGCAAGGTCAAGGGCCGCGAGGCCATCGTGTCCTTCACCAACGCCTTCCACGGCATGTCGCTGGGCTCGCTCGCCGTGACCGGCAACGCCTTCAAGCGGGCCGGCGCGGGCGTTCCGCTGGTGCACGGCACGCCGATGCCGTTCGACAACTACTTCGACGGGGCCGTCGAGGACTTCCTGTGGTTCGAGCGGCTGCTGGAGGACCAGGGCTCCGGCCTCAACAAGCCGGCCGCCGTGATCGTCGAGACGGTGCAGGGCGAGGGCGGCATCAACGTCGCCCGCCCCGAGTGGCTGCGCGCCCTGGCCGAGCTGTGCGAGCGCCAGGACATGCTGCTCATCGTCGACGACATCCAGATGGGCTGCGGCCGCACCGGCGCGTTCTTCTCCTTCGAGGAGGCCGGCATCACGCCCGACATCGTCACGGTCTCCAAGTCGATCAGCGGCTACGGCCTGCCGATGGCACTGACCCTGTTCAAGCCGGAGCTGGACGTCTGGGAGCCGGGCGAGCACAACGGCACCTTCCGCGGCAACAACCCGGCGTTCGTCACCGCCACCGCCGCGCTGGAGACGTACTGGACCGACGGCTCCGCCATGGAGAAGCAGACCCGCGCACGCGGGGAGCAGGTCGAGCAGGCGCTCATCTCCATCACCGAGGAGAACCTGGCCGACATCAAGGAGTACCGCGGCCGCGGCCTGGTGTGGGGTCTGGAGTTCCACGAGAAGGAGCGGGCCGGCCGCATCGCCAAGCGCGCCTTCGAACTCGGCCTGCTGATCGAGACCTCCGGTCCGGAGAGCGAGGTCGTCAAGCTGCTGCCCGCTCTCACCACGACCGGCGAAGAGCTGGACGAGGGTCTGCGGATCCTCGCCCGCGCGGTCCGCGAGACGGCCTGAGCCGCCGGCGCGCACACCGCACACCACCGGGGCGCACACTCGCGCGCCCCGGTGGCACCACCGAAGCCGCCAGAACCACGAGAAGGAGGCGTCACCCCACCGTGATCGTCCGATCGTTCAAGGAAGTCGAAGGCACCGACCGGCACATCAAGTCCGAGTCCGGTACCTGGGAGAGCAAGCGCATCGTCCTCGCCAAGGAGAAGGTCGGCTTCTCCGTGCACGAGACGATCCTCTACGCGAACACGGAGACGTCGATGTGGTACGCCAACCACATCGAGGCCGTCGTCTGCACCGAGGGCGAGGCGGAGCTCACCGACCGCGAGACCGGGAAGACCTACACGATCACCCCGGGCACCATGTACCTGCTCAACGGCCACGAGCGGCACACGCTCAAGGTCAAGGAGAAGGACTTCCACTGCATCTGCGTGTTCAACCCGCCCGTGACCGGACGGGAGGATCACGACGAGAACGGCGTCTACCCGCTGCTCACCGAGGAGGTGTGAGGACCCCATGACCGCTCCCACCACCACGTCCGCCGCCGGATCCGGCGTCACCGACCTGTACCCGACCCGCGGGGCCACCGAGGTGACCGTGCCCCGGCAGGACCCGGTCGTCTGGGGAGCCCCGGACACCCCCGGGCCCGTCTCGGCGGACGAACTGCACGACCTCGACCGCGACGGCTTCCTCGCCGTCGACCAGCTCATCAGCCAGGACGAGGCCGCGACCTACCGCGCGGAGCTGGAGCGGCTCGTCGCCGACCCGGCGATCCGGGCCGACGAGCGGTCGATCGTCGAGCCGAAGTCGCAGGAGATCCGCTCGGTCTTCGAGGTGCACAGGATCAGCGAGGTGTTCGCCGCCCTGGTCCGCGACGAGCGGGTCGTCGGCCGGGCACGGCAGATCCTCGGCTCGGACGTGTACGTCCACCAGTCGCGGATCAACGTCAAGCCGGGCTTCGGCGCCAGTGGCTTCTACTGGCACTCGGACTTCGAGACCTGGCACGCCGAGGACGGCCTGCCGAACATGCGGACCGTCTCCGTCTCGATCGCGCTGACCGAGAACTACGAGACCAACGGCGGCCTCATGATCATGCCGGGGTCGCACAAGACGTTCCTCGGGTGTGCGGGGGCCACGCCGAAGGACAACTACAAGAAGTCGCTGCAGATGCAGGACGCGGGCACTCCCTCCGACGAGGCGCTGACCTCGATGGCGAGCGAGTACGGTATCAAGCTGTTCACGGGCAAGCCCGGTTCCGCGACCTGGTTCGACTGCAACTGCATGCACGGTTCGGGCGACAACATCACGCCCTACCCGCGCAGCAATGTGTTCATCGTGTTCAACAGCGTGGAGAACGCCGCCGTGGAGCCGTTCGCGGCGCCGGTGCGCCGGCCCTCCTTCATCGGGGCGCAGGACTTCACGCCCGTGAAGTGAGCCCGCCCGCGCGATGACCGCCTCCGGGGCCCCTCCCCCGCGTACCCCGTGTACGCGCAGGGGGAGGGGCCCCGGGCGTGCCCGCGGGGAGGGCGGCCGGACGGTCAGAGGGCGCCGGGCCGCCCGCTGCGCCCCAGCAGGGCGAGGCCCAGGGACGTGGCCGTGTGCAGGACCGCCTTGCCCTCGCGCCGGGTGGTGATCAGACGGGCCCCGCGCAGCACCGTCGCGTGGTGGCTCACGGTCGCCGGGGACACGCGCAGCCGGCGGGCCAGCTCCGTCGTGCCGCAGCCGGTGACGACTGCCGCGAGGATCGCGGCCCTGGTGCGCCCGAGCAGTTCGTCGAGCGAGGGGGCGGCGGACCCGTCGGCGGCCTCCCAGAGCGTGCTGTCGAGCGGGGCGTCGCCGGTGGGGACGGCGAGGACGGGTGCCCGTCCGGGGTCGAGCGGCGCCTGGAGGAGCTCGATCTGCTGGGTGGAGAACATCGCCGGAGCGATGACGAGCCCCCGCCCGTTCAGGTGGACGTCCGCCTCCCGGGAATGGTCGAACTCCAGGACGGGCGGGCGCCAGCGGACCATCGGGGGGCAGACCGCGGCGAGCAGCGCTCCGACCCCGCCCTCGGCCATCGCGGCCACGTAGCCGGCACGGACCTCGTCCAGGTGGGAACGTACCCCGCCCCAGTAGGGGGCGACGGTGACGCCGTGGCAGACCCTGAGCGCCGCGGCCAGTTGACGGCGGGGCTCCCGGTCCCCGTCCATCAGGCTCTGGACCCAGGTCCGGTGCGGGGAGCGGGGGTCGCACACCTCCAGTTCGAGGCGCAGCAGGGCGCGGGGGGCCGCCATCAGGTTCTCCACCGCCTCGTCGAGGGAGGCCGTGTCGCCCATGAGGCTCGCCGCGTCGACCACCGGACCGCGCGCGGGGGTCAACGCGGCGACCGGGGCGACCCGTTCGTCCAGCCGGCCGCGCACCGCCACCCGCCAGCGGCGGAAGGCGAGGCCGGAGCCGCGGTCCTGGGCCAGTCTCACGGTGTCGAACGTCTCGGCCGCCACACCGATGGTCGCCGCCACCCGGGTCCGCGCCAGGTCCTCCGCCGTGAAGTGGATGCGTTTCACCGAGCGTCCCGTCCTCCCCGCGTAGCCGTCCGGCCCCCAGCAGTGTCGGTGCGCGGCCGGAGTCCCGCAATGATCAATCAAGCCAGGGCGGGACGGCCGGACTTCAGGACTCCAGGGCGTTCAGCAGACGGTCGACGTCGGCCGGGGTGTTGTAGAGGTGGAAGGCGGCACGCAGATTGCCCGCGCGGTCGGAGACCTCGATGCCGGCCTCGCTCAGCTGCGGCTGCCGGGCGCCGAGTCCGGGCACGGAGACGATCGGGGAGCCCGGCGCGGGCACCGGCGCGTGCCCGAGGGCGGCCAGGCCGGTGCGGAACCGCTCGGCGAGGGCGAGGTCGTGCGCCCGTACGGTGTCCACGCCCACTTCCTCCAGGAGGGCGAGGGAGCGGCGGGCGCCGGTCCAGGAGTAGAGGGCGGGGCTCTCGTCGAAGCGGCGGGCGGAGTGGGCGAGTTCCTCGACCGGGCCGTAGCAGCTGTCCCAGGGCCGCTCCCCCGCCACCCAGCCGGCGAAGACCGGTTCGAGGCCGAAGGGCTCCTCGGGGACCACGAGGAAGGCGACACCGCGCGGGCAGAGCAGCCACTTGAAGCCGACGGCGGAGACGTAGTCGTAGGCTCCCGCGTCGAGGTCGAGCCATCCGGCGGCCTGGGAGGCGTCGATGTAGGTGCGTGCCCCGTGGGCGCGGGCGGCGGCGCCGATCGCGGGCAGGTCGGCGACGCGGCCGTCGGCGGACTGGGCGGCGCTGACCGCGACCAGGGCGGTGCCGGGGCGCACCGACTCGGCGAGCGCCTCCAGGGGCACCGTGCGGACCTTCAGGTCGCGGCGCACGTGGAAGGGGTTCACCACGGAGCTGAAGTCGCCCTCGGCGGTGAGGACTTCGGCACCGGCCGGGAGGGAGGTGGCGATCAGCCCGGTGTACGTGGCGACCGAGGCGCCGGTGGCGACCCGGGTGGCGGGCACGCCGACGAGGTGCGCGAAGGAGGCGCGGGCGGCCTCGACGTCCGCGAACATGTCGGTGGGCCGGCCGGCGGCCGCCGCCTCCAGGGCGGTGCGCATGGCGGCGACCGTGCGGGCCGGGGGCAGCGAGGTGCTCGCGGTGTTCAGATAGGTGGTGGCCGGGGCGAACTCGGCGCGGACGAGGGCGGTGAAGTGCTCGGGAATCTCGGTGCTCTCGGTGCTCTCCATGGAACAACTGTGCGCCGCGCCGACCGCCCCGTCCATTGCCCGTTTCTGCGCGATACCCCCAAGAGACGCTTATGAAAAGCCGTTGACCTGCGGATTCCTGGTTCTGCGGTGTCCTAGTCCCGCGGCACCGCGCAGCCGTCCGGGCCACAGGCGGCGTCTGCGGCGTTCTCGCGGTCGCCGCCCCCGTCGAGCAGTCGCAGGGGGGTGTGCGCCTCCCAGGCCTGGGTGAGGGCGCGGGTGAAGACCTCGGCGGGCTGGGCACCGGAGACGCCGTACTTCCGGTCGAGGACGAAGAAGGGCACGCCGTTCGCGCCGAGCTCGGCCGCCTCGCGCTCGTCGGCGCGCACGGCCTCCGCGTACGCGTCCGGGTCGGCGAGGACCGCCCGTACGGCCGCCTCGTCCAGACCGGCCTCGACCGCCAGCTCCACCAGCCGCTCGTCAGACTCGGAGAACACGGACCGTTCCTCGGCGAAGTTGGCCCGGTAGAGGATCTGCAGCAGTTCGGCCTGCCTGCCGTGCTCCTTGGCGAGGTGGAGGAGGCGGTGCATGTCGAAGGTGCTGCCGTTGTCACGGCCGCGGGTGCGGTAGGCGAGCCCCTCGGCGGCGGCCTGCGCACCGAGGTTGTCCTCCCCGGCCCTGGCCTGCTCCTCGCTCATGCCGTACTTGCGGCTGAGCATGGTCAGCACGGGCTCGACGTCCCCCTTGGCCCGCCCGGGATCCAGCTCGAAGGAGCGGTGCACGACCTCCACCCGCTCCCGCTCCGGGAACGCGGCGAGCGCCCTCTCGAAGCGGGCCTTGCCCACGTAGCACCACGGACAGGCGACATCGCTCCAGATCTCGACACGCATGCTCGGCTCTCTCCACTCGTACCGGTAGGAACGCAGGACCATCGGTCCCACCCGGTACGTGAACCTTCAACAGTCCCTCGGCATTCCCCATCCAGGGGCGCGGGGCCGTGACATTCCGCGGCTCCTTCGCGTGGGCGCGACCAGCCACCCACGACCGACAGCCGCCGACGACCCGCCCCCCCTCCCCACTCCCCCGCACGAAGGAAAGGGGGCACGGGGCCGCAAGGCCCCGCACCCCCCCGCCCGCTCTCAGCGGAGCGTCACCGCTCCAGCCGCCCGTCGAACCGCCGCGGCACCCCCGCCTCGTTCGCGTCGCGCAGTTCCACCGGCAGCAGCGCCTCCGGCACCCCCTGGTACGCCACCGGCCGCAGCCACCGCTCGATCGCCGTGCCGCCCACCGACGTGGACGTCGACGTCGTGGCCGGGTAGGGCCCGCCGTGGTGCTGCGAGGGTGCCACGGCGACGCCCGTCGGCCACCCGTTGACCAGGACCCGCCCGGCCAGCGGCGTCAGCTCGGCGAGGAGCTCCGCGCCCCGGCCCTCGCCGGCGCCCTCCGCCTCGGACAGGTGCAGTGTGGCGGTGAGGTTGCCCGGGAGGCGGGACAGCACCGCGGTGACCTCTTCGGGGCTCTCGTAGCGTGCGACGACGGTCACCGGGCCGAAGCACTCCTCGATGAGCACGTCGTACGCGCCCTCGGCGGTCAGCCGGCTCGCCGGGACGGTGAGGAAGCCGGCGCTGACCGTGTGCTCGCCGCCCGCGCCCGGCGTCACCGGGCTCTCCACGTCGGCGAGCCGTGTGCGCTCCTCGATCCCGGCGAGGAAGTGGTCCCGCATCCGGTGGTCGAGCAGCACCCCGGCGTCGGTGTCGCTGACGCCGTCGACGAGCGACTTCAGCAGCCGGTCGCCGGCCTCCCCGGCGGGGGCGAGCACGAAGCCCGGCTTGGTGCAGAACTGGCCCACGCCCATCGTCATGGAGCCGGCCAGGCCGGTGCCGATCGCCTCGGCGCGCTCCTCGGCCGCCGCCTCGGTGACGACGACGGGGTTGAGGGAGCCGAGTTCGCCGTGGAAGGGGATCGGCACGGGGCGGGCGGCGGCCGCGTCGAAGAGGGCCCGCCCGCCGCGTACCGAGCCGGTGAACCCCGCGGCGGCGACGAGCGGGTGCTTCACCAGCTCGACGCCCGCCTCGAAGCCGTGGACCAGACCGAGCACGCCCTCGGGAACGCCGTGCTCTGCGGCGGCCCGGCGCAGCACCTTGGCGACCAGCTCGGACAGCGCCGGGTGGTTGGGGTGGGACTTGACCACGACGGGGCAGCCGGCCGCGAGCGCGCTCGCGGTGTCGCCGCCGGCGACGGAGAACGCGAAGGGGAAGTTGGACGCCGAGTAGACGGCGACGACGCCGAGCGGCACCTTGTAGCGGCGCAGGTCGGGGGTGGGCGGCACGGTGGTGTCGTCGGGGTGGTTGATCACCACGTCGAGGAAGGCGCCCTCGTCGACGATGCCGGCGAAGGCCCGGAGCTGGAAGCAGGTGCGGGCGAGTTCCCCGGTGAGCCGGACGGGTCCGAGCGCGCTCTCCGCGTCGGCGACCTCGATGAGCGTGTCCTTGGCGTCCTCCAGCCGCTGGGCGGCGGTCCGCAGGAACGCGGCGCGCACGGCGCGGTCGGCCAGGGCGCCGCGCGCCTCGTGCGCGGCGCGGACGGCGGCGTCCACCTCCTGGGCCGTGGCCTCGACCGCGACCTGCTCGCGCTGCTTCCCGGTACGGGGGTCGACACTCCAGACTGGTGCTGCTGCCACCGCGGGTCCCTCCACTTCATCCGCGCCCCACGCGGGTGACGCGGGCAACGCCTGCCGTTCGTTCGACGTGTTCAGTACGTTCAGCACATTCAGTGCGTGCAGCCCGTTCGATATACTGAACAGCGTCTCTGATGGTGAATATGCTGTGTGAGACTATTTCGCGTCCAACGAAGGGGTCAAGGGCGATGTCGGCGAGCGAGACGGGCGGCGGGGCGCAGGTCAAGTCCGCGGTGCGGACGGTGGAGCTGCTCGAGTACTTCGCCGGGCGGCCCGGCATGCACTCCCTGGCCGCCGTGCAGGAAGCGGTCGGGTACCCCAAGTCCAGCCTCTACATGCTGCTGCGCACCCTGGTGGACCTCGGCTGGGTGGAGACCGACGCGACCGGCACGCGATACGGCATCGGGGTGCGGGCGCTGCTGGTCGGCACCTCGTACATCGACGGCGACGAGGTGGTGGCGCTGGCCCGCCCCACCCTGGACCGGCTCTCGGACGACACCACGGAGACCATCCACCTGGCCCGCCTCGACGGCACCAACGTGGTCTACCTCGCCACCCGCCAGTCGCAGCACTACCTGCGCCCCTTCACCCGGGTCGGCCGCCGGCTGCCCGCGCACTCCACCTCCCTCGGCAAGGCGCTGCTGTCCACGTACACCGACGAGCAGGTGCGGGGGCTCCTCCCGGAGGAGCTGCCGGCGCTGACCGAGCACACGATCACGGACCGGGAGAAGCTCATCGAGGAGCTGCACCAGATCCGCGAGCGGGGCATCTCCGTCGACCGCGAGGAGAACACGCTGGGGCTGCGCTGCTTCGGTGTGGCGATCCCCTACCGCACGCCCGCCCGGGACGCGATCAGCTGCTCGGTGCCGGTCGCGCGGCTGACGCCGGCGCACGAACAGCTCGTGCAGGACGCCCTGTTCGACGCGCGGGACCGGCTGACCCTGGCGACGCGCCGCCTGTGAAAGCTTCCGCGTTCCTCGCGGGCGCGGACGCGTGCCCGCGAGGAACGCACGGGGACAACGTGCCTAGCCGACGAAGTACGTCGGGTTCGGCAGCTTGTACTTCTTGTCGGCGTAGCCGCCGTCCAGGTCGGAGTACTGGTCGCCGAAGTTGGCGACGATGTCGTACCCGAGCGACTCGATGTGCTTGCGCGTGCCGGACTTGAACTCGACCGTGGTGCACTTCCACGCGCCCGGCGCGGCGCAACCGCTCAGGTACGCGGGCGGGTTGGCCGCGTCCTTCAGGAACATGTGCCCGGCGTCGAGGTTGACGTCGGCGCCGACCTTCTTCAGGTTCTCGACGGCGGCGGTGCGCTGCGCCTCGTTCAGGCCCGAGTTGTAGAACACCTCGATGCCCTTCTTCTCGGCGTACCGCACGAGGGCGGGGCTGCCGAAGACCTCCGGGCGGTCGGCCCGGTTGACGTACTCGGCCCAGGTGGCGCTGTTGTAGCCGTAGTTGTTCTTCTTCTCGTAGTCGAGGCTGAGCAGCAGCGTGTCGTCGATGTCGAAGACGACGGCCGGCTTCACCCGGTGGTGCCTGCCCTGGTGGGCCACCTTGTCGAGGTACCGCTTCGCCTCGGCGTCGACGCGGGCGAGGTCCTTGGCGTAGGGGCTGACCGAGGACGCCTGGTAGACGCCCTCGGCGTCGAGCGCGGTGCCGTAGTAGGTGTCGATGTCCTTGGTCAGCAGTCCGATGTTGTAGGGCTCGTGGGTCGAGTTGGCCGTGGACTGCCCGGCGGTGGCGGCACCGGCACCGTAGAGCGCGGCGGCGGCGACGGCACAGGCGGCGGCGACTGCCGTGGTGCGGAGTGGCTTATTCATGACAGGTTTCTACGCGCGTCACCCCGCCGAGCGCGAGGCCCGTTGCCCTATCGATACCTGAACGGCGGACAAAACGGGCCCTGCGGCTACGGGCGCCAGTCGGGGGTGCGGCCGCTCAGGCCGACCGTCCGGTCCAGCAGGGGCGCCCCCTCCGGCACCGCGACGACGGGCCCGAACATCCCGCGCCCCTCACCCGTCTCCGCGGCCGCGCCCTCGAGCAGCCCGTGCGCCAGCCGCAGTGCCGCCTCGTCCGGCGCGTACTCCTGCCCCGTCGCCCGCGCCAGGTCCCAGCCGTGGACGACGAGTTCGTCCGCCACGACCGCCCCGGCGACCGCGCCCGGCAGGTCCAGGCCGCCCGCGCGTGTCATCCCGTCCCACGCCGCCGGCTCCCGCCACACGGCGGCCAGTTCCTCCAGCGCCTTCGGCAACTCCGCGCGCCAGCCGGGCGGGAGGGCCGCGGCCGCCGGGTCCGGGGCGCCGTCCGTCATCGGGCCGAGCCGCTTGCGCCCGGCGTCGCGGAAGGCGAGGGACAGCGTCAGGAGATGGGCCAGCATCCCGCTCACCGTGTACGCGGGGCAGGGCGTGGGGCCGTCGAGCTGTGCGTCCCCGATGCCTTCCGCGAGCCGCGCGAGGATCAGCGTCTGCGGGCCCAGGTCGACGGTGGTGGCGTCCATGTGTGTCCTCCTCGGGGCGAAGGGCGCGGAACGCGCCCGTGGAAGTGGGGACCGCCCCGGGCCGCGGAACTCATCGGTGCCGCCGGGAGGAATTTCCCCCGCTCCCCTCCTCAGCCGATTTCCGCCAGCCCCCGCCGCACCGCCTCGAGGTCCGCGTCCGAGGCCAGTCCGGCGTGGTAGAGCCGCAGCTCCGTGGCGCCCAGGCCGGCCGCGCGCCGGGCGTCCTCCGCGAGCGTCCCGGGGCTGCCGCCCATCCCGGAGACCACCGTGAGGTTCGCCGCGAGCACCGTGTCCCCGGCCGCCCGCTCCGCGAAGGGCGCGAGCGGCTCCGGCCCGCCCGTGCACGGGAGGACCACCCCGTCCGCGATCCCGAGCACATGGCCCGGGTCCACGCCCGCGTTGGCGCCCACGTGGTACCAGACCGGGTCCGCGTGCAGCAGCACCCGGAAGCCGTCCGGCGCCGCCGCCCGCACCGCGGCGACCGCCTCCTCCTGCAGCGAGCGCGCCACCGGCTCGCGCCACGCGCGGGTGAGCGCCGCCCGTTCCGCGCCGAGCAGGTCCTCCACCGCCGCCCAGCCCCCGCCGGAGGGCGCCCCCCGCCACACCGGCTCCAGCGCCTCCCGTACGGCCGCCGCCAGCGCGTCCGCGTCCGTGCCGTACCCCGTGCGGCACGTGGCGCAGAAGCACAGCGACATCAGGTACTGCCCTGCGTCGCCGAGCGTGATACCGCCGATCTTGTCGTGGGCGTGCAGATGCGCGAGCCCGTACCAGCCGAGCGACTCCAGTTCCGTACCGGCCGCCCCAGGCCGCACGGCCGCCTCCGCCGCGAGGTCCACGAGGAGGGCGCGGGTGGCGGGCTGGGCGACGCAGGGCGCCCACGGGTAGCGGTCGCCGTAGGCGTTGACGACCGAGGTGTCCGGATGCTCCGCGCCGAGCCGGGAGTTGTGCGCGAGCACGACCCAGGTGTGCACCTCGAGACCGGCGTCCACGAGCGCCCCGGCGGCCTCGCCGAAGGCGTCGCCGGGCGCCCAGTCTCCGGCGGCGTACGGCCGCAGGGCACGCCCCCGCCAGCGCTCCCCCGGCGGGTACAGCACGGCGGCGTGCGCGGCGGTCACGACCCGGTGCCGCGGGTGGCGGGGGGTCAGGGCGCGCGTGGAGTGGTACGCGGAGGCCAGGGTCACCCCGCGGACCCCGAGCGCGGCGAGACGACCGGGCGCCGCCGGGTCCCCGTTGACGTCCCAGGGGTAGACGAATGCCGACGCCTTCACCGTTCTCCTCCGGCGGCGCACACCCGGCGCGCCTTTCCATGACTCTGATTGAGGTACATATGCGTGAACGGCCTCACGCTAGGACCCCGTCCGGCGCCGGTCAAGCACGGCACGGGTCGGGAAATGGCAGGAGGCGAGCAGGGAGGGGGCTTCCGCACGCCGGACGGAGCCTTGACGCGGAAGTTCGTCCCTTCGTAGCGTGTCCACGCATGTGAATAAGGTGGTGAGCCTCCACATGTCACCCGCCGCCCCCGCTCACCCCGCACGCGTACCCCCGCGCGACCCGGCCGACTCAAGGAGACCGAGGATGCCCGCTCCCCGCACCGTTCTGCTCACCGGCGCCGCCGGCGGACTCGGCACGCTGATGCGGGAGTTGCTGCCCTCGTACGGTTACGCGCTGCGGCTGTTCGACGTCCGCCCGATCGAGGGCGAACCGGACGCGATCGTCGCCGATCTCGCCGACCGGGAGGCCGTCCGGGAAGCGGTGCGCGGCGTCGACGCGGTGCTGCACCTCGCGGGGATCTCCGTGGAGTCCACCTTCGAGAAGATCCTCGCGGCCAACATCGAGGGCACGTACCACCTGTACGAGGCGGTGCGCGAGGAGGGCGTGGGGCGGGTCGTCTTCGCCTCCTCCAACCACGCGGTGGGGTACACGCCGGCGCCGGGGCAGGGGGAGCCGCCGGTCCCGGTCGGCACCCCGCGCCGTCCCGACACCTTCTACGGCCTCTCCAAGTCCTTCGGCGAGGACCTCGCCCAGCTCTACTGGGACAAGCACGGGGTGGAGACGGTCTCCGTGCGCATCGGCTCCTGCTTCCGGGAGCCCTCGGACGTGCGGATGCTGTCCCTCTGGCTGAGCCCCGAGGACGGCGCCCGCCTCTTCCACGCGGCGCTGACGGCGGACGGGGTGGGCCACACGGTGGTCTACGGCTCCTCGGCCAACACCCGCCTGTGGTGGGACCTGTCCGGCGCGCGGGCACTGGGCTACGAACCCCGCGACGACTCCGAGAGGTTCGCCCCGGCGCTGCTGGCCGAGCACGGTGAGCTCGATCCCGCCAACCCCGCGCACACCCACATCGGCGGCCGCTTCCTGACGGACCCCCCGCTCTGGGCCCACTAGGGTCTGTCTGACAATTCCCGTCGTCCGGCCGAAGGGCGGGCCGCGCGTGGTCTGGTGCGTGCGATCGCAAGGCGCCGGAGCGCCCTCGTGGCGGAGTCACGTGGGCGCTCCGGCAACGCCGCGAGCGTGCGTGTCAGACCACGCGCGGCAGGCGCGAATTGTCAGACAGACCCTAGGGCGCGCCACCGCTCCGGTCGCCCGGGCACCCCCCCCCTCACGGCATCTTCGCGCGCCCCCCGAGCGCCCCCGTGACCGCCCCCTCCACCCCCTCGGGCGCGAAACGGGCCCCCGTCCCCCGCGAGGCGGGCAGGTCCGCTGCCCGTTCCCACTCCCCTCGCTTCCGCCCCGCAGGTCGTCGCCGACCGTCCGGCCCCCGAAGCGGGCACAAACGGGCCCACTCGGACCGGCAACAGACCTGGTCAGCATCGCGCGCCCGCTGTAGAACTCTCCCCAAGGCCCAGCAGGGCCCGAACGGGCACAGGAGTGCCACAGCGGAACGGAGCCGTCCGGCGCCGGTGAAAGGGCAGGTGAACCAGCCATGACGACACGATCGGCCGAGGAGCGGCAGCGCGAGATCGTCACGGTCGCCCGCCGCACCGGCTCCGTCGACGTCGCCGCCCTCGCCACCCGGCTCGGCGTCGCCAAGGAGACCGTCCGCCGCGACCTGCGCGCACTGGAGGACCACGGCCTGGTCCGCCGCACCCACGGAGGCGCCTACCCCGTGGAGAGCGCCGGCTTCGAGACGACGCTCGCCTTCCGCGCCACCAGCCACGTCCCCGAGAAGCGCCGGATCGCGGCGGCCGCCGCGGAACTGCTCGGCGACGCGGAGACCGTCTTCGTCGACGAGGGGTTCACCCCGCAGCTCATCGCCGAGGCACTGCCCCGCGACCGTCCGCTCACCGTGGTCACCGCCTCCCTCGCCACGGCCGGCGCCCTGGCCGACGCGGGGAACATCAGCGTCCTGCTCCTCGGCGGCAGGGTGCGCCCCGGCACGCTCGCCACCGTCGACCACTGGACGACGAAGATGCTGGCCGGTTTCGTCATCGACCTGGCCTACATCGGCGCCAACGGCATCTCCCGCGAGTACGGACTCACCACCCCCGACCCGGCCGTCAGCGAGGTCAAGACCCAGGCCATCCGCGCCTCCCGGCGCACGGTGTTCACCGGCGTGCACACCAAGTTCGGCGCGGTGAGCTTCTGCCGCTTCGCGGAGGTCGGCGCGCTGGAGGCGATCGTCACCAGCACCCTGCTGCCCACCTCCGAGGCCCACCGGTACTCCCTGCTGGGCCCGCAGGTCATCCGCGTCTGACCCCGCCCCACCGGACCTCACGCCCCGCCCCGTCCACCCCGCCCCGACCCCTCCGCACCCACCGACGCCCCATATGCCCTTTACATCCCGTACGCCCCTTACCTCGCCCCACCCGTTCACCCATCCCCTCCTCCAGGAGCGATCCATGCGCACCCAGAGCCGACGGAGGCCGCGAGTCACGCTCGCCATGGCCGCCGCGGGAACGCTGCTCGCACCGCTGCTCTCCGGCTGCTGGGTCGGAGCGGGCGGATCCGGTTCCGGCGGTGACTCCGTCAACGTCCTGATGGTCAACAACCCGCAGATGGTGGAGTTGCAGAAGCTGACCGCCTCGCACTTCACCAAGGAGACCGGCATCAAGGTGAACTTCACCGTGCTGCCGGAGAACGACGTCCGCGACAAGATCAGCCAGGACTTCGCCAACCAGGCCGGTCAGTACGACGTCGCGACCCTCTCCAACTACGAGATACCGATCTACGCCCGCAACGGCTGGCTGCACGAGATGGACTCGTACGTCGCCAAGGACCCCAAATACGACGAGAAGGACGTCCTCAAGCCGATGCGCCAGTCGCTCACCGGCGACGACGGCAAGCTCTACGGCCAGCCCTTCTACGGCGAGTCGTCCTTCCTGATGTACCGCAAGGACGTGTTCGAGGCGAAGGGCCTGAAGATGCCCGCGCACCCCACCTGGGACCAGGTGGCGGACCTCGCCGCGAAGGCGGACGGCGCCAAGCCCGGGATGAAGGGCATCTGCCTGCGCGGACTGCCCGGCTGGGGCGAGATCATGGCACCGCTGACGACGGTGGTGAACACCTTCGGCGGCACCTGGTTCGACAAGGACTGGAAGGCCCGGCTCACCGACCCCGCCTTCGAGAAGGCGACCACGTTCTACGTCGACCTGGTGCGCGAGCACGGCGAGTCCGGCGCCCCGCAGTCCGGCTTCGCCGAGTGCCTGAACAACCTCACCCAGGGCAAGGTCGCCATGTGGTACGACGCCACCTCCGCGGCCGGCTCCCTGGAGGCGGCCAAGTCGCCGGTCAAGGGCAAGATCGGCTACGCGCCCGCGCCGGTGAAGGAGACGAAGTCCGCCGGCTGGCTCTACACCTGGGCCTGGGGCATCCAGAAGGCCTCCCGCAACACCGACAAGGCGTGGAAGTTCGTCTCCTGGGCCTCCGGCAAGGAGTACGAGCAGCTCGTCGGCGACACCTCCGGCTGGTCCAACGTGCCGGCCGGCAAGCGGGCCTCGACGTACGAGAACCCCGCCTACCGCGCGGAGGCCGGCGCCTTCCAGGAGATGACCCGCGAGGCCATCGAGAGCGCCCGCCCCAACGATCCCGGCGTACAGCCGCGGCCCGCGCCCGGCATCCAGTTCGTCGGCATCCCCGAGTTCACCGATCTCGGCACCAAGGTCTCGCAGGAGATCAGCGCGGCCATCGCCGGACGCCAGTCCGTCGAGTCGGCCCTGAAGAAGTCCCAGAAGCTCGCCGAGCAGATCTCCGAGGAGTACGAGGGACGATGACCGCCACCACCGCGGCCCCCGTGGCCGCCCCTCCCGAGCCGCACGTGAAGCAGCCCTCCGCGCGACTGCGCGCCTGGGCCACCCGGGCACCCCTGCTGCCCGCCCTGATCTTCATGATCGCCGTGACCCAGCTCCCCTTCGTGGCCACGCTGGTGATCTCCTTCTTCGACTGGAACGCGCTCTACCCCAAGGCCCGCAAGTTCACCGGCGTCGACAACTACCAGCAGGTCCTCACCGACGCCGATCTGCGGCACTCGGTGTGGACGACGATCCTGCTGACCGTCGCCGTCGTCCTGGTCAGCCTGGTCCTCGGCCTCGCGCTCGCCCTGCTCCTGGACCGGAGGTTCCCGGGCCGGGGCGCGGTCCGCACCCTGCTGATCGCCCCCTTCCTGGTGGTGCCCGTCGCGGCGGCGCTGCTGTGGAAGCACGTGCTCTACAACCCCGAGTACGGCCTGTTCAACGGGTTGCTGCACTACGTGGGCGGCCCCCAGCCGGAATGGATCTCCGACACCCCGCTGCTCGCCGTCGAGGCCTCGCTGGTGTGGCAGTGGACGCCCTTCATGATGCTGATCCTGCTGGCCGGCCTGCAGAGCCGCGACCACCAGCAGATCGAGGCCGCCCGGGTGGACGGCGCGAGCGACTGGCAGATCTTCGTCCATCTGACGCTGCCGCACCTGCGCCGCTACCTCGAACTCGGCGCCCTGCTCGGCTCGATCTACATCGTGCAGAACTTCGACGCGGTCTTCACGATCACGTCGGGCGGCCTGGGCACCGCCAACCTGCCGTACACCGTCTACCAGAGCTTCTACCAGGCCCACGAGAACGGCCTCGCCTCGGCGGCCGGCGTCCTGGTGGTCATCGGCTCCCTGATCATCGCCACCTTCGCGCTGCGCGTGGTGTCGTCCCTGTTCCGCGAGGAGGTGTCCCGCGCATGAGCGCCACCGCAAGTCGCGTACGACCGTCCCGGCCCACCGGCGAGGCCGGTGCCGCCAAACGCCCCGGAAGGACCCGGGGGGCGGGCCTCGGCCTGCTGGCCTGGGTGCTGGGGGTGCTGTTCTTCCTGCCCATCGCCTGGATGGCGCTGACCTCCTTCCACTCGGAGGCCGACGCCGCGACCAACCCGCCGTCCTTCGCCGCCGCCCTCACCCTCGACGGCTACCGCGACTTCTTCGGCGTCGGCGGCGGGGCCAGCCCCTGGCCCGCGCTGATCAACTCGGCGGTGGCCTCCATCGCCTCGACGCTCCTCGTCCTGGTGCTCTCCTTCCCGGCCGCCTACGCGCTCTCCATCAACCGGGTGCGCAAGTGGACCGACGTGCTGTTCTTCTTCCTGTCGACGAAGATGCTGCCGGCGGTGGCGGGGCTGCTGCCGATCTACCTCTTCGCCAAGAACGTGGGGATGCTCGACAACATCTGGCTGCTCGTCATCCTCTACACCTCGATGAACCTGCCGATCGCGGTGTGGATGATGCAGTCCTTCCTCGCCGAGGTGCCGGTCGCGGTCATCGAGGCGGCCCGGGTGGACGGGGCGCGGCTGCCGACGGTCCTGGCCCGTGTGGTGGCGCCGATCGCGCTCCCGGGCATCGCCGCCACCGCGCTGATCTGCTTCATCTTCAGCTGGAACGAACTGCTCTTCGCCCGGGTGCTGACGGGTGTGGCCGCCGAGACCGCGCCCGTCTTCCTGACCGGCTTCATCACCAGCCAGGGCCTGTTCCTGGCCAAGGTGTGCGCCGCGTCGCTCGTCATCTCCCTGCCGGTGCTCGCCGCGGGGTTCGCCGCCCAGGACAAGCTGGTCCAGGGCCTGTCGTTGGGAGCCGTGAAATGAAGGCCGCCGTCATCGAGTCCGTGGGCCGCGCCGTCGTCACCGAGGTCCCGGACCCGACGCCGGGCCCGCGCGAGGTCGTCGTCGAGGTCGCCGCGTGCGGACTGTGCGGCACCGATCTGCACATCCTGCAGGGCGAGTTCGCGCCGAAGCTGCCGATCGTGCCGGGGCACGAGTTCGCCGGCGAGGTGGTCGGGGTCGGTGCCCAGGTCACCGAGGTCGCGGTCGGCGACCGGGTGGCGGTGGACCCCTCCCTGTACTGCTACGAGTGCCACTACTGCCGCAGCGGGCACAACAACATGTGCGAGCGGTGGGCGGCGATCGGGGTGACGACGGCGGGCGGCGCCGCGCAGTACGCGGTGGCGCCGGTGGCGAACTGCGTGAAGCTCCCCGAGCACGTCCGCACCCAGGACGCGGCGCTCGTCGAGCCGCTGTCCTGCGCGGTGCGCGGCTACGACGTCCTGAAGTCGCAGCTCGGCGCGCACGTCCTGATCTACGGGTCCGGGACGATGGGCCTGATGATGCTGGAGCTGGCCAAGCGGACGGGCGCGGCGAGCGTGGACGTCGTCGACATCAACCCGGCGCGGCTGGAGACGGCGCGGCGGCTCGGGGTCTCGGGGACGGCCGGCAACGCGGACGAGCTGGACCGGCCGCAGGGCTGGGAACTGGTGGTCGACGCGACGGGGAACGCGGCGGCGATCCAGGACGGCCTGGGCCGGGTGGCGAAGGCGGGAACGTTCCTGCAGTTCGGGGTCGCGGACTACGCGACCCGGGTGGAGATCGACCCGTACCGCATCTACAACCAGGAGATCACCATCACCGGCTCGATGGCGGTGCTGCACAGCTACGAGCGGGCGGCCGAGCTGTTCGCCGCGGGCGTCCTCGACCCGGAGGTCTTCATCAGCGACCGCCTCCCGCTGACGGAGTACCCGAAGGCCCTGGAGCAGTTCGCGGCGGGCGTGGGCCGCAAGATCGTGGTGGTGCCCTAGGAGCTCTCGTTCGGATCGGGCCGACGAGGAGAAGGCCCGGAGCGCCGCGGGCCGCGGCGCCCGGTGGTTCCCCGTGCCGTCCCGGGCGCGGGGAGCCGGGCGTTCTCCCCGGTTCCCCGCGCCCGGGCGGGCCGGCGGCGGCGGGGCCGCGCCTCGGCCATTCGGGTAAGGGAACGGTAAAGCGCCCCCGCTCGTTACCCCCCACATGACAGCTATGACCCCCGGCTCGAACATCCCTCTCCCCGTCACCCAGGTGACGGTGGACGTCGCCGCCCCCGTGCGACTCGACGTATCGGGCCTGCTGCTCACCTCCGACGGCAAAGTACGCAGCGACGACGACTTCATCTTCTACAACCAGCCCGCCGGCCCCGGCGTGAGCTACCGCTCGGGCGGCGGCACCGCCCCGGACGCCATCGTCGTGGACACCGCCGCCGTTCCCCCCGGCATCGAGAAGATCGTCGTCACCGCCAGCCCCGACGCGGCCGGCCAGACCTTCCAGGGCATCGAGCCCACCGCCACCCTCCGCGACGCGGCCGGCGGCGCCGTGCTCGCCACGTTCACGCCCCCGCAGCTCGGCGCGGAGACCGCGCTGGTCGTGATGGAGATCTATCTGCGCAACGGCGCCTGGAAGGCCCGCGCGGTCGGCCAGGGGTACGCCAACGGGCTCGCCGGGATCGCCACGGACTTCGGCGTCTCGGTGGAGGAGCCGGCACCCGCCGCCCCGCCGCAGCCGACGGCTCCGCCGCGGCCCGCCTCGCCCCCGCAGACCGCCCCCGGCGCCCGGCCCCCGGCGCCGCCCGCGCCCGCTCCGCGCGGGTTCGGGGAGGCGGCCCGCGTGATCCCGGCGGACGCGGAGGGCTCCCCCGCGCCGGAGGGCACGGCCGAGCCGGAACCGGTGGCCGAGGGGGTGGCGGAGT
>BNBP01000020.1 GCA_014656015.1 Streptomyces griseoaurantiacus | reverse complement strand
GCTGATGGACGGCCATGGTGGTCACTCCTTGGTGACGTCGGTGACGCCGGTGACGTTCCAGTCGTTCCTGACACCACTCACTCTCCCGGCGCCCGCCGGACCACGCAGGGTGCCGATGGTCCGCGGCGTTGGGCCGAACGTCCCTACGCGAGCGGGTCGTTCGGCGTCCGGCTCACGGGGGGGGGGCGCGCGCCGCCGTGAGCCGGAGGGGACTACCGCTCGCCCCCGTCAGTGCGTCCACCGCGGGTGTCGTCGACCGTGTCCCCGCCCGGACCCGACGCCTGCGTCGAGGGGCCGGTCGCGGGCTTGTCGAGCGGGACCGCGCCGGCCACGTCGAGTCCGTCCTCGATCAGCGTCTGCGCCGTGTCCTCGTTGGCGGTCCGCAGCGGTATCTCCTTGAGGAAGAGGATGGCGAGGAGCGCAACGAGTGCGATCGGGGCCGCGATGAGGAAGATGACGCCGGTGGCGCGGCCGTAGGAGTCCTCGACGACCGCCGCGATCGGCGCGGGCAGCGTGCTGATGTCGGGCAGCGAACCGCTGCCCGAGCCCTCGACGCCCAGTTCGGCCAGGCCGTCGGCCATGTAGGTGCTGACCCGGGAGGCGAGGACGGCGCCCAGCACGGACACGCCGATGGCGCCGCCGAGGGTGCGGAAGAAGGCGACCGTGGAGCTGGCCGCGCCGAGTTCGTGCAGGGGCACGGTGTTCTGCACGGCGAGCACGAGGTTCTGCATCGTCATGCCGACGCCGCAGCCGATCAGGAACATGTAGACGGCGAGCAGTCCGTAGGCCGTGTCGGCGCGGGCGGAGCCCATGAGGGCCAGACCGACGATGAGCAGGACGCCGCCGAGGACCAGGTAGCGCTTCCACTTGCCGTAGGCGGTGATGAGCCGTCCGACGACGGTGGACGAGCCGACGAGGCCGATGATCATCGGCAGCGTCATCACGCCCGCCTTGGTGGGCGAGTCGCCGCGGGCGATCTGGAAGTACTGGCTGAGGAAGACCGTCGCTCCGAACATCGCGGTGCCCACCGCGAGGCTCGCGACGACCGAGAGGGTCAGGGTGGGGTTGCGGAAGAGCCGCATCGGGATGATCGGCTCGGCGGCCCGCTGCTCGACCAGTACGAAGGCCGCCGCGAGGACCAGGGCGCCGAGCACCATGGCCACGGTCTGCCAGGACCACCAGTCGAAGGTGTCACCGGCCAGGGAGACCCAGATCAGCAGCAGGGAGACCGAGGCGGCGACGAGGGCGGCGCCCAGGTAGTCGACCTTGACGGCCCGGGTGACCAGCGGCAGTCGCAGGGTGCGCTGGAGGATGACCAGGGCGGCCAGCGCGAAGGGCACACCGACGTAGAAGCACCAGCGCCAGCCCAGCCACGAGGTGTCGACGATGACCCCGCCCAGCAGCGGGCCGCCGATGGTGCCGAGTGCCATCACCGCGCCGAGGTAGCCGTTGTACCGGCCTCGTTCGCGCGGCGGGATGATGGTGGCGAGGATGACCTGGGCGAGGGCGGTCAGCCCGCCGGCGCCGAGGCCCTGGATCACGCGGAACGTGATCAGTGTGCCGGGATTCTGCGACAGGCCGGCCGCCGCCGAGCCCAGGATGAAGACCAGCAGGGAGAGCTGCACGAGGAGCTTCTTGCTGGTCAAGTCGGCCAGCTTGCCCCAGATCGGGGTGGAGACGGTGGTCGCCAGCAGGGTGCTGGTCACCACCCAGGTGTAAGCGGACTGGCTGCCGTCGAGGTCGGAGATGATGCGCGGCAGAGCGTTGGACACCACGGTGCTCGACAGGATGGCGACGAACAGGCCGAGCAGGAGGCCGGACAGGGCCTCCATGATCTGTCTGTGCGTCATCGGAGCGCCCGCGACGGGAGCTTGCGGGGCGCCCGCGCCGTCCTGTCGCTCCGCCTGTTGGTGCTGGCTCACGTGTGTGTTTCTCCTTGCTGTGGTCGAGCTGATCGTCCCGCGCCGTCGCGGGAGGGGAATGCCGGCGGAGGTCGTCGACCGCTCACCGGCCGGCCGGGTCAGTCACGCTCCCCTTCGGGGCGGGAGGCGGGAACGCACCGGGTGCTGGGGGTGTGTGCGAGCGGACGGGCAGGCAGTCGAGAGGCTGCGCACGGCGCGCACGACGGGAGAGGCCGTCCTTCAGGCGCTCCAACAAGCCGGTGAGGGTGGCGAGTTCCTCGGGTGTCCAGTCCGCGGTGGCTTCGTCCATCAGGTCGGTGTGCACCTGGACGAGGGCGTCGAAGAGCGCCCGGCCCTGCGGGGTGATGCTGACGAGGCTGGAGCGGCGGTCGTCGGGATTGGCGCGGCGTTCCACCGCCCCCAGCTGCTCCAGGTGCGCCACCTGCCGGCTGACCACGGACAGGTCGCAGTCCAGGTGATGGGCCAGTTCACGCAGCCGCGTCTCCCCGTGCTGGGCGAGCGCGGCCAGCACCATGGAGCCGTTTCCCGCCCCTTGGGGCAGCTCGCGCACGAGTCGCCGTCGGATGACGGCGATCGCCGCGAGCTGTCGCACGACATCGCCGAGAGTTTCCTGATGCGTGCCGTCACTCATCGTTTCCCCGCCCGAGTCCGACCGCTTTCGCCGTCGAGACCCTTGACCCCGCCCACTTTTGATTGCCTCAAGCAACTTTATGATCGTTCTGACCGCGGCGCAAGCGGGAACCGCACCGACCTCCCCGCACCACGGTCAGTCGCGCGGGGCCTCGATCCACTCCTCGGGCGGATCCGCCTCGGATCGGTTCGCGGAACCCCCCGCGCGCTCCAGCGTCGCCGAGATCGCCGCGGCCACTTCACCGGGATGCGACAGTGGCGAGAGGTGGCTGCTGGGGAGCTCGGTGACGACGGCTCCGGCACGTGCGGCGAACCACCGCTGCAGTCGGGGATCGAGGATCCGGTCCTCGGCCGAGAGGACGTAGCCGCAGGGCAGTTCGTGCCAGGCGCCCCGGGGGGCCGGGGCCGTCAGGCAGGCCGCATGAGTCGGCTTCTGCGCGGCGGCGAGGCTCCTGGCGAGTCGGGGCGGCAGGTCGTGGGCGAGTGCGTCACCGAACAGCGCCGGGTCCACATGGGACCAGCCGTCCGCGGCGAACCGCAGGGCGGCGCGGCCCGGCATCTCGGCCCCCCTGTCGCTCAGCGTGCCGACGGTCTCCCCCTCCTCGGGCACATAGGCGGCCACGAAGACCAGGGAGTCGGCCTGTGGACGATCGAGTGCCGCGCCGGAGATGACGGTGCCGCCGTAGGAGTGCCCGACGAGGGTGAGGGGTCCTTCCATCGCGTCGATGTGCCGACGGGTCCAGGCGATGTCGTCGGCGAGGGAGGTCATCGGCAACTGCACGGACAGCGCCTGGTGGCCCTGTTGATGCAGGTGGCCCACGACCTGCTGCCAGACCGATCCGTCGCTCCAGGCGCCGTGGACCAGCACTGCGTTTCCCATGTCGCACTTCCTTCCGTCGTGAACGTCCCGAGGCAAATGTCGACGGCGGACACGCGATCTCACGACTCGCACGACGGATCTTGCGCGCTTTCCCCGAAACTGTTGCCGTGACGACGTATCTCGACAGCCCGGACCCCGTGCGGCATCACCTCACCGAGGACGACCTGGCCCTGGCGCACGCCCTCCAGCTCAACGGCCGTGCCTCCTTCACCGAGATCGCTGCCGCCCTCGGCGTCTCCGACCAGACCGCGGCCCGCCGCTACACCCGGCTGCGCACCACCGGGAAGCTGCGCGTGCTGGGTCTGACCGATCCGTTCCGGCTGGGGGACCTGTCGTGGTTCGTGCGCGTGCGGAGCACTCCGGACGCGTCCGCCTCCATCGGTGCGGCGCTGGCCCGGCGCACGGACACCACCTGGGTCAGCCTCACCTCGGGCGGAACGGAGACGATGGCTTCGGTCCGTTCCCGGGGGCCCGGCCTGGAGGAACCCTTCCTGGTGCGGAAGTTGCCCCGCATCCCCCGAGTGGTCGACGTCTCCGCGCACTGCGTCCTGCACGTCTTCTTCGGCCGGGACCTCGGCTTCATCAACAAGTCCGGGCCACTCACCGACGCGCAGGTCGCCGCCCTGTCCCCGCGGACGGCGGGCCGAAGCCGGACAACAGCGCCGGGACCCGTCGTGCTGGACGCTGCCGACCGGCTGCTGCTCGACCTGCTGGCCCGCGACGGAAGGGCCCCGGTGGGCGAACTGGCCGCGGCCACCGGGCTGTCGGAGTCCACCGTGCGCCGCCGCATCAACGACCTACGCGGCGAAGGCGTGCTGTACTTCGACGTGGACTACCACCCCGACGTCCTGCACCGGAAGGTGAGAATCGCCCTCTGGCTGGAGATCGACCCCGCGCGGCTGGCCGAGGCGGGCGAGTCCCTGGCGGCGCACCCCGCGGTGACCTTCGCCGCCGCGGTGACCGGCGCGACGAACCTGTACGCGAACATCCAGGTGGACTCGCCGCAGCTCCTGTACAGCTACCTGACCCACACGGTGTCCGGACTGCCCGGACTGCGGCACACGGTGACCGCACCGATACACCGCACCCTCAAGGGCCCGGGCCCCTACTCCCCGTCGAGGGACCGGACGGGGGGCGGCTGACGGCTGGCGGGTACAAGGACGTCCAGGTCGCCGTGAAGACCAAGGGCGGCCAGGGCGCCACCGAGCCCGGCCAGGGCGTGCGGGCCCGGCCGCTCGCACCCCGCTCTGTCCCACGGCTCGTCCGATGAGGTACGCCCCTGTCGACGTCCTGGCCCGTTCGGCACCCGTCCGCCGATCGGTGCCGGTTTTGGTGCGTGTCGGCGAGGACGGTCGGCGCCGGGCCGGCCGACGCTCTCCGACGGCTGCCGGGCTCGCCCCGGCGACGTGGAGCGGGACCTCCGGGCCGTGGCGGGGCCGAAAGTCCGGGCCCGACGCGACGAACGGGGGTCCGGACGTGTCACCATGGGGGACACGAGACCGATCGGCGCTCCGGCAGTGTGGCGTCGGCCATCGGGTTGCTGGACAGTACCCGCCCATCCCGGGCCTCCAGTTCCCGCCACCGTCAGCCCGCCTTCTCCCGGGGTTCGCCGCTGGACTCACCACCCCCGAAGGGGGTACGACCCGTATGTACGTCAGCACTGCCGTCGAGGGGACCACCGTCCGGATCGCTCCGACCGGGCCCGTCGACCACGACACCCTGCCCGCCCTGCGGGAAGCTCTGAGGTCCCTGCCTCCGGATGTGGACGCGGTGGTCTGGGACCTCCGGTCCGCCACCTTCATGGACGTCGCGGGACTGCATCTCCTGTTCGGTCGAGCCCCGGAGGACGGGCCGTTCCCCCGCACCGTGGGGGTGGAGAGGCTGAGGCCCCAGCACCGTCGTCTCCTGCTCCTGGCCGCACGCGTCTTCCCCGGGCTCGACGTCGCGGGGATCATCCGCGACGGCTCTCTCGAGGAGGCGGCCTGAGCAGGTCGGGTCCCTCGGTGGGCCGGCGTACGGAGGGTCCCGGTCAGGCGAGGGCGACGACGGCGACGACGCGTTTCCCCGTCGCGGCCGTCTCGACGCTGACGCTGCGGGCGAGTGCCGTCACCATCTCGAGACCGTGCTGTCCGACGCGTGCCGGATCGGGCACCCGTGCCGCCGGCGCGACCGGGCTGCTGTCGCTCACCTCTATCCGCAGTGCCCCGTCCGAGATGCTCAGGCCGAGCAGCGCGGGACCGGGTGCATGCCTCAGGGCGTTGGTGACCAGCTCGCTCACTATCAACTGGACCGCCTCGACCGTCTCGACGCGGACCAGGACCCCGGCCGCGCCGCGGGCGGTCGTCAGGAACGACGCAGCGAAACGACGGACCTGCGCGAGACGAGTGCTGTCGCCCGACAGGGCGAGGGACGCTTCCGTCCGCGACGGCTCGCCCGTCGAGCGCCCTCCGGTCGTCTCCCGCGGCGCTTCACTCGTCACTTGCTTGCCCCCCATGCGTGCCCCGCCCCTCCCACCCGGCCTGCCACGGGCACGTTACCCCGGAGCATGCGGTGCTCCCCGTGGCGGCGGGCAGCCCGGGGGCGCGGTGACGCTCTCTCGTGCCCGGACGTCCCGCAGGTCTCGTAGGATTCCGAAGGTCAACATATGAACATATCGAACGAACGAATGCAGGGGAGCATCCCGTATGTCGGAGCAAGCGGACGCAGTCGATCTGGTGGATCTCCTTTCGGTCGAGGGCGAGGACCTGGCTGCGGCATGGGTGCGGGAGGTGTCGGGCTCCCTGGGCCGGCGCGTGAGCGCGGCCGAACTCGAACGGGAGCTGCGGGAGCTGTACGAGGCCCTGGTGGAGGCGCTGCGCCAGGATGCGGTCGACGTGCACTCCGAGCAGATGTCCGAGGTACGGGCGCTGCTGACGGAACTCTCCCGGAGCAGGGCGCGCAAGGGCTTCTCGCCGACGGAGACCGCCATCAGCGTCTTCGCTCTGAAGCGTGTCCTCGAGCCGGTGCTGCGGAAGGGCTCCTCCGAGTCCGTCCATGCCTATCTCCAGCTCAGCCGACTCCTCGACGAGCTGGGTCTTTTCACCATCGAGACGTACACGCAGACGCGTGACGCGCTGATCACGGCGCAGGCGGAGCAGCTCCTGGAGCTCTCCACCCCCGTCGTGCGGCTGTGGGACGGCGTGATCGCCGTACCGCTGGTCGGCACGCTGGACTCGGCGCGCACCCAGGTCGTCATGGAGAAGCTGCTGCAGGCCCTGGTCGACACGGGCTCGGAGCAGGCGATCATCGACATCACGGGTGTCCCCGCGGTGGACACGCAGGTGGCTCAGCATCTCCTCAAGACGATCGTCGCCGCCCGACTGATGGGTGCCGAGTGCACGGTGTCCGGCATCAGCCCGCAGATCGCTCAGACGATCGTGGCGCTGGGCATCGAGTTCGAGGGCATCGCGACCAAGGCGAGCCTCGCCGACGCGCTCAAGCTGGCGCTGCGCCGTTCCGGCGTGGACCTGGTCGCGCACCGGGACGGGCTGCGATGAGCGAGCGCATTCCGATCCTGCGGATCGGTGAGAATCTCGTGGTGTCGGTCCAGTTCGACCTGGAGGACCAGACGGTCCTCAACCTCCAGGAGGACCTCGCCGATCAGATCGTGGCGCACTCGGCCCGCGGCGTGGTCATCGACATCAGTGCCCTGGAGATCGTCGACTCGTTCGTCGGGCGGATGCTGGCGACGGTGGCGTCCATCTCGCGTGTCCTCGACGCCCGGACGGTCGTGGTGGGCATGCGTCCTGCCGTCGCCATCACGCTCGTCGAGCTGGGACTGTCGCTGGGCGGTGTCAGCACGGCTCTGGACCTGGAGAAGGGACTCGCCAAGCTGCGCGCGTCCTCCGATGCGGCACAGCGGTGACAGCGCCCTGGAGCAATGAAGCAGAGGTACAGATGCATCCTGTCGAGCGGAACGGCGATGTCGTCCACATACGTCAGGCCATCCGCGCACTCGCCCAGGAGGGGGGCCTGTCCCTGGTCGATCAGACGAAGATGATCACCGCCGCGAGCGAGCTCGCCCGGAACACGCTCATCTACGGTGGCGGAGGCGTGGTCCGGGCCGGCGCGGTCGCCAAGGACGACAGGCGCGGTGTCGGAGCGGTGTTCGAGGACTCGGGTCCGGGGATCGCCGACGTCGCGCAAGCGATGACGGACGGCTGGACGTCGGGTACCGGCATGGGACTGGGGCTCAGCGGGTCCCGCCGCCTCGTCGACGAGTTCGACCTCCGTACCACTCCCGGCGAGGGCACCACGGTGACCATCATCAAGTGGGCACGGTGAACACCCTCACCCCGCTGGACAGTGAGGACGTCGCCTGGTTCAGGGACGACCCGTCGCTGCCCGTCGCGGCCCGCGGAGCCGCGGCCACGCTCGCCCGCCGTCTCGGTCTGGGCAGCCACCGGTCCGCCGAGGTCGCCCTCGCCGTCACCGAGGCCGCCACGAACCTGCGGCGCCACGCGGAGGACGGCGCTCTCCTGCTGCGGACCGTCCGCACCGAGGACACGGCCGGGGTCGAGTTCCTCACCATCGACTCGGGCCCCGGCATGGCCGACGTGCCGGCGGCGATGGCGGACGGGAACTCCACCGGCGGCACCCTCGGCATCGGGCTCGGTGCCGTCGCGCGGCTCGCGGACGGCTTCGACGTGCATTCGATACCGGGCCGGGGCACGGTCATGAGCGCGCGCTTCTGGGGCCGCGGCCGGGACGGCCGCCCGGTCGTCCCACCCGCCGACGAAACGGTTCTGGCGGGAGTGACACGGCCCATCAGCGGCGAATCCGTGTGCGGAGACGCCTGGGCGGCCCGTGCGGACGGCGACCGGGGGGCGAGCGACCACGCCCTCGTCGTCATGCTCTGCGACGGCCTCGGTCACGGCCCCCTCGCCGCCCGGGCCGGTGAGGCCGCCGTGCGGGCGTTCCACGAGACGCGGGACCTCAGCCCGGAGGGCGTGCTCAACTCCGTCCACCTCGCCCTGCGCGGTACGCGCGGCGGCGCGGTGTCCGTCATGCGGATCGAGCCCCACGCCCACCGGGTCCTCTTCTGCGGGATCGGCAACGTCAGCGGTTACCTCGTGCACGACGGCTCCCGCCGTGCTCTGCTGTCGGCCCCCGGCATCGTGGGATCGCACATGCGTCGGTTGCGCACGTTCCAGGAGCCCCTGCCCGAGCACAGTGCCCTGGTGATGCACTCGGACGGACTCACCGACCGTTGGGACCACACGACGATGCCGGGACTGTTCAGCCGGTCGCCTCTCGTCGTGTCCGGTCATCTGCTCCGCGAGGCCGGGATACGACGCGACGACGCCGGCGTCGTCGTGGTGAAGGGTGCCTGGTGATCGCCGGATGAGCGGGATGACGGAGGAGACGGCGAGCTTCCGCCTCTCCTCGGCACAGGAGGTGTTCGGCCTGCGCCGCGTCGCCCAGCAGGCGGCGGCGGCTCTCGCCTTCGACCAGCAGGACCAGGTCCGCCTCGCGACCGCCCTGAGCGAACTGGGACGGGACCGGCTCGGCAGCCCCGACCTGGAGGTCACCTTCGGCCTGGACACGACGGCGCAGCCCAACGCGCTCGTCGTCGCCTTCTCCTGGCGTGGCGGCACCCCGCCGCGCCAGGAGACGCTCGACCTGGTCGCGAGACTCGTCCGTGTCGAGCACCGGGCCGGCACCCCCCAGAGTCGCCTCCTCCTCACCCACCCCCTCCCCCGCGACGGCGCGTGGCCGGACGACCCCGGAGAGCGGCTGGCCGGCGCGCTCGACACCGCGGCCCCCTCCACCGAAGCGGACGATCTGCGGGCACAGACCCGCGACCTGATCGCGGCCCTGGACGAGACCAGAGCGCAGCGGGAGGAACTCCGCAGGCTCAACGAGGAGTTGGAGGAGACCAATCAGGGGGTGCTCGCCCTGTACTCGGAGTTGACCCGGGAGCTGGAAACCACCAACAGCGGTGTGCTGGCGCTCCATTCCGAGCTGGAGGACAAGCGCCGGCAACTGCAGGAGGCCAGCGAGGCGAAGACCCGGTTCTGGACGAACATCAGCCACGAGCTGCGCACACCGGTCAATGCCGTCGTCGGCCTCTCCCGTCTCCTGCTCACCCCCGGCCCCTCCCCGCTGAGCCCGGAACAGCAGGAACAGGTCGAACTCATCGCCGCCTCCGGCCACACCATGCTCGCTCTCGTCAGTGATCTCCTGGACGTCGCGAAGGCGGAGGCCGGCCATCTGGAGATCCACGCCGAACCCGTCGACATACGTCTGGTCGTCACACATCTGGGCGGCCTGCTCCGCAGTCACGCCGAGGGCGGGGTCCGTCTCGTCCTGCCACCACTGGACGACGCACCCGCCCTGGTCACCGACGAGACGTTGCTCGTCCGCATCCTGCGCAACCTGCTGTCCAACGCCATGAAGTTCACCGAACGGGGCGAGGTGCGTCTGGATGTCACCGCGGATCCTGATGTCCACGACCGCGCGGTGATCTTCACCGTCACCGATACGGGAGTGGGTATCCCGGAGGAGGAGATCGACCGGGTCTTCGAGGCCTTCTACCAGGTCCGTGGCCCGCATCAGCGGGGCAGGCCCGGCACCGGCCTGGGACTGCCGTACGCCAGGACCCTCGCCGAGCTTCTGGGCGGATCACTCAGCCTCACCAGTACGGTCGGCGAGGGAACCCGTGTCCGGGTCCGGGTGCCGGACCTGGACCGTCCGGGCGCACACGCATGCGCGGAGCAGGAAGAGAGACCGTGACCGCCAGCACGAGCGACGTCCAGCCGGCGACGGTCCTGGTCGTCGACGACAACGAGACGAACCGGTACGTCCTCGCCACCTGGCTCCGTCGTGCGGGACACACCGTCGTCGGTGTCGGCACCGGAGAGGAGGGACTCGCGTACCTGCGCGGCTCGGAGCCGGCCCCGGACATCGCCATCGTCGATGTCCGGTTGCCGGACATGAGCGGGTTCGACGTCAGCGAGCGCATCAAGCAGGACACGGCCACGGGGCATCTGCCGGTCATCCAGATCTCGGCCGCCGCCATCAGCCCCGAGGACCACATCGAGGGCCTGAGCCGTGGCGCGGACGCCTATCTGGACCAGCCTCTCGATCCGGGCGAACTCGTCGCCACCGTGACCGCGACCCTCCGCTACGCCCGGGCCCGGCAGAGAGCCGAGAGGCTGGCGCGACGACTCATCACCCTCAACCAGGTGACGCTGCAGGTCTACAGTGCCACCGAGTTCCCGTCCTTCGCCTCACGTGTCACCAGCGGTGCCGCCGAGGTGCTGTCCGGCCCCGCCTCCGCCGTCTTCCTCTCGCCCCTGGCGGAGGCGGTGCAGGCGACGGTCGACGGACCGCGGGGAGTCGTCGGTCTCCATCCCGTGCGTCCCGCGCTCCTGGAGGAGCTGAGCGCCCTCAGCGGCCTCGGCCAGGCGGCGGGGGTCCGCCTGCTGCGCGTGCCCGCGGAACGGTGGCGCTCCCTGTCGCCGGCACATGATCCGAGAGGTGAGGTGGCGCTCGCCCTCTCCCGCACCAAGCGCGGCCGCCCTCCGGTCGCCGTCGTCGTGCCGGCGACGGCCGTGCGGAGCGCCGACGACGAACGGCTCCTGCAGCAGTTGGCGAACACCGGGGCGCTGGCGCTGGAGGCGCTGCGCACCTACAGCGAGGAACACGCCCTCGGTCTCGCCCTCCAGCGCTCCTTCCTCCCCAAGGAACTGCCCTCGGTCCCCGGTGTCGACCTCGCTGTCCGCTATCAGCCCGCCTCGGAGCACGCCGAGATCGGGGGTGACTTCTACGAGGCGGTGGAGACGGCGGACGGGCTCCTCCTCGCCATCGGGGACGTCGTCGGTCACTCGGTCACCGCCGCCACCGTGATGGGGGAGGTCCGCCACGCCCTGCGGGCCTATGCCATCGAAGGGCACCCCCCGCAGCGGATCCTGGAGGCACTGGAGAGGCTGCTGGGACAGTCCCAGCCCGGTATCACCGTGACTCTCTGTCTCGTTCTCGTGGACTCCGGGGGACGCCGCCTTCTCGTCGCCAACGCCGGCCACATCCCCCCGGTGGTGGCGGAGCCGCGGGTCGCTCCCCGCTTCCACGAGCCGCACGGCCCCCTCCTGGGCCTCGGTCTGCCCCAGCCGGCTCCCACCACGGTGCCGTTGCCGCACGGGGGCCGTCTCGTGATGGTCACCGACGGACTCGTGGAGGTGCGGACGGCACCCCTGGACATCACGCTGGCCGCGTTCCGGGAAACCGTCGCGGGCGGTCCCGAGGACATCGAGGAGCTGTGCGACCTGCTCCTGGACCGCTTCGGGCAGAACAAGGACGACGACATCGCCGTGATCGCGGCCTCGTTCAGCCGCGATACGACGGTCCGGCAGCCGAGGTAGTGCGAGCCCGGCGGGCAGTCATTCGGACGGGCCGGCGCCGTCGGCGGTGACCTCCGTGGTGAGGGCGGCCAGCGCCTCGTCGACCGTGTCGTACATGGGGATCAGCTGGGAGACACCGGTGATGGTGACCATGCGCACGAGGCGTTCGGGGATGCGCGCGACCCGGAGCGAACCGCCTGCCGCCTGCGCGGCCTGCAGCAGGACGATGAGCGTGGTGAGGCCGGTCGAGTCGACGAAGTCCACCTGCTCCATGTCCAGGACGAGGTGCGGAGCGCCCTGGTCCACCACGGCCTGTGCCCGGGTACGCAGCTCGGACGCGGTGTGCAGATCGACATCTCCGACGACGGCGACGACGGCCGTACGGTCGCCGGTGAGGCGGATCGAGGGATCGAGGGCATCGGTCACGTGTGACACTCCTGGCAGGGCTGCTCTGGGGCGGCGTGGCGCGTACGGTGAGGGGCGCCACCGCCGCTCGGACGACGGAAGGGGACGGGCGGAAAGACGCGGCTACCCGCGGTGGGCCGGATCATTGCCGTGACCCGGCCTCCCCGCCGAGGCCGTGAACGGTGACCAGATCGGCGAGGCCCGACACGGTGAGGACGGGTTCGAGCAGCGGCGGGACGATGAGTTCGAGCCGCTCCGCGTGGGCGAACAGAACGCTCAACCCCGCGCTGTCGAGGTATTCCACCCCGGTCAGGTCCACGACGAGGGGGCCCGAGCCACTGTCCAGGGCCTCGGCCAGATCACCGGCGTTGCTCATGTCGATCTCACCGCTGACGGCGAGATGGCCGGTGCCGTCGGGACCGCGGCCCGGTGTGAGAGTGAGCGGGGTCGTCATCAGGCGATCCTCATCTGCATGTCGACGGTGGTCCCGGACGGTCCGGGAGCGACGGTGACCTCCTGCATCAGGGCGTGCATCAGCGAGATGCCCCGGCCGCGGTGCGTGTTCCTCCCGCGCTGCGGGACCCTCCACCGGCCGCTGTCGGCGACCGTCACGCGCAGGGTGTCCACCAGCGCCTCGGCGCGCAGCCTCACGTCCTCACCCGGGGTGTGGCGGTGTCCGTGCTCGATCGCGTTGGCGCAGGCCTCGCCGGCGGCGACGAGTACGTTCTGCACCGTGGTGGGCGGCAGGTCGCACTGGTCCAGCCAGCCGCGCAGCGCCCTGCGGACGGGCGCGAGCTGGGAGGACTCGGCCGGGAAGATCATCTCCAGCGGCGCCGGATGACGGTACAGCAGCAGCGCCACGTCGTCGTCGTACCCGCCGGCCGGTGCGAGCCTGGACATCACCGCGGTGGCGAGATCCTCGACGGGCATCTCACGGCCTTCCTTCACGGCCTCGCCCGCCTGCTCCATGCCCGCGCTGAGCGGACGCCGACGGCGCTCGACCAGGCCGTCGGTGTACAGCAGCAGCGTCGCGCGGGCCGGAAGGGAACACGTCGCCTCGGGGCGGGCCCTGCCCGGTCGTACCGCCAGCGGCAGCGCACGCCCGTCCTCCAGCAGCCTGCTGCTGCCGTCGGGATGTACGAGGATGCCCGGCGGGTGACCGGCGCTCGAATAGGTGAGCTCTCCGCTGCCGGGCTCGAGGACCCCGCAGAAGACGGTCGTGCAGATCGCACCGGCCACACCGGCCGCGAACTGGTCCAGGGCCGTCAGCGTGCGGGCCGGGCTGGGGTCCTGGAGCAGCAGTGCGCGGCAGGCGCTGCGCAGCTGCCCCATGACGCTGGCCGCCTCCAGGCCCCGTCCGACACAGTCGCCCACGACGATGCCGATCCGTCCGTCCGGCAGGGTGACGGTGTCGTACCAGTCGCCTCCCACTTCCAGCGGGCGGGTGGCGGGTTCGTACCGCACGGCGAAGCCCTCGGGAAGCCGGGCGGGACCGAGGATGGCCCGCTGGAGCGCGATCGCGGTCTCCCGCTGCTGGTCGATCTGGTGCGCCCGCCCCAGTCCCTGCGCGAGATGACCGGCCAGCAGGGACAGCAACAGCTGGTCCTCGGAACCGAACGGCCGGTGACCCTCCAGATCGACCCACACGACCATCGGGCTCTCGGGGTGCTCCAGCAGAACGCCCGCCCCACTGTCCTCGGCCACCACCGTGAGCGAGGGCCGGTCGCGCAGGGCCGTGAGCGCTTCCCTGCGCGCGGCGGGCAGGTCCTCCCACCGCAGAGTCGCGTCGGTGGCCGTGAGTGCCGGAGTGTCGCCGCCGCCGAAGACGGCGGCCACCACGACGCGCGCGTGCCACAGCGACCGCAGCACGTGCAGGCCGGCGGACAGTGCCTCGGGAAGGTCGGCGGCACGGGACAGCGAGGTGCTCAGCGCAGCGAGGGCCGTCTCCCGCTGGACGGCGTAGTGCTCGGCGGTGACGTCGCGGAAGGTGCCGACCGTGACCCCTCGCCCGGTGTTCGGGTCCTCGGCCTTGTTGAAGTTCACGGCGACCCACAGGCGGTGACCGTCACGATGGGTGACCGGGACGGTGTACGAGCCCCGGGGGCTCTGCAGCAGGCGGGCGAAGGCGTCGCCGACCTGCTCGTAGGCACCCGGATCGGCGGGCGCGTGCGGCCACCACGGGTGGACCGGGGCGTACGGGAGGCCCTCGGGGCCGTAACCGAGGATGTCGGTGAAGGCGGCGTTGATCTCCACGACGGTTCCCGACTCGTCGCAGACGAAGAACGCCTCCTGGAGGGAGTCGATGAGCGCCGTCCGCCAGCGCAGGTGGTGGTCGCGCAGCCGGGCCAGCTCGACGTTGGCGCGGACCCGGGCCAGGAGTTCGGCGGCGGCGAAGGGCTTCACCAGGTAGTCGTCGGCGCCGGCCCGCAGCCCCTCGATCGACGCCTCCTGCCCGGCCCTGGCCGACAGCAGCAGTACCGGCACGGAGGCCGTGCGGGGGTCGGCGCGCAGCCGCGACACCAGCTCCAGCCCGTCCAGCCGGGGCATCATCACATCGCTGACGACGAGGTCGGGGGTGCGTCGGCGGGCGGCGGCGAGTGCCTCGACGCCGTCGGTCACCTCGGTGACCCGGTACCCCGCGGCGGCCAGGAGCCGGGCGAGGTACTCCCGCATGTCGGCGTTGTCGTCGGCCACCAGGACCCGTGCGCTGTACGCGGGCCCGGCACCGGGGACGACCGCGGCTGCTCCCACCTCCCGCGGACCGCCGTCGTCCGCCGGGGCCGGTTCACTCGTCGGAAGCCAGCGGAATGCCTCGTGGACGTATGGGTCCGCGGTGGCCCCGGCCGCGCCGCCGTCCGGCTCCGAGACCACGGAGTCCGCCGGCAGATGGGCGGTACCGAAGGGAATCCGCAGGGTGAAGGTGGTGCCGACCCCCTCGGTGCTCTCGGCGTCGATGGTGCCGCCGTGCAGACCGACGAGTTCCCGCACCAGGGCCAGCCCGATGCCGCTTCCCTCGTGGGACCGGGCACGGGCGTTCTCGATGCGGTGGAAGCGCTCGAACAGCCGGGGCATCTCGGTCTCCGGCACGCCGGTACCGGTGTCGGCCACGACGACCACGGCGTCCGGGCCGGACCGGCGCACACGCACGCGCACCGCTCCCTCGAAGGTGAACTTGAGGGCGTTGCTGAGCAGGTTCAGGACCACCTTCTCCCACATGGCACGGTCCACGTACACCGGTTCGTCCAGGGCGGGGCAGTCCACGTCGAGGGTGAGCCCGGCCCGCTCCACCGCCGAACGGAAGACGCTGGCCAACTCCGCGGTGACCGCGGCCAGTTCGACAGGCTCGTAGCGGGCCTGCATCCGCCCGGCCTCGAGCCTGGAGAAGTCCAGCAGCGTGTTGACCAGCTTGCCCAGCCGCAACCCGTTGCGGTGGATGACGTCGAGTTCCGCGTGCACCTCCTCGCCCGCGCCGCTGAGCCGGGTGCGCAGTTCCTCGACCGGCCCCATGATCAGCGTCAGCGGGGTGCGCAGCTCATGGCTGATGTTCGAGAAGAAGGTGGTCTTCGCCCGGTCCAGCTCCGCCAGTTCCTCCGCGCGCCGCTGCTGTGCCTGGTAACTCCGGGCGCTGCCGATTCCCGAGGCGATGTGTCCTGCCGTCAGCTCGACGAACCCCCGGTAGTGGTCGTCCAGGTCGCGATAGCGGTTCAGGGCCGCCACCAGGAAGCCGTAGGGTGCGCCGCCCTGCCGCAGCAGGGGCACCACGAGCGCCTGCAGGGGTGATTCGGGCCAGTCGCCCACCGGCAGGGGGCCGAACGAGGCCTCGGCCAACGGGATGACGCGCGTCTCCCCCTCGGCCAGTTCCCAGACGGGCCACACGCCCCCGGGACCGCCGACGGGAAGGGAGCGCGGTGCGACGGGCGTACCGGGGGTGACGCCGGTCGTACCCGCCAGCCGTGCTTCGTCGCCGTCGAACAGGTAGGTGAGGGTGAAGGGCAGGTCCTTGAGGTTGCGGGAGAGCTGCCGGTGGACGAAGGCCAGCACCTCCTGCTCGGTGCGGATCACGCTCGGGTCCGAGCCCAGGTCCCGCAGGGTGGCCATGCGCCGCTCGCCGATCACCCGCTCGGTGTCCTCGTTGACCACGCACAGCATGCCGACGACCTCACCGGCGTCGTCCCTGAGCGGGCTGTAGGAGAACGTGTGGTACGTCTCCTCGGTGTACCCGGAGCGTTCGAGGAAGAGGAGCAGGGCCTCGTCCCACGTGGCCCGGCCCGTGCCGAGGACGGCCTCGATGCGGGGGCCGATGTCCCCCCAGATCTCCGACCACACCTCACTCGCGGGCCGGCCGAGCGCCCACGGGTACTTGCGGCCGAGGGTGTCGCGCCGGTAGGCAGCGTTGCAGAAGAACGTCAGCTCCTCGCCCCACGCCATCCACATCGGGAACCGCGAGGACAGCAGGATGCTGACGGCCGTCTGCAGGCTCTGCGGCCACTCCCGCGGCGGCCCGAGCGGTGTCGCCGCCCAGTCGACCTCGGCGAGGTCCCCGCCCACCTCCTGGCAGGCGGCGAACACCCCGCCGTCGCCCACGGCTCGCGGCCTGCTCACCGACCGGCCCGAACGCTCCACACGAGACCCTTTCCCTCATGTCCCTCAAACAGGCCGACGCCTTCGGCCACGTGCCTGTCCTCCTGGAGCGGTGTGCCCTTTTCCCACTCATATGAACGCACGCATCGGGCACCGGCGGTCGCGGTCCCCAGGATAGTGGGACGCGTCGCGGGCACCCGCACCGGAAGGCGCCACCGGGACGCGCGGCGGCCCCGGCGCTCGGCCCCCTCGTCGGCCGGAGCGGTATGCGGGAACGCCCTCTTCATCCGCCGCACCCTGTGGAAAAGATGTGAAGAATCACCTCCGTGAGGCCGTCGACTCACTTCTCCTCTTCACCTTCCGGATATGCGGGTGATCATTTTTCGCCATACATCATGCCCCTGTGGATCTCCGCGGATTCAGCATGCATGCTCGCTGGAGCGGAAAGGTCCGTATTCATTGGACAGGACCTTTCCATTCGGCGGGACATCGTTGTCCGAGGCGCACGCCACCGTCCTTCGGGCTTCCTGCCGAAAGCTCCAGCGCTACAGGAGGTTCGGTGGAGACAGGAAAGTCCGTCGCCCGTACCCGCATTGACTCCGAACACCCGTTACCGCCGTCCACGCACCCGGGGAAGGAACTCCGTTTCCATCTGCTCGGGCCCGTTCACGTACGCGTCGACGGCGCCGTACGGGACATCGGTTCCCCGCAGGCGCAGGCCTTCCTCGCCGTCCTGCTGCTCCAGCCCGGACGGACCGCGACGCTGGCCGAACTGGTCCACGGCATCTGGGGCGACGAGCCGCCGGACACCGCGGTGGCCGCCGTCCGTACCCACGCCTGGAAGTGGCGGCGTTTCCTCGAGACCTCCGGTGTGGGCCGGGACGCCCTGCTGTCCAGGGGGGACGGCTACCGGCTGACGCTCACCGGGCCCCTGACCGACGTGGAGGAGGTCGAGGGGCTCTCCGCCTCGGCCGCCGAGGCCCGTACGCGCGGGCACCTCGAAGAGGCCGACACCCTGCTGAAGGTGGCGCTCGGCCGCTGGTACGGCGAGCCGCTCAACCGCGTGCCCGGGGACTTCGCCGCCCGCCAGCGGGCCCGGCTCACCGAACTGTCCACGGTTCTGAGCGAGGAACGCTGCGACATCCGGCTGGCACTCGGCCGGGCCTCGTTCGCCGTCCCGGACCTCATGGTGCTGGCGGCGGCGCATCCGCTGCGGCAGCGGGCGCACCGCCTGCTGATGCAGGCCCTGCACGACACGGGACGACAGCACGAGGCACTCGCGGTCTTCGACCGGATCCGCCGGGGGCTGGCCGAGGAGCACGGCATCGATCCCGAGCCCGAACTGGTCCGCATGCACCAGCGGATACTGGCGGGGGAAGGCCTGGCCGAAGCTCCCTCCCGGGGCACCACGGCGGAAGCGGCGCCCTGGCCGCCCCGAGCCCAGCCCGGTTGGCCGGTGCCGCATCAACTGCCCCACCCCGTTGAGAACTTCGTCGGCAACGAACAGGCGTTCTCCTCGGTCGTCGAGGCCCTGCTCCCACCTCGCCGCACGGGCCCGGCGATCGTCGCGGTGACCGGTGTGCCGGGCAGTGGGAAGTCCTCGCTCGCGGTACGGGCCGCCCATCAGGTCCAGCCCGCCTTCCCCGGCGGGGTGCTCCACGCCGATCTCACGGACGAGGGGGAACGGACGGCGCCCTCGGCCGTGCTGCGCGGCTTCCTCGTCTCACTCGGTCTGCCGCGGGCCGCCCTGCCCGAGGGGTTGAGCGACCTGTCCGCGCTGTTCCGTTCGATGACCGACGGATGCCGACTGCTCATCGTGCTCGACGACGCGCACGACGCGGCGCAGGTGCGGCCGTTGCTGCCCGGGAGCCCGCGGTGCGCCGTCCTGGTGACCGGCACCCGCCTGTTTCCGGGACTGCCGGCGACCAGGCGGGTCCGCCTCGGGCCGGTCTCGGTGGAGGAATCGCTCGAGATCCTCGCCTCCGTCATGGGGCGGGAACGCGTGTGCGAGGAACGGGCCGCCGCCTCGGAGCTGGCGCGGATGTGCGAAGGGCTGCCACTCGCGGTGCACGCGGTGGGCGACTGGCTCGCGATCCGTCCGGAGCTGTCCTTGGAGACACTCGTGCGCCGGATCCACGACGACCCGGGTCATCTGCTCTCGCACTGCGAGACGGTGCGCACCTGCTTCGAGAAGAACGTCCGGCAGCTCGACCCCGAACTGGCCCGGGCCTGGACCCGGTTGTCCTGGTCCCCCGGGTGCCTCACGGCGGCCTCGGCCTCCCGGGCCCTCGGGGTGCCGCACGCCCATGCCGAGGTGCTGCTCGAACGGCTCGCGGACGCCTCGATGCTGGAGCGGCGAGCCCACCGCGGTTACGTCTTCTCGGCCCTGCTGCGGCAGTTCGCCCACCTCGAGTACCCCCTTCCGGTGACCGCGCCGCTCCCTCCCCTGGTCGCCTGAACCCCCGCCCCACGGCGCGCCGGACCCCGCGCCGGACCGCTCGGACCCACGGCCCGAGCGGTCCCCGCCTCTGCCCGTTCACACCCTGCGACGGCCCGATTATCGACCGCTTATCACCACAGGCGCACCGTGCGTACCGTAGACGGGGCAGCGGACGTCCCGCTTCCGAATACCGCGACCCCGTCCCGCGGTCCGTACGGTCCCCCGGGGCGGAGCACCACCCCTCCCGTCCTCTCCTTCTCCCCTGTCCGCGCTCGAAGCCCATTCCCACAGCGTCGTCGGTCGTGCGGCCGGGTCGTGCCCGACGGAAAGGACGGCAGAAGCGCCAGGGGCGCGAGGTGCCGCGGCCCGCACCCGCAGAACGGGCCTCCGGAGAACAGGCCTCCGCAGAACGGGCTCCGACGCAACAGACGTAATCCCTCACTTCATTCACCGTGAACGAGAAGTAGTCGAGGTGTGTTTCCTCATGTTTGCTTCCGCCGAAGTGGTTCCCGGCCGGTACGGCGATCAATTCCGGTCGCCCGGGCTTTCGTTTCTCGATGCCGTGACGAATCACGCGCGCACCGCTCCCGGGCACACCGCCGTGATCGACGGCGAGCGGTCCCTGAGTTACGGCGAACTCCTCGCCGCGGCGGGCGCGTTGTCGCAGACCCTCAAGGAGACCTGCGGCGGCCGCCCGGTGGCGGTCCGGCTCCACCGCGGCGCGGACCTGGTGACCGCGCTGCTGGCGGTGGCCGCGACCGGAGTGCCCTTCCTCGCCGTCGACCCCGAGGCGCCGGCGGAGCACACCCGTTCCGCGCTGACCGGAGCGGGCGTGCGCGCCCTGGTGACCGAAGGGCCCGTTCCGGCGGAACTCGCGGGCTTCGCCACGGTCCCGCCCGACTCCGGCTCCGGGCCCGGGCCCGCCTCCGGCCGGGACACCGGCCCCGTGGCGGCCGCTCCCGCTTCCGGTGACACGGGACCGGCCGGCTATCTGGTGCGGACCTCCGGTTCCACCGGCGCGCCCAAGCTCGTCGAGGTGTCCGGCTCCGCCCTGGAACGGCATGCCCGGACGATGGGCGAGGTCTACGGGCTCGAACCGCGGGACCGGGTACTGCAGTTCGCGAACCCGGCCTTCGACGTCGTCGTCGAGGAGGTGTTCCCCACCCTGGCCGCCGGCGCGACCGTCGTGGCCGCGCCCCATCCGGTGCCGGCGCCCTCGGAGCTGACGGACTTCCTCGCCCACCACGGGGTCACCGTGCTCAACCTGCCGACGCCCTACTGGCGCGAGTGGGTGGCGGAACTGGACTGCGGCGGCCGGCGGGTTCCCGACACGGTGCGGCTCCTCGTCATCGGCAGCGACATGGGTGACGGGGACACCGCACGCCGTTGGCGCGGGCACAGCGGGGCCCGGCTGGTGAACGCCTACGGCGCCTCGGAGACGACGGTCACCTGCGCGGTGTGGGAGGACACCCGGGAGGAGGAGCCTGCCGGGGCGCTGCCCGTCGGCCGTCCCCTGCCCGGTGTGGAGGCGTTCGTGCTGGCCGAGGACGGCTCGGAGGTCACGGCGCCCGGCACCGGTGAGCTGTACATCGGCGGCTGGTGCCTCGCCGAGGGGTACCTCGGTGACGCCGAGCGCACCGGCGCGGCCTTCGTCCCGCACCCCTCGGACCCCTCGCTGCGGCTCTACCGGACCCGGGACCGGGCGCGCCGTGAGGCCGACGGTGTGATCACCGTGCTCGGCAGGATCGACGGCGAGGTCAACATCCGCGGCCACCGGGTCAACCCGTCCGAGGTCAGTGCGGCGCTGCTGAGGCTGGACGGTGTGACCGCCGCCCACACCCTCGTACGCCGCGACGGCCGCGGGGAGGTCCGGCTGACGGCCTACGCCGTCACGGCCACGCGCCAGGACGGTCCGGCGCTGCGCGAGCGGCTGGGAGGGCTGCTGCCCGGCCATCTCCTCCCGGCCGAGGTGGTGGTGCTGGACGTGCTGCCCGTCACCGCCAACGGCAAGGTCGATGAAACGTTACTCCCCCCGCCCCGGGAGGTACCGCCGACGCCCGCCGACGCTCCGGCCGCCTCGGCGGAGGTGAGCGCGCTCCAGACCGCGGAGGGGCTCGCCGGCCACCTCGCGGGGCTGTGGTCGGCCGAGCTGGACCGGGCCGTGGGCGTGGACGACAACGTGTTCGACCTCGGCGCCCACTCGCTGATGCTCGCCGGGGTCAGGCGCCGGCTCAGCGCCGACCTGGGGCGCGAGGTCCCGAGCATCGCGCTCTTCACCCACACCACACCGCGGGCGCTCGCCCGCTTCCTGCACGAGGGCGAGGCCGCCGCCGACCCGCACGTCTCACGGCCCACGGCCCCCAATCGGCTGCGTGCCCGCCGCGCCTCGGGAGGCACGCGATGACCGGCCCCGGACCGGACGCCGTCGCCGTCGTCGGGCTGGCGGGACGCTTCCCCGGCGCCGCGAACGTGGACGAGCTGTGGCGCAATCTGCTGGCCGGAACCGACGGCATCACCCGGGACGGGCGCGGGGCCTTCGGCATGCTCGACTCCCCCGCCCGCTTCGACGCCGCGTTCTTCGGCTACTCCCCCGCCGAGGCGACCACCCTCGACCCCCAGCACCGCGTCCTGCTGGAGTGCGCCTGGCACGCGCTGGAGAATGCCGGCCACGACCCCCGCGCGGTGCCGGGCCGGGTCGGTGTCTACGCGGGCACGGGCCAGACCGACTACCCGGAGAAACTGATCGCCCACCGCGACAGCGCCCCGGCACGACTCGAGCTGGGCAGCGACTACGTGATCCGGCTCGGCTCCGCGGTCGACTTCGCGACCAGCCGCATCAGTCACCGGCTGCGGCTGACGGGTCCCGCCGTCACCGTCCAGACGGCCTGCTCGACCTCGCTCGTCGCCGTCCACACCGCGATCCAGGGCCTGCTCGCCGGGGACTGCGACCTCGCGCTGGCGGGCGGCGCCACCGTACGGATCGACCCCGAGCTGAGCGGCCAGGACGAGGCCGGCCTGGTCGCCCCCTCCGGGCAGTGCCGCCCCTTCGACGCGAAGGCCGAGGGGACGGTGCCCGGAAACGGCGCCGGGTTCGTCGTCCTGCGGATGCTCGACGACGCGCTCGCCGCCGGGGACTTCGTGCACGCGGTCCTCACGGGCTCCGCCATCGGCAACGACGGCGGCGACAGAATCGGCTTCACGGCACCGAGCGTGCAGGGACAGGAGCGGACGATACGGGCCGCGTTCGACGCCTCGGGGCTGCGGCCGCGGGACATCGGCTACGTCCAGGCGCACGGCACCGCGACACCCCTGGGCGATCCCATCGAGGTCGCCGCGCTCAACCGCGTGTACGCCGGTGACGCGCCCCGCGAGGAACCCTGCCTGCTCGGCTCGGTGAAGAGCGTGATCGGCCACACCGACGCCGCCGCGGGCGTGGCGGGACTGCTCACCGCGATCCTCGCGGTCCGGGAGGGCGTGATCCCGCCCACGGCCCACTTCAGCGACCCGAACCCCGAACTCGACCTCACCGCCGTGCCCTTCGAGGTCAACGCCGAGACCGTGCCGTGGCCCGCCGGGCACGGACCCCGGCGCGCCGCGGTCAACTCGCTGGGACTGGGCGGCACCAACGCGCACGTCATCGTCGAGCAGCACCTCGCCGGGGAACCGCCCGGACCCACCGCCGCGGAACCCGAGGTGCTCGTGCTCTCCGCGGCCACCGACGGCGCCGTGCGCACCGCCGCGTCCCGACTGGCCGAGCACCTGCGACGGGACACCGGAGGACGGCTCGCCGACATCGCCTTCACGCTGCAGACGGGCCGTGCCCGCCTGCCCCACCGCCGCGCCGCCGCCGCCCCGACCGCGGAAGCGGCCGCGGCCGTCCTCACCCGGCAGGCGGCCGGGGCCGCGCCGCCGCCCGCGTCCTCGGTGGCGTTCGTCTTCCCCGGCCAGGGGTGCCAGCACCCCGGGATGGGCGCGGACCTGGACCACGGCCGGCCCGCCTACGCGGCCGCGCTCGACGAGTGCGCGGCGGCACTGCGCCGCCGTCTCCCGGACGCCGATCTGCGGCGGATGATCTCCTCGCCCGGGCTGTCCTCGGACATGGTCGCCAGTCAGATCGGCCTCTTCGCGGTCGAGTGGGCCACCGCCTCCCTGTGGCGGTCGCTGGGCGTGGAACCGGACCTCGTCCTCGGGCACAGCCTCGGCGCCGTCACCGCCGCCTGCGTGGCGGGCAACCTGTCCCTGGAGGAGGGCATGGGGTACGTGGTGGACCGGGCACGTCTGCTCGCCTCCCTGCCCGCCGGCACCATGCTCGCCGTGGCCGCAGGCGACGAGGAGATCGCCGCGGCCGTCCCCGCCGCGACCCTCGGCGAACTGGACCTCGCGGTGGTCAACTCGCCGCGCAACCGCGTGCTCTCCGGTCCGGCCCACCACGTCGAGGCGGCCGCGGCGGCGCTGACCGGGGCCGGGATCGACGTCAGGACCCTGCGCGTGGCCGCCCCCGCCCACTCCCGCCAGATCGACACCGTGGCCGGGGAACTCGCCACCGCCGTCGCACACTTGAACCCACGTCCGCCGGCCACCCGCTGGATCTCCGACCACACGGGGTCCGAGCTGTCCGCGGCGCAGGCGGCGGACCCGCACTACTGGGTGGCGCACGCCCGCGGCACCGTCCGCTTCGCCGACGCCGTGGGCACGCTGCTGGCCTCGCCCGACACCCTGGTGCTGGAGGTGGGTCCCGGCCACACCGCGAGCGCGCTCGTCCGGCAGCACCCGGACTACGACGGGCGCGCCGTGCTCACGAGCCTCCCGCACCCCGCGGACGACAAGCCGTCCCACCTGCACTTCGCCGAGGCCGCCGCCGCCCTGTGGAGCACCGGCATCGAGGTGGACTGGACCGCCTGGCACTCCTCGCCCCGGCGGCGCGTTCCGCTTCCCGGCTACCCCTTCGAGGGCAGGGAGTTCGGGCCCTCGGCACCCGCGGTCCCCCGCCGTGTCGCAGCCGTCCCGAAGGCTCCCGGGAAACGCCGGGACGACGTCGAGGCGGTCGTCGCGGAGGCGTTCTCGCGCGTGCTGGGCATCGACGGCCTCACGGCCGAGGACGACTTCTTCGAGCTGGGGGGCGATTCACTCATCGCGACCCGGGCGGTCGCCCTGCTCACCGAGCAACTCGGTCCCCGCGCGGAACTCACCGTGCGCACCCTCTTCGGCACGCGCACCGTCGGCGCGCTCGCCGCGCGGCTGCGCGAGACGGCGGGGACGTCCGCATGACGGCTCCCTCCGCCGTGCTGCCCCTCAGACGGAACAAGGACTTCCGGCTGCTGTGGTCGGCCTACACCGTCACCACGGTCGGCTCCCAGGTCAGTGTCCTCGCCCTCCCGCTCACGGCGGTCCTGGTGCTCCACGCCGGAGCCCTCGAACTGGGTCTGCTGATGTCGGTGCAGTACCTGCCGTTCCTGCTGATCGGGCTGCCCGCCGGCGTCTGGGTCGACCGCTACCGCCGGCGCGACGTCATGGTGTTCACCGACATGGCGCGGGCGGTCGTCCTCGGCCTGGTCCCGCTCCTCATGTGGCTCCGCCCCCACCTGGCGATCCTGCTCCTGCTCGCCTTCGCCCTCGGGGCGCTGACGGTGCTCGGCGACGTCGCCCACCAGTCCGTCCTGCCCGAGCTGCTGCCGGTCTCGCAGCTGACCGAGGGCAACTCCACCCTCACGGCCTCGGCGAGCGCCTCACAGTTCGCCGGGCCGTCCCTGGGCGGGCTGCTCGTGCAGGTGTTGAGCGCTCCGCTCGCCCTGCTCGCCGACTGCGTGTCGTTCCTCGTCTCGGCGGTCCTGGTGCGCCGTCTGCCCGCTGCCGAGCCGGAACCCGCCGCCCTGGACGGCCGGTCGACGTGGAGCGCCGGCCTGGAAGGGCTGCGCCACGTGTGGAACCATCCGCTGCTGCGGCCCATCGTGCTGTGCACCGCGATCGCCAACTTCTTCGACCTGTTCGGCATGATCCAGGCCGTCCTGGTGCTGTTCGCCGTGCGCGAGCTCGGACTGTCGCCCGGCACCTTCGGCCTGGTGGTCGGCTCGGCGAGCCTGGCAATGGTGACGGGAGCGGTCCTCACCCCACGGCTGGTGCGCCGCCTGGGCTTCGGGCCCTCCCTGCTGCTCGCCGCCGTCCTGCCGGGAGCGGCGCTGCTGCTGCTCCCGTCGGCCACGCCGTCCGACGCCGTGCCCCTGCTGGTGCTGAGTCTGGCGATCTCCGGATTCGCCGTGGCGGTGTACAACATCAGCCAGGTCAGCCTGCGCCAGCGCGTCACCCCCCTGGCGATGCAGGGCCGGATGAACGCGTCCATCCGCTTCCTCGTGTGGGGCACCATCCCCGCCGGCACCCTCGTCGGCGGTGTGCTCGGGGAGACCCTCGGCCTGCGCCCGACGCTGCTGCTCGCAGCCCTGGGCAGTGTGCTCTCCGCCCTGCCCATCGCCCTGTCCCCCGTACGGAAACTGCGCTCGGTGGACGACGTGGCCGCCGCCGTCGAGCCGGAGGAGGCACGAGATGAGTGACGACACCCCGATCCCCTGGTTCACCGGACGCACGGGCGGGGACCACCCGTGCACCCTGTACTGCTTCCCCCACAGCGGCAGTTCCGCCGGTGAGTACATCCGTCTGTTCCATCCGCTGCGCTCGCGCTTCGCCGTGCGCGTGCTCCAGCTCCCGGGCCGGGGGGTGCGGCTGGAGGAGCCGGAACTCCTCGACATGAAGACTCTGGCCGCCGCCGTGGCGGACGCGCACGACTTCGCCGCGCCGTACGTCTTCCTCGGGCACAGCCTGGGGGCGCTGACCGCCCACGAGGTGACCGGCCTGCTCCTCGACCGGGGCGCACCCGCGCCCCTCCACCTCATCGCCTCCGGCTCACCCGCCCCCCACCTGCCCCCTCTCAAGGAGCCCGCCCGGCACCTGCCCGACCGCGAACTGGCGGCCCTGCTCGGCCGGCAGCACAGCCCGCTCCCGGCGGAGATCCTCGCCGACCCGGAGGTACTGCGCCTGTCCCTGCGGGCGTTCCGCGCCGATCTCACCGTCCTGGAGACACGGGAGCCCTCCCCCGTCCCGGACACACCGTGGCCGGTGCCCGTCACCACCCTGCGCGGCCGGGACGACTACGTACCCGAGGAGCACGCCCGCCAGTGGGCCGCCCACACCGCCCGCTTCGCCCACCGGCGGGTGCCCGGCGGCCACTTCCCCTTCCGTGACGACGCCGAGGCCTACCGCGCGGCCGTCGACGCCCTGGTGACCGAAGCAGTGCACGACTACCAAGAGGAACGGAACCGATGACCGACGTGCACCACGCGAGCAGTCTGCTGGAGGAACTGAACCGCGGCAGGCCGGCCTGGCCCCTGCTCGCGGACTTCCCCGAACAGGACGAGGAGGACGCCGCGAAGGGCACCGCCGCCGTCCACGAGGCCACGGAGGTGCTGCGTGGCCTGGTGGACGTACCGGAGGTCGAGCGGACGCGCTCCCTGCCCCCCGACTGGGTCAAACCCCTGCGGGACGCCGGACTCTACGCGCTCACCACGCCCGAGAGCCGCGGCGGCCGCGGTCTGTCCCCGTACAACGCCTACCGGGTCATCAGCGCGCTGGCCCGGCACAGCGTCCCACCCGCCGTGTCGGTCGCCGTGCACACGGGCTTCGGTTCCTCCGCGTACCTTCCCCTCCTGCCGGACGGGCCGCTCAAGGACACCGTCGCCGCGGCGGACGCGGCACAGGTGATCTCCGGTGACGCCGACACCGAACCCACCGGGGCGGCGAACCGGCGGCGCGCCACGACCGCACGGCTGGACGAACAGGGCACGCACTACGTCCTGGACGGGCAGAAGGTCTACATCCAGAACGCCCCCGTGGCGGGACTGTTGCGGGTCTCCGCGACCATCCTGGGCGGCGAGGACGACGGACGCGTCGGCCTCTTCTTCGTGCCCACCGACCTGCCGGGCATCACCGTCGGCGAGCCGCACTCCTTCGTGGGCCTGCGGGGCGTGCCCAACGCCCCGCTGTCCCTGACCGGGGTGCGGGTGCCCGTCGCGTTCCGCTTCGTGGTCGACCCCGCCCTGAGCACCGAACAGGAATGGCGGCTGCAGAACCAGCTCAACGACGTCAGCGTGCGTGCCCGGATGTACGCCATCGCGGCTCCCGCCGCCGCGCTGACCGCGCTGTGCCAGGACATCGCACGCGACTTCCTGCGCGGCCGCCGCGTCGACGGACTCGACCTCGCCGCCTACGGCGAGGTCCAGAACATCGTGGCCCGCAACGCCGCGGACATGATGGCGCAGGAGGCCGTCGCCCGCTGGTGCCTGCTCACCCCGGGCGATCCGGCGCGGGTGCGCCGTGAGCAGATGGCGGCCAAGAACATCACCTCCGTCACCTGCTGGCGTGTCGTCGAACGCACTCTGTCGCTGCTGGCCGCGCGGGGACTGGAGACGGACGAGGGTCTCGTCGCGCGCGGCCGGGAGCCGCACGGGCTGGAACGGGTGTGGCGGGACGCGCGCATGCTGCGCGTCTCCGGAGGGGTGGACTTCTTCGTCGACCACTTCTACGCCGTGAGCAACGTGTTCGGCCCCTGGTACGAGGACCCCGCCCCGGCCGCCCCCGCGCTCCCGTCCGCGGCGGCGTCCCCACAGGGCCTGTCCCCGGTCAACGAGCGGCACTGGGCGGACATCGGCGCGCGCTCCGCGTGGTTCGCCGAACGCTGCCGCGTCCTGGTGGCCGCCCACCCCCGGCGCGCCGACCTGGAGAAGCGGCAGGACCTCACCATCGCCGCCGGCCGGTTCTCCTGCGAACTCCTCACCGCCGCCCTCGTCCTCGGCCGGGCGGCGAAGTCCGGCACCGAACGGGACCAGTTGGCCGCGGACGTGTACTGCACGGCGGCGGAGGCCAGGCTGGCCGGCCTGGCGCACCGACTCGATCACCCGCGCGACGCCGGGGCGGACGCGGCACTCGGCCGCCTCGCGCTCGCCGGCGAGCAGGAGGAGTAACCGATGAGCCTCTCGTCCCCCTCGACCACCGACCACCCGCTGACCCCCTCGCAGCAGATCGTGTGGCTGCACGAGGACCTGTTCCCCGACAGCCGTGCCTACACCTTCACCGCCGCGCTCGACCTGTACGGCCCCCTCGACCACGAGGCACTGCGCTCCGCCATGCGACACGTGATCGCCGGGCACGACGGTCTCCGTCTGCACCTCGTCTCCGGGAGTTTCCCGCCCCGGCAGCGGGTCGGCGCGCCGGAGGATCCCGACGTCGAGGTCGTCGACCTCAGCGGGGAGCCGGAACCGGAGGCCGCGCTGGAGAACCTCCGGGACGCCCTGCACAACAGGCCCTTCGAACTGACCCGGGGGCCGCTGATCCGATGGCTCCTCGTCGTGCTCGGCCCCGGACGGCACCGGCTGCTGCAGACGGAGCACCATCTGGTGCACGACGGCATGTCCTTCGCGCTCACCCTGCGCGACCTCTTCGGCGCCTACGCCGAGCTCGTACGCGGGAACCCGCCGAGGCCCCTCACCTCCCGCTCCTACGTGGACTACCTCGGGCACCCCTCCCACACCGACGAGGACGCCTACGCCAGGGCGCTCGGCCACTTCCGCTCAGTGCTCGACGGAGCCGACTTCGCCGGTCCCTTCGGCGCACCCTCCACCTCGGAGGGCATCGCCGGCGGGCAACTGCGCACCTCGGTGCCCGCCGACCTGGCCGCCGCGCTGCGCGAGCGGGCGAAGCGGGACGGCCACACCCCGTTCACCGTGCTGCTCGCCCTGTTCGGGGAGGCCGTCAGGCGGTGGACCGGCCGGCCGGACTTCACGGTCGGCACCGCGGTCGGCAACCGCCCGGAGGGGTTCACCGACTGTGTCGGCATGTTCGTCAACACCCTGCCGCTCCGGCTCGATCTGCGGCTTCCCGGGCCCGCGCGGGACCTGCTCGACGCCCTGACCGAACAGCTCATGGAGAGCCTCGCGCACCATCAGGCACCGATCCAGCGGCTCACCCGCGACCTCGGCCGCAGGTCCGCCTCCGGGCTGGACAACCCCTTGTTCAGCCTGATGTTCAGCGCACACGACGCCTCACTGCCCGCACTCGACCTGGGCGGACTCCGCGTCGATCTCGTCGAGGGCATGCCGAACGGCACGTCACGGTTCGCGCTGGACGCCGTCCTCATGCCCGACCACCGCCGGAGCCTGACCCACCGCGATCAGGCACCGGGGATGCTGATCATGTGGGACTACCAGCTCGCCTTCTTCGACCACGACGACGTCGAGACGTTCGCGAAGGAGCACCTCGCGCTTCTCGCCTCGTACCTGCGTCACCCCGGCGCCCCGCTCGCCCAGTTGTAACTGACGACGGAGGAGACTCCCATGCTTCTCAGCCACCTTCCCGCGCCCGCCACCCCGCGGCCTCCGGCACCGGGCGGGACCGTACTCGACTGGTTCTCCCACTGGGCGCGTGTCCGCCCGCACGCACCCGCCGTGCTCACACCGGAGGCCTGCTGGGACTACGCCGCAGTCGACGACCTGTCCTCGGAACTGGCGGCCCGACTGCGCGAGCATCTGGCCCCCGGCGACGTCGTCGGGGTCCTCCTGCCGCGCTCGGTCACCCTCGTCGTGACGGCACTCGCCCTCGCGAAGGTGGGAGCGACCTACCTTCCGCTCGGCGAGAACCCCCCGAAAGAGCGCCGCGAGAGCATCGTCGAGACCGCCGCGGCCCGCCATCTCCTCGCCTCCGCCGACCACCCCGACGTCGGCGGCGACCCCGTCGTCCGGCACGCCGTCGCCGGCACGAAGGTGGCCCTGATCGGGACCGGCCGCACCACCGGGAAGGCCGGGGCCGCCGGGCCGGCGCCGTACGCCATCGCCACCTCCGGGTCGACCGGCCGTCCTAAGGTCGTGCTCGGCAGCCAGGAATCGCTGACCACCCTCATCAGCTGGCTGGCGACCCGGCTGGCCATCACGGAGGAGGACCGGGTCGCCATGACGGCGAGCCCCGGCTTCGACGCACACCTCCTCGACCTCTGGCTCGCCCTCGGCACCGGAGCCGCACTGGTCGTGCCCCCCGAGGAGGCTCTCAGCTCCGCCGAGGGCCTTCTCGAATGGTGTGCCGACCAGCGGATCGACTCCATGTTCCTGCCCACCCCTCTCGGTGAGCTGGTGATGGGGGCGGCCCGGCCCGCACACCTGGCGCTGCGCCGGCTCCTGGTCGGCGGCGACCGTCTGAGGGCCGTGCCCGCCGAGGACTTCCCGGCCGAGGTCCTCAACGTGTACGGCCCCACCGAGGCCGGAGTCCTCACCACCACCCATGTCGTCGGGGCCCACGAGGACCCCCTGGCCATCCCCATCGGTGTGCCGCTGAGCGGACGGACGGTGACGGTGACGGACGAGGCGGGCGAGGTGGTGCCCCGGGGGACGCTCGGCGAGCTGCGGGTCAGCGGCGCCGGGGTCGCCCTCGGCTACGCGGGCGGCCACCTCGGGGGCTTCGTCCCGGCCGCCGAGGGCGAGGAGCGCACCTACCGGACGGGCGACCGCGTCCTGATGAGGCCCGAGGGAGTCCTCGAGTTCCACGGGCGTCTCGACGACCAGTTCAAGATCGACGGCGTCCGTCTGGAACCCGCCGAGATCGAGGCGGCGCTGCTGTCCTTCCCCGGTGTGACGAGTGCGGCGGCCTTCCCCTTCACCACCGGTGGGGGCATCCGCCAGGTCGGCGCGGCGCTCACCACCTCCCCCGGAGCCACCCGCTCCGAGCAGGCCCTGCTGGCCCACGCCGCGGCCCGCCTGCCCGGCCCCGCCGTCCCCCGGGCCGCCCTCTTCCTCGACGACCTGCCGACCAACGACAACGGCAAGATCGACCGGGCCGCCCTGGCCGAACTGCTGCGGAACCGGCTCGGCGGCGAGGAGGAGGACCGCTCACCCGCCACCGTGCTCCTGAGGATGGTCCGCGACCTCGTGGGGCAGGACCTGGGGCTGGAGGACTCCCTGGCCGACGCCGGCGTGAACTCCCTCACCACGGCACGGCTGCTCAGCCGGATGCGCGAGGAGTTCGGCCTCCGGGTGCGCGCGGTCGACGTCATCAGGGCCGAGACGGTGGCCGACATCCTGCCCGCCCTGCGCTGAGGCCGCGCTGCCGCCCGGCACCGCGCCCCGGCCGGACCCCGCCCCGGCGAGGCACCCCCGGCGGGGCGTCAACTCCCCGGCTTCGGCCCGGGCCGGTCGGAAGGGGCGTATCTGGCCAGCATGGTCCGGACGGCCTCTTCGACGGCGTCGTCGATGTCGGAGGCCGCCGGATTCCAGTCGGTCAGCAGCATGCGCGGCCACAGGACGTAGTTGGCGATCATGCCGAGGAACTGGTTCGCGGCGCTCACGGCGTCCGGGACCTCGGCGTTGCCCGCCTCGTGCTCGGATTCCAGGTAGTCCTGGACGGAGGTGAAATAGGGCAGCTTGCCGAGCTGGAACTGCATCCGCCCCAGCTCGGGGAAGCGGGGCAGCTCGGCGATGACGATCCGGAACAGGGCCGCCATGCCGGGCCGGCCGACCAGGTCGGCGTAGCGGCGGCCGATGGCCGTCAGTCCCGCGCGCAGATCTCCCGGCCGTGGCCGCGCGGCGCCGTCACCGGCGTCGCGTTGCCAGGACTCGGTGACGATGGCCTCGAAGAGTGCCGCCTTGGTGGGGAACTGCTTGAACAGGGTGGACTTCGAGACCCCGGCCGCCTCGGCGATACGGGCCAGTGAGGTGCCGTCGTAGCCGCGGTCCAGGAACAGTTCGGTGGCCGCGGTGGTGATCGCCTCGCGTTTCTTCTGCGCGAGCCTGCGGTGGTGGGCCGAGAGTTCTGCTGCCATGCGGACAGTATGCCGGAGCACCGAGGCGAGTCACTTGACTCGCCTCTATTGCCGTGCCTACGGTACGAACCTGAGGGGAGTCGAGTGACTCGCCTCGCCGTTCAAGGTGCTCGGCCCCTTCCGGTGGCCTCGCTCCGGTGGTTCGCGATGGAGGAGACAGCTCATGACGACCGACAGGATCGCTCTGGTGACCGGTGCGAATCGCGGCCTCGGTCGCAGCGCGGCCGTCGCCCTGGCCGCGCGCGGGATGCGGGTCCTCGTCACCCACCGCGGCGATACCGCCGGCGCCGGGAAGACGGTGGAACAGGTGCGGGCGGCGGGCGGGACCGCCGCTGTTCTCCGGCTGGATCTCAGCGACGTGTCCTCCTTCCCGGCCTTCACCTCGGCGCTGCGCGAGCGGCTGGAACGCTGGGGTGCCTCGCGGCTCGACGTCCTGGTCAACAACGCGGGAGTGGGAATCTTCGGACCGCTGGAGGACGTCACGACCGAGGACTTCGACACGGTGATGGGCACCAATGTGCGGGGCACGTTCTTCCTCGTCCAGGCCCTCGTGCCGCTGCTGGCGCAGGGCGGCCACGTCATCAACGTCTCGACGTCGCTGACCCGCCACACCAGCCCCGCCACCTCTGTCTACTCCGCCTCGAAGGCCGCCGTGGAGGCCCTGAGCCGCACCCTCGCCGCGGAACTCGGGCCGCACGGCATCCGGGTCAACTCCCTCGCTCCGGGACCGACCGCCACCGACTTCAACGGTGGGGCGATGCGGGACGACGCCGGGATGCGCCGGGCCCTGGCCGGACAGACGGCGCTCGGCCGCGTCGGCGAGCCCGAGGAGATCGGCGACGCCATCGCCACGCTGGCCTCCGAGGGCCTGCGCTGGGTCACCGCCCAGCGCATCGAGGTCTCCGGCGGCGCCCTCCTCTGAGCCCGCGGGCGCGTGCCCGTCGAGCTCCTCGATTCGACAGTGACAGTGAGCAGCCATGCACCGGCGTAGGGGCACAGCCGAGTCTCCGCCCTCTGTAGTGTGCGGAAATGACGAGAAGCGAGCGACTCGCGGACCAGTTGGACTGGTACTGGACCAAGAACCTGCGGCCACGGCTGGAGGGTCTTACCGACGAGGAGTACTTCTGGGAGCCGGTACGCGACTGCTGGAGCATCCGCCCCCGTGGCACGACGTCCGCACCGATGCCGGACGGGGCGGGGGAATGGACGATGGACTCCGCGTCCCCTGCCCCCGTGCCCGCGCCGGTGACCACGATCGCCTGGCGGCTGGCGCACCTCATCGTCTCCTGCCTGGGCCATCGGGTCGGATGGTACTTCGGCGGCCAGGACCTCGATTCCCGGCCGTTCGCCTACGCGGGGACCGCCGACGAGGCGCTGCGACAGCTCGATGAGATGTACGGGAGATGGAACGCGGGAGTCCGCGAGCTCTCGGACGCCGACCTGGACGGTCCGCCCACGGCGGGTCCCGAACGGTGGCCCATGGAGAACCGAGTCTTGCACGTCAACAGGGAGTTGATCCATCACGGGGCCGAGATCGCCCTGCTGCGCGACCTCTACCGCCGGCGGGAGCCGTACGGCGCCGAATGACCGGGAGATGCCGAGCCGATGCCGGCCCCGGAAACGGCCGCTCCACGAGAGCGGGACGGCTCGCTTCGGACGAGACGGTGGTCGACGGCTTCGAGCACATCGTGGACGCGTTCCTGGGCATGCTGCACGGCGAGAACACCGGCAAGATCATCGTTGCGGCACCCTTCTCCGCGTTGTCCGCATGGTTGAAGCGCGGCGGCGGCGTGCGGCACAGGACTGGATCCCGAAGGCGACCGTCGAGGCCGAGGACGACGGGGCGGTGCTCTCCCTGGTGAGCGGAGGTCATGGAGTGGCGAGGCCGCGTGCGGGAGCGCCGATCCGCACGCCCTTTCGCCGTCGGCCGGGCGGACCGTAGGATCGCCAGGTCATCGCCGCGACGGGAGACAGGAAGCCGGTGCGAATCCGGCACGGTCCCGCCACTGTGACCGGGGAGCGCCCCTCCGACATGCCACTGCGCGCCGCGCGGGAAGGCGGAGGGAACGCCGATCCGGGAGTCAGGACACTGGTCCGTCGCGGGCCCGATCCGAGGAGCGCGGACTCCAGGAGGCTTTACGTGTCCCAGTGGTTCACCCCTGCCCGCACACGCGGGTTCCTTCGTGCCGCGGCCGCCGCCGTGGCACTCTCGTCCGTCCTGCTGACCGTCGGCTGCGGTGCGTCCGAGGGCGGCGCGGACGCGGAGGCCACCGCGGCCGTACCCGCGGGCTTCCCGGTCACCGTCGACAACTGCGGCGTCAGGACGACGTACGACAGGCCGCCGTCCCGGGTGGTCACCATCCACCAGCACCCGGCGGAACTCATGCTCGCCCTCGGCCTGGAGAACCGCATGGTCGGCACGGCCTTCCCCGACTCCCCCGTCCTGCCCGGACTGCGGAAGGAGTACGAGGCGATACCCGAACTGGCGAAGAGGGAGCCGTCGTTCGAGAGGATCCTGGACGCCGAGCCCGACTTCGTCTACGGCGGCTACGGCAGTGCCTTCGCGAAGAACGAGGGCCGCTCCCGCACGGCGTTCGCCGACGCCGGCATCGACACCTACCTCAACCGCGAGTACTGCGGCAGGAAGCGGGTGACGATGGAGGACACCTACGAGGAGATCCGCACCATCGGGAGGATCTTCGGTGTCCGGGACCGGGCCGGCAAGCTGGTCGAGGACCTGCGGGGCCGCGTCGGCGAAGCCGCCGCCGAGGTCGAGGGCGCACCGGAGGTGCCCGTCTTCGTGTACGACAGCGGCGAGAGGAGCGCCTTCACCGCGGGCGGCAAGAGCCTGGGCACGGAGCTGATCCGGCTGGCCGGTGGCAGGAACGTCTTCGCCGACCTGGACGACGTCTTCGGTGACGTCTCCTGGGAGCAGGTCGTCGAGCGCCGGCCGGAGGTCATCGCCCTCTACGACTACGCCGGCGCCGGAAGCGTCGAGGAGAAGAAGGCGTTCCTCCTCTCCCGGCCCGCGCTCGCCGACGTACCCGCCGTCAGGAACAAGCGGTTCGTCGTGCTGCCGCTGACCGCCACCCTGGTCGGCGTCCGCTCGGCCTACGCGGTCGACGACCTGGCCCGAGAACTGCACCCGGAGAGCTTCCGGTGACCCGGGCAGCCACCGGCACGCCCGTCGAACGGACGGTACGGCGGCGGACCACCGGGCCGGGCGCGGGCCGCCGTACGCGTCCGGCCGTCACGTCGCTGGTGCTCACCGCCCTGCTCCTCGTCTCCGTCACGGCGGGCCTCGCGATCGGCTCCGTGCACGTACCGCCGGGCCAGGTGTGGGGCATCGTGACGCACTCGCTGGGCGCCGACTGGCGGGAGCCGGACTGGTCCCGGGCACGGGAGACCATCGTGCTGGACGTGCGGGCGCCGCGGGTGCTGCTCGGCGCGGTCACCGGCGCGGGCCTCGCGGTGATCGGCACCGCTCTGCAGGCGCTGGTGCGCAATCCGCTCGCCGAGCCGTACCTGCTCGGCGTCTCCTCCGGTGCGTCGCTCGGCGCGGTCTCGGTACTCGTGTTCGGGTTCACCCTCTTCGGAGCCGCCTCCCTGCCGATGGCCGCCTTCGGGGGCGCCCTGGGCGCGCTCCTGCTCGTGTACGCCACCGCCCGCACCGGCGGACGCATCACCTCCTCGCGGCTGGTGCTGTCCGGGGTGGCGATCGCCGCGATGCTCACCGCGGTCCTCGATCTGCTGCTCCTCACCACCGACCGGGGCAACGAGACCCGCGCGGTCCTCGCCTGGACCCTCGGCGGACTCGGCGGGGTCGGCTGGGGCACGCTGTGGCTGCCGAGCACCGCCCTGCTGCTCGGCATCGGCGTCCTCATGGCGCAGGCCCGCAACCTGAACCTCCTGCTGGCCGGCGAGGAGGCCGCCACCACGCTGGGACTGGACGTGGCCCGCTTCCGCGCCCGCCTGTTCGTCCTGCTCTCCCTCGTCACGGGCGTCCTGGTCGCGGCGGCCGGTCCGATCGGGTTCGTCGGCCTGATGACGCCCCACATCGTGCGCCTGTTCGTCGGCGGCGACCACCGCCGGGTCCTGCCGACGGCGGCACTCGCCGGAGCGGTCTTCCTCGTCTGGGCCGACATCGCCGCACGGACGATCGCCGCACCGATGGAGATACCCGTCGGCGTGCTCACGGCCCTGTGCGGTGGCCCCTTCTTCCTGTGGCTGATGCGCCGGGACGCCCGGCGCGGCACCGACCGAGGAGTGGCATGACCGCGACCGACCTGAGCGTCGACGGCGTCACGCTCACCGCCGGAGCACACCACCTGGTGCGCGACGTCTCCCTGACCGCCCGCCCGGGCGAGACCATCGGTCTCGTCGGTCCCAACGGCAGCGGCAAGTCCAGCCTCCTGCGCACCGTCTACCGCGTCCTGCGCCCCGACACCGGCCAGGTCCGGGTCGACGGAGGCGACGCCTGGGCGCTGCCGGTACGGCAACTGGCCCGCACCGTGGCGGCGGTGGTCCAGGACTCCGCGGCCGACTTCGATCTCGCCGTCCGTGAGGTCGTCGCCATGGGCCGCACCCCGCACAAGCGACTCCTCGCCGGTGACACTCCCGAGGACGCCGGTCTCATCGAGTCCGCACTCCTCGCGGTCGACGCCGCCCACCTGGCCGACCGCCCCTTCGACCGGCTCTCCGGCGGCGAGCGTCAACGCGTGCTCATCGCGCGTGCCCTCGCCCAGCGGCCCACCCTCCTGGTCCTGGACGAGCCCACCAACCACCTCGACATCCGCCATCAGCTGTCCGTGCTGGGCACCCTGCGCCGCCTCCCCACGACCGTCCTGCTGGCCCTGCACGACCTCAACCTGGCCGCCCACTACTGCGACCGCCTCTACGTCCTGCACGACGGTGAGGTCACCGCCTCCGGCCCACCCTCCGAGATCCTCACCCCCGGGCTCCTGGCCGAGGTCTACGGCGTGGCGGCGGACGTCGCCACCCATCCGCGCACCGGCGCCCCGCACGTGACGTTCCTCCCCGAGGAGCCACCTGCCTGACGAGTGAGCCGGAACCGCCGTGCTCGGATCGAGCCGCGTGACGCCGATGCCGGTGCCGGTGCCGGTCCCGGTCCCGGTGCCGGTGCCGGTGCCCAAATCCTCAGGGCGGGGCCGAGGGCTGCCCCCCAAGACGTCGCTTCTGTTGGTGGAGGGGAGCCGGGCATCATGGGCGTCGGCGGGAGTCGATGGCGACAGGACGGGTACGGCACGTGTCTGAGAGCGTACGAACGGCCTTGACCGAGCTCTGGCAGCAGCACTGGCCCGACTGCCCTCCGGTCGGGTACAAGCTCCGCGACCCGTACGCGCATCTCTGGGTGCGTTTCCACAGCCTGCCGGAGTCGAAGCGGTACGCGGAGGACGAGAGCGAGTACGCCATCGTACTGGAGCGGTACAACACCGTCCTCGATGAGCTGTTCGCCGGAGGGGACGTCTACGTCATCACTCCGACTTGGGCGACCGAACCCGAGGTTCCGTCGTTCCGGCCGGACGACGGCTACTGGCAGACACTGCTGGTGGAGGACGATCCAGACCCGCGGTTCCGTACCCACTGTCACCTCACGGTCGCCCGCCGGCCCTGGCGACACGGCTGCCTCGACGAACTGCTCCGTGACATCGCCGACTACAAGGTGGGAGGAGTCCTCATCACCGACACCCGGTTGCGACACATCTACGACCCCTACGACGGCGGCGCCGACGTCTTCCTCCCCACGCCCGGGGAGCGGGACCGGATGCGCGACCGGCACGCCGACTGGCTTTCCAGCCACCCCTCGGGTCTCTGACGGGACGGGCTCGGCTCACCACCCCCGCCCGCGTTCGCCGGACCCCCGCGCTGAACTCGCCCGCGGCGACGGCGGCCACGGACGCCGGGGCCCGCGTCGAACGCGGCCAACTCGTCGAACGGCCGCAGACGACCGCGGCAGGAACAGGGTGGCAGACCTGCCTCGAAGTTCGAAATCATCCGACCATGTCGAACAGCGCGCCAGGACAGGACCTTCCGGTCGGTTTCGGGTTCCAGCCGTATCGCGGCGACGAAGACCACGGCCCCATGGCCGCGGTGCGGCTGGGTTGTGCTGAACGGGACCAGGTCGACGCCCATTCGGTTGTGGAAGGGCTTCCGACAGCGGCCGACATCGCCGAAGCCTCTGCCAGGCTGGCGGAGCCGTCCAAGAACCAGGTCCTGGTGGTGCACGACGGGAGCGTCGTCGGCTACTCGACGATCCGATGGTGGCAAGAGCGGGACGACACGTGGCTGTACCTGCACCGCGGCTACCTCTTGCCCGAGCATCGCTGCCAGGGCATCGGCTCAGCCATGCTGAGCTGGGCCGAAGAACGGGTCCGCCAGCTCGTCAAACAGCATGGAACGGCGCGGACGGCAGTGATCGGTGCGAACGCCATGGCCTCCGAGCAGGACGCCACGGCGCTTCTGCTCGCAGCCGGCTACCGACGTGTCTTCAGCCTGGTCGAGCTGGAGCTGGGCGATCTGCAGCAGTTGCCCGAGCGGGGCAGCAAACTGCCAGCCGGGGTACGGACGGGACCGATCGCGTCAAGCCACTACCGCGCAGCCTGGAGGACGGTCGTCGATTCGTACGCGGACACCGGCTTCACGCAGCAATGGCCATTCCAGGACTTCGTCGACACCGCCGACCCGGCATGCTGGAGGGCTGCATGGAACGGGCAGGACATGGTCGGCGTCGCCCTCTGCCGCATCCGCCGTCACGACCACACCGTAGGCGAGGTCGAAGAGCTGAGTGTCCGGACGGACCAGCAACGCCTCGGAATCGGCCGGGCCCTGCTGCTGGACGGGCTGCGGAGCCTTCGCGGACAGGGTGCAACGACCGCTCGGCTGTTCACGGGCACGTCAAACCCGCACCGGTCCTACGATCTTTACGAGAGTGTGGGGTTCCGGCGGCAGAACGAGTACGTCCGCTACCGCAAGCCGCTTGCTTGACCGACCGGTCATTGGGCGGTCCGACCAGTCCACGGGGTTCGACACCATCTCCCTTCCGGGCCTCCAGGGCTGTCCGGAGCTGCGGGTCCTGGCCGCGGGTCTCGTCGCCGGTCACCACGGATGATGAGTCCCGCCGGTCGCCGTCGTAGGTGTGCGAGCGACCGGCGCTCGCCGTCAGCCCTCGATGTCCTCCAGCTTCTGGGCGATGCGTTCGACGGCTCTGAGATCCTCGGGCGAGAGCCGGTCGATGAAGTGGCGTCGCACCGAGGCGACATGCGCCGGGGCGACGCTCTCGAGCGTGTCCAGGCCGTGGTCGGTGAGAACGAGGAAACATCCTCTGCCATCCGCCGGGTCGGGTGCACGTCGCAGGAGGCCACGCGCTTCCATCCTGGTGGCGTGCCGGGAGAGCCGGCTGCGGGACCATCGCATCTTGGTGGCCTGTTCCCGCAGGGTGCTGGTGTGGTCGGGCCGCTCCGACAACGTGCTGAGCACTTCGTAGTCGGGCTCGGAGAGCCCGACCGCGGCCAGGTCACGCGCCGTGGCGGCCTGCACGGCGACCACCATGCGCCGGTAGGCCCGCCACGCCCGTTCTTCGTCCGGGTTCAGCCAGCGCACGTTCTCAGCCGAGGGCTTCGTTGACATGTAATCAATATACCGGCTACTTTCATTTCCATGTCAACGAAAACGGCACGTGTCCTCGCTCTGGTGTGCAGCACCCGGCCCGGCGCCCTCGGCCCGGCGGTCGGCAGGTGGTTGCTCGAGACGATCACGCCTCGCGCCGGGGAACTCGAGGTCGAACTCGTGCCCATGGCCCTCGGCGACCTCGACCTGCCCTTCCTGGACGAAGAGGAGCATCCGTCCTCGGGTCTCTACGCGCACGAACACACCAGACGATGGAGCGCGCTCGTGAACGCCGCGGACGGCTTCATGGTGGTGACGCCGGAGTACAACTACGGAATGCCGGCGACTCTGAAAAACGCCCTCGATCACCTCGGTCGCGAGTGGGCCTGGAAACCGATCGGCTTCATCAGCTACGGGAACACCTCCGCGGGCACGCGCTCGGTCCAGCACGCCAAGCAGGTGGTGACCACACTGCGCCTGGTGCCGTTGGGGCGCACGGTCGCGATACGCATCGGTGACGCGGTCGAAGACGGACAGATCCGCCCGAGCGCCACCCTTGCCGCGGCGGCCGTCGGCGTCCTGGACGAATTGGTCCGGGTCGCCCACGCCCTACGTCCGATGCGCGAAGGGGCACGCCTCGGCCTGCGGCCCGGCCCGCTGCCGGGTTCCTACCTGAGGCGGCTCACCCCTGATGACGCTCCCGAGGTCACGGTGGTGCAGCGATGCTGCTGGGTGGACGAGGCCCTCGCCAACGACACCCTGGCCATCCCGGCCCTGCACGAGTCACCGGAGCAGACAGGCGAGTGGCTGGCGACCTGGCACGCCATGGGATTGTGGCGGGATGGCCGGCTGCTGGGCATGGTGCGGGCCCGACGTGTCGACACCGACTGGCACGTGGGTCGGCTCGGCGTCGTGCCCGACCTGCGGGGCCAGGGACTGGGCCGCCGGCTGTTGCGCACCGCCGAAGCCGCGGCCGAGCCGAGCTGCCGCCGCATCGTGCTGCACACCGGCGTCCACAGCCGGCAGAACATCGCCCTCTACCAGAGCGAGGGATACCGATCGGCGCCACTCAGCGGCGATGACGGAACTGTCCGCCTCACCAAGGACATGACCCCGTAGAAACGTGCCTAGCGGTCTGGTGTCGCGAGCCGATCGCGGGCCGGTTCGGTCGAGTTGAGCCCCGGTCCGGTGTCCGCGCCCACGTGACCGGGCTGCTGTCGCACGTCGAGCGCAAGAACTGCCGGCGGCCGGCCGAACAGGCCGGCCACGCCCGTCCCGGGCCGATGCGGCGGCTGCTGCGGTACGCGCGCTGGGACGCCGACGCCGTCCGCGACGACTGAACGCCGTCACGCTGCCCGGACACGGACACCCGGCGACGTGCACTTCGCGACCAAGCCCCGCCTGGCCCGGGAGGTGATCGCCGCCGCGATGGACGCCGGGGTGGAGGCGCCGTGGGCGACCGGCGACGATGCGGCCATCGCCGCGGGTCAGGCCCTCGACCGGGCAGCCCGGCACAGCCATTACCGGCGAAGATCCGCCGACAGAGCTGCTGCGCTTCCGCCCTACCTCCGACGTCGGCGCGTCACTTCCCGGACACCTTCATTCGGAACAGCTTTTCCGCGTTTCGGTAGGCGATTTTCTCCTTGGCCTTGCGCGGCAATTCGACTCCCCGGAACCAGTCGGTCTGGGTCTTCATGTTCGCGAACGGGTAGTCGGTTGCGAACATCACTCGATCCACGCTTATGAAGTCCAGCAGGAGATCGAGCAGTTCGGTTTGGGGGAATGCACTGGTCGTGAACCAGAAATTGTCATGGAAATACTGCTCGAACGGCTTGTCCAGACTCTTCTCCGTCACTTCGCCCATCTTCTCGACGACGCGCTTGTAGAAGAACGGAAGGCCCTCCCCCATGTGGCCGATGATGATCTGGAGCTTCGGGTGCCTGTCGAACACTCCCGAGGTGATCATGCGGAGGCACTGAGTGACGACCTCCTGGTGCCACCCATATGCAGAGATGCTGAGAACCTGGTCCTGGAACTCTTTCTGGTACTCCGGCCGCATATTGCTGTAGTAGATCTCGAACACCTCGTCCGGCGGCAGGCCCGGATGGATGTATATCGGCACGTCGAGGGCTTCGGCGCGCGCCAGCAGGGGCTCGAAGTCGGGATGGTCGAGGAATTTCTTCCCGATGATCCCGTTGGTCAGGCATCCCAGGAAGCCATCCTCCCGGACTGTGCGTTCCAGTTCGTCCGCCGAAGCCTCCGGATCCTGCAGAGGCAAGGTCGCGAATGCCTTGAACCTCCCCGGATAGGTGGCCATCGGCCCGTCGACGAGCAACTTGTTGAGGCGATACGCGAAATCGATGCCCTTCTGACCTTTGACATTCTGCACACCAGGCGTATGTGCGGAGAGGATCTGAACGTTGAGCCCCGCCTCATCCATTGCACCGATGCGACGGGGGCCGAGTTCGGCAAGACCAGTGTCCTCGAGGAACAGCCTGTCGTTCAGCTTCATCAACTCACGGGTGGAAAAGGTCTCTTCCGTGCCGATGAAGGGAAGGTCCTGATCCCGCAGTGAGATGTCCGAATCCTCGTCGTCGTCCGCTGCCGAGACGATGGCATGCGTGGACAAGCCGGCACCGATGCCAAGTGCCGTGGCGGCGGTGAGAAGGCTGCGGCGTCCCATGGGCTTCATGTGAATCTCCTCAGGTGTTTGTGTGGTGCGGTATCCGTCTTCGACCTCGACGCCTGCCGCGCCGAGCCGCCCTCCGGCGGAGCGGGCGTGCTGGCCTCGCACCGTCGGGCCGAAGGACCGCTCCGCCGGAGGGCGGCTGTGGTGGAGAGGACGACCCGCCCGCATGCGCGCTGTGCGGGCCGGCCGCGGCGGGCCCCGCACTGTCGTCGGCGTGCGACGCGCGGGCGGCGCCTTCCCTCACGGCATTGCGTCCACTGCCATCGCGGCCTCCTGCATACGGGTCGCATCGCTTGACCGCACGCCTACTTCCTAGCGAGCGAACCTGAGACGGACGTTAGAACCCGTCCTCGGCCCGACTACGTCCGCCGCTCGACCTCGTCGACCACGCCGAGGCACACCCCGCTCCGGCCGCGCGCAGCGGACGGGTCGACACAGCCGATGCCCGCACGGGCCGGGGAGACGTCGACACCACCACGCCGGCGCGTGCGCCGACCACATGGCTCGGCCAACCGGCTTGAGCACCGCATTAACAGTCGTCTCAGGTTCGCTCAGTACGAAATAGGCATCCAGATCAGCGATGCAACTCGTATGTAGGAGGCCAGTGATGGCAGTCCACGCAACACCGTCCAGGGAAGCGCCGGTCGGCCGGTGGGCGGGCCGGTGGGTGCCTTGGTTGGTGATCGGCCTGTGGCTGGTGCTGGCGGTGATCATGGTGCCGCTGAGTGGGAAGTTGAGCTCGGTCACCACCGACAGCGCCGTGGACACCCTGCCGGCCAGTGCCGAGTCCACCAAGGTGGCGGCGGTGGAGGACAAGCTCCCCGACGGTGAGGACAGCACGTTCGTCTTCGTGTACCACCGGGCCGACGGCCTGACCGCCGCCGACCGCGCGGCGGTCGAGCGCCAATACGACACCTTTACCAAGCAGTACCCGTCAAAGGCGGAGGCCGACGAGGGTGACAAGGGCGAGGAGGGCTCACCGACGAGCCTCTCCGACGACCGCAAGGCGATGACGTTCACCCTCGACGTGAGCACGTCCTACGGCCCACCGGAGGACCTCGTCGGCCCGTTGCGTGAGGCCGCGAAGGACCGCCCCTCGGGGCTGGAACTCGAGGTGACCGGTCCGGCCGCGATCGACGGCGACATGGAGGCCGTCTTCGACGGCATCGACACACAGGTCCTGCTCACCACCATCGCCGTCGTCACGCTCCTGCTCATCCTCACCTATCGCAGCCCGGTGTTGTGGATCATCCCGCTGGTGGCCGTCGGCGCGGCCGCACTGACCTCGATGGCGACCGTCTACCTGCTCGTCAAGGGCTTCGGCATCGTCGTCAACGACCAGAACTCGGCGCTGCTGACGATCCTGGTGTTCGGCGTGGGCACGGACTACGCGCTGTTGCTCATCGCCCGATATCGGGAGGCACTGCACCACCATGAGAACGTCCGGGTCGCGATGATCCACGCGCTGCGCGGCGCGGCGCCGGCCATCGTCGCGTCCGCGGCCACCGTGGTCGCCGGCCTGCTCTGCCTGCTGGTCGCGGACCTGAACAGCACCAGCGGGCTGGGCCCGATCGGTGCGGCCGGTGTCCTGTGCGCGCTGGTGGCCATGCTGACGCTGTTCCCGGCGGTGCTCGTGGTGCTCGGCAGGCGCATCTTCTGGCCGGCGGTCCCGCAGTTCAGCACGGCCGTGGAGGAGAAGCGGGGACTGTGGGGACGGCTCGGTGCCGCCATCAACCGCCGCCGCTGGGTGGCGGCGCTCGGCTCGGTCGGAGTCCTCGGTGTCCTCGCCCTCGGTCTGGCGGGCAACTCGGGAGCCCTGCGGGAGCAGGACCAGTTCCTGTCCAAGCCCGAGTCGGTCACCGGCTTCACCGTTCTCCGCGAGCACTTCCCCGAGCTCGGCGGCCAGCCGCTGACGATCCTGACGCGGCCGGCGCAGCAGGAGCAGGTGCTCGACGTCGTCAAGGACACTCGCGGGGTGGCCCAGGCCGCCCCGGAGCAGACCGCCGGTGGCTGGGCCGCCATCTCCGTGTTCCCGAAGGACGCGCCGGACACCACCGCCGAGTACGACACGATCAAGCGGGTGCGCACCGCCGTGCACGCGGTACGCGGGGCGGAGGCGATCGTCGGCGGGCCGAGCGCGGAGAACCTCGACACCGAGGTGACCACCAAGCGCGACGAGAAGCTGGTGATCCCGCTGGTGCTCGCCGTCGTCCTGATCGTCCTCGGGCTGCTGCTGCGCGCGGTGCTGGCCCCGCTGGTCCTGATGGCCACCGTGATCGTCTCCTTCGCCGCGGCCTTCGGCGGCAGCGTGTTCGTCTTCGACACGATCCTCGGGTTCAAGGGCGTCGACTCATCGGTGCCGCTGCTGGCATTCCTCTTCCTGGTGGCACTCGGCGTCGACTACAACATCTTCCTGACCAGCCGGGCCCGGGAGGAGACCGTGCGTCTCGGCACCAGAAAGGGCATGCTCAAGGCCCTCTCGGCCACCGGTGGCGTCATCACCTCGGCAGGTCTGGTCCTGGCGGCCACGTTCGCGGTCCTCACGTCACTTCCGCTGGTGATGCTCGTGGAGGTCGGGTTCCTGGTCGCCTTCGGCGTGCTGCTCGACGCCCTGCTGGTGCGGTCGGTCCTGGTACCCGCTCTCACTCTGCTGATCGGCCGGCGCATGTGGTGGCCGAGCCCGCTGTCCCGCCCGGCAGTGGAGCTGCCGCACGGTCAGCGGCCGCTCGCCGATGAGGAGGAGCCCGCGCTGCAACGGTGAGCGCGGCGGCACGAACGAGATCCGGGACGGGCCCCAGGCCCGTCCCGGATCTCGTCGTGGGCGCGACGGTCACCGCCCTCTTCGGTCCTGCGCCACACGCCGGGGCCCGGGGCCCGGGGCTCGGGGTCGGCGCGTCGCGGTGTCCCGCCCCGGCGGTGAACCGCGCGAACCCGTGCCCGGGGGCCGCCGTCCCACGTACTGCGCCACCGGGCACGTCAGCCCGCCGCGGTGTCCTCCCCACCGGTCAGCCGCGCGAACCCATCCCCGGGGGCGGAGCACGGATCACGTGCTCCGCCCCCGGGCGCGTCAGCCCGCCGCGGTGTCCTCCCCGCCGGTGGGCCCCGCGATCGGGGCGGGCGGGGCCGCGGCCGGAAGGTCGATCCGAAGCAGCGCGCCACCGCGTGCGGAACGGGCGACGGTGGCCCGGCCGCCGTGGGCGTCGACGACGCGCTGCACGATCGACAGCCCCAGACCTGATCCCGGCAACGCCCGGGCGCTGTCGGCACGGTAGAACCGGTCGAACACCCGCGGTACGTCGGCGGCGTCGATGCCCGGCCCGGCGTCGTCGACCTCGAGTACCGCCGAGGCGCCCTCGGCACGGAGCCGGACCTGGATGGGCTGGTCCACGGGGGACCACTTGCCGGCGTTGTCGAGGAGGTTGAGCACCGCCCGCTCGAGCGCGGCGGGACGCCCGCTCACCCACACGGAGGTCACATCGAGCGCGACCTCGACCTCGGGCGCGCGGGAACGTGCCCGGGTCACGGCGGCCGCCACCACGTCGGCGAGGTCGAGCAGTTCGGTGCTCTCGTCACTGACGTCACCGCGCGCCAGGTCGGTCAGCTCGGCCACGAGGGTGCTCAACTCGGCCACCTGGGCGCCGAGATCGTTGAGCAGCCGGGTCCGGCTCGCCGCCGGCAGTGCGCTGTCCAGGGTGCCGCGCCGATCGAGCCGGATCAGCAGCTCGACGTTGAGGCGCAGGCTGGTGAGCGGGGTCTTGAGCTCGTGGGCGGCGTCCTCGGCGAGCAGCCGCTGGGCCCGCCGGGAGTCCCTGAGCGCGGCGAGCATGTCGTTGATCGACCGGATCAGCCGCCGGATCTCCCCACCGCCCTCGTCCGGGATGTCGGCGTCGAGGTCCCGGGTGCGCGCGACGCGTACCGCGACGGCGGTCAGCCGGTCGATCGGTGCCAGTCCGGTCCGTGCCACGGCACGCCCGACAAGGGCGCCGCCGAACACACAGAGCAGCCCGATCAGCAGCATGCCGAACCCGAACTGGTTGATCGGGCTGTCGTCGGCGACCTGGGCCACCTGGACCGCGCCGTCGCCCGCCCGCAGTGTGTAGACGAGGTGACCGTCCTCGTCGCTGTCCCCCGACTCCATCAGATCGGCCGACGCGCCCTGCGCCACCCGCTCCGCCTGCTCGCTGACGGGGGGCAGCGCGGGTTGGCCGACCGGCGTCCGGGTCGAGCCGTCGGGCAGGACGACCCTCACCAGCCGGCCTGATCCGGGATAGGGCGGTAGCTGGACCTCCGCCAGACCGGCGCGCCGCGCGTTCGTCGCCAGGACGCGGGCGTCGGCGCGCAGCTGACCCTTGGCACTGTCCTGCAACTCCCAGCCCAGGAGTTGGCTGGCCACCTGGAAGGCCACGAACACGCTGGCCGCGATGGCCGTCGCCGCGATCACCGTCAGTCTGGCCCGCAGGGACCGCCGGCGCCACCATCGGGTCAGCCGGCGCGGTTCCCGGCCGGCGTGCCCGCTCACGGAGGAGTCTCCCGCAGCACGTATCCCAGGCCGCGCAGCGTGTAGATCAATCGCGGCTCGCCCCCGGCCTCCATCTTGCGGCGCAGGTAGCTCACGTACACCTGGAGGTTATTGGCGGTGGCGCTCATGTCGAAGCCCCAGATCGCCTCGAACAGCGCGTCACGGGTCAGGACCCGGGTCGCGTTGCCCATGAGGACCCTCAGGAGGGAGAACTCGGTACGGGTCAGGCGCAGCGGCCGCCCGCCCCGCCACGCCTCGAACCTGTCGGGATCGAGCCGGACGTCGGCGAACGACAGGATCTGCGACTCCTCGTCGGCCGGCGCGCGTCGGCGCAGCAGGGCCCGCACCCGGGCCAGCAGCTCCTCGGTGGCGAACGGCTTGGGCAGGTAGTCGTCGGCACCCGCGTCCAGCCCCGTGACCCGGTCGGAGACCTGGTCACGGGCGGTCAGCATCAGCACCGGCAGATCCCGGCCCGCGGCCCGCAACCGCCGACAGGTCTCCAACCCGCCGAGGCGGGGCATCATCACGTCGAGGATCAGCAGATCCAGCGTGTCGCCCTCGTCACCGACGATCCCGTCGAGCACCGCGAAACCGTTGGCGACGGTGCTGGTGTCGTACCCCTCGACCTGGAGCACCCGCTCCAGCGAGTCACGGATGGCCGCTTCATCATCCGCGATCATGATCCGCACGCCGGCCCGCCCCCCTTCCAGTCGATGTTTTTGCCGCTCATTGTCCCCGAACAACCTGAGGCCAGGCTTAGAGGTCCTAACAAAGGCGTTGGACGTGCCGGTGGGTGATCAGGCAGGTCGCGAGGCCGAGGAAGGCTTCGTGGATGTCGTCGCGCCGTTCCCAGCGGACGCGTAGGCGCCGGAAGCCGTGCAGCCAGGCGATGGTGCGTTCGACGACCCACCGGTGCACTCCGAGCCCTGAACCATGAGGGGTGCCGCGGCGGGCGATCACCGGCTTGATGCCCAGAGCCCACACGAGTCGACGGTACTTGTCGTGGTCGTAGCCACGGTCGCCGAGCACCACGTCGGGCCGCCGCCGCGGACGCCCGACCAGGCCCGCAACGGACGGGACCTTGGCGAGGAGGGGCAGCAGCTGCGTGACGTCGTTACGGTTGCCGCCGGTCAGTGACACCGCGAGCGGGACGCCCTGACCGTCGACGAGGACGTGGTGCTTGCTGCCCGGACGCGCACGGTCGACCGGGCTGGGTCCGCTTTTGGGCCTCGTCGAGCGGCCCGCACATGGCTGGAGTCGATCACCGCCCGCGACCAGTCGAGCTGCTTCGCCGCCCGCAACTTCTGCAGCAGGACGACGTGAAGGCGGTCCCACACGCCGGCCTCGTTCCAAGCGGCCAGGCGCCGCCAGCACGTCATGCCAGAGCCGAAGCCGAGCTCCTGGGGCAGGTACTCCCACTGGATGCCGGTGTGCAGGACGAACAGGATCCCGCACAGAGCCTGCCGGTCAGGAACCCTCGGCCGCCCGGCGACCAACTTCGGGCCCGGCTCCGGCAACAACGGTCCGATCAGCGACCACAGTTCGTCCGACACGATCCACGGACGAGAGTTCCTCTTCCCCACGAACAGAGCAACGAGCATCTGAGCCGACAGTCACACCATCAGCGACTTCTGTTAGGGCCTCTTAGAGCGTCGCCGGGGAGGTGACGGTGCTCGTGGAGGTCGCGCGCATGGACCCGCAGGTCTGGCCCGGCGTGCGCGACACCGGCTCCGTCGAGGAAATCCGGAAGGCGTCCGGACGCCGCTGCTGGATCCACTGCCTGCCGCACGCCGGCGCGATCGAGGTCCGACACATCGGCTGGGCCGGCCGACCGGGCGGCTCCCTCCTCCTACGATCGACACATGAGTGCGTGGAATGCGAGCTTGGACGCGGCGGGGATACGGGAGCCGGACCTGCGGCGGCACTACAGCGCCCAGCGCGATGCGGTCGCGCGTTTCAGACGTGCCTCGTACCTCGCGGCCCGCTTGCTGTTGCCGAAGCCGGTGCTGCCCCACGTAGTGGCGGCGACGGCAGTGATGCACCATGGGGACAACCTGCTGGACACCGGCCCGAAGCCACAGCGCGTCGCGGCGTGGACATCGTGGGAGCAGGAGGTGCGCAAGGCGCTGGACAGCGGGGTCAGCCACGATCCGCTGATCCGTACGCTGCTGCACACCACAGCCGCGTACCCGCGGCTCAGGAAGGTGGTGGAGGAGTACCTGTCCACTGCCACCGCCGAGTTGGAGTTCACCGGCTTCGCCACCGAGGCCGACTACCAGGCCTATCTGGACGCCTACTCGCTGCCCGCCTTCATGCTCGTCGCCTCTCTGCTGGGCCCCGAGCACGACGACGGGGACTTCCGGGCCGGGTGCCGGACGTTCATCGACGGCAGCCAGCGGCTGGATTTCGTCAACGACCTCGCCGAGGACCTGGCAGAAGGGCGACTGGGCATTCCGGCGGAGACGCTGGCCCGCTTCTCGGTGACGGAAAACAACCTCGCGGAGGGGCGCGAATCGCCGGGCGTACGGGAGCTGGTGGAGCACCAGATCGAAAGGGCCCGCATCTCGTTGCTGGCGGCCAAGGCGCTGCCCGCCCTGACCGCGAACCCCGACGGCGTGTTGTTGGGGGCGGTCGTCGAGATCGAGCTGCTCACGGCGGACGCGGCGCACGCGTGGGGTGCCCAGTTGCTGCGAGGCTCCGCATCACCGCCGGTGGTGCGCTCGCTACACGTGCTGCTGAGCGCTCGCCGAAGGGTTCGCAGACGACGCGTAACCGGTCGTCGCCGGTGATGCGCCCGCCTTCGAGCGGCTCCGGTGACGCCGGCCGAGGCGCCGGCGCAGCCTGGCTCGCCACGCAGTGACCCGCCCCTACGTGCCCTTCGACCCGTTGCGGCTGGAGGGCACCGACACCACCGTCCGGCTCTACCGGCACGCAGGCGGCCTGGAAGGCCGCCCTTTTCGCCCGCTCACGAGCCGCAACAGCCGCCCGCCTGAGCCTCCTCGGCAGCCGCCACCTCGGCCGCGGCGGGGACGCCGAGCTGGACGAGCTGCGGCGCGGGCGCGCAGCAACCACCACTGTCGCCCTCAGCCGCGTCGGGAGCGTCGAACAGCCCGGCGCCACCGCAGACTCCGGTCTCGGGCAGGGTGAGTTCTACGCGGTCGGCCGCGTCCAGGTCGCCGGCGATCGCCGCGGCCACGGAGCGGACCTGCTCGTAACCGGTCATCGCCAGGAACGTCGGGGCACGGCCGTAGGACTTCATCCCGACCAGATACACGCCCTGCTCGGGGTGGGAGAGCTCGCGGCGGCCGTGCGGGGGGACGGTGCCGCAGGAGTGCTGGTTGGGGTCGATCAGCGGCGCCAGGGCGACGGGCGCCTGGAGGCGCTCGTCGAGCCCGAGGCGGAGTTCCTCCAGGAAGGACAGGTCGGGGCGGAAGCCGGTCAGCACGATGACCTCGTCGACCGGGTCCAGGCGGCGGTCGTCCTCGCCCACCAGGATCAGGCGGCCATCGTGCGCCCGTTCGATCGCCTCGGTACGGAATCCGGTGACCGCGTCCGCGTGGCCGTCGTCGACGGCGGCCTTGGCCGCCAGGCCCAGGGCTCCGCGCGCGGGGAGCTGGTCGGCTTCACCGCCGCCGAAGGTGGAGCCCGAGATACCTCGGCGCAGGATCCACACGCCTTTGGTACCCGCGCCGTCGTCGGACTTGGCGAGGTCGGCCAGGTGGGCGAGGGCGGTGAAGGCGGAGGCGCCGGAGCCGATCACGGCGGTGCGCCTGCCCGTGTACCGGGCACGGACGGCGGGGTCCTTCAGGTCCGGTACGCGGTAGGTGATCCGGTCCGCCGCGGCCTTCTCGCCGAGCGCGGGCAGTCCGCTGCCGCCGGCCGGGGAGGGCGTGGCCCAGGTGCCGGAGGCGTCGATGACGGCCCGGGCGAAGAGGCGTTCCTCACCGCCGCCGGCGTGGGCGATGTGTACGAGGAAAGGCCGGGCCTCGCGGTCTGCGTCGACGATGCGGTCCCGCCCGGTGCGGGAGACGCCGGTGACGCGCGCGCCGGTGCGGACACGGTCGCCGAGGACGGCTGCGAGCGGCTGCAGATACAGGTCGGCCCAGTCGCGGCCGGCGGGGTAGGCGGCCGGGTCGGGGCGGGTCCAGCCGGTGGGGGCCAGGAGCTTCTCCGCGGCGGGGTCGATGACCTCGCCCCAGGTGGAGAACAGGCGCACGTGTGCCCACTCGCGCACCGCGGCGCCGGCGGTGGGTCCGGCTTCCAGGACCAGGGGCTCGATGCCCCGGTCGATGAGGTGGGCCGCGGCGGCCAGGCCTGCGGGGCCGGCTCCGATCACGACGACGGGCAGCTCGGTGGCGGCGGGCGCATTCACGGCGACTCCCTGCGTATTTCGATATCTGTCGATGACTTGCGCGGCCCAGCATGGCACTTGCATCGATGAACGTCAACATAGACGTTCATCGATCCCAGGGGAAGGCTCCGCGCAGGTCGCCATCGGCGGGTGGATCGGCGACGGCGGCCCGCCCGGAGTACCGACGGCTCGGCCGAGACCGTTGCCCCCCTGAACCCGCACGGCCGCCATCACGTCACGGCCACTGCGCCCCAAGCATGGGTAAGGCCGTGAACCGGTTCCTGCCGCCCGGGCGGGTCGCGGCGCCGTCGACGTCTCCGAGCGACATGTCGGCTTCGACCCGGGACGGGGCGCCCCGGCCGGCACCGCTTCCCAGGGGCCGTCAAGGTGGGCGGTCGGTAGGGCGATCTCCGCACACGGGTGGCGGGCCGGGTGAAGCCGCTCCCTTCGGAGGCGGCTTCACCTCCCGCCGAGAGATCGCCGATACTCGGCCGATACACGGTTGAGCCTGGGCGGAGGTACGGTGCTGGCAGGGTGAGAGGGCCCCCGAACCTACCTCCGGACGGAAAAGATGCCCGCTTCAGCAGCCGACGGGGGCGCGCCCGTGTCCATGCCCGCGCCCGTGTCCATGCCCGTGCCCGTGACGATCCTGCTCGTCGAGGACGACACGGTGATCCGCAGATCCGTCACGATGGCGCTGGAGCGCTACGGCTACCGAGTCACCGCTGCCGCCGACGGCCTGACCGGGCTCGAACTGTTCCGGGAGGGCCGGCACGACCTGCTGTTGCTGGACGTGATGCTGCCCGGCCTCGACGGCATCGGGCTGTGCCGCCGGATCCGGGAGACCAGCATGGATCCCGTCCTGATGATGTCGGCGCGCGGCGACGCCCTGGACGTCGTCTCCGGCCTGGAGGCAGGGGCCGACGACTACGTGGTCAAACCCGTCGACACCGCCGTGCTGGTGGCCCGGATCCGTTCGCTGCTGCGGCGGGCCGCCTTCACCCCGGCCCCCGGTCCGGCGGCCGGGCCCGTGCTCGACCGCCCGGGCGCGTCGGACCAGCCGGACCCGCTGGACCGGGGGCCGGGGCCCGGCCGGGACCGGCACGCTCGGCTCGTCTTCGGCGACCTGGCCATCGACACGGGCGGCCTGGACGTGTTCCGGGCCGGTGAACCGGTCGCGCTGGCCCCCACCGAACTGCGGTTGCTGCTGGAGTTCGCCGCGAACCCGGGCATCGTGCTGGACCGGCAGACCCTGCTGCGTGACGTGTGGGACTACGGCTGGGACGGCGACAGCCGCGTGGTCGACCTGTGCGTGCAGCGCCTGCGGAAGAAGATCGGGGCCGAGCGGATCGAGACCGTCCGCGGCTTCGGCTACAAACTGCGGCGCTGACGTGGAGACCGTACGCGCGCTGCCGCGCTGGCGTTCGCTGCGCTGGAAGATCGCGCTGCTCGTCACCGTGGCGTGCTGTGCCGTCGCGGTGACCGTCGGGCTGCTGGTCCACCGCAGCACCCTGGAACGGTCGATGAACGACGGTGCGGCCAAGGCCGTGTCCCAGTTGTCCGGCGCTGTGGAGGACTACGAGCGGGACGGCGTCCCGCCCGACGGTCTGGTCGTCGCGCCCGGGGAGATGCCCGACGAACTCCTGCGCCGCCTCCAGGACCGGCGGGGCAGGGCGGCCGGCTCCGCCACCTGGTACGACGGCGACAGTCCCGGCGACCATCCCTCGATGTGGGCCGCTCGGACCCTTCATGGCGCTCCCGTGGCGGTGAGCGCCGACATGACCTCCGACCTGCTCACCCGGCGGGCGCTGGACCGTCACATGTGGAAGTACTCCCTGGCGGCGCTGGCGGTCGTCGTGCCGTTGTCGGCGCTTGCCGCCGAGTTGCCGATCCGGAGACTGCGCCGGGTGGCGCGGACCGCCCGCCGGATCGACGGGGGCGACCTGGCCGCCAGGACCGCGGCCGGGGGCCGGGGCGGTGACGAGATCACCGAGATCTCGGCCACCGTCGACTCGATGGCCGACAGTCTGCGCGAACGTCTGCTGACCGAGCAGCGCTTCACCGCCGACGTCGCCCATGAGCTGCGTACGCCACTCATGGGTCTGGTGACCGCGAGCGGGCTGCTTCCCGAGGACGAGACCACCGACCTGGTGCGTGACCGGGTGGGGGTGCTGCGGACGCTGGTGGAGGAGCTGCTGGAGATCTCCCGGCTCGACGCGGGCGCCGAGCGGGCTGAACTCAGGCCCGTACCGCTCGCCGAGATGGTCGCAGAGTCCGTGGCCCGCACCGGGCTGGACACGCGGTTCACCGCCACCGATGCCAGGTCGGCGCAGACCGATCCGCGCCGGCTCGACCGGATCGTCGCCAACCTCGTCGTCAACGCCCACCGGCACGGCCGCACGCCCGTCGATGTCGAGGTGGCCGGGACGACCGTGACCGTACGGGACCACGGCCCGGGCTACTCGGCGGAGTTGCTCGCGGACGGCCCGCAGCGATTCCGCACGGGTGCGTCGGAGCGCGGCCGCGGGCACGGCCTCGGGCTGACCATCGCGCTGGGGCAGGCCCGGGTCATCGGGGCGTCGCTGGAGTTCGCGAACGCTCCCGGCGGCGGGGCGCTCGCCACCCTCCGGCTGCCGGCCGCGGGCTGACGCCGAACGGCCGATACCGAACGGATGCCCGGCCGAGCGGTGCCCGATCCGTGGCCGGAGCCCGGCGGAGATCCGCTCCGCGGAAGGTGGCCGACGTGCGTGAACGCCGCGCACCCGCCCCCTTGGAGGTGTCCCTCCCATGTCACCGGTTCCCTTTTCCGGAGAGCCCGGCGCAGACCGGGCCCAGCCCTCGTGGTCCATCGGCTCATGGCTCCCGTCCCGCCGGCACGACCGGTCCGGGCGGCGCTTCACGGCCGGTCCCGCCACGGGCGCCGCCGCACTGGTCACCCTGGCAGTCCTCGCCGTCGCCGTGCTCACCTCCGGCAACAGCCCGGGAGCCGGAGCGGGTTCACTGCCGTGGCCGCCCGAGGGGCAGACGAGCGTGGTGGTCGAGGGCCTCGGCGCCCACGGTGACCTCGGTACGCGGGGCGAGCGGACACCGGTGCCGATCGCCAGCGTCACCAAGGTGATGACCGCCTGGGTGATCCTCCGCGACCGTCCGCTGCGCGCGGGCGAGGACGGCCCCCTCGTCACCGTCGACCGGACCGCCGCAAACGAGTCCGTCTCGGGCGTGGAGTCGAGCGTGCCGGTCAGGGAGGGTACGCGGCTGAGTGAACGACGGCTGCTGGAACTGCTGTTGATCCCCTCCGGCAACAACATCGCCCGGCTGCTGGCCCGCTGGAACGCCGGCTCGCAGGAGGCCTTCGTCATGAAGATGAACCGGGCGGCCCGTGACCTGGGGATGCGCCACACCACCTACACCGGCGCCAGCGGCATCGAGCCCACGACCACCAGCACCTCGGCCGACCAGCTGAGGCTGGCCCGCCGGGTCATGCGCGACGAAGTGTTCCGGACCGTCGTCGCCATGCCCGGCGCCACCGTGCCCGGTGTCCCCGGGACGATCCGCAACACCAACACCCTGCTCGGCACGGCGGGCGTGATCGGCCTCAAAACCGGCTCCAGCACTCCCGCCGGCGGCGCCCTGATGTGGGCGGCCACCGCGTCCGACAGCGGGGGCCGGGATCGGCTGATCCTCGGAGTGGTGCTGCACCAGCGCTCCGGCACCGACCCCCGGCAGGGGCTGCGGGCCGCTCTCGCCAGGAGCCACGCGCTGATCGAGGGCATACGACGTTGGCTGTCGACGACCTCGCCCGGAACACGGTGAGACGGCAGTGACACACTCCCCCGCCACCGCGCCCGCCCGGCCGGAACCCGATGCCGTCCGCCCACGGACCGAGGCCACCGGCGTCCGGCGGCCGCCGCCGGTCCTCGGCTCGCTCGCGATCCTGGCCACGCTGGTGATGCTGGGCCACGCCCTTGTCCCCAACCGGGTCGGCCGTCTCGGCAGCCTCGTCGAGACCTTCCTGCCCTGGACGGGTCTGGCCGTGCCGCTGCTGCTCCTGTGCGCCCTGGCCCGCCGGTCCCGGGCCGCCGCCGTACCGGTGCTGCTGCCGGCCGTCGTCTGGTGCTCGCTCTTCGGCGGGACACTCGTCGACAAACGGGAGGACGGCGGCAACCTGACCGTCGTGACGCACAACGTCAACGAACACAATCCGCGGCCGGTGCGCACCGCCCGTGCCCTGGCCGGCTCCGGCGCGGACGTGCTGGCTCTCCAAGAGCTGGGCGGCCCGTCGACAGCGACGTACGAGAGAACGCTGGCCGACACCTACCCGTACCACTCCGTGCACGGCACGGTCGGTCTGTGGAGCAGGTATCCGGTCGCCGACGCCCGTACGGTCGACATCGCGCCCTGGCCACGTGCCCTGCGCGCCACCGTCCGCACGCCCGAGGGACCGGTCGCGGTCTTCGTCGCCCATCTGATGTCCGTCCGCTTCACCGCCGGCTCGGGGTTCGCCTCCGCCGCACGTGACGCGGCCGCGCGGCGACTCGCCGCCGCCGTGCGCGCCGAGTTGCTCCCCCGCACGATCCTCGTGGGCGACCTGAACGGTACGACCGACGACCGGGCGCTGTCCGGGCTCACCTCCCGACTGCGGTCCGTGCAGGACGAGTCGGGCGCGGGGTTCGGTGCCAGCTGGCCGGCCTCGTTCCCGGTGGCCCGGATCGACCACATCCTTGTACGCGGTGTGGAGCCGCGGTCCGCCTGGACCCTCCCGGCCACCGGCAGCGACCACCTGCCGGTGGCGGCGTCGGTGCGGGTGTGAGCGCGGGCTCCCGGAACGGCCGGGCCCGGAGCCGGTCGTGGGTGAATCCGGCGAGCGGGCGGCCCACGCCTCGTCGGCGCCGGCCGCCCGCCACCCGGCCGCGGACGCAGTCGCTCGCCTTCACTGTGAGCGGCGAGCAGTGAGCGGCGAGCCGTGAGCAGTGAGGCATCGAGGCATCACAGCCGTACTGAAGGAGAAGGCACTCACCGTCGACCGATCCTTGCCGGAGGCAGCTCACCCGTGGCCATCAGCAAACCCGCCCCACCCGGGCCGGCTCCCCGGAGCCGGGGACCACAGCCCGGCCGACGGGGCCAGGAAGGGTGGCACTTCAACTCCTCCCTCGCCCTGACCATGCTTCTGCCCGTCGTCGTCGTCGCGCAGGGACCGATCCGCCGCGCCCTGGCCACTCCGGTGATGCAGAGTTGGATGACCGTGTTCGTCGCGATGGTGGTCCAGGCACTGCCGTTCCTCGCCTTCGGCGCGCTGCTGTCGGCGGCGATCGCCGTGTTCGTACCGCCCTCGTTCTTCGCCCGTGCGCTGCCCGCCCGTACCGCCCTCGCCGTTCCGGTCGCCGGTGTGGCGGGGGCGGTACTGCCCGGTTGCGAGTGCGCGTCCGTGCCGGTCGCCGGCGCCCTGGTGGGGCGGGGCGTCACACCGGCGGCGGCGCTCGCCTTCCTCCTCTCCGCTCCGGCGATCAACCCGGTCGTCCTGACCGCCACGGCCGTCGCCTTCCCGCACGATCCGCGGATGGTCCTGGCCCGTTTCCTGGCGAGCCTGCTGGTGGCCTGTGCGATGGGCTGGTCGTGGCAGCGCCTCGGCCGCCCCGGCTGGCTGCGGCTGCCGACACCGACGGAGCACACCGGTCCGAGCAGGGGCGAGAGGTTCTGGGGCTCGGTCCGGCACGACACGGTGCACGCGGGCGGCTTCCTGGTCCTCGGCGCGATGGCCGCGGCCACGCTGAAGACGGCGGCTCCGGCGAGCTGGCTGCTCACGGCGGCCGGTGAACCGGTCCTCGCGGTCCTGACCCTGGCGGTCCTGGCCGTGGTGCTGTCGATCTGCTCGGAGGCCGACGCGTTCGTGGTGGCGTCGCTGACCCCCTTCTCACTGACGGCCAGGCTGACGTTCCTGGTGGTCGGTCCGATGATCGACCTGAAGCTGTTCGCGATGCAGGCGGGCACTTTCGGCCGCGGTTTCGCGCTGCGCTTCGCACCCGCCACCTTCGCCTTCGCCGTCGCGGGCTCGGTGCTGACCGGCACGGTGTTGCTGTGAACCGGCAGACGCAGGCGGCGGTCCTGCTCCTGATCGGCGTGGCCCTGCTGCACGGGGCCCTCAGCGACCTGTACCTGCGCTACGTCAAGGAGGGCTTGCGCCCGCTGCTGCTGGCCGCCGGGACCCTCCTGGTGGTGACCGCGCTCGCGACGGCCTGGTACGAGTGGCGGCGCGCGCGTCGCGAGGAGCGGGGCACCGGCACCGGCACCGGCACCGGCACCGGCACCGGTGACGGTGACGGAACCGGTGACGGTGACGGAACCGGTGACGGTGACGGTGACGGAACCGGTGACGGTGACGGAACCCGGGGGCACGCCCACCGCGAGTCCCGCGTTTCCTGGCTCCTCGTCCTCCCCCTCTTCGCCCTCGTCCTCGTCGCCCCGCCCGCCCTGGGTTCCTACAGTGCGACGCACACCGGCACGGCCCTGCAGCAGCCGTACGGCTACGCGGAACTTCCGGCCGGAGACCCCGTGCCGATCGGCCTGGTCGACTACGCGGGCCGGGCGTTCTACGGCCACGGCCGATCCCTCGAGGGCCGCAGCGTGCGCCTCACCGGTTTCGTCGCCGTGACCCCCTCGGGAACCCCCTACCTCGTCCGCATGGCGCTCAACTGCTGTGCCGCGGACGCCCAGCCGGTGAAGATCGGCCTCACCGGGAACATCCCGCCCGTACTGCAGCCGAACGCGTGGCTGGAGGTGACGGGGAGGTACACCGCCCGACGGACCCGGGACCCGGTGAACGACGGCCCGATCCCCTTCCTCAGAGTCACCGCGGCCAGGCCGGTGCCGACGCCCCGCGACCCCTACGACGAAACCTGGAACAACTGAGCGACCAGCCGGCCGGGGCCGCTCGTCCGTGTCGGCGCGTCAGGACGGCGTGCCGGGCGCCGCAGAGGTGGCCGGCACCGGGGGCGAGCGAGACCCTCGGACGCTCTTGCATATGATGTGCAAGTGCATGAATATCGCATAAGTACAGCCGTGCCCGCGGACCTGGGCGGGGCGCGGGCGGTGATGCTCGACGCCGTCTACCGCGACTTCGGCACCGGTTACGTGCCGGACTGGCACGCCGACATCGTCGACCCGGAGTCCTTCTATCTCGCCCCGCCCCGGCACACGCTGCTGGTCGCCGTGGACGTGTCGGACGGGACGGTGGCCGCGACGGCCGCGCTGGACGCGCGCGGTCCGGCCCATCCACCGAACCCGCCGTGGCTGTCCGAGCGCTACCCGTCGGGCGCGACCGCCCAACTGCGACGGGTGTACGTGCGCCCGGAGCATCGCCGCCGCGGACTGGCCCGGCGCCTGGTGGACGGACTGCTGGACTTCGCGCGCACGGAGGGCGGCTACCGGGCCGCGTATCTGCACACGTACCCGCACTCTCCCGGCGCGCTGGGACTGTGGCAGACCCTCGGCAGGGTCGTGTGCGACGAGCGGACGGAGGTGCCCGGCGGCGGCAGCGGCGTCGTGCACTTCGAGATCCCCCTTCACTAAATGAAAATCATGTTCATATGATGGTGGTCGACACCGTTGGAAGACCGCGAAAGACGGAACCAGGACCATGAGATCCCCCCGCCCACGCCTGCCGGCCGCCCTGCTGCTCGCGCCCCTGCTCGCCGGCTGTTTCTCCTCCCCCCAGGACGACTCGTCCTCCCACTCCCCCGCCTCCGGAGGACGTCTGCGCGTCGCGCTCGCCTTCCCACCCGCGGAGCACTACTCCCCCTACGGCCAGGACGCCCTCGTCCTGACCCGACTCGGGGTCGCCGAGGGGCTGACCCGGCTCGACGCCAACGGCACCGCGGCGCCCGCGCTCGCCGAGTCCTGGCGCGGTGAACGGGGCGGAAGGAGCTGGGTGTTCACGCTGCGGGACGCGACCTTCCAGGACGGCACCGACGTCACCGCCGAGGCGGTCGCCGCCGCCCTCACCCACGCCGCGTCGGCCGAGCCCGCGCCCGCCGCCCTCTCCGGCGTCGAGCTGACCGCCCGAGCCGTCGGCGACGACCGGATCAAGGTCACCACCGCCACCGCCGACCCCGTCCTGCCCCAGCGGCTGACCAGCCCCGGCCTGACCGTGTTCTCCCCCAAGGCGTACGGCAGGAGCGGCACGGTGAACCCGGTGGGCACCGCCACCGGCCCCTTCCGGCTCACCAGGATCACCGGCGACACGGCCGCCTCCCTCGACCGCTTCGACGGCTACTGGGGCGGACGGGCCCAGGCGTCCGGCATCGACGCCCGGTTCGTCTCCGACGGCACCGCCCGCGCCAACGCGCTGCGCACCGGCGAGGTGGACATCGCCGAGGCCCTCCCCGTCTCCCAGGTCTCCCGCCTCGAGAAGGCCACCGTCCACCAGAACAACACCGCCCGGAACACCAGCCTGTACCTCAACACCCGAGCGGGGGTCTTCAGTGAGGCGGGCCTGCGCGCCGCCGCCCGGGAGGCGATCGACACCTCCGCCCTCGCCGAGGGCGTCTTCGAGGCATACGCCGAGCCCGCACGGGGCCTCTACGGCCCGGCCCTGACCTGGGCCTCCGGCAAGCGGACCGAGCCCACCGGCCGGTCGAGGGCCACCGACCCGAAGGGCAGGAGGATCACCATCGCCACCTACGACGACCGGCCCGAACTGCCCGAGACCGCCCAGGTGCTCCAACAGCAGCTGGAAGAAGCCGGGTTCACCGTGAAGCTGGAGGTGCGTACCTACGCGCGACTCGAAAGCGACCTGCTGGCCGGGAAGTTCGACGCGGCCGTGGCCTCGCGCAACATGATGCTGGACACCGGCGACCCGGTCACCGTCCTGGCCGGCGACCACACCTGTGACGGCTCCTACAACCTGTCCTTCCTGTGCGACAAGAACGTGGACACAACCGTGGCCGCCGCCGGGGCCGCGGCCGATCCGGGCAAGCGGCAGGACGCGGCGATGAAGGCGGAGGCCGCGATCCTCGGCACGGACGCGGTGATACCCCTGGTGCACCTCAAGGTCGCCACGGGGATCGACACATCCGTCAAGGGCGCCGTACTCGACCCCTACGAGCGGGAGTTCGTCGGCACCGGGACCCGGCGCTGACCGCGCCCCGGGCCGGGCTCCCTGCCGCCCCGCGCTCCCTCGCGCCGGGTGCAGTCCTCGCCCTGCTCTGGCGGGCGGTGCTCACGGCCGGTCTCGTCTGCGCGATCGGTCTGCTGCCGTGGCTCTCGCACACCGACCCGGCGCTGACCGTACTCAGGGCCCGCTCCGCCGAGCGCGCCCCGACGCCCGGGACGCTGCACGCGATCCGGGACCGACTCGGTCTCGACGAGGGCCCGTGGACCCTGCTCGTACGGTGGCTCGACGGTCTTCTCCACGGCGACGCGGGCCGGTCCTGGGTGTCGGACACGGAGGTCCTGCCCGCCGTGATCCAGTCTTTGGGCGCCTCCCTGCTCCTGATGGCCGGGGCCGTCCTCGTCGCCGTACCGACCGCCGGGGCCGTGTGTGCGCGCACGCTCGGGCTGGGCTCCCGCCGGCGTCTCGGCGGTCGCCGCCCCGGCGGCAGCGGCTCGGCGGTGCTCGCGTCCCTGCCCGAGTTCCTCGTCGCCACCGTGCTGGCCTCGGTCGTGGGCGTTCAACTGGGCTGGCTGCCCGCGCTCGGCTGGTACGGCCCGCAGTGGATGGTGCTGCCCGCCCTCGCCCTCGGCCTGCCCGCCGGAGCCGTCCTCGGACGGATGCTGGACGATCTGTTGCCGGCCGCCTTCGCCGAGCCGTGGGCGCCGGCCGCCGCCGCCCGCGGAACTCCGCCCGCCTCGATCGCCCGGCAGGCGCTGCGTCGTTGCGTGCCCGGGCTCCTGCCCAACCTCGGCCTCTTCGTGGTGGGCCTGACCGGCGGCTCCGTCGCCGTGGAGCAGATCTTCGACATCCCCGGTCTCGGCCGGCTCAACCTGCGCGCCGCCCTCGCCCAGGACATCCCCGTCCTGCAGACCGGCACCCTCGTCCTCCTGGCACTCGCGGCACTGACCGCCGGGCTCACCCGGTGCGGCATGCGGTGGCTCATCGGGCCCGCGTTGCGCGACGGCGCCCTGCACTCCCTGCACCGCCCCGCCCCGCCCGCACCCCGTGCCGTACCCCTGCTGTACGGGCTGCTGCTCACCGCCGTCATCACCCTCGGTCTGTCCCGCGCCCCGCTCACCCTCGACACCGCGGCCCGCCTCCAAGCCCCCTCCGCCTCACATCCCTTCGGCACCGACGCCCTCGGCCGGGACGTACTCGCCCGGGTCGCGCACGGCGCGCTCACCACGCTCGGCACCGCCCTCGCGGTGAGCGCGGCCGCCCTGCTGACCGGCGTCCTGCTGGGCCTGCTGCCCCGTCTGTCGGGGCCCCTGGTCGACACCGTCAATGCCGTACCACCCGTGCTGGTGGCGCTCCTGGTCACCGGCGTCGCGGGCAGCGGTCCCTCCACTCCTGCGCTCGCGGCCGCCGCCGTGGCCTGGGCTCCCCTGGCCGCGCACACCTCCGCCCTGCTCCGGCAGGAGCGCGCCACCCTGCATCTGACGGCGACCCGCGCCCTCGGCGCCGGCCCCTGGTATCTGCTCCGGCACGAACTGCTCCCCGCGGTCCTGCCGCCCGTCGTCCGCCACGCCCTGCTCAGGCTCCCGGGCGTCGCGCTCAGCCTGGCCGCGCTCGGCTTCCTGGGCCTCGGCGCGCAGCCCCCGTCCCCCGAGTGGGGCCGTCTTCTCGCCGAGAACCAGCCCTATGTCGAACGCGCCCCCTGGGCCGTCCTGGCGCCCGCGACCGCCCTTGCCCTCCTCGGCGCCCTGGCCGTCACGGCGGCGGGCGGGGTCCGCCTCCCCCGGGGCAGGCGCGCGAAGCCGACCGCGGGCATACGGCCCGCCGTGCACGAGCCGGCCCAACAGCCACTCCTCGCCGACTCCCCCTGAGGGATCGCCGGAACGGCTCACCCGACACGGCACGGCCGAGGCGGGACGAAGCCGCGTCACCCGTGCGACGGTCGTTTCCTCGGTCGGCGTCAGCGCCGGGTGAACCGGCGTAGGGCGTCCCGTACCGATGGCGCGAGCCTGTCCGGGTGGCCACGGTCGTGCAGGAGGTGGTCCACGCCGGGCAGCATCACCCGGCCCGGTCCACTGGCACGCGCACGGTGCAGGGCCCTCGTCAGGGCGTCCGTCGTGGCACAGGGCACCTGCGCATCGTCCGTGCCGCACGTCAGCAGTACTGTGATCCCCGGCCGGAGCGCGGCGGCGGCGTCCGGCGGGTACACGGCGTCGTCGCTCTCCACGAAGCGGGCGTCGGGTCCCTGGAACGCCTCGAAGAGCCGGGCGACCGCGGGCGGCAGGTCCGCGGTGTCGACGGGGCGGTGTGCCCGCAGGGACGTGACGGCACCGTGGACGGCCGTGACGATGGTCCGCTGCTCGTCCGGCGTCAGTACGCCCTGGGCCGTCGCTTCGGCGATCTGGTTCTCGAGCTGGAGCGCGACAAGATCCAGCATGCGGATCGCCTGTGGCTGGAGAAGCGCCAGACCGGCCGGGCGCGGAAGAACGGAGCCGCTCAGCAGCAGTCCCGTCATCGCCCCCTCGCTGTGTCCCACGACGAGTAGCGCGTGGGGGTCGGTCTCCGGCTGATCACGCAGCACCGCGTAGGCGGCTCGTGCCTGGCGGACGAACGCCGGGTGGTCGAGTTCCTCAGGGTGTTCCCGGTAGGCGCCCAGCCCGGTGCGGCCGGTGCCGTACTTGTCGAACCGCAGCGTGGCGATGCCGTCGCCGCCCAGCGCCCCGGCCACCTGCGCCAAGGTGTCCGGCGTGCTTCCGGGGGGCTGGTTGCCGTCGCGGTCGGTGGGTCCGCTGCCGGGCAACAGCAGTGCCGCTCGCATCCGTTGTCCGGCCCGGTGCTCGGGAACGTGCAGGGTCCCGAAAGCGGTCGTGCCGTCGGCCGTGAAGACGATCTCGCGGTCGGCGGCCTGCACGCGGCCGGGCCTCGCCTCGGCCGGGGCGGCGGTGACGACGGCCAGCACCGTCAGAGCCGCCGCCAGTCCGGAGAGCATCCGCCCGCCTCTCACGAAAGGGCACTCTCGACCAGCGCGACGGTCGCGCGGGGGTCCTCGACCTGGAGGACCAGGCGCGTGTATCTCTCGTCGGCGAGTTCGACCACGACGGCCTTCGCGGGGTCCCTGACGTCCCAGAAGACCTTCTCCCCGTGCTGGTGGAACGTGCCCGCGATGATCACCCCGGGCACGTGGGAGCCCGGCGCGCGCATTCCCTTGGGCTCGGCGGCCATACCGGGGTCGGCCGTCACGCCGCGCACGTTGGCCAGCGGGATGGTCAGACTCCCCTTGAAGGCCCAGAGCTTGTCGAGTCCCTCCATCATGACCACGAGGTCGTCTCCGTCGATACGTATCACTGCCATGTCGGGTTCCGTTCTCCGGTGAGGGAATCGAGGCGTCGGGCCAGTGCGGCGCCGACGTCGTCGGGATTGCCGCGCAGGAGGATCCCGAGCGCGGCGGAGGTGAGGGCGGCGGCCATGTCGGCGGGGACCCCGAGCGCGTCGGCGATCGCCCGGTCGACGGCGGCCAAGGCCGTCCGCACCTCGGTCGCGACCTCCTCGTCGACCGGTGCGCGTTCGACCGCGGCGAGGAGGAGCAGACCGAGGTCGGCGGAGGTGACCAGCCGTAGTACGGCCGCGACGTCCGGCGCGTCGGCGAGGGTCTCGAGCAAAGGACGCAGGTCGTCGGCGAGATGGCGGCGCAGAGCGGTCAGATAGAGACCGCGTTTACTGCCGAACGTCTTGTACAGGCTGTTGCGGTGCACACCGAGGTGGCCGACGAGGTCGTCCACGGAGACACCGTCATACGCGCGCCCGCCGAAAAGACCTACGGCGGCACGCACCGCCTCTTCCTCGTCGAATGCTCTTGGTCTGCCCATGGCCACCACCGTAGACAGTTGAGGAACGATCAGTCAAGAACGATCGTTCCTGAAAACTGTCCCCGCGCCGCCGGACAGGCTCCGCCGAGCGGGTCGGGACGGCGCTCGGCGGCCGTCGCGGTGGGGCCACGACGTCGTTCGGCCGGCCTCGATCCGCGAGAAGTCCGGCAGCGTGTTGACCAGCTCGCCCGGCCGCAACCCGTTGCGGCGGACGACGTCGAGTGACCGCGCACGGGCCATGGAATCCGCGGCCCGCAGCGGCCGGTCCAGCGGTGGGTCGTCACAGCAGCGGCGACGCCGCGGGTGCTCGGGCGCCGGCGCGCCTCAGGGCGTCGGCGCGGTCGTCCCCTCCTCGTTCCGCTCGCGGTGCGGCACTGCCGACAGCATGGTCAGCACGCTCCCCGCCAGGGCCCACGCCGCCAGCACCAGCAGGGGTCCGAGCACGGCGTTGCCGTCGAAGTACGCGAACGAGCGGGCCGTCCACGTCCCCGCGCCCGGCGGCAGCGCCGGACCGATCGACGCCCAGAACGGCGGCAGCATGGGCAGCGGGAAGGCTCCACCCGCGCTCGGATTGCCGGCGACCACCACCAAGAGGATCGCCAGCCCGATACCGACGACGTCGAAGAAGCCCTGGAGGGCCAGGGTGACGGCGCCGACGGAGAACGTGACCAGGGCTCCGAGTCCCCACAGAGCGGCCACGCTGCCGGGCAGCGCGCCCAGGACCGGACCGACGATCACCGCGCCGCCCAGTCCGCCGACGAGCGCGGTCAGGGCCACGGCGCCGAGCCTGACGGCCGCGCGGAGCGGGTCGGCGGGGCGGGCGCCGGCACTGATCGCGATGATCGAGGCGCACAGATAGCCGCCGACACACCAGCCCACGACCACGTAGAAGGACGACAGCCCGTCGAAGTCCTGCGGCGAGGACGGGGCCACGTCGACCGTCCGTACCGTGCGCCCCGAGGCCCTCTCCACGTCGGTCAGGAGGGCGCGCAGGTCGGTGGCGAGGGCGCTGCCGCCGCCGGAGGCGACCAGCAGGACGTCCCGGCGTCCGTCCGGATCCACGACCAGCGCCCCGTCGATCTCCCGGTGCAGGATCCGCTCGCGGGCCGTGGCCTCGTCGGTCGCCGTGCGGGGGTCCAGCGGGGAGCCGGGCAGGCCCTCCAGCCGGGCCTTCTGCTGTGCGGCGGCTGCTCCGGGCGTGACGACCCCGAAGGGCACGTCCCTCATCCTCGGGTGGTGCAGGGCCCCCACGTAGGAGGCGATGAACAGCAGCTGGACGGCCACCACTGCGACCACGAGCAGGGCGGCGCGCGGAGTGACGGCCTTCTTCACCTCGCCGAGGAAGGAGCGGCCGGCCGGACCGGTCCCAGTGGTCTGGGGCATTACCCCAGGTGGAGGGAGCAGGGGGACCGTGGGGTTCTGCGGCGCCCTGTCCACCTGGTCCACGTTCTCCCTCGAGCTCCTGTCCATGGCCGACGCCCGCAGGACCGCCCGGGCCGGCGGCTATCTGCTGGCCACGGTCGCCCTCGGGCTCGCCCTGTCGTTCGCGGGCGGGGCTGCCGCCCAGGCCCTGTGGTGAGCCGTGCGGTCACCCGGAAGGCGCACCGGTGGCGCACCGTGCCGCCCGCGTTCGACCGGTGGCGTGCCGTCCGGTCGACGCTGACCTTCGGGCTCTGCCTCGGTGCCGTCACGGCCGTCGCCGGCCTCCACTACGGGGTGTTCGCCGCGATCGGGTGCTACGTCGACGCCTACGGAACACGGGATCCCTATCCGCGGCGGGGCCCCGTTCTGGGGCTGCTCTGCGCGGGTTTCGTGGTGACGTTCACGGCGGGTTCGCTGGTCGCGGGAGACGTCTGGGCGATGACGGCGGTGCTCGCCGTCGTGGCGGGCGGCGCCACCCTGTTCGTCCACACCCTCCATCTGAGCGGACCGGGCAGCTACTTCGTCGTCCTGGTCTCGGCGCTGGCCGCCTTCCTGCCCCCGGTGGGTCTCGCGGAGACGGTGACCCGGGCCTGCTGCGTCGCCATCGGCGCGTCCGTGTCCTGGCTGTCCGCCATGTCGGGCCGGCTCGTCCGGCCCTACGCGCCCGAGGAGCGTGCGGTCTCGGCCGCCTTCCGGTCGGTCGCCGCCTTCGCGGACACGGCCCGCCGTGCCGCGGCCGTGCCGCCACGGGGCGACTCCTCGGCCGCCCGGCGGAGCGCGTGCACGGCGGTGCACGCGGCGTGGGCGGCGCTCGAGGACGCCCGGGGCCGAGGCACGGCACCGGCTCCCCGACGGCTGGCGCTCTTCGACCTCATGGTGCGGCTGGAAGCGGTGTTCGACACGCTGCAGAACGCCGCGGAGCGGGGCGGGGACCCGGTGCCGGCCACGTGGGCTCCCTGGCTGAGGGCGTCGGCGGCGGCGGTGCGGGCCGGCGCGACTCCGGGGTCCCCGCTTCCACCGTCGGGCGGAAGCGCCCCCGCCCCGCCGAACCGTGCCGGTGGAACGCCGGGGGCCCCGCCTCCCTCGCGGCCCGCCCGGGCACCGCGGGCGCCGCGGTTGCCGCCGCGCAGGAGTCTGGGCGCCGAGATGCGTCACGCCGTGTCGTCCGCCTCCCCCGCCCCGACGGTCGCCCTGCGCGTCGCACTGGCCGTCGCGGTGGGCACCGCCCTGGGCTGGGCGCTCCCCCTGCTGCACCCGGCGTGGGTGGCCGTGGGAGCGGCCGCGTCACTCCAGGGCGGACCGGGCCGGCAGCCGTCGCAGCGCGTCGGTTCCCGGTTCGTCGGTACGGTGGCCGGAGTGGCGATCACGGTCCTCGTGGCCCAGGTCCACCAGCCCGGTACGGGGGCGACCGTGGCCGTCGCCACGGTGGTCCATGGCGTCTCGCGCGGCCTGCCCCCCAGCGCCCTGCTCCTGCGCACCCTGCTCAACACCCCCGTCGCGCTGCTGCTCGTGGACGCCGTCCTCCCGAAGCCGGACCTGGCGCCACTCGCCGCGTACCGACTGCTCGACCTCACCCTCGGCATGTGCCTCGGGATGGCCGCGGCCCTTCTGGTGAGGGGCGTGCCACTGCGCCGGGTGCGAGCCGCCGTCTCGGTGGCCGTGGCGGCGACGGGCTCGGCCGTGGGGGAACGCCTGCGCACGGGGACGTTCCACGCCGCCTCCGAGGCAACCGCCTGGCAGCGGACCTCGGACCTGTGGACCATGCACGCCTCGGTGCCCGTCGAGGAGATCCGCGCCACCCGTACCGCCGACCGGCTCTGGCCGTCCCTGCTGGCGATCCGCCGTCTGCTGTGCTGGAACCTCCTGCGCGATGCCTCGGCTCCGGCCCCGGACGAGAGCGCGCGGGTCGGAGACTTCCTCCGTGCCCTCTCCGGTGCGGCCCGCACCGACCTGCCCGGCTCCCCCGGCATCGGTTCGGCCCTGTCCCGCGTGCCCCGGACTCCGCGCCCGGCCTATGAACCGGAACTGCACCGAAGACTGACGGCCCTTCGGTCCGCCCTCGAGGACGCCGCTCTCCCACCGCCGGCCACGGAGCCACCGAGGGAGACGAATTGACTCCCGGCATGCCGGTGGTCGTGCGTCCCCGTCCCGTTCCTCACGGGCAACCTCTCACGAAGAGCGCACGCGCTGGCCTTCCCCAGGCTGCGTGGAGTACCCGCTCGTCCTCCGGACGAGCGGGGTGCGCGCGAGGGGCTCAGGCGACGGCCGGCTTCACGGCGGCGCGGCCGGACAGTGCCTGGTTGTAGCGGCGCAGCAGGAGCACGGCGGTCGCGGCGAGGCCGGTGAGGAGGCCGAGCCAGACACCGACGGTCTCCAGGTCGGCAAGGTGGCCGAGCAGCCAGGCGGCGGGCAGGCCGATCAGCCAGTACCCGACGAGGGTGATGCGGAAGCCGCTCCTGGTGTCGTCGAGACCACGCAGCAGGCCGACGCCGATGTTCTGGGCGCAGTCGAAGAACTGCAGCACCGCCGCGACCGCGAGGAGCTTCGTGGCGATGTCCGTCGCGTTGTTCCCCTCAGGGGCCGAGGGGTCGAGGAAGGGGCGCAGCACCAACCCGGGGACGGTGAGGTAGACGACGCCGACCACCGCCATCACTGCGACCGCGCATGCCAGCGCGGTGTTCTTGAGGCGCCGGGCCGCCGTGATCCGGTTCAGGGCGAGTTCCCTGCTGACGTTGAGGGACGCGGCGTGGGACAGGCCGACGGCTGTCTGGAAGACGATGTAGACGAGCTGGTTGACGGCGGTGTGTGCGGCCAGGGCGGCGCCGCCGAAGGTGCCGATGATCAGGGCGACGACGGAGAAGAACCCGGCCTCGGAGCCGTAGGTCGCGGCGATCGGCAGGCCCAGGCCGGTGAGCCTGCGCAGCGTGGCCGGGCGGGCCTTCCACATCCGCACGTCCAGGAGTGGCGCCAGCCGGGGATCACGGCGGGCCGAGACATGGAGCGCCAGGCAGGTCAGCGCGTACACGAGTGAGGTGGAGACGCCGATGCCGGGCAGACCCAGTTCCGGCAGGATCCAGACGCCGTCGATCAGGCCCCAGTTCAGGGCCGCGTTCACGGCGACGGAAGCGAGGGTGATCCGAAGCAGCGCCTGCGGGCGGCGCATGCCGACCGTGAACTGCCGTATCGCCTGGAACCACAGGCAGGGGATCAGACCGGGTGCGAGGGCCAGCAGCACCGGCCAGGCCGTCTCGACGACCTCGGGGTCCTGGCCGAGGAAGGCGACGGCCTGCCCGATCAGCAGGATGACGACCGCGCCGACGATGCCGGACAGGGTGGCCAGCGCCAGCGCGGCGCGGACGATGTCCACCACCTCTTCCCTGGCCTCGTCGGTGAGGTGCTCGTCCTCGTCGGCGCGGGCGGAGGCGGCCGAGACCTGGTTGCCGACGGCCGTGACCATGCCGACGCCCATGGTGCGCAGCTGGTTGAAGACGACCAGCGCCAGGCCGCCGCCGGCCAGGGCCTCGGTGCCCATCAGACCCATCACCACTGTGTCGGTGGTGGTGAGTGCGACCTGGGCGAGCTGGGTCAGGGCGAGCGGGACGGCCAGGGTCGCCAGGGCGCGGCCGTCGCGGAGGAGGGTGGTGAGCGGAGTCGGCATCGGCGTCAGTTCTCGCGGAGTCGGGTCAGCAGCTCGTCGATCTCACGCTCGACAGCCGGGTCGATCAGGTCGCGGGCGTTCATCCAGTCGTCGTCGAAGACGGTGTCCATGTACTTCTCGCCTCCGTCGTTGACCAGCGCGACCATGGTGGTGCCCGGAGGCCGCGAGGACATCCGGGTCAGCGCCTCGTACACGACGCCGCCCGCGGAGCCGCCGACGAGGAGGCCGAGACGGCGGGCCAGGACCCGTGCGGTGGCGAACGCCTCGACGTCGCCGACCTTGGCGCCCTCGTCCAGCAGGCGGTAGTCGACCATGGCGCCGATGGTGGCGCCCTCGGGAGTGCCGGTGCCGGACTGGTAGTAGCCGTGGGCGGGGGGCCCGAAGGCGATCGACCCCTTCGGCTCGACACCGACGATCCGTACACCCGGTACGGTCTTGCGCAGTTCGCCGCCGGTTCCGAAGAGCCCGCCGCCGGTCCCCACGGCGCCGATCAGGATGTCGACACGGCCGTCCAGAGCCGCGTCGATCTCGTGAGCCACCGGCCGGTAACCCTCCCCGTTCGCCATGTTGTTGTGCTGCTCGGTGAAGTAGGCGTTGTCGCTCTCGGCCGCCAGCTTCTCCGCGAACTCCTCGCGAGCGGCGGTGGCCAGCTCCTCGTCGCCCTCCTCCGCGACATGGACGAGTTCGGCGCCGAGCGCCTTCATGCCGCGCAGCTTGTCCGCGGCGGCGTGATGGTCGACGACCGCGGTGAAGGTGTAGCCGCGCTCGGCCGCGATCACGGCCAGCCCGAGACCGGTGTTGCCGGAGGTCGACTCGATGATACGGCCGCCGGGGCGCAGCAGTCCGCGTTCCTCGGCGTCGAGGACCATCTGCCGGGCCATGCGGATCTTCGCGGTGCCGGTCGGGTTGAACTGCTCGAGTTTGAGCAGCAGTCGGCCGCCCGTGGCGGTATGGCACAGCTCGAGGAGCGGGGTGTGACCTATGAGGTCGGAGACACGTCTGACCACGGCCGGACGCGCGAGCGCCTTGTCCATCGGAGGGCTCCAAGTCGGTTACGTCGGGGAGGGGGTCAGGCGAGTGGAGGGCGGTCGAGCCGCCAGCGGGTGGTGCCGCCGGCGATGTCGAGGACGACCTTCGGGGGAAGCGGTAGTTCGTGGAAGGGGGACTCGTTGGAGTCCATCTGGTATCCGGCGGTGTTGGGGTAGACCAGGAGATCGCCGGCTGCCGGGCGCGTGGGGAACCGCACCTTGCGCCAGCTGACCATGTCCGACTCCAGGCAGGTCGCACCGCCCACGCAGGCGGCGTAGGGCTCGCCGTGCGGCTCGTGCCGGGGCAGCAGCACGGGATCCGGCAGGTACTCGCTGTCGAACCACTGCTCGGACAGGCTCAGGCTGCTGCCGTCCACGGTGACGATGCCGTAGCCGTCGCGGTCCTTCACGCCCTGTACGCGGAACACCGTGCACCCGGCCCGGTCCAGCAGGGCCCGGCCCGGCTCCAGCAGGAGCTGCACGCCCGCCTCGCGCAGTCGTCCGGCGAGACCGTCCGCGGCGAGGACCGCGCGCAGGGCAGCGGCGCCCGCCACCGGCGAGTGGTACGGATAGAAGTCCGCCGGGTCGAAGGACCTGCCCGCGTGATAGTGCTCTGGCCGCTGCTCGCGCAGGAAGGCTTCCCAGTGGCCGGCGTCGGTGTAGTCGACGGCGAAGCCGCCACCGATGCTGATCCGGTCCGCCCTGTGCCCCATGGCCCGGGCCTTGAGGCACAGCTCGACGAGTTCACGCGCCGCCGAGGCGCGCTGCGAGGGGTCGTAGCCGGACAGGTGGAAGGAGAAGCCCTCGACGACGACGGCGTCCCGGGCCTGCGCGCACCGTGCGAGAGCGGTCTTCAACTCCCCGCCGTCCACTCCGAAGCGGCTGTGCGGCTGGGCCGGCGGCAGCCGCCGCAGCAGCACGCGCGCCGGCCGGGCGGCGGTGCGCGCCTGCGCGAGGACGTTCTCCAGCTCGTCGAGGGCGTCGACGGCGATCAGGCAGCCCTGCAGGACGGCCACGCGCAGCAGATCGCCGGCCTTGGCGGGCCCGGTGACCACGAGGTGCTCACCGCGCACGCCGTGCCCGAGCGCGTCCCGCAGCTCCCCCGCGCCGGCCACGTCCACGCCCCGCCCGGACAGCGCGCAGCGGTCCATCCATACGGCGGCCTTGTTGGCCTTCTTCGCGTAGTACACGCGGCCCTCGACACCTGCCTCGTGCAACACGCCCTCGAAAGCGGCGGCGTTGGCGTCGAAACGCTCGGGCAGCAGCAGGTGGAAGGGACCACCGAGCGCGTACGACAGCTCGTGCGGAAGCGCGCCGTCCAGGATGGCGTCGAGCTGCGGATCGGGGTGGGCGGGCAGGGGCGGGGCTCCGACGGAGCCGCCCGCCGCGGCCCCGGTGGCCTGGGTCACTGCCACAGCGGCACCCTCGTTCCCAGGCCCTGTTCGACGGCGAGCTGCGCGAACCGGTGACCGAGGGCGATGTCGGTGACGACGAGTCCGCTGTTGTAGGCGAAGATCCGCTCGTCCGCCGAGCGCCGGCCCACGGCACGGCCCGCCACGATCTCCGGGAACTCCGCGTCCACGGGCGGGAGGTCGCCGTCGGCATCGGCCATGTCGGTGCCGGTGACCCTCATCTGCGCCTCGCTGGTGGCGATCACCCGGTCCGCCTCGTGCAGGGTGGAGGGGGCGATGCCGTGGCCGACCAGGATGGACAGGGCGCCCGTCTTCAGGTCGGCCGCCTCGATCGCGGCGGGTGTGTGCTGTCCGGCGGCGGCGACCACGACGTCGGCGTCGGCCGCGGCGGCCCGTACGTCCTCGACGACCTCGACCTCCCGTCCGGGATAGAAGTGCTCCAGTTGTGCGCGGACCGCCGCGAGGCCGTCGGGGTGGGTGCCGTGGACCATGAGCCGGTCGAGGTCGGGCAGGGTGGTGAGGAGGAACGGCAGGGCCAGCCGGCCCTGGGTGCCGGTGCCGATGACCAGTGCGCTGCGGCTGCCGGGCGCCGCCGACTCGCGGGCGAGCAGGGCCGAGACGGCCGGGGTGCGCAGCGAGCCGATGCGGCCGCAGTCCATCATCGCGACCGGCAGGCCGGTGACGTCGTCGTACAGGGTGAGAGTGGTGTAGTAGCGCTGCTCGTCACGGCCCCTGTCGAGGCCGTGCTTGTACGAGGTCTTGATCGCGACGACCTCGCGGACGCCGTCCCGGCCGAGCATGGCGTACGAGACGGAGTGGCCGTCGTCGGGCTTCACGGTGAGTTTGCGCGGGTTGGCCGACTTGCCGTCGGCCAAGGTGCGGTACGCCCGCTCGACCACGTCGACGACCTCGGCGAGGGAGATGTCGAGGCCCGCGACGTCGCTGGTGCCGAGGATGCGGAGGGTCGTGGCGTGCGCGGAGGTGTCGGGCCGGTTGTCGTCCGTGCGTGCGGGGGTGCCGGTCACGGCTGGTCCCTTCGTACGAGGGGGCGGACGGGGATCAGGGATGTGCCACCAAAGCGGCCTGGCCGTATCCGTGTTCGTCCGCCTCGGACAGCGGGCGGCTACGGCGGCCGGGCACACGCACCGAGGCTCGCTTGAGCCAGCGATCGGTGCCGTCGTAGCGGGGCTCGAACGGCACCCGACCGTGGACGACCTGGTCGTTGTCGACGACCAGGACGTCACCGGGCTCCAGCACGACGGCGACCGAGACGCGTTCCAGTTCGGCGGTCAGCCGGTCGTAGGCGGCGCGGTAGTCGGCGGGCGCCCGGTCCAGCGGGGTGTAGGCGGGGTCGTAGCGCAGGGTCGGTCCGGACTCGGTCTGCCACAGGACGGAGACCCTCGGCGGCTCTCCCGCGAACGACCGCGCCTCGGCGTAGGCGTCGTCGGGGAGGATCGGCAGCACCGGGCGGGAGAGCAGTGCCACGTCGTCCGCGTCGAGGCGGACCTTGCGGACGCTGGCGGCGGTGGTGGCGACGGCGTCGTGGTTGCGCATACAGGCGAGCAGCAGCAGGTGGGCTCGGCCGGGGTGGAAGGCGTCCTCGGTGTGCGGGCTGAGCAGCACGGTGCTGCTCGCGCCGGTCTGTTCCTCCTCGTGGCCGGGCGCGGGAACGATGTTGTGCACGAACCGGCCCTCCTGCTGCCCCTCCCAGGCGATCGGATGGCCCATGGCGGTGGCGAGCAGCAGCAGGATCACGTCCCATTCGGCCGCGCTGTCGCCCGCGGTGGCCCAGCCGGCGGGCGTGGGGCCGTTGCCGTCGTCGTCGACGGGCAGGCCACGCAGGACGAACAGGCCGTCGTCGGTGTCCACCGGGCGGCAGTGGTGGCGGATCGCCTCGCCGAGGCGGGTGGCGGACTCCGCGACGCGGCGGAGCAGTTCGGGCCGGGCGGCCGAACTGCCGAAGTGGGTGAGGATCTTCCGGGCTGTGTGGGTCAGCTCGTCGACGGTGTGCGGGTCGAGCTGCCGTAAGGGTGCGGCTTCCGTGGGCATGGCGAAGTCGTCCGTTCCAGGGGTGGGTGGGGTGAGGTGCGACGGAGACGCGTTTGTGTGAACGTGCTGTGCCTCGGCGGCCGAGAACGTATCAGCGGAGATTAGGTTAGGCAACCCTTACTCGATCTCTCGCTTCCGTGAGCGCCGATGCCGCACCCCCGCGCCGTCACGCACCCCCTCGTGCGGGTTCGACGCGTCGACGGAGGCACGGAATGAGCCGCACGGCTTGCGCGCGAGGATCTCCTTAGGGTAGGCAAACCTAAGTAATTCTCATGTCACGGGAACGAGGTCGTACGTGAACTGGAACAGGCGCCAACTGCTGTGGGCCGCAGGCGGGTTGGGCGCGGCCGCGCTCCTCACCGCCTGCGGCGGCGGTGACGAGACCTCGTCCACCGCGCCGAGGAAGGCGGGCGAGAAGCCGCGGCCCGGGGGCACGCTGCGGGTCGGCGCGCTGGGCCGGGCCTCGGCCATCACCCGCGACCCGCACGGCACCCAGGCCAACGAGAGCGACTACCTGATCATCTCGCTGGTGCACGACACGCTCACCGTCCCGGGCACCAGGCCCAACACCGCCCCCCGCCTCGCCACTTCCTGGAAGGCGTCGGACGACCTCAGGACCTGGCGCTTCACTCTCGCCGAGGGCGCGACGTTCCATGACGGTTCGCCGGTCACCGCCGAGGACGTCGTCTGGTCGTTGAAGCGGCTGCGCGGCACCCCCTCGGGCGCCTCCCGACTGCCCGGCATCAAACCCGAGAACATCACGTCCGAGGGCGACGACACCGTCGTCCTGGTCTCCGACTACGCCAACGCCGAACTGCCTCAGCTCACCCGTCTGACGACGTTCGTCCTCAAGAAGGACACCAAGGACTCCGACCTGGGCAAGGCCCCCGGCACCGGCCCGTTCGAGCTGGACTGGTTCCGCGCCGGAAACGCCCGGTTGGTGCGCAACAAGAAGTGGTACGGCGGTGACGTCCTCCTCGACGCCATCGAGGTCAAGATCTTCGCGAGTCCCCAGGCGATGGCCAACGCCCTGCTCGCCGGCCAGATCGACGTGGCCTCCAACGTCGGCGCGGTGGCCGCCCGTACGGCGGAGAAGCGCCAGGACGTCCAGATCGTGCGCCGCCCCAACGACATGGCGATGCCGATCGTCATGCGTGTCGCCGACGGGCCGTTCGCGGACCCGAGGGTGCGCGAGGCGCTGCGGCTGGCGGTGGACCGCGAGGCCATGGTCAAGCAGGTGCTGTCCGGGTACGGCACGGTCGCCAACGACATCCTGGGCACCGGTGACCCCGCCTACGCCAAGGACATCCCGCAACGCGAGCGGGATCTGCCCAAGGCCAGGTCACTGCTGAAGGAGGCCGGCTTCGACCTGTCGAAGACCTACAGACTGCTGACCACCGAGGACATCGCCGGCCTCGCCGAGGCGGCCACGCTGTTCGCCTCCCAGGTCCGCGAGGCCGGGGTGAAGGTCGAGGTGGTCAGGCAGGAGTCGGCCGCGTTCTGGGAGAAGACCTGGCTCAAGGGCGACCTGTACACCACGTACTGGGGCACGAACGACTCCGTGGTGTTCTTCGCCAGCAAGACCATGGTCTCCGACTCCGGCCAGAACGAGGCCGGTTGGAGGAACAAGAGGTTCGACGCCGCGTACGAGAAGGCGATGGCCACCAAGGACCCCGCCGAGCGCGCCACGTTGCTGCACGAGATCCAGCGGATCGAGCACGAGGAGTCCGGCCACCTGCTGTGGGGCATGGCCGACGGCATCGACCTGGCCGCCGCCGCGGTGCGTGACCTGCCCGCCCTGCCCGGCTACGGACGCGTCCAGCTCGAGACGACATGGCTGGCTCGCTGATCGGGGCCGTACGACGCGGGCCGGCCGGGGTCGACGGGTCCCGGCCGGCCCCCGCCGTCGTACGTCTCCCCCTGCGCGTGGCCGCGGTGCTCGCGCGCCGGGCCCTGCTGCTCGCCGTCCTGCTCGCGTGCGTCTTCGCCGCCGTGGAGCTGCTGCCGGGCGACGCGGCCACCGCCACCTCCGAACGCGGGGAGAGCGCGGCCGACCTCGCCCAACGGCGTCAACTGCTGGGACTGGACCGGCCGGTGGCGGAGCGCTTCTGGGACTGGACGACCGGCCTGCCGACCGGCGATCTCGGCACCTCGGCGCGCGGCGAGGCGGTCGCCGATCTGCTCGCCCGCCCCTTCCCCAACACCCTGCTGCTCGGCGGGCTCGCGCTGCTGGTGACCCTGGTCGCCTCCGTCACCCTCGGCTGCTGGGCGGCGGCCCGGCCCGGCGGAAAGGTCGACCGGGCCGTGTCGGCGAGCGCCACCGGTGTGCTGGCGCTGCCCGAGTTCGTCGTCGCGGTCGCCCTGGTCCTGGTCTTCGCCCTGTGGACCGACTGGCTGCCCGCCGTCACCCTCACCGACGCCGACGGCTCGCCCGCCTCCTGGAAGATGCTCGTCCTGCCCGTGCTCGCGCTGGCCGTCCCCCAGATCGGCTGGAACGTCCGGATCGTACGCGCCGCACTCGCCGACGAGTCCACGGCGCCGCACATCGAGACCGCCGTCCTCGACGGGCTGCCCCGGCACCGGATCCTCACCCACCATCTGCTGCCCGGCGCGCTGCCGACCATCTCGGCCGGGATCGCCACCTCCACGGGCATGCTGCTGGGCGGCGCGGTCGTCGTGGAGACCATCTTCAACTACCCCGGCATCGGCTCGGTCCTCGCCGGAGCGGTCACCGACCGGGACAGTCCGCTCATCGCCGGTGTCGTCGCCGTCACCGGAGCCGTCCTCAGCGGCGTCCTGCTGCTCGCCGACCTCGTACGCGCCTGGGCTTCGGGAGGCCGGACATGACCGTACCCGCACCCACCCCACACCCCCTCTCCCCCACGCCCCGCCTCCCCGGGCGCCGCCGGCCGGCCCTGCGGGTCCTCCCGGCCCTGCTGCTCCTCGCCGTCGCCCTGGCCGGGCCCCGGCTCGTCCCGCACGCGATCGACGCCCCCGTCACCGCCCCCTACGCCGAGCCCGGCGGCGACGCCCCCTTCGGCGGCGACCAGCTGGGCCGGGACGTGCTCAGCCGGGTACTGGCCGGGGGGCGCGAGCTCGTCGTGACCTCCCTCCTGGTCGCCGTCCTGGTCACCGCCGCGGCCGCCGTGCTCGGCGCGGTCAGCGCCCTTCGCCCTGCCGTCGGACTGATCGTCGAACGCGCCGCGGACGTCCTGATGCTGCTGCCCGCCGTCCTCGGCATCCTCCTCGTCACCCTGTCCTGGCCGGACGGCGGACGGCTCGCGGTCGTCACGGCCGCGGTCGTCCTCGGCGTGCCGTACGCGGTGCGCCTGGTCGTCGGCGCGGCCGCGCCCGTGGCGGCCTCGGGATACGTCGAGGCGGCGGCCGTCGGCGGCGAACGGCTTCCGCACCTCGTCGTGCGCGAGGTGCTGCCGAACCTGCGGGCGACGCTGCTCGCACTGTTCGGACTGCGCTTCGTCGCCGCCGTCTACCTCGTGGCCACCGCCGGGTTCCTCCAGATCGGCCCCCAACCACCCTCCGCCGACTGGGCGTTGATGATCCGCGAGAACTCCCCCGGCATCCTGCTCAATCCCTGGGCCGTCCTCGCCCCCAGCGTCGCCATCGGCCTGCTCGCCATGAGCGTCAACCTGGCGGCAGCCGCCCTGGTACCCGTGACCGGCCGGAAGGCGGTGCCCGCACTGTGAACCACATGCCCGACTGGTATCCCGACAGCCAGGCGGCGACGGGGAAGAACGCGGTCCGGGTCTCGGGCCTGACCGTCGCCGCCCGCAGCGGCCGGCTCCTGCTGGACCGGGCCGACCTGGAACTGGCCCCGGGCCGGGTCACCGCCGTCGTCGGCCCCTCCGGTTGCGGAAAGACCACCCTGCTGCGAGCCGTGACGGGCGCCCTGCCACCGGACACCGAGCGCACCACCGGCACCGTCACCGTCCTCGGCCAGGACCCTCTCGCCCTGCCCGCCCCCGCCTTGCGCGCCCTGCGCCGGCACCACCTCGCCTACGTCGGCCAGGACCCCGGCTCCGGCCTCAACCCACGCATGAGCGTGCGCCGTCTGCTCGCCGAAGTCTCCGCGAACCCGAGCCGCGAAGCCGTCCGGGCGCAGCTCGCCGAGGTGCGACTGCCCGTCGACGGCGGCCTGCAGGACCGCCGTATCGGCGGGCTGTCGGGCGGTCAGCAGCGCCGGGTCGCCCTCGCCCGGGCCCTGGCACGCCGACCGGCCGTCCTCCTCCTGGACGAGCCCACGGCCGGACTCGACCCGGCGCTGCGCGACGCGATGGCCGAGCTCCTGCGGCACCTCGTCGAGAACCACCGGATCGCCATCGCCCTCTCCTGCCACGACACCGACCTGGTCGCCCGCCTCGCCGACGACGTCGTGCACCTGACCGGCCCACGCCCGAGGAAGGCCCCGCCCGTCCCCCGCGCCGGGAGCGGACCCGCCCGCACTCCGTCCGACGACCCGCCCACCCTCACGGCGTCCGGCCTGCACGCCGCCCACACCCACCGCGGCCGACGCGTCCCCGTGCTCCACGGCATCGACATCGCCCTCGCTGCCGGAAGCAGCCTGGGCATCGTCGGCGCCTCGGGCTCCGGCAAGACGACCCTGCTGCGCACCCTCGTCGGCCTGCACCGCCCCAGCGGCGGCAGCGTCAGCCTCGACGGCACCGGCCTCGCCCCCGCCGCGCACCGCCGCTCCCGCGAGCAACGCCGCCGCCTCCAACTCGTGCCGCAGGACCCGCTCGGCACCCTCAACCCCAGCCGCACCGTCGGCACCGCACTGCGCCGTCCTCTCCTCCTGCACCGCCGGACCGGCCGCGCCGAGGCTCCCGCCCGTGTCCTGGAACTCCTCGAGCAGGTCGGCCTGCCCGCCGCGGCGGCCGACCGTCATCCCCACGAACTGTCCGGAGGACAGCGCCAACGCGTCTCCATCGCCCGTGCGTTGGCGGCCGACCCCGACGTGCTGTTCTGCGACGAGGTCACCTCCGCGCTCGACGCGGACACGGCTGTCGCCGTCATGGACCTGCTGACGGACCTCCGCGAACGTCGTGGCCTGTCCCTCGTCCTGGTCAGCCACGACCTGCGGCTCGTCACCGACCGGACGAACGCGGTGATCGTGATGTCCGAGGGGCACGTGGTCGAGTCGGGCCCCACCGCCCAGCTGTTCAGCTCACCGACGCATCCGGTGACGATCGCGCTGGCGTCGGGTACTGCGCCGGGCGGCTGACCTTCCCCCGACGACGACGGCGCCCGCCTCGTCACCGGCGCCGTCCGCGGCCTGCTCCCGACCTTCGCGCCCGGCCGGCTGTGTGGCGGCGTCCCCGCGGCTTCCGGCCGGATCCCGGCACGCTGCGCGCCTCTTCCGCCCTGATCTCCGCGGCCGCTTCCTCGGGATGCGGCAGTGGCGAGAGGTGACTGCCGGGGAGCGCGGTGACGACCGCTCCGGCGTGTGTGGCGAACCGTCGCCGGAGCCGGGGATCGAGGATCCGGTCGGGGGCGGAGAGGACGTAACCGCGGGGAAGGTGACGCCGGGCGAGGAGTTCGGCCGCCCGGGGCGCGCGGTCCACGTCATCAGGGCGGAGACGGCGGCGGACCGGTCCCAGCCCTGCCCCAGGTGCCGGTGTTTCCGAACGCCGCAGCCACGACCACGCCCGTGCCGGCCGAGCCCGCTCGGCCGTCGTCGGGTGGACGGTCGCCGTCCCACACCACAAGGTGGGCTCACCAGCACATCGTCGCACTCTCCACGACATCAGAGGCCGCCGACCTTGACGGGGAACTTCTCACCTCGAAGTGTCGGAACGCATGTCGACGGTATCGGTGGACCGCTTTCCTGCCCGCGGGCGGGGAGCGGGAAGGCTGAGGCCCGCGTGTTTGATGCCTCACGCCTCGTCAAGGACCTCGAGCAGGCGCTCGTACGCCGGCTTCGGCCGCAGGGCCGCGTCCCACGGCAGGGAATCGGCCGGGCGCGGAGGATAGATCTTGGTGTCGGCGGTGGAACCGTACCGGTCGGTGAATCCCCAGGTGGAGAACGAGGTGCAGTTCGGCTCCTCCAGGCAGACCCGCAGCTTGCCCGCCATCTCATCGGCCTGGGTCTGCCGCCCGTCCTCCTCGTCCTCACCTATGGGGACGTCCATCTCCGACACCCGCGCCTGCACCCCGAGCTCCGCCAGATCCCGCACATGGCTGCGGAAGGTCTCCGGGTCGACGCGGTCGCCGGGGGCGTACTCATGGTTCTGGAAACCCACGCCGTCGATCGGCACGCCGCGTTCCTTGAGCCGCTCGACCAGATCGTAGAGGGCGTCCCACCGCTCGCCCTCCTCCTCGACCCCGTACTCGTTGAGGAACAGCCGTGCCTTCGGATCGGCCCGGTGGGCGGCCCTGAACGCCTCGTCGATGTACTCCTCGCCCAGGGCCTCGAACCACGGGCTCTGCTCGGAGCGCAGACCGCGATCCCCGTTGGTGTAACTCTTCTCGTCGTCGGACATGGGCTCGTTGACCACATCCCATTCCGCGACCTTTCCCTTGAAGTGCCCGGCGACCACGGCGATGTGCCGGAGCATGGTCCGGCGCACCTCCTCGGGGTCGTCGTCCTCCCGCATCCAGTCGGGCAGAGCCTCGTGCCAGACGAGGGTGTGCGCGTGCACCTTCATGTCGTTCGCGCGGGCGAAGCGTACGAGCAGGTCCGCGTCGCGGAAGTCGTAGACGCCCCGGCGTGGGTGGAGGAACTGTGGCTTGAACGCGTTCTCCGGAGTGAGCATGGAGAACTGACTCCCCGCGAGCGCCCGGTAGCGTGAGTCGGTGAGCAGCGGGTTCTCGGCCAGAGCGGCGCCGACGTCGAACGGCCGCCCCACGTCCGCGGCCCGCGCACGCAGCGAGTCGTCGGACTGCTCCTGGCGCAGCCGCGGCGCCTTGATCACGCGGAGCGAGTCACCGCTCTCGGCCCGCGCGGTCAGCCGCGTCAGCCGCCATCCCTCGCGGCGCTCGTCCTCGCCCGCGTCCGCCTCCAGGCCGAACCAGACAGTGCCCTCGGCGAACACCCCCGGGTCCCGCACGGTTCCCAACCGCCGTCCGTCGGCTTCCACGCGGAAGGTGTCACCGATGCTCGACACGGCGAGCGTCACCGTCCCGGAGCAGCCGCAGTCGAACTTCTTCGTGGTGGCCGGCTCATCGCCCTCGCCGTCCCAGATCTGGACCTTCACTCGTCCGCCGGCGGTCACGCCGACGCGGAGCGAGGGCCGCTCCTGCCGCCACTCGTCGTAGATGACCGGCACCCGTCCGTACAGCCGCAGCCATGAGCCACCGGCATCGTCACCCACACCGGACATGCGCGCGGTGACGGTGAAGTCGCCATCGGACCTGAGATGCGGACCGGCCAGGTTCAGCGGGGGATTGGGCCGGCCACCGGAGGAGTCCTGCTCCACGATGCGCCGATCCAACGCGCTGACCCGAAGGGCGCCGTTCCGCGCGGTGGTGCCCGGCATCTGCGTCCAGTCGTGGCTCCGCAACAGGTCTTCGTCGTTTCCGCCGCCCGCGCCTTCGCCCTGCCCTGTGCACCCGGCCGCCACCGCCATGACGAACGCCACGACGGTCAGCCGCTGCCACGTCCCCCCACCAAGGCTCACGGCCCCTCCCACTCTCATGTCGGAGACGAGATCAACGTCTCGGAACCGGGCCACAGTTCATCACACATGAGGTACGGCGGCCTCGTGGTCACCCGGTGCGTGAAACGGACGTACGCTGCGTGCCGCCTCGCGCCTCTCCGGTCGACTTCGCGGCCACCCCGGCCGCTGCCGGCGGCGTCCCGCCGCATGCCTCGCCTGCATTCGGCACCGGCCGCCGGGTGCCGCAGGCATGCAGCCGCACATGGTGGCCGCGAAGCCTTCGCCCACGCGTGCGTGATCAGTCACGGCGCCGTCGCCGCCGCCGGGCCGGTGGCGGTAGGCGGCGCCCTCGCCGGCACCGGGCCGGTGGCCGAACGCGGCGCCCTCGCCGGCACTCTCCGGGGTGAACCCCTCTCCGTGCCCCCCGAACGGCAGCTACGGCGGGATCACCGTGCACGAGTTCCACGGAATCGACAGCGGTCGCGTCGCGGCCGGCCGAATCCGGTAGCTCGACGCCCCACGGATGGTTGTCCCGCATGAGGTTCTCAGGCTCGCCCCGCGTGTGCGGTGCGCTGTCCCGGTCCCGGTGCTCGCCCCGATCGACCTGGGCGCGGCCGGCAGACAGGCAGGGCCGGAAGGGGGCGTCACACCGTGCCGCCCCCTCCCCGCCCGGCCGTCACCAGGAGGACTTCGTCACCCCCGGCAGGTATCCGGCGTGGGCCTGCGCACGGACGTTGACCCGGGAGAGGCCGAACGTACGCAAGTGGCCGCGCGGCCGGCCGTCCACGCTGTCACGGTTGCGCACGCGGGTCGCACTCGCGTCCCTGGGCTGCCGGCGGAGTTCGGCCCGCGCGGCTGCCTTCTCGTCGTCCGTGGTGCTCGGAGAGACCAGGACGGCCTTGAGTTCGGCGCGCCGCCGCGCGTAGCGGGCCACGATCAGCTTCCGCTGCTCGTTCTTCGCGATCTTGCTCTTCTTCGCCATCAGACACGCTCCCCACGGGCTCGGATCCGGGCGACAGCGGCCTCGATGCCGATCGCGTCCACGGTCTTGATGGCTCGGGCGCTCAGGCGCAGACGCACGTTACGCCCCTCACTGGGCAGCCAGTACCGCTTGTTCTGGATGTTCGGGTCGAACCGGCGCGAGGTGCGCCGATGCGAATGGGAGATCTTCTTGCCGAAGACCGGCTCGGCGCCGGTCAGCTGACAGTGGGCGGACATACGGGTTCGGCCTTTCTCTCCACCGGCGTACCGGTAATGGAAATCATTGTCGTATGCTACCCGCATGGCTCGCAACGAACTGCGCCCGATCGTCAAGCTCCGCTCCACCGCCGGCACCGGCTACACGTACGTGACCCGCAAGAACCGCCGGAACAACCCGGATCGACTGGTCCTCAGGAAGTTCGACCCCCTCGCCCGGCGCCACGTCGACTTCCGCGAGGAACGCTGACCGACCGGGTCCGCCCGCCCGCACTCCGAACCAGGGACACCCCATGAAACCCGGAATCCACCCCGCCTACCGCCCCGTCGTCTTCCGCGACAAGGCCGGCGACTTCGCCATCCTGACCCGCTCGACGATGACCAGCGAGAAGACCATCGAGTGGGAGGACTGCCACACCTACCCGGTGGTCGACGTCGAGATCTCCTCCGCGAGCCACCCCTTCTACACGGGCACGGCCCGTGTGGTGGACACCGCCGGCCGCGTCGAGCGCTTCGAGCGCCGCTACGGACGGGACGGAGGCCGACGATGACACCCGAGGGACCGATGCCCGTGGTGATCGTCGGCGGCATGCACGCCGACGCCCGCCGCGAGACGGTCGCACGGCTGCTGCGCGAGGTGCCCGGCAGCATCGCCCTGCACCACGACCTGTCCACCGGCCCGGCCGGCACGGTGCGCCGCAGCATCCGCGACGCCACGGGCACCACGTCCTGGGACGAGACTTCCCTGGTCAACGGCTGTGCCTGCTGCGCCCTGCGCGAGGACCTCGTACCCGAACTCGAGCGGCTGGCCGACGCCGGCCTCACCCGCCTCGCGGTCGTGGACCTGTGGGACTCCGTGGAGCCCCGCGGCATGGCCGAGGTCATCGCCTCCCACGGCGACGGCGCCTTCCGGCTCACCAACGTGCTCACCGCCGTGGATCCCGCGCTCGTCCTGCCCTGCCTGTCCAACGGCGACGACCTGGCGGAGGCCGGGCTCGCCGCGGCTCCCACGGACCAGCGCACTGTGGGCGACGCCTTCGCGCGGCAGTTGGAGTACGCCCCGGTCCTCGTTGTGTCCGACAGCGCCGAGACCGGACTCGACGATCTCGCGCTGCTGCGGCAGTTGAACCCGGTCGCGCGTCAGGTACGGGTCACGGACGGTCGGTTGGCGGCGTCCGCGGTCGCCGGCTTCGACGTGGTCGCGGCCGCCGCCGCCCAGCATCCCGCCTGCGCCCGCCTGCCGCACGACTGTGACGAGGAGGGGGTCAGCACTCTCGTCTGGCAGCGTCGGCGCCCCTTCCACGCAGGACGCCTCTTCGAGGCGCTGGAGGACCTGTGCTGTGCAGCGGCCCGCAGCCGGGGGCGGTTCTGGCTGGCGGACCGGCCGGACAGCCTGCTCGCCTGGGACGCAGCCGGGGGCGCCCTGTGCGTGGAGAACGCCGGCCCGTGGATGGCCTCTCTGCCGGACGCCGCCTGGGAGATGATGCCGGCGGAGCGCCGCACCGCGGCTGCCCTCGACTGGCACCCCGAGCACGGTGACCGCTGCCAGCACCTCGTCTTCACGTCTCCCGACCTGGACCGCGCGGGGTTGCTCTCACTGCTGGACTCCTGCCTGCTCACGGATGACGAGCTGGCCTCCGGACCCGAGACCTGGCCGCGGCCCACCGGCTTCGACCATCTGCTCGACACCGCCGCGTGACCCACCCGACCGAACGATCGAGGAATCCCATGCCCCGCCCCGCCAAGCCCGCCCTCGCCCGCAAGAACCGGCCGAACCCGCTCGACGCCGCCGGCATCACATACATCGACTACAAGGACACCGACCTGCTGCGGAAGTTCATCTCCGACCGCGGCAAGATCCGCAGCCGACGCGTCACCCGGGTCAACCGGCAGCAGCAGCGACAGATCGCGACGGCCGTCAAGAACGCCCGGGAGATGGCCCTGCTCCCTTACTCCAGCCGCTGATCTCACCACCCCCGGCCACCGCCCACGAAAGGACCGACATGGCTGTCCCCAAACGCAAGATGTCCCGCAGCAACACCCGTCACCGCCGCGCCCACTGGCGCGCGAACACCTCGGCGCTCGTCCCCGTCACCATCGACGGGAGCTCCTACCTGGTGCCCCAGCACCTGCGGAAGGCCTACGAGCGCGGTCTCCTCCGTCCGCAGGACTGACGCGGCACGCCGAAGCCACGGCACCTCCCGGTCCGGTCAGCCACCGGTCCACGCACAGCCCCGGAACCGCACTACTCCAAGCGGCATGATTCGCGTGCACAACCGGCGGCGCACCTGGCCGCACCGGCCTGCTGGCTGCCGGGCAACCCCCAGCCAACGATACGGGCCGAGCCGCCAGATTCGGTCAGGAAGCGTCCCCCAGCATGACAGGCACAGTCGCTACCTACCTCGCGGACCAGGCGGTTGTCGGCCGAGGCAATTCTTGCGCCGCGATCGTCCACGCGGCCGTGTCACTGACCGCGGAGGGCACCTCGCCGACGCGGACTGCCCCCGGGTACAACGCCGCGAGCACGTGCTGTACAGCGCGGACAGCTCACCTCATGAAAGCGCGAGGTCAGTCCTGACTCTGTTCCGGGTCAGGGCCTGACCACAGACCTGGTCTGCTTGAGCAGTCACAACGCGTCAGGCACTGGGCGGGCGCCACTCCGTGAGGGCTTGACTCGGGCCGCTGCCTCGTCGCGCATCCGCTACCGTTGACACTGCGGCGACTCCCCCAATTCCCGTTTGAACGCAGTCCCGCCCCGGCATCCTGCCGGAGCGGGATTCAGCGCTCTCTGGTCAGGCGACGTACAGTTGCCACTTGCCGGATCCGTCGAAGTAGTTGCAGGAGTACTGAGAATATCCCCACCAGATGACAGCCGTGCCACCGATGGCTTCGCACTCCCATTGCGAGTCGTAGTCGCCGTACCATTGCCAGTCGGCGGCAGGGGACGCCGGTATCTGTTTCACCTGGGTTGTGACAGAGGAAGCGTGCTGCGCAGAGGTTTGTGCCGCGCTCGGGCCGGCGACCGCCAGAATGAGACCGCCTGCGGTCAACAGGCCGACCAGAGAGCGGCGTACGACGTTTTTCCTCACGGGTGTTTCCTTTCGTTCAGGCCTTGAGCCATCGAGGACGCTACAGACGTGGGGCCGGGCCCACCAGCCGTTCGAAGGTGGTCGAAATGATGGCGTACGTGCGCCAACGGAGAGGTGAGCGCATCCCCAGGGTCCGCACGCCCCCGCTCGGCGATCAGTACACGTATCTCCCCGATCGTCCGGGTCGCGGTGAGAAGGTCGCCGTTGCAGAGCCGGCCGAGAACAGAATGCGGCAGGTCGTGCCGCAGCCAGATCAGCGTGGCGACCAGCCGGTCGACGAAGACCAGCTGGCGTCGGGCGTGTGGTTGATGAAATCGACGAGACCGGACAGGGTGCGGGCGACTTCCACCGGGGAGTTCAAATGGTAAGAGCCGTGCGCGGCCATGCTGCGCCGCTCCCTCGGGGCCGGCTCCACGACGCGGGTGAAATGCTGGCGGCACAGCACCCAGTTCCGACAGCGGACGATCGTCGGCTGAAATCCGCTGAGGCTTTGCACGCATGTGGCCGTGGTAATGAGCCATGTAGTGGTTCCGAAGGGCCTGCTCGAACATGAGACCGGTCGCGTCCTCAAGGAACGCGCCTTCGACGTGCACGACCGCCGGAGCCGGGAACACCAGGTCACCATGGCCGGCTACTCGGCCCTCTACGAGCAGTGCCGGATCGTGAAAGGTTCCGAGATCCGGATGGGCAGCCCCCGGTCCTCTGCGTCGAGCGGTTCCGCGTGGCCGTCAGGCCCCTGGTAGTGAAGTGCAGCGTCCGTTCTTCGACGGCCTGCAACTGCTCGCGCGACTTGATCTCCATACCGGGCCTTTCCCGGCTTCCTGATACGCCTTTCAGCGAACTGGCCAGAATTGGCCCAAGCCCCGCAGGCAGCGCCCGAATGACCCGACGTACACGTACGGCCTGCCGCCGTCGCCGCCCTGCGGAGGATCGGCGGCGAGGCCGAGGCACCAGCCGTCCTGAACACCTGCTGCAGGCCCTGGGGGGTAAACGAGCGGTGTAACTGGGCTGGGCTGAGATACTGACCGGCTGCGGAGAGGGGGCCGTCGGAGGTGATGTCGAAAGTTCAGCCGGTCCTCCAGCGCATGGTCCAGCGGGCCTGGCCCTTGCCGGTGGGATCGAGGACATGATCGCCGTGTAGACGCACGTCAAGGGGCCTGCTCATGGGAAATGGTGCCCGCCGGCCTCGACCGCCCGGCGGATGCGCGCGTCGACCGACTCGATCGCATTCGTCGTGCAGACGGTGCGGCGGATCACCCGCGCCCTCGCCACCGGCTGTGCCGCGTTCAACGCTCCTGGCCATCCTCCGCTGGTCCGCCGTGCCCACATTCCCGGCTGTGGCCGGCCTTCACCGCCACCTGCGCCGACCTGTTGTGGCGAGTGTGAGCCAACCGCATCCTGCCGGTGCGCAAGGAGCATCCAGGAATTCACGGCCGGTCAGGATCAGCTGACCTGCACTGCAGGAGGAGAGCAGGCGGCCCACGAGTGTCACTTCACCAGTACTGGCGAAGGCACTACGACCTGTTCCACGGCCGGCAGCCGCAGGCCCCGTCAGAACGCACCCGGCGTCGACTAGCTTTTGTCCCTTTGGCCAGCGACAGGCCCGTCCACACCGTCACGACCGACGGCCGCGGAATGCTGCCCGGCCCGTCGCGCCAAGCGGAGGCCAGCTTCTCCGCGGTCGCGCCGGTCAGCTTGCCCGGGTGCTGCGCGGCGACCGGGACGCGGGCCTCCGTGAGGATCGGGCCGCAGGTCTCGGCGCCCTTGGGTACGGTGAGGGACTGCTTGACGTGGCCGCGTTGTGAGCCCCTTGACAGGGACGGCGAACAGGCCGTTCGAGTGTTGCCGTCGGTGGCGATCCACGGGTTGCCGTGCGGATCGAAGGCGACGTTGTCGGGACAGATGGGCGGCTTCTGGCGAGCGGGTTCGGGAGGTTGGAAGCCGAGGTCGACTCGTTGATTTCGGCACGTACGTGGCGCTCGCCGGAGCCTTACCTCGACCTTTCCCAGCCCCTGTTGGCGCCGCCCACGTCGCATCCCCCGCGTCAAGTCACCACGGGAGATCCCCCGCAGGGTCAAGTATGGCCACGGGCCGGCCTGTTGATGCTTCCTCGGCGCGCTTCATCCCCAGAACGTCGCCGTGGCTGAGAGACCGGACTCAGGTGCGCGGCGACTCGGCGCCGTAGGCAGGGTGAGGACCATGGTGAGGCCGCCACCTGGTGTGTCCTCGGCGTCAAGGGTGCCGCCCATGGCCGCGGCAAAGCCGCGGGCGACCGCGAGACCGAGACCGACTCCGGCGCCTCGCGGGGCGTCGCCGTAGCGCTGGAAGGGTTCGAAGATACGGTCCTTCGCCTCGTCGGGGACGCCGGGGCCGCGGTCCACGACACGTGCCTCCACGCGGTCGGCGTGAGCGCTGGCCAAGACCAGGACCGGCTCGTCGGCGGCGCTGTACTTCACGGCGTTCTCGACGACGTTGGCGACCGCCCGCTCCAGCAGCCCCTTGTCGACGGCCACCATGGGCAGGGTCTCGGGGATGTCCAGGGCAACGGTCATTTCGGGGTCGGGGATGCCGCCCAGGGCCATGGGGATGACCTCGTCCAGGTCCACCTCGCGGATGAGCGGATTGACGGTGCCGGTCTGCAGGCGGGACATGTCGAGGAGGTTGCCGACCAGGTGGTCGAGGCGATCGGCGCCCTCCTCGATCGCCTCGAGGAGTTCGGCCCGGTCCTGCTCGGACCATTCCACGTCGTCGGAGCGCAGGGAGGTGACCGATGCCTTGATGCCGGCTAGAGGGGTGCGCAGGTCGTGGCTGGCGGCGGCCAGCAGGGCGGTGCGGATGCGGTTGCCCTCGGCCAGTTCTTTGGCCTGGTCGGCCTTGGACTGCAGGCGCTGGCGGTCCAGGACCACGACGGCCTGGGCGGCGAACGCGGCGAGCACCCGGCGGTCCTCGGCGGGCAGAACACGTCCGGACAGGGCGAGCGCCATGTGGTCGCCGACCGGCATGTCCACGTCCGCGTCCTCCGGGCGGTTGACCACGCGACTCAGGCCGACGCGGCCCGCGCACGTCCAGGGGTCGACGTCGCTCTCGCGCTCCAGCAGGGCTACCGATTCCATGGCGAAGGTCTCCCGCACCCGCTCCAGGAGTGCCTCGAGGCTGGTCTCACCGCGCAGGACGCTCCCCGCCAGGAACGAAAGGATCTCCGACTCAGCCCGCAGCCGGGCCGCCTGGTGGGTACGTCTGGCTGCCAAGTCCACCACCGACGCGACCGAGACCGCCACCGCCACGAAGATCCCGAGGGCAAGGATGTTCTTCGGGTCGGCGATCGTGATGCGATGCACCGGCTGGGTGAAATACCAGTTCAGCAGCATCGACCCGAACGCGGCCGATGCCAGCGCCGGGAACAGCCCGCCGAGCAGGGCGGCGGCCACTGTCAGCGTCAGGAACAGCAGCATGTCGTTGGTGAGGCCGAGACCCGCGTCGATGTTGGTCAGCAGCAGCGTCAGCAGCGCCGGGCCGACCACGCCGGCCAGCCAGCCCCACATGATCCGGGAGCGCCCGAGCCGCGCCCCCCTGGCGACGACGGGCAGCCCGCGGCCCTTGCCCGCTTCGTCGTGGGTGATCAAGTGCACGTCGAGATCAGGCCCCGAGTCCCGGGCAACCGTGGCGCCGACGCCCGGCCCGATGACGTACTGCCAGCTCTTGCGCCGGGACACGCCCAGCACGATCTGGGTGGCGTTGACCCCGCGAGCGAACTCCAGGAGAGCCGAGGAGACGTCGTCGCCGACGACGTGGTGGAAGGTGCCGCCCAGGTCCTCGACCAGGGCGCGCTGGACGGCCAGTTCCTGGGGCGAGGCCGAGGTCAGCCCGTCGCTGCCGGCGATGTGGACGGTCATCACTTCACCGCCGGCGCCCTTCTCCGCGAGCCGGGCGGCACGGCGGATCAGCGTCCCTCCCTCGGGACCGCCGGTCAAGCCGACCACGATCCGCTCACGCGAGCCCCAGATCTTCGACACCCGGTGTTCGCTGCGGTACTCGGTCAGGTACTCGTCGACCCGATCGGCCACCCATAGCAGCGCCAGCTCCCGCAGGGCGGTCAGGTTGCCGGGGCGGAAGTAGTTCGACAGCGCCGCGTCGACCTTGTCGGGCTTGTAGATGTTGCCGTGCGCCATGCGCCGTCTCAGGGCCGGCGGTGACATGTCGACCAGCTCGATCTGGTCCGCCCGCCGCACGACCTCGTCCGGCACCGTCTCCTGCTGCCGTACGCCCGTTATCGACTCGACGACGTCGCCGAGCGACTCCAGGTGCTGGATGTTGACGGTCGCTATGGCGTCGATACCGGCGGCGAGCAGCTCTTCGACGTCCTGCCAGCGCTTGGCGTTGCGCGAGCCAGGGATGTTGGTGTGGGGCAGCTCGTCGACCAGGGCAACCTGCGGATGGCGTGCCAGCACCGCGTCCACGTCCATCTCCGTGAAGACGGCGCCGCGGTACTCCAGTTCCTTGCGCGGGACCTGTTCCAGGCCGTGCAGCATCACCTCGGTGCGCGGCCGGTGGTGGTGCTCGACGAAGGCGACCACGCAGTCCGTGCCCCGCTCGATGCGGCGGTGCGCCTCGGAGAGCATCGCGTAGGTCTTGCCGACGCCGGGTGCGACGCCGAGGTATATCCGGAGCTTGCCGCGTGCCATCTCTTCGTCTCTTCACTCGTGTGCGGTCAGGGGGCGGGGGACGCGTCACGCCTCAAAACGGTGGCCCATGCCGGGCTCGGTGATCGGGTACCGGGGGTGGGCCGGGTCCGTTTCGAGCTCGCGCTGCAGCTGGGCCATGTTGACCCGAAGATAGTTGGTCTTGCTGCTCTGGGAGACTCCTCAGTCCTCCTGGAGCAGCTGCTTCTGCGTGATGAGGCGGCCGGGACTGCAGACCAAAATCTCCAGCAGGTGCCACTCGGTGGGCGTGAGGCGTACGTCGCGGCCGTCCCTGGTGGCCTTCTTTGCGAGCAGGTCGACGGTGAAGTCCGTCGTGGCGATCACCGTGGTCCCGCTGAACGGCTTGGTGGCGTAGTCGTCGGCGCCTGCATCCAGCGCGGGAATCTTCTCGTCTGACGCCTGGCGGGCGGACAGGACCAGGATCGGTACGCGGGTCCAGGCGCGCAGGGCCTTGATGACGTCCACGCCGTCCATATCAGGCACCCCAGGTCGAGCATGACCACGTCGGGCTGGCTCGCTGCGGCAAGCCGGAGCGCCGTGGCGCCTTCGGGCGCCGCGCCCACGCCGTACTGGCGTGCCTGCATGTTGATCACGAGGGCTCGTACGAGCTGTGGATCGTTCTCCGCCACCAGCACCCGGGCCATCGGCGTGCGGCCTTCCTGTCATAGGTGGGGTCGGGACCTTCGGGTCGACTGTGGGAGCCAGCGGTGCCGGGGTGCCCGGCCCGCCAGTTCCCGGCTGTCTGTCCTGCTGAAGCCATCAGTTCTTGGCCAGTTCCCTGAGCTCGATATTGAGTTCGAGGACGTTGGCATGCGGCTCGCCGAGGAACCCGGCAGTGCGGCCGTCGGTGTGCTCGTCGACCAGCTTCTGCACCCGTGCCACGGTCAGCCCGTTGGCCTTGGCCACCCGCTTGACCTGGATGTCGGCGTAGGCCGGGGAGATGTCCGGGTCGATCGCCGAGGCGGAGCCGGTGACCGCGTCCTTGGGGACCTCGGACTCGTCTACGCCGTTGAAAGCGGCGACCTGCTCCTTGGCCGCCTTCACCATCTTCACCAGCTTCGGGTTGCTCGCGCCCAGTTGGCTGGAGCCGGTGGCCAGCGGGTCGTAGTTGCTGTTGGACGGTCGTCCCTGGAACCACTTAGGGTCCGGCTGGTCGGTGCCCTTGATGTTCCAACTCTGGCCGATCAGCTTCGAGCCGACTTCCTTGCCGTCGACCTTCACGATCGAGCCGTTGGCGTTGTCGTGGAAGAGCGCCTGCCCGATGCCGGTGACGGCGAGGGGGTAGAGGATGCCGGTCACCACGGTGAGGACGAACAGCATGCGCAGCGCCGCCCAGACCATGCGTCCGGTGTTCACAACGGAGTTGTTCATGACGATCAGCCGATTCCGGGTATGAGGGAGATGAGCAGGTCGATGATCTTGATGCCGATGAAGGGGGCGATCAGTCCGCCGATGCCGTAGATGCCGAGGTTGCGCCGCAGCATCTTGTCGGCGCTCATCGGCCGGTACCGCACCCCGCGCAGGGCGAGCGGGACCAGCGCGATGATGATCAGCGCGTTGAAAATGACGGCTGAGAGGATCGCGGAGTCCGGCGAGGACAGATGCATGATGTTGAGCTTGTCCAAGCCCGGGTAGACCGCCGCGAACAGCGCCGGGATGATCGCGAAATACTTCGCGACGTCGTTGGCGATGGAGAACGTCGTCAACGCGCCCCGGGTGATGAGGAGTTGCTTGCCGATCTCGACGATCTCGATCAGTTTCGTCGGATTCGAGTCGAGGTCGACCATGTTGCCAGCCTCCTTCGCGGCCGACGTACCCGTGTTCATCGCCACGCCGACGTCCGCCTGCGCGAGCGCGGGCGCGTCATTGGTGCCGTCCCCCGTCATGGCGACGAGCTTGCCGCCCGCCTGCTCCCGCTTGATGAGGGCCATCTTGTCCTCGGGCGTGGCCTCCGCGAGGAAGTCGTCGACGCCTGCCTCCTCGGCTATCGCCTTCGCGGTCAGCGGGTTGTCGCCTGTGATCATGACGGTCTTGATGCCCATGCCGCGCAGCTCGACGAACCGCTCCCGCATCCCCTCCTTGACGACGTCCTTGAGGTGGATGACGCCCAGCACCCGCGCACCCTCGGTGTCCTCGACGGCCACGAGCAACGGTGTGCCGCCTGCCTCGGAGATGCGGTTGGTTAGGGTGTGGGCGTCGTCGGCGACGGTGCCGCCCTGTTCCTGGACCCAGGTGATGACCGAACCGGCCGCGCCCTTGCGGATCTTCCTGCCGTCGACGTCGACGCCTGACATGCGGGCCTGGGCGGTGAAGGCGATCCACTCGGCCTGCGCCAGCTCACCCTGATGCCGCTCCCGCAGCCCGTACTTCTCCTTCGCCAGGACGACGACAGAGCGGCCCTCGGGCGTCTCGTCGGCCAGCGAGGAGAGCTGGGCGGCGTCGGCGACCTCGGCCTCCGTGGTGCCCTGCACCGGTACGAACTCCGACGCCTGGCGGTTGCCGAGCGTGATGGTGCCGGTCTTGTCGAGCAGCAGCGTCGAGACGTCACCGGCGGCCTCAACTGCCCTGCCGGACATGGCCAGTACGTTGCGCTGAACGAGGCGGTCCATGCCCGCGATGCCGATTGCCGAGAGCAGGGCACCGATGGTGGTCGGGATGAGACAGACCAGCAGCGCGACCAGCACGACCATCGTCAGGTGCGAGCCCGCGTACTCCGCGAACGGCGGCAGCGTCGCCACAGCGAGCAGGAACACGATCGTCAGCGACGCCAGCAGGATGCTCAGCGCGATCTCGTTCGGTGTCTTCTGCCGGGCCGCGCCCTCGACCAGGGCGATCATTCGGTCGATGAAGGTCTCACCCGGCTTCGTCGTGATCTTGATGACGATGCAGTCGGAGAGGACCTTGGTCCCACCGGTCACCGCGCTTCGGTCGCCCCCGGACTCCCGGATGACTGGCGCCGACTCCCCGGTGATGGCCGACTCGTCGACCGAGGCGACACCTTCGACGACGTCACCGTCGCCGGGGATGATGTCACCGGCCTCACACACCACCAAGTCACCGACGGTCAGCTCGGTACCGGGGACCTGCTCCTCGGACTTCCCGTCCTTGGTCAGCCGGCGCGCGACGGTGTCGGTCTTGGCCTTGCGCAGGGTGTCGGCCTGCGCCTTGCCACGGCCCTCGGCGACGGCCTCGGCCAAGTTGGCGAAGATGACGGTCAGCCACAGCCAGGCGCTGATGGTCCAGCCGAACCAGTCGCCCGGGTCCTTGAAGGAGAACACCGTCGTCAACGCGGACCCGACAAGCACCACGAACATGACGGGCGACTTGACCAGCACCCGCGGGTCGAGCTTGCGGAAGGCCTCCGGCAGCGACCTGACCAGCTGCTTGGGGTCGAAGAGACCCGCGCCGACGCGCCCTTCTTCTGTGTGGCCGGTCGGCACGTCCTGGTGCGGGGCCCGGGTCGGAGTGGTGGTGGACATCGCGTCCTCTTGCTTCTTCTGCATCTTGATGTCGGTGGTCATACCGCCAGTCCCTCGGCCAGCGGGCCCAGCGCCAGGACCGGGAAGAACGTCAGACCCGTGATGATCACCATCGCGCCGACCAACAGCCCCACGAAGAGCGGATTCTCGGTGCGCAGGGTGCCCGCGGTAGCCGGCACCGGATTCTGCTCGGCGAGCGAGGCGGCCAAGGCGAGGACGAACACCATGGGCAGGAACCGGCCCAGCGTCATGCACAGACCCAGCGTCGTGTTGAAGAACTCAGTGTTCGCGCCAAAGCCCGCGAAGGCGCTGCCGTTGTTGTTGGAGGCGGAGGTATAGGCGTAAAGGGCCTCGGAGAAGCCGTGCGCCCCAATATTGGTCATGGCGTCCTTGCCGTCCGGCAGGGCCATGGCCACGGCGGTGCCGATCAGCACCAGTGCCGGGGTGACGAGGATGTAACAGGCCGCGAGCTTGATCTCGCGGGTGCCGATCTTCTTGCCCAGGTACTCGGGGGTGCGGCCGACCATCAGGCCGGCGATGAACACCGCGATGATCGCCATGATCAGCATGCCGTAGAGGCCGGAGCCGGTACCGCCGGGCGCGATCTCACCGAGCATCATGCCCATCAGCAGGACACCGCCGGACAGGCCGCTGAAGGAGTCGTGGAAGGAGTTGACAGACCCCGTCGAGGTCATCGTGGTCGACACCGAGAAGAGCGAGGACGGGCCCTCGCCGAAGCGCTGTTCCTTGCCCTCCATCGCGCCGCCCGCGAGCTGCGAAGCGGTGCCCGGGTGGGCGTACTCGAGCCAGGTCACGGCCACAACGCCGACGAACCAGATGGCACCCATGGCAGCCACGATCGCGTAGCCCTGCTTCACGCTGCCGACCATCTTGCCGAAGGCGCGCGGCAGCGAGAACGGGATCACCAGCAGCAGGAAGATCTCCAGCAGGTTGGTGAAGCCGTTGGGGTTCTCGAAGGGGTGGGCGGAGTTGGCATTGAAGAAGCCGCCGCCGTTGGTACCCAGGTCCTTGATGGCCTCCTGGGAGGCGACCGCGCCGGGGCTGATGGCCTGCTGCTGACCGGTGAGGGTGGTGAGGTGGTGGATGTCGCCGAAGTTCTGGATGGCCCCGGCCGCAATCAGCAGCACCGCCGCCACGATAGAGCCCGGGATCAGGATGCGGATGATGCAGCGCACCAGGTCGGACCAGAAATTGCCCAGGTCGCCGGTGCGGGAGCGGGCGAAGCCGCGCACCAGCGCCACCGCGACCGCGATGCCGACGGCGGCCGAGACGAAGTTCTGCGTGGCCAGGCCCATCGTCTGGGTGACGTGGCTCATGGCCACCTCACCCGAGTAGGACTGCCAGTTGGTGTTGGAGACGAAGGAGGCGGCGGTGTTGAACGCCTGGTCCGGGCTGATCGGCCTGAAGCCGAGGGAGAGCGGCAGCTTGTCCTGCACCCGCATCAGCAGGTACAGGAACAACACGCTGACCGCGCAGAACACCAGCACGCCGCGAAGGTAGGCGGGCCAGCGCATCTCCGTATCCGGGTCGGCACCCACCGAGCGGTAGATCCACCGCTCCACGCACAGGTGCTTCTTGGACTGGAAGACGGCGGCCATGTAGTCGCCGAGGGGACGGTGCACCAGGGCCAGCGCCGCTATCAGCGCGGTCACCTGGAGCACGTCGGCAAGGACGGGGCTCATGCGGGGCTCAGAACCTCTCCGGGAAGATCAGGGCGAGGACGAGAAAGCCCAGCAGGGCGACGGCCGCGACCAGGCCGACGATGTTCTCGGCGGTCACAGCTTCGTCACCCCCTTGGCAACGAGTGCCACCAGCACGAACACCGCGATCGTGGTGACGACGAAGGCCAGGTCGGCCATCGTGAGCTCCTGGAGAGGTTCGGGATCAAATGGATCTGACCAGCCCAGGAAACCTGCCTCCCGGCCCGATTCGGTCCGCCTTAACGGCCCTTATACGGCCACCCGCCCACTCTTGACGCAACCCATACGACCGCCCCACCACCCGGCCGTGACGCAGGCCGTCAAGGACCCGTAGACAACCCGTTAACGAGGCGTCAATGGACGAATCAGGCCGTGGGGAGCTGCCCTGGGCCCCGACATCCATACGCCCGGCCGCGGACGGAGGAGCCGGCGACGCCGGCGGTCCGCCAGAGCGTCACAGCGGAGGGCCGGGATTCCGCACAGATGCACCGGCTTCACACGGCCGCCCCAACAGCCGGCTCTCGCCATCGGGCCAAAGCCAGGTCGCATCCGACCGCCGACGGCAAGAATGCAGAAAAACCGATGGACGGAGCGCGCCCGACTCGGCGGCGTCCCCGTGATGCAGCGCTCCGACGAAGACGATGCCCCTCCGAGCTTCAAAAAAGGCCTACGGCCAACATCTCTTACGGATTCACCGAGCCTTTTCAGCTCGGCCATCGATCGGGTGACGCGGGTGGTGTGCGCAACGTACGAGGCTCCCGTGCCGTTGGGGGAGGTGTTCGACGTCTCAACCCACAGGCACAGGAGCCGCGTTGGCTCCGTATCGAGCCGCACTCGACCTGCCGCACGCCCTGGTCGAGTGGGTACCCCATGCTCATTGTCACCCGCGAGGGTGACCGACGGTGCAAACTCCCGCCGCACCAACGTGCGTTGATCGGCCTGGTGTACCTGCGTCGACACGACACCCTGGCGCAACTCGCGGCAGGCTTCGGCATCTCCGTCGGCACCGCCCACGCCTACATGACAGCCGTCATCAACCTGCTCGCCGACCGCGCCACAGGGCTCCTGCGGAGCCTGCTCGTCTATCCGGCGAGAGCGAGGTTGTGCAGGCGGGCGATGCCGCGGATGGCGCGGTGGACTCCGTCGCCTTTGAGGCGGCAGTCGCGGAGGATCTTCCAGGTCTTCATGCGGGCGAAGGTGCGCTCGACGCGGGCCTGGACCTGCTTGTGTGACTTGTTGTGTGCTTGCTTCCAGTCCGGCAGTTCCTCGCCCCTGCGGCGGCGGTGAGGCATCACGAGGCCGGTGCCTGGGTAGCCGCCGTCGGCGATCGTCATGGTGTTGTCGACGGCGGCCTTGGCCCCGGACTCCTCCCAGGCTTTGCAGTCATTGCGGTTGCCGGGAAGCGGTCGGCCGACCACGACGACGAGCCGGGTATCGGCGTCGATGACGACCTGGTGGTTCGTGGAGTAGCGGTAGTTTTTTGACTGCTGGGCGACGGCGTGGTCGCGCGTGGGCACCTGAGTGCCGTCCACGATGAGCACGGCGTCCTTGGCGAACCGCTTACGGGGCAGAAGCGCGAGCATGGGGCCGAGATGGTCGATCACACGGTCCGCTGCGGACTTCGACACTCCGAACAGCGGCGCGAGCTCGCGCATCGTCAAGTTGATAGGCCAGTAAGCCGCGACCAGCAGTGTCCGGTCCTCCAAGGACAGGCCCCACGGTCGGCCCTTGCGGACCGAGTCCGCACCGTCGCGCCGCAGCAGGGTCACCAGCTTCCCGAAGGCACGCGGGCTCAGCCCGGTGAACGGGGTTATCCAGGACGGCTCCGACGACGTGATCACACCAGCCACCCTGGGATCATCGCACCGGCCCGGCGTGCCGCCACAGCATCCCCCTCGCCTCAGCGGAACTCGTGGACCACCTGGATCTCGCCGACGATGTGGGCGTTGAAGTCGTCCAGCTCCTCGGCCGGAACCCAGAGCTCGAGGATCGTCTGCCCGCCGGCCTGCTGGACGGGATACCGGCTCAAGAACTCCGACTCGACCTCAAAACGGGTGACGAAGCCTGCGCCGTCGTGCTTCACGTTCCAGTCCCGGGCGATCCTGATCGCGTAGTCCTCGTTCAGGACCGGGTAGAGGATCGGCTGCCCGGGCAGCCGGGGCGGCCACGCACGCCAGTTCAGGTCCCGAACCAGATCCAGCTCCTTGGGGCCGGTGGGGCGCCACAGGGTCGTCGTTGCTTGCTGGCTGGTCATGTGCATCGCTCTCTGAACGTGGGCCGCTGGCATGGCGGGGCGTCAGACCGGACGATAACGACACCGAGAACTCAGTAGCGACCCAGTTTCCGCAGCGTGGGTAGCTCCATGACCAGCAGTTACGGGACAGCCCTTAGCTTGTTCTTTATCTACCGTCCGCGTCATAGGGCGGTGATGGACGGTTCCAGACGGCGTCAGACCGGCTGACAACCTCCCGAAGTTCGCGGGCACTCCGGGGTGATAGGGCCTGCATCACGATATCGAGGAGGGCTCGGGACTCGAGCGGGTTGCCGCAGCAGTACCAGTGCACGTTGCCCCACTCGTAGTCGTGCCACAGATCCCGCTCGGGCTGATGAACGTAGTTCTTCCACAGGCCCACAGCTGTGCTGACATCGCCTGGCTGCAGGTAGTTGCGGGTGTGCTCGAGACGGCTGATCTCGGACAGTGCACGCGAAGACAGGCCGTCGATGACCGGCCTTGCACCCGTCGTCAGATGGCTGCCGGGGGCGCCGGCACGGATCTGTCCTGGCCGTCTACGCGGCATGGACCTTTCGGTTCGTCGTCATGCGGTACATGGTGCCACGGTCTCGAATGGCGTCTCGAACGGATTCGCTCGCATGGGGATTCGCCGGACGTGGGGGCGGCCTTCGCCTGATCATGTGCTCCGACCAAGGTGCACGTGACCACGACGAAGGCCGTGAGGGTGAGTCTGCTGCCTGATGCTGTCCGGAGGGGGGCGTTCGCGGAAGCCTCACGCTTCCGGGGCGAGTTCTACGAGTGTCTGACCGCCCGGCGCGACGAGTTGTTCGAGCTCGTGGACGCGGTGCTGTGTGCGGACGGGGCGGTGAAGTCCCCGGTGGACCTGACGCTGCTGCACGAGCATCGTCGCGGGTACGGAGCGATGTACGGCGGCCTGAACCACGGCCGGATCGACGTCGACCGGCTCCAGGCGGTGCTGGCCGGGCTGCCGCTGCCGCGTTTCGAGGGCGGGCGTCTGGTCCTGGCGGTCGACGTGTCGCCGTGGCTCCGCTCGGATGCGCCATGCTCAGCGGAGCGGCTGTTTTGCCATGTCTACGGCCGCGCGAAGACAGCGTCGCAGTTCATTCCGGGCTGGCCCTACTCCTTCGTGGCCGCGCTGGAGCCGGGCGCTACCTCCTGGACCGCGATCCTGGACACGGTTCGGCTCGGCCCGTCGGACGACGCGACCGCGGTCACCGCCACCCAGCTCCGAGGAGTCGTTGAACGGCTCATCGCCGCAGGCCAGTGGCAAGCCGGGGACCCGGCCATCGTGATCGTCAGTGACGCCGGCTACGACGTCACCCGCCTGGCCTGGGTCCTGCGCGACCTGCCCGTCGAGATGGTCGGCCGGGTCCGCTCCGACCGCGTCATGCGCCTGCCGAAACCGCCGAGGATGCACGGCGTCAACGGTCGGCCTCCCAAGCACGGCCCGGAATTCCGCCTCACCAAGCCGGACACCTGGCCCGAGCCCTCGATCACCACGGTCACCGATACCCGCAACTACGGCAAGGCCGAAACCCAGGCGTGGGACCGGGTGCACCCCCGGCTCACCCACCGCTCCTCCTGGCTCGACCACGACGGCGAACTGCCCTTGGTCGAGGGCACGTTGATCCGGCTGAAGGTCGAGCACCTTTCGAAGGACCGAGATGCCCCACCGGTGTGGTTATGGTCCTCCAAGACCGGTGTCACCGCGGACGACGTGGACCGTTTCTGGCAGACATTTCTCCGCCGCTTCGCGAAGCAGACTCTCGGCCGGGCCACTCCGAAACTCCGTACTCCCGAGGCGGCGGACCGCTGGACCTGGCTCCTGATCGTCGCTCACACCCAACTCCGGCTCGCCCGTCCCCTCGCCGCGGACCTCCGCCGGCCCTGGGAGAAGCCCGCTACCTCCAACCGGCTCACCCCGGCCCGGGTCCGCCGGGGGTTCAGGAACATCCGAGCTCATCTCGCCTGCCCGACCCGAGTTCCCAAACCCCGAGGCGTCGGCCCCGGACGGCCACCCGGCACCAAGAACAAACACCGGGCACCCCGCTACGACGTCGGCAAGACCGTCAAACGCCCCGAGACCCTCAAGGCCATCGGCAAGCCTGGAAGATCTTGGTAGATAAAGAACAAGCTTAGGTCGTGTCTTAGGTGGGGAGTCTGAGAGGTCGTTCTCTTTCCGAACCTTGTGTGCGGATTCCGCTGGTCAGGCATGGGATTACGCGTGCCACGAAAGCCTCGACTCGTTGCTGATCGAGTTGCCGTGGGGGTGGCGGATGCCGTCGATGCGGGCGGTTCTGGAAGCGCGGCGGAAGGCCGCGGTGGTGCGGGTGGAGGAGCTCGA
>BNBP01000019.1 GCA_014656015.1 Streptomyces griseoaurantiacus | reverse complement strand
TTTGGACGAGTTGGTCGGGTTCTTCGTGAACACGCTGGTGATGCGCACGGATCTTTCCGGTGACCCGACGTTCGTGGAGCTGTTGGAGCGGGTGCGGGAGAACGGGCTGGGGGCTTTCGCGCATCAGGACGTGCCTTTCGAGCGGCTGGTGGAGGATCTGGCTCCGGCCCGGTCGATGGCCCGCCATCCCCTCTTCCAGGTCATGCTCGCCCTGCAGAACACCGCCCCCGCCGACCTCGACCTCCCCGGCATGCGCGCGGAACCCTTCCCCACCGGTGAACCGCCCGCCAAGTTCGACCTGTTCCTCAGCCTGAGCGAGACGTTCAGCGCCGCCTCCGGAGGCGGCGGGGGCGGTCGTCCCGCCGGTCTGCTCGGCGGTGTCGACTACGCCGTCGACCTGTTCGAGCACGACACGGTGCAGGCACTGGCCGACCGGTTCGTCCGCGTCCTGGACACCCTCACCAGGGAACCGGGCCGGCGGGTCGGCCAGGTGGAGGTGCTGTCGGCGGAGGAGCGGCACCGGGTGGTGACCGGGTGGAACGACACCGCCCGCGAGGTGCCCGCGGCCACGCTGCCCGAGCTGTTCCAGGCCCAGGCCGCCCGCACCCCCGACACGGTCGCGGTGGCGTCCGGCGGCGCCGAGGTCACCTACGCGCAGCTCGACGGGCGTGCGAACCGGCTCGCCCGGCTGCTCGTCCGTCGCGGGATCGGTCCGGAGGACATCGTCGGGCTGGCCGTGCCGCGCTCGGTCAACCTGATCGTCGCCCTGCTCGCGGTGCTCAAGTCGGGCGCCGGTTACCTGCCGATCGACCCCGAGTACCCGGCCGAGCGGATCGCCTTCATGCTGGCCGACGCCGACCCCGCGCTGACACTCACCACGAGTGCGGTCGCCGCTCGCCCGGCCGCCGGGCCCACCCTGCTGCTGGACGACCCCGAGGTCCTCGCCGCGCTCGACGCCCTGCCGGCCGGCGCCCCGGACGACGGCGAACGCACCACCCCGCTGCTGCCGCAGCATCCGGCCTACCTGATCTACACCTCCGGGTCGACCGGGCGACCGAAGGGGGTGGTGATGCCCGGGGGCGCGCTGGTCAACCTGCTCTCCTGGCACGCGTCCGCCGTCCCCGCGGAACCCGGCGCGCGGGTCGCCCAGTTCACGGCGATCAGCTTCGACGTCTCGGCACAGGAGGTCCTCTCGGCGCTCCTGGACGGCAAGACCCTCGTCATCCCGGACGAGGAGACCCGGCGGGACCCGGAGGCCTTCGTGACCTGGCTCGGGGAGCAGCGGATCACCGAGCTGTACGCGCCGACCATGCTCCTCGACGCCCTGGGCGAGGCCGTGGCGGAGCGGGGCACCCCACTGCCGCGGCTCCGGCACGTCGCCCAGGCCGGCGAGGCCCTCGTCCTCGGTGAGCGGGTCCGCGAGCTGTGCGGGGAGCCCGGCATGGTGCTGCACAACCACTACGGCCCGTCCGAGACCCATGTGGTGACCGCCCACACCCTGCCCGGTGACCGGGAGACCTGGCCCCGGGGCGCCGCGCCCCTCGGCCGCCCGGTGTGGAACACCCGCGTCCACGTCCTCGACGCGGCCCTGCGGCCCGTCCCGGTGGGTGTCGCGGGGGAGCTCTACGTCTCCGGCGCCCCACTGGCCCGCGGCTACCACGCACGTCCGGCGCTGACCGCGCAGCGGTTCGTGGCCAGCCCGTTCTCCCCGGGGGAACGGATGTACCGCACCGGCGACCTCGCCCGCTGGACCACGGACGGGGAGCTGGAGTACCTGGGCCGCACCGACGACCAGGTGAAGGTGCGCGGCTTCCGGATCGAGCTGGGCGAGGTCGAGGCCGCGCTGGCCGCGCATCCGTCCGTGGCCCGGGCGGCGGCGGTGGTGCGGGAGGACCGCCCCGGCGACCGGCGACTCGTCGGCTACCTCGTCCCCGCCGACCGCACGGACGGCATCGACACCGCCGGCCTGCGCGCCCACCTCGGTGCCCGGCTGCCGGAACACATGGTGCCCTCCGCGCTGGTGGTTCTGGAGAGCCTGCCGCTGACGGCGAACGGGAAGCTGGACCGGCGGGAGCTGCCCGCGCCGGATCACACGGCGTCCGCCGCGGGCCGGCGGCCCTCCACGGTCCAGGAGGAGATCCTGTGCCGCGTCTTCGCCGAGGAGCTGAACGTGCCGCACATCGGCGTCACGGACAACTTCTTCGAACGCGGGGGTCATTCGCTCCTGGCGGTCAGGCTGGTGCGCCGCATCCGCGGGGTCATGGGCGTCGACGTCTCCGTCCAGACCCTGATGGAATCACCCAGCGTCGAGGGACTCGCCCACCGGCTGAGCCTTCCCGCGACGGACGAGTCGCTCCGCACCCTGCTCCCCATCAGGACGCACGGCAGCCGGCCGCCCCTCTTCTGCGTGCACCCGCGCTCCGGGCTGAGCTGGTGCTTCGCCCCGCTGGCCGCCTTCGTTCCCCCCGAGGTCCCCCTGTACGGCCTGCAGGCCCGCGACGCCGACGCCTCGGGTGAACTGCCGGGCTCCATCCGGGAGATGGCCGAGGAGTACGTCGCGGAACTGCGGACCGTGCGGCCCTCGGGCCCGTACCATCTGCTGGGCTGGTCGATGGGCGGCCGGGTGGCCCACGAGATGGCCGTGCAACTGCGGGAGGACGGCCAGGAGGTGGCCCTCGTCATCATGGGAGGCTACGCGCCCGCGCCCGAGGACACCCCCGGCACGGACGAGGCCGTCAAGGAGTCCGCGGAACTGCTGCGCCGCGCGATGTACGAGCGCGCCGGACTCGACCCCGACGCCCCGGCCGAGGAGTCGGACACCCTCGACGAGGCACCCGACCTCCGCGACCTCGCCGGACTCCCGGACCACTTCCGTGCCGAGATCTCCAAGGACGAGGCCGCCGTCCGGGCGAGGATCATCGCCAACAACACCCGCGTCTACGTCGGCCACCGCCCCCGCGTGTTCGACGGCGACGTCCTCTTCCTCTCGTCCGAGGAACTCGAGGACGGCTGGGGCCGGGCCATGTGGCAGCCCTACACCACCGGCCGCATCAGCGAGGCCCGACTGCCGTGCACGCACGACGAGATGGCCGATCCCCCCATGCTCCCGCTGCTGTGGAACGCCGTCGCCGCATGGCTGCCCACGACAGACGGTGACCGTAAGGAAGAACCCCCCACCACCCCCGGGGCGAAGGACAGGAGCGAAGGATGACGAACCCCTTCGAGGACGAGGACGCCGACTACCTCGTGCTGAGGAACGAGGAGGGCCAGTACTCGCTGTGGCCCACCTTCGTCGACGTGCCGGACGGCTGGGAGCCCGTCTTCGGCGAGGCGCCACGTCAGGCGTGCCTCGACCACATCGAGGAGAACTGGACGGACATGCGGCCCAAGAGCCTGGTGGACGCCATGACCACCGACTGAGCGCGCCCCGGCGGCCGGTGGCGGGGACCGACGCCCCGCCGCCGGCTCCCGCCGCGGAACGTGCCGTTCAGGACCGCCGGTGCACGACTCCGCCCGGCAGAGAGGAAGATCACGCCGGACGGGGCGGTCTTGGCCGTGTCCGCGTCACGCGGTACGGTCTGTCCGAATCGACGACGGCGAGACGGAAGCCGGTGGGAATCCGGCACGGTCGCGCCACTGTATGCGGGCCTCCCCCGAGGAGCGCCCGTGAGTCAGACCCGTGGCCGTCGTCCTGTGCACCACCGAGATGGGACGCGAACTCCCAGAGGAGGTCCTGCCATGGGGCAGACCGTCGCCCAGCCGACAGCCACCACCCCCGCCGTTCCCGCCACGCTGCCGCTCAGGGCGATAGCTCCCTGGGCGGTCTTCTTCGGCATCCTGATGCTCGTCCTGCTCTACTTCGTCGGCGCCGAGCAGGGCGCCACCTCCGTGTTCAACGGCACGGACGTCCACGAGTGGGTGCACGACGCCCGCCACCTGCTCGGCTTCCCCTGCCACTGAGCCGGGGGACAGCACCCGCCCATGAACTCCGCGACCGTACGGAACCTCCTCGTGCGGGGCATGCTCGCCGGTCTCGCCGCCGGCGTACTCGCCCTGCTCGTGGCCTACTTCCTCGGCGAACCGGACGTCGACAAGGCGATCGCCTTCGAGCACGTCCCCGCCCACACACACGCCCACGAACACGACACGGAGGTCTTCTCCCGCTCCCTGCAGTCCACCGCCGGCCTCGCCACCGGCGTCCTCGTCTACGGGGTCGCCTTCGGCGGCATCGCCGCGCTCGCGTACTGCTACGCGCTCGGCCGGGTCGGCCGCCTCACCCCGCGCGCGACGGCGCTGCTGCTTTCCGGCTGCGCCCTGCTCGCCGTCTACGTCGTGCCGTTCCTGAAGTACCCGGCCAACCCGCCCTCCGTCGGCGAAGCCGACACCATCGGCAGGCGGACCGGCCTGTACTTCCTGATGATGCTGCTCAGCGTGCTCCTCGCGATCGGCGCGACCCTCCTCGGCAAGCGCCTGGCACCCCGCCTGGGCACCTGGTGGGCCACGGTCACCGCCGTGACCGCGTTCGCCGCCGTGATCGGCATGGCCTACGCGTTCCTGCCCGCCGTCAACGAGGTGCCGAGCCACTTCCCGGCCACCCTGCTGTGGCGGTTCCGGCTCTCCGCCCTGGCCATCCAGTCCACCCTGTGGGCAGGCTTCGGCCTGCTCTTCGGTGAACTGGCGGAACGCCTGCTCGACCCACGGCCGGCGGCAGCGCGCGCTCGCGCGGTTCCCGCCGCACGCTGAAACCCGCCCGCACGCCGGGAACCCCGGCGTGCGGGCGGGACACCCTCCGCAGGCCCGGCGGACGCGCGGCCCTCACCCCCGGTCGGCGTCCGACGGCGTCAACGGGCGGCCCAGCCGCACGTTCCAGCGGCCCGCCCGGCCGCTGAGCTCGGTCAGGGTGAGCGGCGGCACGTCGAGGCGCCAGAACGCGGCGGCGGGCGCCGACAGCGCGCCCGCGACCGCCGCCCTCACCACCTCCGGCTCCACCACCGCGAGCGTACGGCCCGCACCGTCCCGCTCCTCCTCCAGCCACCGCGCCACCCTCGCGCACAGGCCCTCCACGCTCTCGCCACCGTGCGGCGCGCTGCCCGGGTCCGCCAGCCAGCGGGCCATCGCCTCCGGCTCGGCGGCCGCCACCTCCTCCAGCGCACGGCCCTGCCAGCGGCCCACGTCCAGCCCGGCCAGCTCCGCCGCCGCCACGCCCTCCAGGCCCAGCGCGGCCGCCGTCCCCCGGCAGCGCGCGCTCGGGGACAGAAGCACCCGGGCGGGCGCGGGCAGCACACCGGCGGCCTCCCGGGCACGCGCCGCCCCGGCCTCGTCGAGCGCGTCCCCGTCGTAGAACAGGGCCCGCCGCAGCGAGGGACTCGTGGCGGGCGAGAGGAGAGTGACACGGCTGGTCACGCGGCTGCTCCTGCTGTCGGTCGTCGGGGAGGTACCGGCTACGGTACGCGCGCGCCCGCTCCCCGCCCCCTCGGGGAAGGTCAGCGTCCCGACGACCGCGCGTCGAACTCCCGCTGCGCCGCCGTCACTTCACCGCTGTGCTCGATCGTCCAGTCGAGCAGGTGCGTGAAGGGGCCGCGGAACGACTCACCGAGGGGCGTGAGCGAGTACTCCACGCCCAGCGGAGAGGTCTCCAGCACCCGCCGCCCGATCATGCCGTTGCGCTCCAGCCTGCGCAGCGTCTGGGTCAGCACCCGTTGGGTGACGCCTTCCAGCTGCCGCTTGATCTCGTTGAACCGTGTCGGCCGCTCGAGGACCGCCATGACCATCATCGACCACTTGTCGGAGATCTGGTCGAGGATGGGCCGGCTCGGGCAGTCGACGCTGAACCGCGGGGCCTCACGGGGCGGCAGGGGGGAGGGGCTGGTATCCATCATGATCCTTGGTTGTCGAAAAGTGCGTTATTGACCCGTGACGGGGCGGAGCCCAGGGTTGGTATTCATCGCAAACCTACTGGCTCACCGCAAACCTTGGAACACGTATGCACCTGCCCCCGTACACGACGCTGCATGTCACCGTCGATGCCGGAATCGCCCGGATCGTCCTGGACAATCCGCCCGTCAACGTGCTCGGCGGAACACTGATCCGCGAACTTCACGACCTCCTCGCCAGGGTGCGGGACGAGCGCTCCGTCCGCGTCCTCGTGTTCTCCAGCGCCAATCCCGAGTTCTTCCTCGCCCACGTCGACATCCACATCCTCGACGAGATGGAGGAGCTGAAGGAGATCGCGGACCGCGATCCGCACCTCAACCTCTTCCAGGGGGTCGGGGAACTGCTGCGCCACCAGCCGCAGGTCTCGATCATCGAGCTGGCGGGCACGGCCCGGGCCGGCGGCGCCGAGTTCGTCGCGGCCGCCGACATGGCCTTCGCCGCGCGGGAGACCGCGCGCCTCGGCCAGACCGAGACGCTGATGGGCATCGTCCCGGGCGGCGGCGGCACCCAGTACCTGCGCCGGCGGGTCGGCCGCAACCGGGCACTGGAGCTGCTGCTCACCGCCGACGCGGTGGACGCGGACACCGCGGCCGCGTACGGGTGGATCAACCGTGCCGTGCCCGCCGCCGAGCTGCACGCGTTCGTCGACGACGTCGCGCGGAAGATCGCCGCGCTGCCCCCTGAGGTCGTCGCCGCCGTCAAGCGGGTGGTCCCGCCCGACGACCTCACCGAGGACCTGCGGGCGGAGGACGCCGCGTGGGCGGAGCTGGTGAGCGGGGACCTGCCGGCCCGCCTCATGACGGGAGCCCTGGAGCGCGGGGCGCAGACACCCGAGGGGGAGCGTTCCCTGGAGACGCTCATGCGGGCCGTGGCCGCCGATGTGTAGGGCGGCAGCGGGCCCACACCGGGGGCAGCGGAGCACGACACGAGCAGGAGAGGAGACGGAGCGATGAGGGCAGCCCTGTACGAGACGACCGGTCCCGCGGCGAGCGTGCTGCGGGTGGTCGAGGTCGAACGCCCCGAGCCCGGCCCCGGCCAGGTCCGCGTCCGGGTCGCGCTCTCCGCGATCAACCCGGGCGACATGTACTGGCGGACGAACTCCGCCCCGGAGGACTTCCGGCCCGTCGGACGGTACACCGGCCGGGTCCCGCACCAGGACGGCACGGGCACGGTCGACGCGGTCGGCGAGGGCGTCGACGCGAGCCGGATCGGCGAACACGTGTGGATCTGGATGGCCGCCACGGGGGACGTGTGGGGCACCGCCGCGGAGTGGATCGTGCTGCCGTCCGAGCGGGCCGTCGCCCTGCCCGACGGGATCTCCGACGAGCTCGGCGCCTGCCTCGGCATCCCGGCGATGACCGCGCACCTGGCCCTGCACGCCGACGGGTCACCGCGCGACCGGACGGTGCTGGTCGCGGCCGGAGCGGGCGCCGTCGGGCACTTCGCGATCGAACTCGGCCGGGCCGCCGGCGCACGGGTCGTGACGACGGTCAGCGGGCCCGGGAAGGCGGAGCTGGCCAAGGCCGCGGGCGCCGACCTGGTGGTGAACTACCGCGAGCCCGACGCGGCCCGGCAGATCCTCGACGGCATCGGACCCGTCGACCGGGTCGTGGAGGTCTCGCTGAGCGACAACCTCGAACTGGACCTCGCCGTGGCCGCCCCGGGAGCCTCCGTGGTGACCTACGCGGCCGGGGCCGAGGAGCCGAGTCTGCCCCTCTTCCGGCTCATGTGGTCGAACCTGGTGCTGCGGTTCGCGCTCTTCCACACCACACCGCGGGACGCGCTGCTCGGCGCCGCCGAGGGGATCACCGCCGCGCTGCGCGAGGGCGCCCTCACGCCGCTGCCGGTGCACTCCTTCGGCCTGGACGAGGTGGCGGCCGCGCACGAGGCCGTCGAGCGCGGCCTCATCGGCAAGGCGGTCCTCGACCTGCGCTGACCGGGGACCGGCGGGACCGCGTACGGGGAGCGGAGCCCCGTACGTCGCCCCGGGCCCGTGTGCCGGGCGAGGTGCCCCGGCGGACGGGCCCGGAGCGGCCCGCGGATCACTTCTTCAGCGCGATCCCGGCGACCGAGACGTGGGGCGCGTCCGTCCCGGTGTCCTCGCCCTCCGGGCGCCAGGAGGACGTGGGGACGACACCCGGCTCGACCAGGTCCAGACCGGCGAAGTAGGAGGCGATCTCCTGCGGCGACCGGAGGTGATAGGTGTTGGCCGACTGCCCGTTGTACCCCTCGACCGCCTTGGTGAGCGCCTCGTTGGTGTTCGTGCCGTCGCTCAGCGCCAGATAGCTCCCGGCGGGCAGTCCGGCCAGCAGGGTGCTCACCAGCTCCGCCGGTCGGTCGGCGTCCGAGATCTGGCCCATGATCCCGAGCATGGTCAGGGCCACCGGGCGCGTGAAGTCCAGTGTCTCCGCGGCCTCGGCCAGGATCCGCTCCGGGTCGCGGACGTCCGCGTCGACGTACGCGCAGGCTCCCTCGCGGCTGCTGGTGAGCAGCGCCTCGGCGTGCCGGAGCACGAGGGGGTCGTTGTCCACGTACACGATGCGGCTCTCGGGCGCGAGGCGCTGGGCCAGTTCGTGCGTGTTGTCGGCGGTGGGCAGTCCCGTCCCGATGTCCAGGAACTGACGGATGCCGGCGTCCCGCACCAGGAAGCGCACCGCGCGGGCGAGGAACTGTCGTTGCAGCCGGGCGACGGCGACGAACTCCGGGAAGGTCGCCAGGATCGCCTCGCCGACCGCGCTGTCGACGGGGTAGTTGTCCTTGCCGCCCAGCAGGTAGTTCCAGACCCGCGCGGAGTGCGGACGATCGGTCTGGAGTCTGTCCCTGAACTCGCCGGGCGTGGGTTCTGAGGAATTCATGGGGACAGCTTCACATACCGTCCAGCCGGTGGTGATCAAGTGAACGGGTTCCGTGCGGACTTCGGGCCGCGCGAGCGGGCGGTGGCCGGTTCCCGCCGCCGGGTTCGTCGTTGACGTCGGGTGCGAGCTGCGAGTAAATTCGACTGGAATATAAGTTCTAGAAGGCACATTCCATCCGTCCCGTCACCAGGAGCAGCGCACCATGACCGAAGCACCCCCCACCGCCCTCGTGATCGCCGGCAGCAGCGGCATCGGTGCCACCTCGGCACGCGAACTGGCAGCCCGCGGCCACCGCGTGGCGGTGCTGGCGCGCGGTGAGGGCGTGGCCGAACTGGCCGAGGAACTCGGCGGCCTCGCCATCCGCGGGGACTACACCGGGGCGGGAGTCGTCGAGGCGGCCGTCGAGCGGGTGGTGGCCGAGTGGGGCCGGCTGGACGTGCTCGTCAACAGCGCGGGCCACGGCCCCAAGGGGAAGCTGGAGGAACTGACCGAGGAGGACTGGGCGGCCGGATTCGATCTGTACTTCTACCACGTGGTGCGGGCCTGCCGGGCCGCGCTCGCGCCGATGCGCGCGCAGGGCGGCGGCAGCGTCGTCAACATCTCCTCGGCCAGCCCCACCGAACCCTCGGCCCGCTTCCCCACCTCGATGGTCGCGCGCGCGGCGATGACGACCTGGACGAAGCTGTGGGCCGACGAGGTCGCCGCCGACGGCATCCGCGTCAACAACGTGCTCCCCGGCTACACCGTCGCCGACCCGGAGACGGTGCCGGCCGCGTGGACCTCCTCGATCCCGCTGGGCCGGGCCGCCGCGCACCGGGAGGTCGCCCGGGCGGTGGCCTTCCTCGCCTGCGAGGCCACGTACACCACCGGGCAGAACCTGCGCGTCGACGGCGGGCTCACCCGAAGCGTCTGAGGCCCGCCGCCCCGCCGGGCGGAGCGTCCTACCGCTGCTGCTGCTGCTGCTGCTCCTCCTCCGCCGCCCGGCGGGCGAAGCCGGCCACCAGGCCCTCCAGCGCCTGCGCGGCCAGGTCGGCGTACTCGCCGAAGTCCAGGTCCAGGTGCACCTCGGAATTGGCGTGGACGTAGAACCCGTCGGTGAGCGCCAGACTCATGACCGTGAGTTTCGTGGCGACCTCGGGGAAGCGCCGGGTGACGTCGGCGGGCAGGGACTCGGTGATCCGCCGCACGTCCGCCCCGAACATCTCCGCCCGCATCCGCAGGTAGGCGGCGCGCACCTCGCTGTCCTCGGCCAGGCCGCCGAGTTGCCGGCTCAGGGCCCAGACGGCCGCGGCCTTGAGCAGCGCCTCCTCCTTCGTGTACTGCTCCGGGTCGGCGCCGGACAGTCCGGCGATCCCGCGCGACAGCTTGCGGCGCAGCCCCTCGGGGCCCGAGTGGACCTCTTTCCACACCTCGTAGCAGTGCTCGAGGAGGGCGACGAAGAGCTGCTCCTTGTTCTTGAAGTGCCAGTAGACGGAGCCGATGGGCAGGCCGGAGGCCGTGCTGACCGCCGCCATGGTGGTGCCCTGGTAGCCGTGCACCACCGCCAGGTCGAGCGCCGCCCCGAGTATCTGTTCCCGGCTGCGGTCCGAGCGCGCCTGCCGGGTGCCCCGGGTGTCGCCGTCCTGCCGTGTGCCCTGCTTCATGCCGCCACCGTCGCCCGCCTGTCGTCCCTGCCCGTGCCCTCAACACGCCCATTCTAGAACGTGGATACCAACGGGTAGGGGCCGGAGGGCCGCCGCTCGCGACTCCTCCGGCCCCCCTCCGGCCCTCACTGTGCTCAGCCGACGGCGCGGGCGGCCTCCAGGACGCGGGTCACCACGTCGTCGAGTTCCTGGCTCAGGCACTCGGCGGCGATCACGTGGTCGGGGCGGAGGACGACCGCGCCGACCGGCCGCGCGTCGAACCAGGCCTGCAGGCTCGGCTCACCGCCGAGGTCGCCGACGAGGGTGACGTCGGGGGCGGCCCGCTTGCGCGCCCAGGGCAGTTGCGCCCTCGGCACCACCTGCACCAGACGGGCGCCGAGCCGGTCCAGCGCGGCGCGTGTCGGGGCCGACAGGAACGCCGTCGGGTCGTTGTTCCAGGTGAGGACGCGCCAGCCCTGACCGGTCGCGTCGTCGAGGAGCATCTCGACGCCGTCGGCGTCGGTGGCCCTCGGCTGCGGGAAGATCGCGCCGGCCAGCCGCGGGACCTCGCGGGCGGGAAGGGACTTGGACACCGGCAGCGGGGTGTGCACCACGACACCCCGGTCGAACTTCGGCTGCGGCTTGAAGGCCTGCCGCTTCTGGGCCTCGCGCTCCTCGGGCGTGCGGGAGGCGGCGAGCCGGTCGCGCTCGGCGGCCTTCTGGGGGTCGTGGTCGGTCATCTCCTTCGCCATCCGGAGGGAGACGGCCACCATCTGCGAGACGTGGCCGAGCCGTTCGGTCTCGTAGGTGTCGAGGAGACCGTCGGCCGACAGGCCCTTGACCACCGCGGCCAGCTTCCAGCCGAGGTTGAAGGCGTCGCGGATCCCGGAGTTCCAGCCCTGGCCGCCGACGACGGGCATGACGTGGGCGGCGTCCCCGGCGAGGAAGATCCGGCCCTGGCGGAACCGGCCCGCGATACGGGCGTGGTGGCGGTAGACGCGGCGGCGGATGATGTCCAGCGCGGACGGGTCCGGGACGTGCGGGGCCAGCAGGCGGTGGACGAACTCGTCGTCCTGGACGTCGGCCTCGCCCTCGTCCTCGAAAAGGGTGAACTCCCAGCGGCGGATGCCGTGCGGGAGCGCGATGGAGGCGTAACTGCGGGCCGGGTCCCCGCCGAAGACGGCGTGGGGCGTGCCGATCGGGTCGTTGGCGACGTCGATCACGATGCCGTCGGTCGGCCGGGTCTCGCCCTCGAAGGAGATGCCGAGGCGCTTGCGGGTGGGGGATGCCCCGCCCTCGGCGGCCACGACGTACCGCGCGCGCACCGTCTCGCCGTTCGCGAAGCGGGCGACCACCCCGTCGGTGTCCTCGGCGAGGTCCACGACCTCCGTGCCGAAGCGGGCGGTGGCGCCCGGGAAGCGGTCGAGGCCGGCGAGCAGCACCCGGTCGACGAGCGGCTGCACGAATCCGTTGCGGCGCGGCCAGCCGAACTCCCGCGTCGTGGGGTTCACTTCGGAGAGGATCGCCCCCTCGCCGTTGATCATGTAGATCTTCTGGTCCGGGATGGTGTGGGGGAGCACCTCCTCGACGAGCCCGGCGGTCTGCATCGCACGGAGCGCCTCGTCGTCGATGCCCACGGCCCGCGGGTAGTCGACGAGTTCGTGCTCCCGCTCGACGAGGAGGACGTCGACGCCCTGCTGCCCGAGCAGGTTGGCCAGGGTCAGGCCGACGGGACCCGCCCCGACGACGAGGACGTCGCAGGCGTTGTTCATGAGTTGCTCCGTGCGGATCGTGCCGAGTCCAGCCCGGCGATGGTGTCGCCGAACGCGCGGTTCAGCAGGACGAGATCGATGCCGAGGCCGACGTAGTCGACGAGGCCGTCGGCGAGCAGGCCGGCCGCGTACTCCGGCCGGCCGGAGTAGATGCCGAGGGTGACGCCGTGCGCGGCCGTCACCTCCCTGAGGTGTGCGATCGCCTCGCGCACGGGGCCGTCCTCCCAGTCGCCGCGTCCGGGCAGGCCGTGGGAGACGGCCAGGTCGGCGGGGCCGATGTAGACCGAGTCGAGACCCGGGGTCGAGACGATCTCCTCGGCGCGGTCGACGCCGGCCCTCGTCTCGATCTGGGCGACGGCGGACACCGCCCGGTTGCCGGCCCCGGTGTACGAGTCGCCCGGGTACAGCGCGGGCCGGGACGGGCCCAGGCTGCGGTTGCCGGCCGGCGGGTACTTGGTGGCGGCGACCAGGGCCTCGGCCTGGGACCGGGACTCGACGGTGGGCGCGACGATGCCGCGGGCCCCGCTGTCGAGCAGCCGCAGGATCGGCGCGGGGTCGAGCGAGCCGACCCGGGCGTACGCGTAGGCGTTGTCCCGCGGGATCGAGCGGAGGACGCCGCAGGCCGCCTCCAGTCCCAGCTCGCCGTGCTGCAGGTCGAGGATGACGCCGTCGTAGCCGGCGGCCACCGCCCACTCCGGCATCGAGAAGGAGGCGACGGTCTGGTGGTAGAGGACGGGAGCGAGCTCGCCCAAAGCCGCCCGCTTCACCGCGCCTGCCCCTCTCGTCCGGCCAGGCGCGCGGCGTGGGCCGCGGCCGCCCGGCCGCCGAAGACCGGCACGATCTCCCGGCGGGCGAACAGCCAGCGGCCGTCCACCTTGCGGTAGCGCTCGCGGAACTCGCCGACCGAGGCGGGCAGCGTCCGCGGCTCGTTGGTGTCGCGGAAGGTGAGGTACTGCACGGTGCCCTCGACCTCCTCCCCGTCCCGCACCAGGCGGATGCCACCGATGAAGTGACGGCCGACCAGGTCCGTCTGCCGGGCCCGCTCGGCACCCCACACCTTCATGGCCTCGCGGTCCATGTCGCCCATCGGGCCGACCGAGACGCCGTCCTCGGTGTACAGCTCCCAGGTCGTGTCCGCCCTGTTGTGGTCCAGGCGGTAGAGCATCTCCGCGATGAGCTGCTCGATCTCGACGCGGGTGGTCGCGTCGACGGGACGGTAGTCGCTCATGTTCAGCCCTTCGTGTCCGCGGTCGCGACCACGCGACCCAGTCCGGTGATGGTGGCGACGCACTCGACGTCGGCGGGCCACGGCTCGATGTAGCCGATGGACCCCGACAGCAGCACCTCGCCGGCGCGCAGCGGCTCGCCCGTGCGGAGCGCGGTCTCGGCGAGCCAGAGCACCGCGTTGACCGGGTCGCCCAGCACATTGCCGCCGACGCCCCGGGTGATCTCCTCGCCGCCGCCGGTGATGACCATCTCCACCCGCGTCAGGTCGACTTCGCCGTAGGCGTGCCGTTCCTCGCCGAGGACGACGCCGCTGCAGCCCGCGTTGTCCGCGATGGTGTCGACGATCTGCCCCACCGAGCCGGCGTAGCGGAAGTCGACCACCTCGAACGCGGGCGTCACGTAGTCGATCGCGGCCTCGACACTCTCGCGCGAGGGGTCCAGGACGTCGCTCCCCAGCACGAAGGCGACCTCCGCCTCGATGAGCAGGCGGTTGTACGCGGACAGCGGCAGGTGCGTGCCCGAGGGGTGCACCATGTCGTCGTGGATGATCCCGTAGTCGGGCTCGTCGATGCCGACGCGCTGCTGCACGAGGCGGTTGGTCAGTCCGACCTTGCGGCCCACCCGCTTCACGCCCAGCTCGCGTTCGCGCAGGGCGGCGAACTCGGCGGAGATCGCGTAGGCGGTCTCGAGGTCGCGCTCGGGGAGCCGGGGGCTCACGTACGGCACGGTGTACACCCCGCGCTTGGCCTCGAACAGCTCGCGGGCGATCCCGCTGACGGTCTCCCGGGTGACGCTCACTCCGGACCTCTCCTCAGACATGCTCGTGACCCCGTCCCGCGTGCTTGCGGAGGAAGGCGACCGCCGCGGCGTTGAACTCGGCGGCCCCCTCCCACTGCGGCCAGTGCGCGGCACCGCGGACCAGCAGGTACTCGCCGTCCGGGATCAGGCCGCACAGGCGCGCGCCCTCGGCCTCGTCGCCGGTCGGCTCGTTGTCGGTCCACACCATCAGCGCCGGGACCGGCACCGCCGCGAAGTCCTCGTCGGTGACGCGGTTGCGCCACCGGCGCTCCGGCTCCCGCAGGGCGGAGACGTTCGCCATGCTGAACCCCTCGCGGGAGTAGATCGCCCGGCGGACGTGGACCAGTTCGTCGGTGATGTTGCCGGGATCGTGGATCACGACCTGCAGACGCCTCCTCACGTTCTCGAAGGTCGGCTCGCTCACCGCCTGGGCGCTCACCGACTGGGTCCGGTCGAGCTGCGGCTCGCCGATCACCCGGCCGCCCGGCGCGGACAGGATCACCGAGCGCAGGCGTTCGGGGTGCTTCGGCGCGAACTTCAGTGCCAGCCAGCCACCGAGCGACTCACCGGCCAGGTGCACGCGGTCCAGCGCCAGCGCGTCCAGCAGGGCGAGCAGGTGCTCCTCGTAGTCGCGGATCTCCAGCGGATGGTCGGCGAGCGCGGTGTACCCGTGGCCCGGGTAGTCGTAGCCGACCACCCGGAAGCCGGCCTCGGCGAAGGCCCGCACGTTCTGCGTCCATGCCTCGATGTGCCCGCTGGTGCCGCTGGCGAGGACGACGGTCTGCGCGTCCTGACCCGCTCCGGCGATGTCGAGGACCCGGGTGCGGCAGCCGCCCGCGTCCACGTACCGCAGCGTGTGCTCCAGGTCCGCGATCTCCTCCCACAGGGTGGCGAAGTGCGCGTTCCGCGTCTGGCTCATGCGGTCACCGCCGCCTGCACGGCGAAGCCGGCGCCCCACTTCTCGACCGCCCAGTAGCGGTCGACGGCGAAGCGGTAGGGGCCCTCGGTGGACAGCGCCGCGTAGGCGGCGATCCAGCTGCGCATCTCGTGCGCGGCCGAGCCGCCCTCCGCGACGAACCAGCCGTTCTCCCAGCCGTCGACCGCCCCGAGGTCGCCGGAGCGGAACGTGTCCAGGACGAGCTTGTCCCACTCCTCGTTCAGCGGGTCGCTCGGGGCCCTGCCGTCGGCGATCGCCTGGATGCCCCTGACGATCATCTGCTCGCGCTCCTGCCGTTCCTCGGGGGAGGGGGCGTAGGCGACGAGACGTTCCTGTACGGTGCCGGGCGCGCCGTCCCAGCGGGGGATCGGCGGGTTGTGGGAGATGCCGCCGGAGGCGAGGAACAGCACCTTCCTGTCCATCGCCCGGGCGGCCCGGCCGAACGCCTCGCCCATCTCGCGCACCCGCCGCATGGGGGAGAGCGGCAGGCCGATCGCGTTCACGAACACCGGCACGATCGGCTGCGTGAAGTCCTTGCCGAAAACGAAGTCGAGCGGCTGGACCACACCGTGGTCGACCTTCATGCGCTCGCTGCGCCCGATGTCGACGCCCTCGGCGAGCACGGCGGCGTGGAAGGCGCGGGCGGCCTCGCCGTCGACGGGGAGCGGGCCCGCGGTGGTGCCGTAGTCACCGATGCCCTCGGCGACCGCGCCGATCGCCCACGGGGTGATGAGCGAGTAGAGCTGGCCGTTGAAGTGGTCGGGCCCGAACACCACGACCACGTCGGGGTCGTAGGCGGCGACGAAGTCCCTGACCTCGTCGATGGCGGCGTTGATCTCGGCGAACGTCTCCCCGCCAGGGTCGACGTTGCCGAAGGACGGCGCGTGGGAGAGCGCTGCGACGGCCAGCGGCATGAGGTGGTTCCTTTCTCGGGGTGGGGGGAACGGCCGCTATGCGGACGTACGGGAGAGCGTGGGCCGCGCATCCGGCGCGTCGGTGCCGGCGCCGGTGTCCGCCTCGGCCTCGGAGCCGCGCCGGCTGAGGTGCAGGACCAGGATGCTGAGACCGGCGAGGAGCATGGGCAGCGAGAAGAGGGTGAAGGCGGTGCCCGTGCCCATGCCCGCGTCGAAGGCCGCGCCGCCGACGACCGGCGCCACGATGCCGCCGAAGCGGCCGACGCCGATCACCACTCCGAAGCCGGTCGAGCGGGCCAGCGTCGGGTACAGCGAGGGGACGATCGCGTAGAAGGCGGCGGTGCCGGAGCAGACGAAGAACGAGGCGAGGAACAGGGTCCACCAGGCGGTCGGCATGGCCGTGCCGACGATCCCGAACAGGGACAGGGTCGCGGTGGCCAGGATCAGGAAGACCGGCGCGAGGAGGCGGACGTTGATCCGGCCGCCGAGGAACCCGAAGAGGACGTTGCCGAGGATGCCGCCGATGCTGAAGGCGGTGACGAGCTGCGGGGCGAGCGAGGGGTCGTGGTTGGCGGACGCCACGCTGCTGGGCGCCCAGTTCGTCATGAAGTAGAAGCTCAGCATGTAGGCGATGTAGCCGACGATCATCAGCAGCGTGTAGAAGCCGGTGCGGCCGGTGAACACGGTGCGCAGCGAGCCCTTCGCCCTGACGCCCGTCGAGTCGGGCTCGGGGAGCGCGGCGAGTGCGGGGCGGTGCATCTTCGCCAGGAGCGCGTTGAGCCGCAGCAGGGAGTCGGTGCGCCGGCCCTCGGAGAGCCAGGCGAGGGATTCGGGGAGGAGCGCGTAGGTGGCGAGGGCGGCGACGGCGCTCAGGACGAAGCCGACCCACCAGCCGAATTCCCAGCCGCGTTCGCCGAGGACCGGGCCCACGAACATGGAGCCGAGCAGTCCGCCGATGTTGATGGCGGCGGCGTAGACGGCCATGACCAGGGCGTAGACCCGCTTGCCCGTGTACTCGGCGAGGATGACACCGACCACGGCCACCAGGCAGCCGACGCCGACACCGGTGACGATGCGGCTCACCACGAGGGGCCAGGTTCCGGTCTCGGGCGTCGCGAACGGGCCGATGAACATGCCCACCGCGATCGTCGAGGTGGAGACGACGCCCATCCTGCGGCGGCCGATCCGGTCGGCGAGCGGCGCGACGATGATCGAACCCACGAGCATGCCGATGAGGGCGCCGGACATCACGAGTCCGAGTTCGGCCTTGGAGACCCCGAAACCCTTCTCGATGTACGGGGCCGAGAACGACGTGAGCGAGACGTCGTAGCCGTCGAGCACGACCAGGGCGATCGCGATGACGATGGCGCGGATCTGCAGACCGCTCATCTTCTCTTGCGGGATGTGGTCAGTGATCCTCATGAAATTTCCCCTGTTTCGGGACAGAGCGGACCCGTGCCATCGCCGTGGCCCGCAGGGATGAGGTGGACCGCGCACCGAGTCGCGTTCCTTCGACGAAACCTAGAAGTTACGTTCTAGAATCGTCATTACGATGACGAGCGCCTGCCGTCGGTGTCAAGGGCCGGAGGGAATTTGGTAGAACTGCAGTCCACGAAGGGGTGAGGGGAGCCGATGGCCACGCGACGCAGGACCCACCAGGCCACCGAGGTGTCCAAGCGGGCGATCCTCGAGGCCGTGCTCTCGCGCGCCGTCGAGGCCGGCTACGAGGGGACGACCATGGCCGACGTGGCCCGCGTCTCCGGACTGCCGATCGGATCCGTCTACTGGCACTTCCAGAACAAGGAGCAGCTCTTCGTCGAACTGCTCGACTACTGCTTCGAGGTCTGGCGCACGGCCCACGAGGCCGTCGGCGACCTCCGCGAGATGCTGCGGCGCACGATCGGCGACTCGGCCGCGGCCTCCGGGAACCTCACCGACCCGGCCGCCGCCTTCTGGAGCATCGGCCTCGTCTTCGCCTTCGAGCGGCGTCTGGTGGACAACCTCGCGCGGCAGCGCTACCTCGCCATCCGCAGGGAGATGTTCGACTTCATCGCCGCCCGGCTGCGTACCTCCTACCGGGGAGTGCCGGACGAGGTGGCGGCCGAGCTCGCGGACGACATGACGGTCCTCGGCCGGGCCCTGACCGACGGATTCCGCGTGGCCGCGGCCGCCGGTGACGAGACCGACTTCGCCCGGTACGCCGACCTGGCGGCCGACGCGCTCGAGTCCCTGGTCTCCACCCGCCTGCGGGAGTACGCGGACACCGTCTGACGGCGGGGCGCGCACGCGTGAGACCCGCCGGACCCCGCGCCGCCCGCTCCGGGCGGCGCGCCCCACCGGCCCTCCTGCCTCACCGGCTCTCCTGCCTCACCGGTTCTCCTGCCCTCGGTCTCCGCCGGTGGGCCGCTTCCGCCTGCCTTTGGCCGGTGGGCGTCCTGTCTCCGTCGCCCCGTCGCCCCGTCGCCCCGTCGCGCGGATGCCTCTCGCGAACCGGCGTTCCGGCGGTCGTGCCGACAGTCGTGTCGGCAACGTCGGATAGGATGCCGACACGCGCGTCGTCAAATACCGGCAAAGCCGTGCGTGTCGTGCCGTGCCGTGCCGTGCGCGCCGTGGCCGCGCCGTGCCGGCGGCCCCGCGCCCCCGTCCCCTCCTCGCTCGGAGACCCCCGTGTTCCTCGCCCTGCGCGATCTGCGCTTCGCCCGCGGCCGCTTCGCCCTCATGGGCGCCGTGGTCGCCCTCATCGCCGTCCTCGGCGTGCTCCTGTCCGGGCTCGCCTCCGGCCTCGCGGACGCCGGCATCTCCGGTCTTCGCGCACTGCCCGTGACCCACATGGCTTTCGACGAGACGGCCACGAGCGAGCAGTTCTCCCGCTCCACCGTGGAACGGAAGGACTGGCAGGCGTGGTCGAAGGCCCCCGGCGTGAAGCGGGCCGAACCCTTCGGCAACACGCTGGCCAACGCCCGGGTGACCCGGGGCGCCGAGAAGGGCGAGCAGGTCAACCTCGCCGTCTTCGGCATGGCGCCGGACTCGCCCCTGGCCCCCCGCCCCACCGAGGGCAAGGGCCTGCACGACGGCGGTGCCGGCATCGTCATCACCCGGGAGATCGCCGACCTCGGGGTGGGTGTCGGGGACGTCCTGACCGCCGACAGGAGCGAGGTCCCGCTGAAGGTCGTCGGAGTGCTCGACGAGAAGGTCTCCTACGGCCACATCGGCATCGTCTACACCGACCTCGACACCTGGCGCCACCTCCACTACGGCCTGCCCGGCGAGCTGCCCGAGGCCGCGCGCGAGCAGGCCACGGCCGTCGCGCTCACCCTGGCCGACGGTGCCGACGTCGCCGCCGTCGAGAAGGCGACCGGCACCCGCGCCGACAGCAAGGAGACCACCTACGGCGCGTCCCCCGGCTACACGGCCGAGTCGAGCACCATGGCCCTGATCAAGGGCTTCCTCTACGCCATCTCCGCCTTGGTCGTCGGCGCCTTCTTCACCGTCTGGACCGTGCAGCGCAAGGCCGAGATCGCCCTGCTGAAGGCGCTCGGGGCCCCCACCGCGTACATCCTGCGCGACGCGCTCGCCCAGGTCCTCGCCGTCCTTCTCGGCGCCACGGCCGTCGGCACCGCCGCCGGCCTGGCCCTCGGGAGCGCGATGATCGGCAAGGCCCCCTTCTCGCTGTCCGCCCCGGCCATCGCCACCTCCGCGGGCCTCCTCGTGGGCCTGGGCATCGTGGGCGCCGTCGTCGCCGTCCGCCGCATCACCGCCGTCGACCCCCTGACCGCTCTGGGAGCCACCCGATGACCACGACCTCCACCCGACACGGGGCCGCCTCCGACGCCGCGGGCACCGGCGGACTGCGCCTGCTCGACGTGAGCCTCACCCTCGGGGACGGCGAGGCCGCCGTCACCGCCCTCGACCACGTCGCCCTCGACGTGACACCCGGCGAGTTCGTCGCCGTCGTCGGGCCCTCGGGATCCGGCAAGTCCAGCCTCCTCGCCGTGGCCGGCGGCCTCCAGCGGCCCACCTCGGGCCAGGTCCACCTCGCCGGCACCGAGCTGACGGCCCTCTCGGACAAGGAGCGCACGGCGGCCAGGCGGCGCCACATCGGCTTCGTCTTCCAGCAGTCCAACCTGCTGGCCTCGCTCACCGTCCGCGAACAGCTCCTGCTGCCCCTGCACATCGACGGACGCCTCGACGCCGCCGCCCGGGCCCGGGCCGAGGAACTCCTCGAGGCCGTCGGGCTCTCGCACCGCCGCGGTCACCGCCCGCACCAGCTGTCCGGCGGCGAACGCCAGCGCGCGGGCCTGGCCCGGGCCCTGATGACCTCGCCCGCCGTCCTGCTGGTGGACGAGCCCACCTCGGCGCTGGACCGGGTGCGCTCGGCCGAGGCGGTGCGGCTGATCGCCGAGCAGACCCACGCGCACGGTACGGCGACGGTCATGGTCACCCACGACACGGCGATAATGGACGCCGCCGACCGGGTGCACGAGATGGTCGACGGCCGGCTGTCCTGACCGGGGGCGGTGGGCCCGCGCCCGGCCCCGTCCGTCACCCAGGAGTCCGTCCCGCATGCCGAAGATCAGCGCCTCCACCGTCGCCGAACACCGCGCGCGGCAGCGCGAGGCGCTGATCGGGGCGGCGATCGACCTCCTGGTCAACGAGGGCGCCGCCGCCGTCACACCGGCGGCGGTCGGCGCCCGCGCGGGCCTGGCCCGCTCCAGCGTGTACCAGTACTTCGACTCCTCGGCCGCCCTGCTGGCCACCATCACCGAGGAGGCCTTCCGGCGCTCCAACGAGGCGCTCGCCCGGGCCGTGGCCGCGGCCGACGGACCGGTGGAACGGATCGAGGCCTTCTTCCGGGAGAGCCTGCGTCTCGGTGCCGAAGGCGCGCACCGGCCCGCCGCCGCGCTGATGAACGCCGGTCTCCCCCCGGCCTGCCTGGAGCGCCTGCGGGAGCTGCACCTGGAACAGGTCGAACCCTTCCGCGCGGCCGTCCGGCAGCTCGGCACTCCCGAGCCCGCGCTCACCGCGGACCTGATCGCCGGCATGCTGCACACGGCGCTGGCCGCCGTCGACGGCGGCGCCCCGCTCGACACCGTCACCGCGCGCACGCTCGACCTCGTGCGCCGCTGCCTCGCCCGGCCCGCCGGGTGACACGGCCCCCGGAACCCGAGTGCGGCGGGCCCGGCACACTCGCCGGGCCCGCCGCATCGGCTCCCCACCGGAGCCGGGTCCCTCCCGCCGTCAGCGCCGCAGTGTCAGCAGCCCCGGACGGTAGGGCAGAAGACCGTAGTCACCGCCCGAACTCGGGCTGCGTCCCTGGTACAGCAGCCGCAGATCGCAGGGGTCGACGGTCATGGTCTGGTCGGGGCCGGTGCGCAGCAGTTCCCCGTGGCTGATGTCGTTCGTCCAGGAGGCGCCGCTGTTGGCCTTGCCGGCGAAGGGGTTGCTCTCGGAGGCGGCCTGCGGGGTCCAGGAGCCGCCCAGGCCGGTAGCCGTGAAGGACCGGAAGTACCGGCCCTGCGAACCGATCGCCTCGACGATCATGAGGTAGCGGTTCTGGCCCTTCAGCTTGTACACCTGCGGGGCCTCGAACAGGTTGTTGGTGGAGTCGCTCATGACCACCGTCGAGGAGGAGCCGAAGCTGCCCGGGAAGTTCCCGATCGGCATACTGGCCCGGTAGATCTTGCCGTTGTCGCCGGCGAAGAACAGGTACATGTTCGTGCCGTCACCGATGAGCGTCTGGTCGATCGGCCCGGTTCCGGAGCCGGAGATGCCGCCGGAGAAGAGCACCTGCTCCGAGGACCAGCCGTTGGGGTTGGTGGGATCGCTCGACGTCCGGTAGGAGAAGGCGGTCCCGCCCCACTGGTAGGCGAGCACCCAGACGTTCTTCGGCGCGAAGTAGAAGAGCGTGGGGGCGACGGTGGAGTTCGACATCGTGTTCTGGCCCGCCGAGGCCATGTCCGACCAGTCGGAGAACGGGGTGAAGTTCATCGAACCCCACCTGGTCCCCGTGTCGTGCGTGGTCGCGTAGACGAGCTGCCGGCCGTTGTAGGGCGCGACCGTGAAGTCCTTGAGCGAGACCCAGCCCTGCTTGGGCTGCGCCAGCGCGCCCGAGGAACTCCAGCGGTAGGAGGACGGAAGGTCGCAGGTGCCGTCGCCGGGGTCGCCGTCGCCCGGGTCGCCGGAGCCGAGTTCGACGAGCTTCCACTGCTGGTTGGCGCCGCCCCAGTCGTCGTACTGGACGATGTCGGCGTTGTCGGCGGTGGAACCGCCCTGCACCTCCAGTGCCTTGCCGCTGTGGCGTGAGACGAGCCGCACGTAGCCGTCCCCGCCGTCGACCAGGCGCCACTGCTGGTTGGTGCCGTTCAGGTCGGTCCACTGGACGATCGAACCGCCGTTGGCGGTGGACCAGTTGTAGACGTCCAGCACCTTGCCCGACAGGCGGGACTTGAGGCGGTAGTAGCCGTCCCCGGAGTCGACGAACTGCCACTGCTGCTGGCTCTGGTCGTTCCTCGCCCACTGGGTGAGCCGGGCACCGTCGCCGGTGGCCATGTTGTAGACGTCCAGGGCCTTTCCGCTGTTCCGGTTGACCAGCACGTAGGTGGCGCCGGGGTCGACGGCCGCGACCGCGGCCGAGCGGGCCTGGGCGGGCTGCGCCCCGAGGAAGGCGGCCACGAGCAGCAGGGGCGCGAGAACGCTCAGCAGGCGTCTCGCGCGGCGCGGGGACGGATGACGGAACCACATCGGAGGGCCTCCTTGGGGGCGGGGTGGGGTGGCGCCGGAGGAACCGTGGAGCTGTCGTGTCGAAGTCGGACGAGGAATGGGGGGGGAGCGGGGGAGTGGGGGAGTGGAACGGGGGGTCGGCAGGGCGGGTCGTGGGGGTCGAAAGTTTCGACGGTATTCCGATCCTGTGACGCCTCAAGTTAAGAAGCCGGGGTCCTCCGGTCAAGAGCTCCTACGGATCTGTCCATAAAGAGGCCCACCCGACGGAGCGTCACATGCCGTCGTGCGAACGGAAAAAGCCCTGCACACTCCGGATAGGGCGCATCGACTCGGCATACCGTCCGGTTTGACGGCGATACTCGCTTTACCGAAAGTTTCGATCGTGCGTCGGAAAATTATCCTGTCGCGACGGTTGACGAGCCTTCGTCACGCCCGTAATCATCCTGTCGGTGAACCGACCGTATACCGAGATTTCGAACGCTTGATCCGGGCTGCCGTGCTGCCCGGCAGAGCCGCGCACCGCCGCACGACAGATCCGCGCACCACCGCACCGTGTACATCACCCGGCGGCCGGCCGGGCGTCGACCGGGCCGGCCGGGACCTCGGTGATTCCCGGCGCGGTGCCCGGTGGTTCCGTTCGTTCCTACCTTGGAGGCACAGCCATGGGCTCCTATGCCCTTGACAGACCCGTCACCAGACGGAAGAGCCGCGTGCTGCTGGTGGCACTCGCCGCCGGCGTCCTCGCCCTGGTCACCTCACTGGTCTCGGCGCCGACCGCCCACTCCGCCGAGAACACGCTCGGCGCCGCGGCGGCGCAGAGCGGCCGCTACTTCGGCACCGCCATCGCCTCCGGCAAGCTCGGCGACTCGACGTACACCGGCATCGCGTCCCGCGAGTTCAACATGGTGACGGCCGAGAACGAGATGAAGATCGACGCCACCGAGCCGCAGCGGGGCCAGTTCAACTTCAGCAACGCCGACCGCGTCTACAACTGGGCGGTGCAGAACGGCAAGAAGGTCCGCGGCCACACCCTGGCCTGGTACTCCCAGCAGCCCGGCTGGATGCAGAGCCTCAGCGGCAGCTCGCTGCGCCAGGCGATGATCGACCACATCAACGGCGTGATGGCCCACTACAAGGGCAAGATCGCGCAGTGGGACGTCGTGAACGAGGCCTTCGCCGACGGCAACTCCGGCGGCCGCCGCGACTCCAACCTGCAGCGCACCGGCAACGACTGGATCGAGGTCGCCTTCCGCACCGCGCGCGCGGCCGACTCCTCCGCCAAGCTCTGCTACAACGACTACAACATCGAGAACTGGAACTGGGCCAAGACCCAGGGCGTGTACAACATGGTCCGCGACTTCAAGTCGCGTGGCGTGCCGATCGACTGCGTCGGCTTCCAGTCGCACTTCAACAGCGGCAGCCCGTACGACAGCAACTTCCGCACCACGCTGCAGAACTTCGCCGCACTCGGTGTGGACGTGGCCATCACGGAGCTCGACATCCAGGGCGCCTCGGCCTCGACCTACGCCAACGTGGTCAACGACTGCCTGGCCGTCTCGCGCTGCCTCGGCATCACCGTCTGGGGCGTGCGCGACAGCGACTCGTGGCGCTCGGACCAGTCGCCGCTGCTGTTCGACAACAACGGCAACAAGAAGTCGGCCTACAGCTCCGTGCTCAACGCCCTCAACAACGGTGCGGGCGACGGTGGTGACCCCGGGGACCCGGGCGACCCCGGTGACGGCGGCCAGAGCGGACAGCTCAAGGGCGCGGCCTCCGGCCGCTGCGTGGACGTGCCGAACTCCAGCACCTCGGACGGCACCGCGGTCCAGCTCTACGACTGCAACAGCGCCGGCAACCAGAAGTGGGAGCAGACCTCGGCCGGTGAACTGCGGGTCTACGGCAACAAGTGCCTGGACGCGGCCGGCACCGGCAACGGCGCCAAGATCCAGATCTACAGCTGCTGGGGCGGCGACAACCAGAAGTGGCGGCTGAACTCCGACGGGTCCGTCGTCGGCGTTCAGTCCGGACTCTGCCTCGACGCCGTGGGCGCCGGCACCGGCAACGGCACCCAGCTCCAGCTCTACTCCTGCACCGGCGGCGGCAACCAGCGCTGGAGCCTGTCCGCCTGACACGGTCCGCCACCGCCCCCCTCCCCGACGGGGACGGAGCCGGACGCCAAGAGGGTCGCCGCCGCCAAGGCGGCGGCCCTCGCGGCACGCGTCACCACCCCGGCCGCGAAGCGCGACGCCCACCCCCTGCCACCATGAACGAACGAGAACCGCACCGCCCGCACCCGCGGAACGGCACCCGGCGGCTCGAAGGGAGCACGTTCCTGTGCACATGTACGACAACCCCGTGATCAGCGGGTTCCACCCCGACCCGAGCGTCTGCCGGGTCGGCGACGACTACTACCTGGTGTGCTCCAGCTTCGAGTACTTCCCCGGGCTGCCGCTCTTCCACAGCAAGGACCTCGTGCACTGGCAGCAGATCGGCAACGTGCTCGACCGCCCCGGCCAGCTGCCGCTGCCCCTCCCCGGCGCCAAGGCGTCCGGAGGTCTGTACGCCCCCACGATCCGCCACCACGACGGCCGCTTCTGGGTCGTCAACACCAACATCGACGGGGGCGGCAACTTCCTCGTCACCGCCGAGCGGCCCGAGGGCCCCTGGAGCGATCCCGTCCGGATCGATCTCACCGGCATCGACCCCGACCTGGCCTGGGAGGAGGACGGCACCTGCTGGTGCGCCTTCTCCGGCCCCGCCGGGGGCATCAACATGGCGAGGATCGACCCGGCCACCGGCAAGGTGCTGGAAGGCCCCTTCCCCACCTGGTCGGGCACCGGCCTCAAGTTCCCCGAGGCACCGCACCTCTACCGCATCGGCGACTGGTGGTACCTGCTGATCGCCGAGGGCGGCACCGAACGCGGCCACAGCGTGTCCCTAGCCCGCAGCCGCTCGCCGCGCGGCCCCTGGGAGGGCGCGCCCGGCAACCCCCTGCTGTCCCACAGCGGAACCTCCCACCCGATCCAGAACACCGGCCACGCCGACCTGGTACAGGCCCCCGACGGGAGCTGGTGGATGGTGCTGCTCGGCGTGCGCCCCCGGGGCTTCACCCCCGACGTGCACGTGCTCGGCCGCGAGACGTTCCTGACCCCCGTGGAATGGGACGAGGACGGCTGGCCCGTCCTCGCACCCGTGCCCGAACGGCACGCGGCCCCCGGCGGCGCCTGGCACCCCGTACCGGACGTGCCGGCCCGCGACGACTTCGACGCGCCCGCCCTCGCCCCGCACTGGATCTCGCCCTTCGCCCGCCCGGAGGGCTCCTGGTCCCTCACCGAGCGCCCCGGCCGGCTGCTCCTCACCGCCACCGGCCCCACCCTCGACAGCCCCGGCCACACCTTCCTCGGCCGCCGCCAGCAGCACCACGACTGCCGCGTCACCGCCGAGATCGATCCCGGCACCGGACGCGGCGGCCTCTGCGTGCGCCTCGACGAGGCCCACCACTACGAAGTGGAGGCGGCCGACGGGGAGGTCGCCGTCCTCGCCCGCATCGGACCGCTGCGCCAGACCGTGGCCCGTCGCCCCGCCCCCGCCGGGCCGCTGCGCCTGACCGTGACGATCCGGACGAGGGACCTCGTGCCCGCCTCCCCCGGACTCACCGACGGCGGCACCACGGGCCCCGACACCCTCGCCTTCTGGCTCGGCGACCCCGCGGCCCCGGACAACCGGCCGCTCGCCGAACTGGACGGACGCTACCTCTCCACCGAGGTCGCCTGCGGCTTCACCGGACGGGTGATCGGCATGTACGCCACCGAGGGGCAGGTCGCCTTCGACTGGTACGAGTACGTCCCGGTTCCGGCACCCTCCTCCTGACCCCGGCCGCGGGCGGGCGCCGCACCCCGAGGAGCACCCGCCCGCGGCCGGTTCCACCCCTGACAGTGCCCCGCCCGGCGCCCCTGCGGGTGCTTCACCCGTCCCTCACGGACCCCCGGCCCGCTTGGGCTAACCTTTCCACCATGCCGCCTCGACCAGCCGGATCGCGCCCCACCCTGTCCCTGGTGGCGAAGACCGCCGGTACGAGCGTGCCCACCGTGTCCAAGGTGCTGCGCGGCGGAACCGACGTCTCGGCGGAGACCCGCGCGAAGGTCATGGAGGCCGTGCAGGCCGTCGGCTACACCCGCCGGGGCGGGTCCAAGGGCGAGAGCGCGCGGGACGAGACGGGCCTGTCCCAGGTGCTCGACCTCGTGGTCACCCACTTCGAGGGGTCCTGGGCGAACCTGCTGATCGCGGGCGTCGGCAGGGAAGCGTCGGCCGCGGGACTCGATGTCGTGCTGACCCTCGCCGAACCGGGGGGCGACTGGGTGTCACGGGTACTGAGACGGCGCACCGCGGGAGTGATCGGGACCCTGGTCGACCCCGCCTCCCACCAGTTCGGCGCGCTCTTCGCCGCGGGCGTCCCGGTCGTGCTGATCGACCCGATGAGCGCGCCCCCACCGGGAGTGGCGAGCATCGGCGTCGCCAACTGGGAGGGCGGCCGCATGGCCGCCGAACACCTTCTCTCCCTCGGGCACCGCCGCATGGGAGTGGTCGCCGGCCACGCCCGCCACCTCTTCAGCCGGGCCCGCGTCGACGGCTTCCGCGGGGCGGCCGACACGGCGACCGCCGGCGGCGCCACGGTGTCGGTGGCCCACGGCGGATGGAACCGCGCCAAGGCGGCGACCGCCACCCACACCCTCCTCGACGGCGACCCCGGGATCACCGGCATCTTCGCCTGCGCCGACTCCATGGCCCTCGGCGTCTACGACGCACTGGCCGCCCGGGGCCTGCGCATCCCCGAGGACATCAGCGTCGTCGGCTTCGACGACCTGCCCGAGGCGCAGTACATCACCCCCGGGCTGACCACCGTCCGCCAGCCCAGCACCGAGCTGGGCGCCGCGGCGGTCAAGCTCCTGCTCGACCTCTCCCGGGGCGAGGACGGCGGCACCCGGTCGCCCGCCCGCATGCGGCTCGCCACCGAGCTGGTCCTGCGCGCCTCCACCGGACCCGCCCCGGCGGACGCCGCCCCACCCCGCTGAACGGCGCGGGTCAGGACGGTGCCACCGGCACGACCTGGAGGAGCAGACGGCTCGGCCGCGCGGCACCCTGATGGACCGTGTACCGCGCGGCCACCGGCTCCGCGGCCGTCCCGTCCGGCGCGTAGGCGTTGGCTCCGACGTCCCAGCGCGGTGAGGAACTCGGGGTGAGGTCGACGCGCACCCGGTGGCCCGGCAGGAAGGTGTGCGCCGTCGACCAGAGGTCCACGAGGAACTCCTCCGCCCGGCCCGGCTCGAGCGGCCCTCTCGCTCCCTGACCGGTGACCGGGTCGACGGACCGCGCCGAGCCCCGCCGCACGCCGTCGGTGACGAGGAGGCTCCTGCCGTCCGGGTGCTCGTCGCACAGCCGCACGACCACGTCCGCGTCCGTCCCCGTGGTCGAGAGGTGGACGACGGCACGGACCGCGCCCATCACCGTCAGCTCCCCGGTGAGCGGCGCGGTGCGCCACGAGAGCACGTCCGGCCGCGCCTCGATCGCCGACTGGTCGGCGGGGCCCGCACCGAACGGCGCGAAGAGGAGCACCGCACCGCCGCGGGTCGGCACCGGGTCGGCCGGATCGCTCGTCAGCCGCCGCTCGCCACCGTTCGGCGGCCCGGTCGTGAGCGTGCCCCGGGGATCCAGGTACAGCTCCAGCGTCCGCGCCTCGCGCGGGGGGAACTCCGCCAGGTCCACCCACCGGTTGGCGCCCATCAGGAACACCCGCACCGGTGGCGGGTCCGCCGCTCCGCCGCGAAGAGTCGTGTCGAACCACCGCAGGTGCAGCGCGGTGAGGTCCCCCTCGTCGCCGAGACCGTCGTCGAGGTCGTGGCCGAGGTCGTCGGCGGACGCCCCCGGTCCGAAGTCCGCCCCGGCCGCCCGGCCCGAGTAGTCGTCGTGCGTCCACGGGCCGACCAGAAGGCGGGGCACCGGCCCGCCGGTCTCCTCCGCGCGGCGCAGCAGACGCCGGTGGAGCTCCAGGGTCGGCCCGAGGAAGACGTCGAACCATCCGCCGATCAGGAGGACGGGGACGTCGACCGTGTCGGTCCGGTCGACCACCTGGCCCCAGCCGACGATCGCCTCGGCCTCCCGCCCGCCGGTCAGGGCGCCGGCCCGGAACGCCGCGCCGCTAGCGAGCGCCCGCTCGGTCGCCTCCCACCGCCGGCGCTCGGCCTCCCGCTCGGGCGCGGAGCCGATGCGGTCCAGCAGATCCGGGGCGATCGCGTAGTGCGTCCAGGCCAGGGTGCTGCCGATCTCCGGCACCCCGCCGCGGAACCGGAACCCGTCGAGCGCGGACAGGGCCGGCGTCATGGCGGGGGCGAGCGCCCGCAGCGCCGGGGCGCCGCCCAGCAGGGCGGCGAACTGGGTGTCCGAGGCGTAGGAGGCGCCCCACATCCCGACGGCGCCCTCGCACTCGGGCAGTGCCGCGAGCCACGCCACGGCGTCGGCGCCGTCGGCCACCTCCTGCGTCCCGGGGTCGAAGACGCCCTCGGAGCCGAAGCGGCCCCGCACGTCCTGGAGCGCGAGGAGATACCCGGCGGCGACGAGGCGTCGCACGTCGAGCATCCCCTCGTGCTCCTCGCGGGCCGCGTCGTAAGGGTGGCGGGTGAGGAGCGCGGGCCAGGGCCCGGTGCCGTGCGGGAGCAGCAGGACGGTCCGCAGCCGGGTCCCGTCGCGCAACGGGCAGTGCACGACGCGGCGTTCGGCGACCGGGTCCTGAGGTGCCGGCTCCCGGGCGGAGCGGGTGTCCTCGCCCACCGTCTCAGGACCGCCCATCTCAGGACCGCCCATCTCAGGACCGCTCATCGCAGGGCGAGCGCCGTCCACGAGGTCGGCGGCAGATCGATGGTCAGCAGACCGTCGACGAGTGCCGCGCTCTTGTTCGCGGCCGGCGTCACCCGGTCCTGCTCGGCGAGCGTGTTCTTCGCGTACACGTCCTCGTCGGCGAGTGTGAGGGCCTCCGTGACGCGTGCGGAGCCGAGGCTCCGCACGTCGATGGTCACCTGCGCGGTCTCCCTCACATCGCGGTTGACGAGGAAGACCGCGGCCCGGTCCTCGTCGACGGTCGCGACGGCGTCGACGAGACAGGCCTCGCCGTAGCGGGCCGTCTCGTACACCGGCGAGTCGATGACGGGACGGATCACCTCGCCGGAGGCGAGCCGGCTGGTGATCGAGAAGGGGTGGAAGGTCGTCTGACGCCAGGCCGGGCCGCCCGGCTCGGTCATGATCGGGGCGATCACGTTCACGAGCTGGGCGAGGGAGGCGGAGGTGACCCGGTCGCTGCGGCGCAGGAGCGTCATCAGCAGATTCCCGACGACGACGGCGTCCGCCACCGTGTAGGTGTCCTCCAGGAGCCGGGGGGCGTGCCGCCACTCCTCGTGGACCTTCTCGGACTCCTGGTGCTCCTTGAGGTACCAGACGTTCCACTCGTCGAAGGAGACGTCGATCCTCTTCCTGGAGCGCTTCTTGTGCCCCACGTGGTCTGCGGTCGCCACGACGGTGTCGATGAAGTAGTCCATGTCGGTCGCCGAGGCCAGGAAGGAGCCGAGGTCTCCGTCCTGCTCCTGGTAGTACGCGTGGCACGAGACGTAGTCGACGTGCTCGTAGCTGTGCTCCAGCACGGTGCGCTCCCAGTCGCCGAAGGTGGGCATGGCGGATCCGGAGGAGCCGCAGACGACGAGTTCGAGGTCCTTGTCGGCCCGCTTCATGGCGGCGGCGGTGCGGGCGGCGAGCTTGCCGTAGTCGTCGGCCGTCATGAAGCCGGTCTGCCAGGGGCCGTCCATCTCGTTGCCGAGGCACCACATGCGCACGTCGTGCGGCTGTGGTGTGCCGTTGGCGACGCGCTGGTCGGACAGGGTGGTGCCGGACGGGTGGTTGGCGTACTCGAGCAGGTCGAGGGCGGGCAGGATGCCCCGGGTGGCCACATTGACCGCGAGCATCAGCTCTGAATCGGTGAGCTTGAGCCAGCGGGCGAACTCGTCGAGGCCGACCTGGTTGGACTCCAGCGAGCGCCAGGCGAGGTCGCGGCGCACCGGCCGCCGCTCGCGCGGGCCGACGGAGTCCTCCCAGCGGAACCCGGAGACGAAGTTGCCGCCCGGGTAGCGGACGGTGGTGGCTCCGAGTTCCCTGACGAGGTCGACGACGTCCATGCGGAAGCCGTCCTCGTTCGCGGTCGGATGTCCGGGTTCGTACAGCCCGGTGTACACGGAGCGGCCGAGGTGCTCGACGAAGGAGCCGAAGGTACGGCGCCGGACGGGGGCGACGACGGCCTGCCGGTCGAGCGTGATGTGGGCGCGGGGCAATGCGACGGTCCTTTCGGGAGGGCGCGGGAGGCCGCGGGCCGGCCGGTGCCGCCGGTCGGCGGCACGCCCGCAGCGGTGTGCCCCCGCCGCGGGGCACGGCAGGGGCGGGCGTGGGACGGCCTCTTCGCCGTCCGGCGCCGGGACTCAGCCCTTCACGGCGCCCGTGAGGCCGCCGACGATGCGCTTCTCGAAGACCGAGAAGAAGACCAGCGCGGGCAGCATGGCGAGCGAGGTGAAGGCGAGCACCTTCGCGGTGTCCGTGGAGTACTGCGAGGAGAACACCTGGACACCGAGCGGGAGGGTGAAGTTGGCCTGGGAGTTGAGGACGTACAGGGGCAGGAGGTAATTGTTCCAGCTTCCGACGAAGCCGAGGATGCCGACGGTGACCACACCCGGCAGCGACAGCGGCACCACCATCCGGAAGAAGAACCCGATGCGGCTCATGCCGTCGATCGCGGCGGCCTCCTCGATCTCGTTCGGGATGGCCCGCAGGAACGGCACGAGGATGATGACGGTCGTCGGCAGGCCGAAGGCGATCTGCGGGACGATCACGCCGAGCAGGTTGTCGACGAGTCCGAGGTCCTTGATGACGAGGTACAGCGGAGTGATCGCGATGACCATGGGGAACATCAGCCCCGCCGCGAACAGCGAGTACATCGCGCCCTTGAGCCTGAAGTCGTAGCGGGCGATGACGAAGCTCACCATCAGACCGAGGGCGACGATGCCGGCGGTGCTGGCGAGCGCGACGATGAGGGAGTTGGCGAACTGGCCCCAGAACACGGAGGACTCGAGGATGCCGAGGTAGTTGCCGCCCACCCAGGGGTCGGGCAGGGCCGCCGGGTCCGTGGTGATCTGCGAGTTGGTGCGGAAACCGCCGAGCACGATGAAGAGCACCGGTGCGACGCACACACCGACGAACAGCAGCGCGACGAAGTAGGTGACGGGGCTGCCCCACTTCTGCGGTGCGTCACGGCGGCCGGCGGGCGCCCTGGTGCCCGGCCGGCGGGACGTGCGGAGCCTGGTGGTGGTCGCGCTCATCACACGGTCCCTTCGGTGACGGCGCCCTTGAGATCGCGGCGCAGGACGAAGCGCTGGTAGACCAGCGCGACGGCGAGCGAGATCACGAACATCACGACCGCGACGGCGCTGCCGTAGCCGTAGTTGCCCGCGTTGCGGCCCTGGGCGAGCATGTAGATCGCCATGGTCGAGGTGCCCGCCGTGCCGGAGACGTACTGGCCCCAGATGATGTAGACGAGGTCGAAGAGCTGCAGTGAGCCGATGACCGACAGGAAGGCCCAGATGCGGATCGTCGGGCCGAGCAGCGGCAGGGTGATGCGGCGCTGGATCTGCCAGTAGGAGGCGCCGTCGATCTGGGCGGCCTCGAAGATCTCGTCGGGTATCGACTGCAGGCCGGCGAGCATCAGGATCACCGCGAAGCCGACGTACTTCCACGTGATGATGGCCATCAGCGTCCACAGGGCCAGGTCCGGATCGGAGAGCCAGTCCGCCTCGAGGGAGCCCAGCCCGATCCGGTGCAGCAGATCGTTGGCCGCCCCGTTGCTCTGCAGCATCAGGCTCCAGCCGGTGCCGACGATGACCTCGGAGATGATGTACGGCACGAAGATCAGGACGCGGATGGTCGAGCGGCCGCGGATCCTCTGGTTGAGCAGCAGCGCGAGGACGATCGCCAGCGGCCCCTGGATGAGCAGGGAGAGCACCAGGATCAGCCCGTTGTGCCACAGCACGTCGTGGAAGGCGGGGTCGGTGAGGATCAGCCTGTAGTTGTTCAGCCCGACCCAGTCGGTGGGCTTTCCGTAGCCCTTCCACTGGTAGAAGCCGTAGTACGCGGCGAGCGCGACCGGGAAGATCACGAACGCCAGGAACGTGATGACCGCCGGTGCGGACAGGGCCGCGATCTCCAGTCGCGTCCTGGCACGGCCCCGGCGGCGCGCGGCCGCTCGCGGCGGATCCGGGGGCACGGACGCGGCCGTGCCCCCGGTCCCGGGCGTGCCCTGCGACCGGCGGCCTTCGGCCGTGTCAGTGCCCAGGGTGTCGCTCATGTCTGCTTACTCAGCCCTTCTCGGCGGCAGCCTTGACGTCCTTGACGATGTCGGCGGCGGAGCCCTTGCCGGCCATCAGGTTCACGACGGCGATGTTCATGGCGTTGCCGACGTTCTGGCCGTACACGGTGTCGAGGAACTGCATCGAGTAGGCGGCCTTGTTGAAGGCCTTCAGCGCCGAGATGTTGTAGGACTCGGTGACGACCCCTTGCGCCTCCCTGTTCACCGGGATGGTGTCGAAGGCGTCGCCGTAGGCCTCCTGCTGCTTCTTGGTCACGACGAACCGCAGGAAGCCCAGCGCCTCCTTTGGTGCGTTCTTGGCGAGCGAGTAGCCGCCGGCGCCGCCCATGATGGCGCTCGGGTCGCCCTTGCCGCCGGGCACGGCGGGGAAGGGGAACCAGCCCAGGTCGGGAAGCTGCTTCTTGTCCGGGGTGAGGCTCGCGATCACCCCGGGGTCCCAGTTGCCCATGAGTTCCATGGCTGCCTTGTGGTTGGCGAGCATGCCCGCGGAGGATCCGGCGCCCTGCTGCGAGGCCGCTGTCAGGAAGCCCTTCTGGAACGGCTCGGTCTTCAGGAGGGCGTCGAGGTCCTCACCGGCCTTGTTCCAGCACGGGTCGTCGAACTTCAGCGACTTCGCGGTCTCCTGCATGGTGTCCTGGCTGCACTCGCGCAGGGCGAAGCTGTAGTACCAGTGCGCGGCCGGCCAGGCGTCCTTGGCGCCGACCGCGATCGGGGCGACGTTCTTCGCCTTGAGCTTCGCGACGGCGTCCGTCAGCTCGTCCATCGTCTTCGGCGGGGAGGCGATGCCGGCCTTCTTGAACAGGTCCTTGCTGTAGTAGATGCCCTCCGGCTGGGTGTCCAGCGGCATCGCGTAGACCTCGCCGTCGACCGAGACGCCCTCCAGGGCGGCCTCGCCCACGTTCTTCCGGTCGGTGTCGCTCAGCTCCAGTGCCTTGATCTGGCCGGCGTCGATCATCGCCTGCATCTTGCCGCCGCCGCGCTGCAGGAAGATGTCGGGCGCGGAGTTCGAGTTGAGCGCGTTCTGCAGCTTGCCGTCGAGATCCTCGTTCTGAATCGACTGGATCTTGATCGTGACGTCCGGGTGCTCCGCGTGGTAGTCCTTCGCGGCCGCCTCCCAGAAGTCGATGCCGCGCCCCTCCGTCGCGTTGGTCCAGAGGGTCACCGTGCCCTTGCCGCCGGACGAACCGCCGTCGTCGCCGCCACCGGCACATCCGGCGGCGGCGAGCGCCACGCACACGCCGATCGTGGCAGCCGTCGCGCTGCGGGTTTTCCTCGCCATCGTGGAACTCCCCTGAGGTGTTGTCTGTGTGAAACCGTCGAAAGTTTGCGCAAACTAAAGAGCCATCCGTGAAGCGAGAGCAAGGTCTACCCCCGAAAATTGGGGGCTGACAACCCAGAGTTTTCGCAAGATGCCCAATCGTTACCGAGTGGGGTCCTTGCCCCGTAGAGGCGCCGCCGACCCCCTGACGAGGGGGAACACGCCCGGCCGCGGCCGCCTGCGCCGGACCCGGCACCGGAAGAACGCCACGCGCTCGGGGGTGGGCCGTCCGACGTCTTGACGCCGCTTTCCGGCGCTCCCTACGGTGCGCAGCACGTTGATCGGGAGCCGGTCGACACACCCGTCCGCCCGGCGGGGCCCGCCGTGCCCCGCCCTCGCAGCAAAGGAATCCCGCCATGCGGATCGACGTCCCCCGGCAGCCGACAGCCCGGCTCTGCGACGCCTGGCGCCACTGCGTCGGCACGGGACGCTTCGACCTCGCGCTGCGCCGCGACTACCAGGACTCGCTCGCCCTCGTGCAGCGCGAGATCGGCTTCCGCCACATCCGCGGCCACGGCCTGCTCAGCGACGGCACGGGCATCCACCAGCCCTACGAGCACGCCGGCGAGCGGCGCGTGCGCCATGCCTTCACCTACGTCGACCAGATCGTCGACGCCTACCTGGACCTGGGCATCGAGCCCTTCCTCGAACTCGGCTTCATGCCCTCGCAACTGGCCTCCGGCGAGGACACGGTGTTCTGGTGGAAGGGCAACATCACCCCACCCCGCGACGAGGCGGAGTGGGCGGACCTCGTCCGCGGCGTCCTGCGGCACCTCATCGACCGCTACGGTCTCGACCAGGTGCGCCGATGGCCCATCGAGGTGTGGAACGAACCCAACCTGGAGGGCTTCTGGTCCGCCGGCCAGGACGCCTACCACCGCCTCTACGAGGTGACCTCGACGGCGGTCAAGGAGGTCGACGCCGAACTCCAGGTCGGCGGCCCCTCACTCGCACCCGGCTACCAGGACGAATGGATCCGGCGGTTCGCCGACTTCGTCGAGTCCCGCGACCTGCCGATCGACTTCGTCAGCCGGCACGCCTACTCCTCCGGCCCCGTCCAGCCCGTGCCGTTCGGCGCCCACCAGACACTCATGCCGGCCTCGGCACTGCTGGAGCAGTTCGGCGCCCCCAAGCGGCAGCTCGCGGGCTCGAGACTTGCCGAACTTCCCCTCCACATCACCGAGTTCAACTCCTCCTACCGCCCCGACAACCCCATCCACGACACCGCGTTCCATGCGGCGTACCTGGCGCCGGTCCTGGTGAACGGGGGAGACCTCGCCGACTCCTTCTCCTACTGGACGTTCAGCGACGTCTTCGAGGAGGTCGGCATACCCACCGCACCGTTCCACGGCGGCTTCGGGCTTCTGACACACCGTCAGATCAAGAAACCCACCTACCACCTCTACACCTTCATGGCGGAGATGGGCGAGCAGATCCTCGCCCGCGGTGAGGACCACCTGGTGACGCGGCACGAGGACGGCCGCGTCACCGTCCTGGCCTGGGCCCCCGCCGACCCGACCGGCGGTGCCCCGTCGAGGGCCACACCCTGCGCCTGACCCTGCCCGTCGGCACCCCCGAGGCCCGGGGCTCCGCCTACGTCCGGCGCCGCTCCGTGAGCGAGGACGCCGGCAACGCCCGGGCCGCCTGGATCGAGATGGGCCGCCCGCTCGCCCCCGACACCCGCCGCCTCGACGCCCTCCACGAGGCCGCCGAACCCGCCCGCTCCCACCACGCCGTCCCCGTCACCGCGGGCCGCGCCGAGATCGACCTCGTCCTGGCCCGCAACGAGGTGACCCTCCTGGAACTCACCCCGGTCGTCGACGAGACCCCGAAGTGGTGGAGCGAGGAGCGGCTGTTCGGACTGGGGGAGGAGGGGACCGACGCGTCGGCGACGTGAGCGAGGCCGGCGGACAGGCCCTCGCGGCTCATCGCCCCGCGTCGCCGTCCGACCCGGAACCCGGCATCGGGCAGTACGCGCTACGGTGAAGCATCGCAGGAAAAATATGCAAGGTGATGCATGGCTATGGCTCGACTCGGCCAGGACTCCTGCACGCCCGGGCCCGTTGCGGCGGACGCCGAGCGGCTCAGCCAGGGCCCGCGGCGCTGACCGCTAACCCATGTCGGCGAGCCAGGCGGTCTCGCCCTGGTGGAACGCGTCGAGCTCGGCCGGCCGGTCGTCGCCCAGCAGGTCCTGGCTCACCGTCACGCCGCGGGTCGACTGGATCCAGGTGAGGAACCGGTAGGACGGCCGAAGCCCGGCGAGCTGGGCCGCGTCCACCGGGAGCGCCTCACCCGCGTGGACGGGGCGCAGTTCGTCGCGCTCCATCAGGACCTCGAAGCTCATCAGCCTCCACCGTCCTTCGTCCCGCACGGCACGTGAGAAGAACCGGCAGTAGGCGTGGAAGTCGACCTCCACTCCCTCCACCGTGGTCCGGTTGAAGATCTTCGCAGGGCTCTCGACGGTCGCCCGGTGGCCGTCGACCCGCGCGTAGGCGGGGAAGACCCAGTGCTTGCTGTTCCCGGTCCGCTCCATCCACTTCTTCGTCGCCTCGACGTAGGCCTCGCCGCCGTGTCCCTCGTACCATGTGGTCCGGACGTAGGCGTCGTCGTGGAAGCAGTCACGCATCACGTCGAAGAGTCGCTGGTCGCGGGCGAAGCGTTCCCGCCTCGCCAGGTCGAAGAGCTCCTGGCGGTCCAGGAGGGCCGCCAGCCGCTCGCTGTGGTCGGGGTTCACCATGTCGTCCTCTCGTTCACCGCGGATAGCCGAGCACGGCCTTCACTTCGAGGTACTCCTCGAAGCCGAACCGCCCGAACTCTCGTCCGTTCCCGGACTGCTTGTAGCCGCCGAACGGCAGACTGCGGTCGAACGGAGCGCCATTGAGGTAGACACGGCCCGCACGGATGCGGTCGGCGACCCTGCGGGCGCGGTCGGGGTCCTTCGACTGCACGAAGCCCGCCAGCCCGAACGGCGTGTCGTTCGCGATCTCGACGGCCTCGTCCTCGGTCTCGTAGAGCAGGATCGAGAGCACGGGGCCGAAGATCTCCTCGCGTGCGATCCGCATCTGCGGCGTGACGTCGCCGAACACGGTCGGGCGGACGTAGAACCCCTTGTCGCGCCCGTCGGGGCGCCCGGGGCCGCCGACCACGAGCGTCGCGCCCTCGTCGATCCCCGACTGCACGAGCGCGGTGATCTTCTCCAGCTGAGCCTGGCTCACCACGGGCCCCATCGTGGTCGACGGATCGAACGGGTCCCCGAGACGGACCTCCTCGACCGCCCGTCGCGCGGCGGCGTACGCCTCGTCGCGCTGCGAGCGGTGCACGAGCATCCGCGTGGGCGACTGACAGTTCTGGCCGCCGTTGGTGAAGCACGAGTGCACCCCGGCGACGACCGCGGATTCCAGGTCCGCGTCGGGCAGGATGATGTTGGCCGACTTGCCACCGAGCTCGAGCGCGACGCGCTTCACCGTGTCGGCCGCGAGCTTGGAGACCCTGATGCCGGCACCGGTCGAGCCGGTGAGCGAGACCATGTCGATGTCGGGGTGCGCCGCGATGGCCTCACCGACCGTGGGACCGTCACCGTTGACGAGGTTGAACACGCCGGGCGGCAGTCCGGCGTCGTGGATGACCTCGGCGAGCACCATGGCGCTGAGCGGCGCGATCTCGCTCGGCTTGAGCACCACGGTGCATCCCGTGGCGAGGGCCGGGGCCACCTTCGACGCGACCTGGTTCAGCGGCCAGTTCCACGGCGTGATGAGACCGCAGACGCCGATCGGCTCGCGCCGCACGATCCCGGCTCCCCCCTCCTCCTCGAAGCGGTAGTCCGCGAGCACGCGGGCCGCCTCCTCGAAGTGGAACAGCGCCACCGTGGCCTGGCGTTCGGTCGAGAACGTGATCGGCGACCCCATCTCGCGCGTCATCGTCCGGGCGATCTCGGGCAGCCGAGCCCGGAAGCCGGAGATGATCCGCTCGAGGTACTCCAGCCGTTGCTCCACGCCGACCTGCGAGTACGTGGCGAAGGCCGCGCGCGCCGCCGCCACCGCGCGGTCGACGTCCTCGGCCGTCCCGAGGCTGATCTCCGCGAACGTCTCCTCGGTCGCGGGGTCGAGGACGCCCAAGGTCCGCGGCGCGGCCGGATCGGCCCACGCACCCCCGATGTAGAACTGGTGCCTGGTGGACATGTCGCTCTCCAACCTCCTGACGAGCGTGGTCACGGTGTCGCCACGATGAGCGGGACGTCGAGGCGCGAGCGGAGCTCGTGGAACGAGATCCCCCACGTCTCCCGGACGAGGACCTCGTCCCCCCCGGTGATCTCGAACGTGGCGACGTCGGTATAGACCCGGTCCACGCACCGCAGCGCGGTGAGCGGATACGTGCACTCCCTGACGAGCTTCGGCTCGCCGGTCCTGGTGAACAGCGACATCAGCACGAAGACCTGCTTGGCGCCCACGGCGAGGTCCATCGCCCCGCCGACCGCCGGGATCGCGTCGGGCTCGCCGGTGTGCCAGTTGGCGAGATCCCCCGATGCCGAGACCTGGTAGGCGCCGAGGACACACAGGTCGAGGTGGCCGCCTCGCATCATGGCGAACGAGTCGGCGTGGTGGAAGTACGAGGCGCCGGGCAGCTCGGTCACCGGGAACTTGCCGGCGTTGATCAGGTCGGGATCGATCGCGTCGCCCGTCGCCGCCGGCCCCATGCCGAGCATGCCGTTCTCGGTGTGGAAGATGACCCCCGACTCCGGGGGGAGGTGGTCGCCGACGGTCGTGGGCTGACCTATGCCGAGGTTGACGTACGCCCCGCGGGGAATGTCGCCCGCGAGCACCCGGGCCATCTCGTCCCGTCCGAGCGGGCCGCGGTCGGTGTGCTCGACGATGCTCGGAGACACCACGCTCATGACGACACCTGCACGATCCGGTCGACGTAGATGCCCGGGGTGACCACGGCCTCAGGATCCAGCACTCCCGGCTCGACGACGTGCCGCACCTGCACGACGGTGGTCGTCGCGGCCGTCGCCATGACGGGAGCGAAGTTGCGTGCCGTCTTGCGGTAGACGAGGTTCCCGAGGGTGTCCGCGGTGTGGGCGCTGATGAGCGCGACGTCGGCGGCGATGGGCAGCTCCAGGACGTACGTCCGGCCGTCGATCTCGCGGGTGTCCTTCCCCTCCGCGAGGAGGGTCCCGACTCCGGTGCGGGTGTAGAACCCGCCGATCCCGGCTCCGGCGGCGCGCATGCGCTCGGCCAGGTTTCCCTGCGGCACGACCTCGAGCTCGATCTTTCCGCTGCGGTACAGCTCGTCGAAGACCCAGGAGTCCGTCTGCCGGGGGAACGAGCACATGATCTTGCGCACCCGCCCGGCCGCGAGCAGCGCCGCGAGCCCGGCGTCCGCGTTGCCCGCGTTGTTCGCCACGACGGTGAGGTCTCGCGCTCCCTGCCGGATCAACGCGTAGATCAGGTCGAACGGCATGCCGGCCGTGCCGAAGCCGCCGACCAGCACCGTCGAGCCGTCGGCGATGCCGCTGACCGCCTCGTCGGCAGAGGTGCAGAGCAGCGTCATGAGACGTTCTCCAGCACGACCGCCAAGCCTTGACCCACACCGATGCAGATGGCCGCCACGCCCCATCGTTCACCGGACTCCACGAGCCGCGCCGCGAGGGTCCCGAGAATGCGCCCGCCCGAGGCACCCAGCGGGTGCCCGATGGCGATCGCCCCGCCCTTGGCGTTGACGACCTCGGCGTCCCGCAGCCCGAGTTCGAGCCAGGCGTCGACACAGGCGATCGACTGGACGGCGAACGCCTCGTTCAGCTCGACGGCGCCGATGTCGTCCCAGGTGATGCCCGCCCGCTCGAGCGCGCCGTTGGCGGCCTCGACCGGGGCGTAGCCGAACTGCTGCGGCTCCAGCGCAGCCCAGCCGCGGCCGGCGATCCGCGCGACCGGGTCACGACCGATGGTCGCGGCCGCGCTCGCCGAGCCCAGCAGGACCGCGCTCGCGCCGTCGTTCAGCGGTGAGCAGTTGCCGGCGGTGATCGTCCCGTCGGGCCGGAACGCCGGCTTCAGCCCTGCCAGCTTCTCGAGCGAGGTGTCGGCACGGATGCTCTCGTCCTGGACCAGGTCGGCGCCGGGGACGGATACCACGAGGTCGTCGTAGAAGCCCTTCGCCCACGCCTCCGCCGCGAGGCGGTGCGAGCGAGCGCCGAACTCGTCCTGCCGCTCGCGCGAGATCGAGAACTTCTCCTGCAGCTGCTCGTTGCACTCGCCCAGTGAGGCCGTCCACTCGGCGGGCATCCGCTCGTTCACCAGACGCCAGCCCAGCGTCGTGGAGACGGCGGTGACATCGCCTGCCGGGAACCGACGCGACGGCTTCGGCAGGACCCACGGCGCCCGCGTCATCGACTCCACGCCTCCGGCGATCGCGATCTCCGCGTCGTCGACCTCGATCATGCGTGAGGCCATCATGGCGGCGTCCAGCGACGAGCCGCAGAGCCGGTTCACCGAGGTGGCGGGCACCGAGACGGGCATGCCCGCCAGCAGCACGGCCATCCGGCCGACGTTGCGATTGTCCTCGCCGGCGCCGTTGGCATTGCCCCAGAACACGTCGTCGACCAGGCCGGGATCAAGGCCTGGCGAGCGGTCGAGAAGTCCCTTCAACGCAGTCGCGGCCAGATCGTCGGTCCTCGTGTCGGCCAAGGCTCCGTTGAACCGGCCGAACGGGGTCCGGACCGACGCGTACACGAATGAGCTGCTCATCGGGTCGTCTCCACTTCCTGCCCCATCTCAGGAGGCGTCCTTCGCTTGCTTGCGGATGTCGTCGTAGGAGAAGTCGTTGATGGCGTCGAGAAGGTCGGTCGTGTAGATCTCCGTGGCCGGGAACGCCTTGCCCACGAGCCCGGCGGACGCCATGAACTCGACCATCCCGGTCGCCGCCTTCGGATCGATCCGGCCCCAGTCGTCGTCCTCGACCCCCTGGTCGGCCAGCCGGACCTGGAGGATCTTGGCCTGGGACGCCATCGCGTCCTTCTCCGGTCCGGTGCCCCGGGTCTCCGGGTGGAGCTTCCACAGGTCGCGGATCGCGGCCTCGGGGTTGGCCTGGGCGAATGCGAAGCCCTTCGCGATGGCGCGACCGAACCGCTCCAGGACGTCCTTCCTCTTGTCGATCGTCTTCCGCGTCGCCGCGAACCCCCCGCCCCAGATGCCGGCGGTCTGGGGCACCGGCAACGGGGTGAGCTCGATCCCGGAGTCCTCGACGATCGCGTACTGGGTGTCCCAGAGGGCCAGCGCATCGACCTGGCCGCTCTTGATGGCGTTGATCTGCTGGGCGCCGGCACCGATCGGCACCAGGGCGGCAGCGTTCTCGCTCATCCCGTTGAGCTCCAGCGCGGTCCGGGCGAACGTCCCGCCGGAGCTGGCCACCGCGGTCACCCCGATCTTCTTGCCCTTCAGGTCCGCGACGTTCCTCACATCCGAGCCCTTGGGCAGCTGCAGGCTGTAGATCCAGTGCGGGTAGTACGACGCGAAGTAGGCCAGGCCCAGGTTCTTGGCGTGACCGATCGCGACCGGCTCACCGGTCATCAGTCCGACGTCGGCGCCGCCGGCGGCCAGCTGCTGCGCCGTCTGCGTGCCGGAGGGGAACAGCTCGACCTTGACGTCGAGCCCCTCGTCCTTGAAGTAGCCCTCGGCCTCGGGGACCACCAAGGTGGTGTAGCCGGCGTTCCAGCTGGGCGCGCTCAGGGCGAAGGTGACGGTGTCGAGGTCGTCGCCGCCCGCCGAGCCGCCCCCCTCCGAACCGCATGCGCTCAGCGTGGCCACCACGAGGATGCCTGCGAACAGGCCGGTCAAGCTCTTGAGTCGTCTCGTCATCCTCAGTCATTCCCCATCCGAGCTCGTGATCGCGTCGGAAGTCGTCGTGTCGTGCCAGTGCGGGAGGACGTGCCGCCCGACGAGGTCGAGCGTGTGGCGGGCGACCTCCGGCGGCGTGCCGAACGGGGCGACCCGCAGTTGGACGGACGTGACCCCCGCCCGGACGTACCGGGCGATCGTCGCGTCGATCTCGTCGGGCGTGCCCACCATGGGGAGCTCGAGCTCGGCAGGGCCGTCCGCACCCAGCCATGAGCCCCGCTCGGTGTAGTAGTCGGTCGCGGCCTTGAGGTGGCGCGCGGCGAGCTCGCGGGCAGTGGCGGCATCCTCGTGGACGACGCAGAACCTGGTGGTGGCGACCGCTCCCCCCGTCCCGCCCGGCCGTCCGCCGCGACACGACCAGTAGGCGGCCGACTGCTTGATCAACAGGTCGTCGCAGTAGTTCGTCGCGCCGTAGAATCCGTCGGCGAGCGTCGCGGCACGACGGGCCGAGGCGCCCACCTTGCCGCCCACCAGGATCCGGGGCCCGCCGCGCCGCACCGGGGGTGGGATCGCCACCGGCGAATCGGTGCTCGCGTCGGCGGACCAGGCGTCGCGCAGCAGCTTCAGCGTGGCGTCGAAGGCCGCGCCGGCCGGACCTGACGCGGGCAGCCCGACTCGTTGGGCGACCTCCGGGCTGCCGAGCCCGAGGCCGAGGGTGAGCTTCCCGCCGCACAGCTGGTCGAGCAGCGCGGCCTCGTAGGCCAGCTTCTCCGGACTGTACGCGCGCAGGAGCAGCACCGCTGATCCCAGCGCCAGGGACGTCCGTCCGGCCAGATGTCCCAGGACCATCAGGGCGGACGGGAGGTGGAACGGCTGAGAGGCCGTGTGATAGCTCTCCCCCACCCACGCGGAGTCGAAGCCGTGCTGCTCCGCGCGGGCGAGCATCGTGACCGTGCGATCCACCTGTGGGCGGACCGGCTCATGGGAGCTCAGGTCGAGCGCGATCCCCAGTCGCATGTCAGCCGGCGCTCTCTGCTTGCTTGTTGACGTCGTCGTAGGAGAAGTCGTTGAACGCCTTGAACATCGCGTCGGTGTAGACGTCCTTCGCCGGGAACTTCTTGATCAGTCCGGCCGAGGCCATGAAGTCGAGCGAACGGGTGAACGCAGTCTCGTCGATCCGGCCCAGGGTCTTGTCGTCGAAGCCCTGTCCGTCCAGGCGGACCTGGAGCACCTTGACCCCGTCAGCCAGCGCTTTCGCCTCCGGGTCGGACCCGCGGGTCTCCGGGTGAAGCTTCCACAGGTCGCGGATCGCGGCCTCGGGGTTGGCCTTGGCGAAGACGAACGCCTTCGCCACCGCACGACCGAACCGTTCGAGGACGTCCTTCTTGGCCTTGAGGTTCTTCCGGGTCGTCGCGAAGCCGCCGCCCCACGCGTCCGCCGTCTCCTTGACCGGAAGCGGCGTCAGGGTGACGCCGGCGTTCTTGACGATCTGGTACTGGATGTCCCAGAGCGCCAACGCATCGACCTGGCCGCTCTTGATGGCGTTGATCTGCTGGGCGCCGGCACCGATCGGCACCAGGCTGGCAGCGTTCTCGCTCATCCCGTTGAGCTCCAGCGCGGTCCGGGCGAACGTCGCGCCGGAGCTCGCGACCGCGGAGACGCCGATCTTCTTGCCCTTCAGGTCGGCGATGCTCTTCACATCCGAACCGTCCGGCACCTGCAAGCTGTAGATCCACTTCGCCCAGTACGAGCTGAAGTAGGCCAGGTCCAGGTCCTTGTCGTGCCCGATGGCCACGGGCTCGACCGTCATCAGGCCGAGGTCGGCCCCGCCGCCGGCGACCTGCTGCGCTGCCTGGGTGGCCGACGGGAACAGGTTGGTCGTGACCTTCAGACCCTCCTGCTTGTAGAAGCCCTCGGCCTCCACGACGGCCATGACCGCGTAGCCGGCGTTCCAGCTCGGGGACGCCATCGCGAACGTCACCGGCGTCAGCCCGCCGGACTTGGCCGACTTGTCGGATCCGCTGGCGGAACCGCTGTCGGAACCGCACGCACTCAGCGTCGCGGCCGCGCACAGGATGGCGACCGCACCACTGACGACCTTCATCGCTCGTCTGGTCTTCACGATGGAACCTTCTTCTTACTGGTTGGGGAGTGGATAGGTGTCTTCGTTGAGCACCCGGCCCGGCGTCAGGGAGAAGTCCAGACGCGGCGGACAGAAGATGTCGATCAGCTGGTTGGTCCCCGCACCAACAGCCTCGCTGGTGTGGATCATGGGCGGAGGGATCACGGCCACCGAAGGACTGCCGCACCGCAGGTGCTGGTCCTCGCGCCACTCGCTGCGACGCTTGGACCACGGGGTCCGCAGGTGGTGGACATACTCCCCCTCCACGGCGAGCGAGCACTGCTCGAAGTCGTCGTGGTCGTGCGGCGAGAGGGTGTTCGGATCACGCGGACCGATCCTGGGCGCCAGGAAGTTGACCATGAAGGTGCTGCACCGCACGATCTGGCCCGGGCGGATGGCGTCCTGCGTCACCTCCAGGTCGGCCAGTCGGTAGGGCCGGACGCGATAACCCTCCGGCGGGGCCGGCCACGGCTCGAACGGCTTGGTGTTCGGGTGCGGCTCCGCGTACGCATCCCGGTTGCGCGCCTTGTCCAGCAGGTCGGTGGACCGAGAGCTGAACAGCCGCACGACGGTGCAGTCGTCGACGCCGACGATCGCACTGCTGCCCGGCGGGACCATCACCACCGCCTTGCCCGAGACCGACACGACCTCCCGCGACGCACGGACCTCGACGCTGGATTCCTCGTAGGGGAGGATCACGACGTACTCGTCCGGCTGATCATCTCTCTCGAGCACGTCGCCGGCGACCAGCGTCGTGTGGGCGAGCACGAAGTTGTGTCCGCGGAAGTACCACGTCGACGACCCGCCAGGGGTCGTCTCGTCGGGATCGCCCGTACCGAGGTCGGAGAACTCCACGTCGGGCGGGGTGGCCAGGGTGGTCATCGTCTGTCCTTTCGGGTCAGCAGCAAGATGCCGGTTCAGTCGTCCAGGCCGAGCAGGAAGGCCGGGTTGTCGCAGAAGATCTGCCGCAGCGACCTCTCGTCCAGGCCGAGGTCCAACAGCGCGGTCGCGACGCGGATGTAGGAGTCCACCGGCAGCGGCCGATCCTTCTGACCGAGGTCGGAGGCGATCACGGTGTGCTCCGGGCCGATCCTCTCGATCCAGTCCAGGAGGATCTTCGGGTCCCACTTCTTGGTCCCCTCGGGGTCGTAGAAGCCGGTCTCGTGCTCGATGAACGCTCCGTAGCCGACGAGCTCACGGCACTTCGCCTCGTCCGCACCGATGACGTAGTCGGGATGGTTGAGTAGCATCCGGGTGACACCCTTGTCCTTGGCCGCGGCAAACAGCTGGGTGATCGACTCGGTCTCCATGTGGCCGCCGGTCACCATCGCGCCGCTCTCCTTCACCAGGTCGAGCACCTCGTGGACCTGAGGGATGAGCTCACCGTCCTCCTGGTGGATGTCGACCCGGGACGACGGCACCTCGACGCTCGCCGTGGGGAAGCCGACACCCTCCGGATGGCAGTCGATGTGCCGGCCGGCCGAGAACGTCGGAAACCACACGGCCCTGCCCCCCATGCGCAGTGACATGGCCACCGCCTGCGGGTTGATGCCGCCGACCATGCTGTTCAGGGTGATGCCGCCGAAGACCGGGGTGCTGATCTTCGCCAGCCGGTCGCTCATCGCGAGCAGGTCCATGACGGTGTTGTGGTGGTGGGACTTCACCAGCACGCCCCGCATACCGAGCCGCTCGCCGTCCTTGCCGGCCTCGGCATGGTCGATGCGTCGAGGGAACGGGTTCGGGCCGGAATGGCAGTGCAGGTCTACGCAGCCGTTCAGCAGCTTGATGATGGCGGGTGAGTCAGTCATGAAGTCTCCAGGCGTCGGCAGCGTTCGCATCACAGACTGAGAGTTCGCTATCCGGTCTGTCAATAGGGGTGCAATCGGAAAACACTTCCGCGAATCCCTGAGAAAACCTTGCAGCGAGACGTAGGTCACGCTTAATCTCTGTTCGCACTGCGAACTGTGCGCACTCTTTGTGGACACTCAACGAAACGGGGTGAGGGCCGATGGCGGAGCGCCAGGTCAACAAGCCGGTGGCTGCTCGGGAGCAGGACATCCAGGCGGTGAGCCGGACCGCACAGATCCTCGGACTGTTCGATCCGGTGACTCCGGAGCTCTCCGTCGCGGAGACCACCCGCCGGCTCGATCTGAACCGGACCACGGTGCACCGCTACTTCAGCTCGATGATCAGCTCCGGCCTGCTCGAGCGCGTGGAGGACTCCGCACTCGTCCGTCCCGGACGGTCGATCCTGCAGCTCGGCAGCTTCATGCTGGGACAGCAGCGCATCATGCAGATGGCGCCGGCCTACATGCGCGAGCTCTCGCTCGAGATCAAGATCAGCACCGTGCTGTCGCTGTGGGGCACCTCCGGCCCGGTGGTCTCGCTGGTGGAGGAGTCCGACCATCCCACCCTGGTGACGGTGCGCGTGGGCTCGCAGCTCGCCCTGGACTCCTCGCAGGCCAAGGTCTTCCTGGCCTTCCTCCCCGACCAGTTCCACGCCGACCGGCTCACCGGCAGCCTCCCCGAGCCCCAGCGCACCGAGACGCGCCGTCGTATCGAGGCGATCCGACAGGCCGGCATGAGCATCCACGTCAACCACCGCGGCATCTGCGTCGTCGCGGCGCCGGTGTTCGCGGCGACCGGGATCTGCGCCACGATCGCGGCCGTCGGCACCGAGCGGATGCTGCCGGAGGCGCTGGACTCCCGAGAGGCCACGGCGTTGAAGGCCGCCTGCAAGCGACTGACCAAGGAGATGGGCGGCACGTGGCCGGAGGCGACCGACTGATTGCCGCCGGCACGACAACCGAGGCGCGGGCAGCCTGCGCTCGAATCAGGTGAGGAATGACAGACATGCCGACCAGCACCGACACCGACTGCGTGATCCGCTTGGACTCGCTGTCCATGCTCTACTCGACGAAGTCCGGCGGGACCGTCCAGGCTCTCGACGACGTCTCCCTCAGCGTCCGAGCCGGTGAGTTCATCTCCATCGTGGGCCCCAGCGGCTGCGGCAAGAGCACGATGCTGCGGATCATCATGGGCCTGTCCCGACAGACCTCCGGACAGGTCACCTTCGGGCCGTCGGAGGACACCCACCGCAACCAGCTCGGGATGGTCTTCCAGCAGCCGCTGCTGCTGCCATGGCGCACCGTGCGGAAGAACCTGCTGACGTCGCCGGACCTTCACCACGCCCGGGACGCCGCGACCCACGCGAAGGCCGCCGAGCTGCTGGTGATGCTCGGCCTGGAGGAGTTCGGCGACCGGTACCCCAACGAGCTGTCCGGCGGGATGCAGCAGCGGGTCGGGATCGGCCGCGCCCTGATGCACGACCCGCGCATCCTGCTCATGGACGAGCCGTTCGGCGCCCTCGACGCGATGACCCGCGACCAGATGGGACTGGACCTGCTGAAGATCTGGGACCAGGACCGCAAGACCGTGCTGTTCGTGACGCACAGCATCCCCGAGGCGGTGCTCCTCGCCGACCGCGTCGTGGTCATGACACCGCGACCCGGCCGGTTGGCGGACGTCGTCGAGGTCGCGCTCCCTCGACCGCGGCGGCTCGAGAACATCAACACGCCCGAGTTCGGCGAGATCGTCCTGAAGATCCGCAAGCTGCTCGACTCCGAGCACAGCGCCCACTAGGAGACCTGATGTCCACCAACACCAAGCGCCACGCAGCCGGCCGAGAGGCACCCAACGTCCCGGACGGCGAGACCGTGCCGGCGGAGGCGCCCACGAACTCGGACACCCCGGTCCGACGCCGCCGAGTACCGGAGATCACCTACAGCGTGCTGGTGTTCATCGGGCTGTTGGTGGTCTGGCAGGTCGTCGTGAAGATGTTCGACGTCTCCAACATCCTCGTCCCCGCGCCCACGGCCGTCGCAAGCTCCCTGGTCGACGGCTTCCAGGACGGCAGCCTGGTCACCCACTCGATCGTCACCCTGAAGGAGATCCTGCTCGGGTTCGGCATAGCGGTCGGCTCGGCACTGGTCTCCGCGGTGCTCATCACCCAGTTCCGGATGGTGGAGCGCGTGCTCTTCCCGCTGCTCATCCTGACCCAGACCATCCCGAAGGTCGCCCTGGCGCCTCTGCTGATCATCTGGTTCGGCATCGGGATCAGCTCGAAGGTGCTGACCGTGGCCCTGATCGCGTTCTTCCCCCTCCTCATCAACGCCATCCTGGGATTCCGGTCCGCCGCCTACGAGCAGGTCGAGATGCTCCGGTCCTTCGGCGCGTCCCGCATGCAGGTCATGCGGCACCTGCAGATCCCGTCGGCGCTTCCGCACATCTTCGCGGGACTGGAGGTCGCCGTCATCCTGTCCGTGACCGGCGCCGTGGTCGCGGAGTTCGTGGGCAGCTCCGAAGGCCTGGGCTATCTGATCCAGGCGAGCAACTTCACCCTGGACGTGGCCAGGACCTTCGCGGTGATCGTCGTGCTGTCGGCCATCGGCATCGCACTGCACGCGGTCGTCGTGCAGCTCGGCAAGTGGCTGGTCTTCTGGACCGCCACCCCCACCGACACCGCCGGCGAGGTCTGAGCCATGACACGGGTGCGCGACGGGATCAACGGCGGCACGCTCGGGACCTGGATCAAGCTCTCCAGCCCCGAGAGTGTCGAGATCATGGCCCACGCGGGCTTCGACTTCGTGGTCATCGACCTCGAGCACACAACACTGGACCTGGGCGCCGCCTCGACCCACATCGCGATGGCCCGCGCCCTCGGGGTGGACCCGCTCGTCAGGGTGCCCGACCACGGCCTCAGCGTGATCCAGCGGGTCCTGGACGCCGGCGCGGCCGGTGTGGTCGTGCCGCACGTCGACACGGTTCAGCAGGCCCGGGCGGTCGTGCGGGCCACCTGCTTCCCGCCGCGCGGCGACCGCGGGTCCGGCGGCACCAGCCGAGCGGGTCGCTGGGGGCAGCTGCCACGGGCGGACTACCTCGAGTACGGCAACGAGCAGGCCCTGTGCGTCGTCCAGCTCGAGAGCGAGGTGGCGATCAGGAACACGAGGGAGATCCTGGCCCTCGACGGCATCGGTGCCGCGTTCGTCGGGACGGCCGACCTCTCGATGTCGATGGGCGTCGCGGCGGGAAGCGACGAGGTGGACCGGCTCGTCGCGTCCGCGCTGGCGGCTGCCGCCGCGGCAGGTGTTCCCATCGGCACCGCGTCCGCCACGAGTGACCAGGCCCGGGCCGCGCTGGCCCGGGGCTACGACTACGTGGTGGTCAGCAACGACACCTCGATCCTCGCCGGCGGAGGCCGGGCAATCGTGAACGCACTCAAAGAGCCCGTCGCCGAGCGAGTTGCCCGGTGAGCGCGCCACGTGTCGCCATCGTGACGGGCTCGAGCTCCGGGATCGGAGAAGGGATCGCCCGCGCGCTCGCGGCCGACGGCTTCACCGTCGTGGTGAACTCGGCCGCCTCCGTCGACGCCGGTGAGCGGCTCGCGGCCCAGCTCCCGGGGGCGAGCTACGTCCAGGCCGACATCGCCGATCCCTCCGACGCCGTGCGCCTGGTGGAGACGGCCGTGGAGCGGCACGGTCGGCTCGACCTGCTGGTGAACAACGCCGGGGTGTCGCGACCCGTCCCCCACGCCGACCTGGATGCGATCACCGCTGACGACTGGCACCGGATCCTCGGCGTCAACGTCGTCGGGACGTGGCAGGTCTCCGTCGCCGCCGTGAAGGTCATGGAGCCCGGCGGCCAGATCATCAACATCACCTCGGTGGGCGGCTCGCGCCCCCTCGGCAGCTCGATCCCCTACTCCGTCAGCAAGGCCGCGCTCGACCACCTGACGAGGTTGCTCGCCAAGGCCGTGGGTCCGGACGTCCGGGTGAACGCGATCGCCCCGGGACCGCTCGAAACCCGAATGACCTCGGACAGCCTCGCCGCGCGGGCGGCGCGCACCGCCGCAATGACACCGCTGGGCCGGCTCGGGCAACCGTCCGACGTCGCAGCGATGGTCCTGGCGCTCACCAAGGCCCCCTTCGTCACCGGTGAGGTGATCCACGTCGACGGCGGCATCAACCTCGTCACCCACTTCGACGCGCCTCGCAACGACGACGCGTGATCCGTCATCCAGGGCCTGGGCAAGCTCCGCCACGTCGTCGAGCAGGCCTTCGCTCTCCTCCACCGGTTCAAGCGCGGGGCTTTCGGCCGGATCGACAGCAGTAGTTGACGGAAGGCCGACCTCGAAGGCCGGTCCGTGAGCTGAGGGAGTTCTTGAGGGGGGATCGCCTGACAGCCCTGGTGAACCTACGACGAACAGGCTCCACCCCTGTCCGACTCAAGGGCCGCCGCCCGAAGAGGCGGCGGCCCCCGATGTCGCGAGGCTCAGCCAGTGGCCCAATGGCGCGGGGCTAGCCCGTATACGCCTCCACCTCCGACAACTGGGCGGCCGGCCACCCTGTGTTGGCGGTGATCAGCACGCGGAGGTAGCGGGTGGCGGTGCCGGGGAGCGGGACCGTCACGGTGTTTCCGCTCGACGGGGCGAAGGTGTACTGCGCCGACGGTTTCAGCGTGGTGTACGCGTCGTTGTCGGTGCTGCCCAGGACGCTGAGCGTCTGGGTGCGGGTGGCCCACGCGGAGGACGGGGGCAGTTCGAGGACGACCCGCTTGATCTCCTTGGCGGCGCCGAGGTCGACGGTCACGGATTGCGGGAAGCTGTTGTTCGCGCTCTCCCAGTACGTGTTGGCGTCGCCGTCCACCGCCTTGGACGCGCCGTACACGTCCGTGTGGCTGGACTCGCTGACCGGGCGACCCTTGGCGAGGTTCACCGTGGGGTCGGACGGGGGGTCGGTCGGGGGATCGGTCGGCGGGTCGTCGGGCGGGGTGCCGTCGCCCGGAACGCCGCCGTTGGTCCACTTCGGCGCGGGCCAGGTGCCCGTGCAGACCGGTGGGTCGGCGTACCAGCCGCTGTTGCCGCTGCCCCGCGTGATCTGGAACCCGGAGCCTATGCAGTTGTGGATCGGGTTGGACTGACCCAGGTGGGTGGCGGTGACGTTGCTGAAGGACGCCGTGCCCGGTGCCTGGATCTGCAGGGCGTAGGTGCCGGCGCCGTCGATCCGGACGTGGTCGAAGTGCAGCCCCCGGGTGGCGCCCTCTATGTTCATGATCGCGGCGTAGGAGCTGTCGAGTATCTCGCTGTCCGTGACGTTGATCGTGGCGTCGAGGGCTTCGTTGAGCCCGCTGAACCAGACCGCCCCCACCCCGAACTGCCAGTTGTAGTCGCTGTTCCCGGTGCGGATCAGGGTGTTGCGGGCGGCCGTGGTCGTGCCGGACACGGCGGTCCCTTGGCCGGAGTTGACGCCGGGGTACCGGTTGGCGACGTGCAGGCCGCCGCCGTTGGTGACGGTGTCCGACATGACGTTGTCGGAGAGGGTGATGTCCTTGCCGCCGTACGTCACGATGTTGTTGGCCAGGATCGGCAGGATCACCGTGTTGAAGGTGAACTTGTTCTTCACGTTCGGGATGTTCTCCGCCCACATCGCCAGACCGTCGTCCCCGGTGTTCCGGACGAAGGTGTTGGTGACGGTGGAGTTGGTGACGCCCATGTGGAAGTTGACGCCGTCCGCGGTCTGATCCAGGATGCGGCTGTTCTTCAGGGTGAAGTTGTCCATGGGCCCGTCCATCCAGGCGCCGCACTTGGTGTGCTGCAACCACACGTTGTCCACGGTGGAGTCGGACATCGCGCCGCCGATGGCGTTGACCTGGTCGTTGTCCTCGCGTTCGCGGATGTCACCGATGATCGCGAAGTTCTTCAGCACCACGTTCCTGCTGCCGCCCTGGGCCGCGTACTTGCCGTACACGCCGACGGCCTTGGAGCGGTCCGAGGGGTCGCGGCCGGTCAGGACGCTGTACCAGGGGCCCGCTCCCGTCACCGTCACCCGGTCGACGACGATGTGGTCCCGCACGGTGAACGTGCCCTGTGGGATGTAGACCGTCCTGCCCTGTGCCTTGCCCGCGTCGACGGCCGCCTGGATCTTGGCCGTCGAGTCCGTGGCTCCGGTCGGGTCGGCGCCGAAGTCGGTGACGACGTCCAGCGCGCCGGACGGCTTCTCGATCTTGGCGGCCACCTGCTCGAAGTCCGCGAGGTCGACGGTGAACGAGGGTGAGGCACTGGTGGACGACACCTGGAGACGCACCTTGCTGCCGGCGGGCAGCGTGGAGCCGAACATGGTGCGGGCCTCGTCGTAGAAGTGGTGCGGGTTGGTGTCGCCGGGGTTGTTGTTGAAGGGGTAACCCCCGTAGTACCAGCCGTACTTGGAGGTCACGGGCACGCTCTTGAGGCGGCTGCCGTTCACCAGCACGTCGAGGTCGGCGTCACGGCCGGTGCCGGCGGAGTTGTCCGGGAGGGAGTAGCGGAACGTCATGGCGTTCGCCGGTGCGGTGAGCGTGAACTCGACGTACTCGCCCGTCGCGTCCAGGGTGACCGCCTGACGACCGGAGGCCTCCGACGGGAGGTGCCCGTACAGGCGGTCCGGTCCGATCAGGGTGCCGTTGGTGGCCGCGTACTCGGCCTCCTGCTCCGTGAACGGGACGGTGGCGCCGCGGCCGGAGATGCCCACGGGGGAGGGGGCGGGCACACCGGCGGCGAAGGCGTCGGGGGCGGACACCGCGACGGCGACGAGGGCACCCGCCGCGGCGACGATCAGGGAGAGGGACGCCGACAGGCCGCGGCGCAACGGTCTTCTTGGGGGGAGGGGAGTCACAGGCATGTCCTTCCGGGCCCGTGGGGGAAACGCGGGGTCGCAGGAAGGCTAGGGATGCCCGTAAGAGAAGTCCATGAGATGCGCAAAATCCGTATCCGAGAACGCAAAATTGCGACCTATGGCAAGCGGGGGCCTGGACTCCCTCGTGATGTCGGTGCACGGCTGGTCCGCCGGGCAGCGTCACCTCGGCTGATCGGGTCCCGGGTCGAGGGCCGACACGGCGAAGGAGGCCAGCCAGTGATCGGTGGTGAAGTCGCCGCGTCGCACGGCGGGCAGGCCGGCGCCGAGGTGGGCCTCGGCCGCCTCGGTCAGGCGCGTGCGGACCGGACCGTCGGGCAGTGCCGCTGCGATGGAGCGCAGCGCGGCGGCCCTGCTGAGGGTGAGGCCCAGCAGGTGGCCGATCTGCGGGTCGGCGTGGTCGGAGACGAGGGGCACGTCCAGCAGTGGGCAGGGGGCACCGGAGCGGAGCGCGGGGAGGAAGCGGTCGAGCCACCGCGCGAACCGCTCCGGCTCCAGCACCCTGCGCATCGCGTCGGCCTCGGTCAGCGCCGGGGACAGGAAGTCCTGGCCCGACGGTTCCCAGTGCGCGGGCGCGTCGTGGTCGTCGGTGAACCAGGCCAGCAGACGTTCCCGTACGGCCTCGGTGGTCGCGGGTGATACCTCCCCGGCGTCGAGTACGAGCCCCAGTGCGAAGGCGCTGTTGGGATGGTTGCCGTGGCGTACGGGGTACGTGGCCTTCGGCAGCCAGTCGGCCAGCAGCCGGTCGACGGCGGCGACCCCCGGTGCCAGGGCCTCGGCCCAGCGGTCGCCGGCCGCGTTCCCGTATGCCCGGCATTCGGCGGCGAGCGTGACCAACCAGGCCCAGCCGTAGGGCCGTTCGAAGGAGGGCCGGTCGAGGAGGTAGGCGGCTTCGACGGCGACGTTCTCCGGGGTGAGATGCCGGTCGAGGACGTCGACGACCGCAGCGGTGTCCGTGAGCGCGGCCGTTCCCCCGTGGCGGCGCAGCAGACGGACGAGCAGCCAGTGCATGTGGACCGAGGAGTGCCAGTCGTAGGCACCGTAGAAGGCCGGGTGCAGGGCGCGCGGTTCGAGTCGCTCCTTCGGCGACGTCACCAGGTGGGCGGGGAAGTTCGGGTACTCCCGCGTGATGTTCGCGAGGGCGAGCCGTGCGAAGTCGGCCGCGTACGCGGTGAGCGGCATCAGTGGGTGGCTCCCTCGGTCACCTTCAGGTCCTGGTCCGCGGGCGTGTTGACGGCGGCGACCAGAAGGGCGCGCACGCCGCGGGCGACCGTGGCGGGTTCGAGGGCCGGGGCGGTGCCGTCGGTGACCTGCTCCGGCGTCCAGGGGACGTGCGCGAAACCGCCGCGCAGGTGCGGGAACTCGGTGGCGATGAGGTGGCCGAGGCCGTAGGCGACGTGGTTGCAGACGTAGGTGCCGGCGGTGTTCGAGACGGCGGCCGGGACACCGGCCTCGCGCATGGCGGCGACGCAGGCCTTCACGGGCAGGGTGGAGAAGTACGCGGCGGGGCCTCCCGGGACGACCGGTTCGTCGATGGGCTGGTGGCCCGCGTTGTCGGGGATGCGCGCGTCGTCGACGTTGATGCCGACGCGCTCGACGGTGACGCCGGGGCGGCCGCCCGCCTGGCCCAGGCAGAGCACCAGGTCGGGGGCCGAGGCGCGGATGGCCTCGCGCAGCGCGTCGAGGGACGTGCCGAAGACGCAGGGGAGTTCGGTGGCGGTGATCGTGAGCCCGGCGGGCGGCTCGGCGGCCACGAGGGAGGCCGCCTGCCAGGACGGGTTCACGCGCTCGCCGCCGAAGGGGGCGAAGCCGGTGATGAGGACGCGGGTCATGGCGCTTCTTTCTGCGGGTGGGACGGCTCGGGGGCCGGGGCGGGCCGCGCCCGAGGTGAAGGGGTGCGGGCGGCTCAGAAGGCGAAGAGCGCCATGATCACGGTGCAGCAGACCAGGAGCGCGAGCGCCGTCGGGATCTGTGCCTTGATCGGTCCGTACTGGTCCTTCAGCTCGAGCAGCGTGGCGGGGACGATGTTGAAGTTGGCGGCCATCGGCGTGCAGAGCGTGCCGGCGAAACCGGCCAGCATGCCGATCGCGAGGACGGCGGGCACGTTGCCGTGCATCTGCTCGATGAGGACGGGCCAGCCGATCGCCGCGGTCATGACGGGGAAGGCGGCGAAGGCGTTGCCCATGATCACGGTGAACAGGAACATGCCGAGGCAGTACGCGAGCACGGCGAGGTACTTCGAGTCGTCCGGCAGTATCGCGTTCATGATCCTGCCGACCTGCGTGCCGACGCCGGCCAGCGCGAAGATCGAGCCGAGCACCGCCAGGAGCTGGGGGAGCAGCAGGGCCGAGCCCATCGCCTCCAGCATGGAACGGCCCGAGTGGATCGGGACGGAGACCTTCTTCTCGCCCGTGACCAGCATGCCGACGACGAGCGCGAGGACGCATCCGAGGCCGAGCCCGAGAAGCGTGGCCTTGCCCGTCTCGAACAGGCCGGAGTCGTCGAGCACGGAGGCGCAGACGATGGCGACGAACGGGATCGTCAGGGCGGGGATGAAGAGTTTGCTGCCGAGCCGGACCGCGGAGGCCTCGCGCTGCTCGGCGCTGGTGGTGACCGGGACGCCCTTGCCGAGGAAGTTGAACCCGGCGAGCACGATCAGGACGAGGACCGCGAGGCCGAGCGGTTCGGCGGGCAGCCGGTAGGGGGCGGTGCCCGGCGCGACGGCGGCGACCCCGGTGCCGTAGGGGAAGGTGAGCCCGAGCAGTCCCCAGAACGCGGCGGAGGTCCACCGCTTGGGGTTGGTGCGGTCGGCCGCCATCTGTACGGCCATGACGAGGAAGACGAGGCCCACCAGCCAGTAGAGCCATTCGACCTTGATCACTTGTCGGCCCCCTTCGGAAGCGGCAGGTCGTGCTCGGCGGAGGCGAGCGCCATCTCGCGCTCCAGTTGCTTGTCCAGGAGCAGCAGCCGGGCACCGTGGATGACGAAGGCGCACACGGCGAGCGGGGCCGCCCACAGGGCCAGTTGGGTCGGCTCGATGTCCTGGCCGTACGTCGAGTTCACGAAGCCGGTGATCAGGAGGATGGAGCCGATCGCGATGAAGCAGTCCTCGCCGAAGAAGAGGCCCACGGTGTCGGACGAGGACGCGTAGGAGCGGACCTTCTCGCGCAGACGGTCGGGCAGCGTGGCGCCGAGCCTGCGCTCGGCGGCGGCCTCGGCCATGGGGGCGACGAGCGGCCGCACGGTCTGGGCGGGACCGCCGATGTTGTTCAGGCCGAAGGCCGCGGTGACCTGGCGGACGAGCAGGTAGACCGCGAGGAAGCGGCCGGCGCTGAGCCCGCTGAGGCGGCCGATGAGCCTACGGGCCTGTTCGCGCAGGCCGTAGCGCTCCAGTAGGCCGATCACCGGGAGGACGACGGCGAAGACGGTCACCGAGCGGCTGTCGGCGAAGGACTGCCCGAAGGCCGCGAGGACCTCGAGCGGGTCCATCCTGCCGAGCAGACCGGTGACGATACCGGTGACGCCGACCACGAGGGCGGGGTTGCGGCGCGTGACGAATCCGAGGATCACGACGACCACACCGAGAAGAACGAGCATGCGGTGGCCTTCTTCAGGCGTAGGGGACAGGGCGCCAGAGGCGGCACGGATTCGAGGGCTCAAATCCGTGGGGGATGCACGGACCTTAGGTGATCGTTGAACGATCGAACAAGGGGTGAGATCACAGCGCGCTCCTCAGGCGGCGATTTCGACCCCTTGTCGGATCGTTCAACAATCGACTACGTTTCCGGACGTGATCGATCTCAACGCAGACCTCGGTGAAGGCTTCGGCCGGTGGACCCTCACCGACGACGAGGCCCTCCTCTCCGTCGTCACCAGCGCCAACGTCGCCTGCGGCTTCCACGCCGGGGACCCCTCGGTGATGCGCCGCGTCTGCGACCTCGCCGCCGAGCGCGGAGTGCGGATCGGAGCGCAGGTGTCCTACCGCGACCTGGCCGGCTTCGGCCGGCGCGCCATGGACGTGCCCGGCGAGGAACTGGCTTGCGAACTGGCCTATCAGATCGGGGCGCTGCGCGTCTTCGCCCAGGCCGCCGGGGCCCGGGTGGCGTACGTCAAGCCGCACGGCGCGCTCTACAACCGCACCGTCCACGACGCCGAGCAGGCCGCCGCCGTCGTGGCGGGGGTGAGACTCGCGGGCGGGTCGCTTCCCGTACTGGGCCTGCCCGGCTCGCGACTGCTCGCCGCCGCCGAGGAGGCGGGACTCACCGCCGTGCCGGAGGCCTTCGCGGACCGCGCCTACACCCCCGAGGGCACGCTCGTGCCGCGCCGCGAGGCGAACGCGGTGGTGACCGACGAGGACGCCGTGGTGCGGCGCGCCCTGGCGTTCGGCGTGGACGGTGCGGTCGAGGCCGTGGACGGTACGACCGTCGCGGTGGCCGCCCGCTCCCTGTGCGTGCACGGCGACACCCCGGGCGCCGCCCGGATCGCCGCCCGCGTGCGCGAGGCACTTGAGGAAGCCGGGGTCGAGGTCGGGGCGTTCACATGACGCGCACGACGGAGAGCCGGCTTCTGCACGTACGCCCCGCCGGGAAACACGCGCTGCTCATCGAACTGCCGGACGCCGAGCGCACGGGGGACCTGCTGGCCGAACTGCTGCGGCGGCGCGCGGCGGGAAGCCTGCCACCGGTCGAGGAGATCGTGCCGGGAGCGCGCACCGTGCTCCTGGACGGTGTGGGAGACCCGGCAGAGCTGGCCCGCCGGCTCGCCGACTGGGACGTGCCGCCCCGAGCCGAGGACGACGGGGCCGTCGTCGAGATTCCCGTGCGCTACGACGGGCCGGACCTGGCCGAGGTCGCCGCCCGATGGGGGATCGGCGCCGACGAGGTCGCCGCCCGGCACTCCTCGTACACCTACCGCGTCGCCTTCTGCGGCTTCGCGCCCGGGTTCGGCTACCTCACCGGACTGCCCGCCGAACTGCACGTGCCGCGCCGCGGCACGCCCCGCACCCGGGTCCCGGCCGGGGCGCTGGCGCTCGCGGGGCCCTACAGCGCCGTGTATCCGCGCGCCACCCCCGGCGGCTGGCAGCTGATCGGCACCATGCCGGACCCGGCACCGCTGTGGGACCTCACCCGGGACCGGCCGGCGCTGCTCACCCCGGGAACGCGCGTCCGCTTCGTCACCGAGGGCGGTACGGCATGACCGCCAAGCTCACCGTCGTACGCTCCGGAGCCCTGACCACGGTGCAGGACTCGGGCCGACGCGGCCACGCCCACCTGGGAGTCCCGCGCTCCGGCGCCCTGGACGCGCCCGCGATGAGACTCGCCAACCGCCTGCTCGGCAACGCCCCCGAGGCCGCCGTCCTGGAGACCACGCTGACCGGCTGCGCCGTGCGGCCCGACCGCACCGTCACCGTCGTCGTCGGCGGTGCGCCCTGCCCGGTGACGGTCGACGGCCGACCGGCGCCGTGGGGCGCACCCGTGAGGGTTCCCGCCGGCGCGGTCCTGGACGCGGGCGGGGTGACCGCGGGCGTGCGCTCCTATCTGGCCGTCGCCGGTGGCCTCGCGGCCGAGCCGGTCCTCGGCAGCCGCTCGACGGACCTCCTCTCCGGGCTCGGCCCCTCCCCTCTGTGCGAGGGGGACGTGCTCCCGCTGGGCGTCCCCGCCCGCCAGGCGGCGCTTCCCGGCGCCGCCCCCTGGCCGGCGCCGCCCGCCGAACTCGTCCTGCCGCTGCGGCTCGGCCCCCGCGCCGACTGGTTCACCCCCGCGGCACTGCGCACCCTCACCTCCGCGACGTACCGCGTGTCCCCGCACAGCAACCGCATCGGCCTGCGCACCGAAGGGCCACCGCTGATGCGTGGAACGCCGGGCGAGTTGCCCAGCGAGGGCATGGTCCTCGGCGCGGTGCAGGTGCCCCCGGACGGCCGCCCGGTGGTGTTCCTGCACGACCACCCGACGACGGGCGGCTACCCGGTGATCGGGGTCGTCACGGAAACCGCCCTGGCGGCGGCCGCCCAGGCCGCCGTGGGGACGCCGGTGCGCTTCACGCGGGAATGACATCCGCGATCCGCGCGTCACGCGGGAATGACATCCGCGCCTCACGCGGGACGACCTCGCCCGTCGGCGGGGCTGTCGTACCGTCCGCACGGGCGGGCTCGCGCACCCTCCCGGTCCCCGAGCGGCCGGTGTGTGGCACATGCAACAGTTCACATGGTGAGATTCGGGTCCGCATCGCTGAAGCTCGCTCCTACTCTGGAGCGCATGTCCGCACCCGCCCGGCTGTTGTGCCTCGCCCTGTTGGCGACCTCGGCGTGGTGCGTCGACGACGGTCTCTGTCGCCGCTGAGCCGGACCGGCCGGTCTTCCGCCCCCCCGCCGCCGCCCCGCTGCGGCGCTGCTCGCTCGGGCCTTCCCGTCGGCGTCGTGCCCCACCCCGACCCGTACACCTTCCGGAGTCCACCCGTGACCATCGCCCCGTCCCCCCGGGCGGCGAAGACCGCCGCACTGCTGTCCCCGCCACCCACCTCCGTCCCGCAACCGCCGGCACCCCCCGCCCCGCCGGTGCGCCGCGGTCCGCTCGCGGTCTCCGGGCTGCTCGCCGCGGCCCTCACCGCCTACGTGTGGTCCGCCCACGGAGCCAAGCCCGGAGTCCTGCTGCTGCTCGGGCTGGGCCTCGGGATCGCCCTGTTCCACTCCCGCTTCGGCTTCACCTCCGCCTGGCGGCAGTTGATCGCCGTCGGCAACGGCACCGGTCTGCGGGCCCACACCCTGCTGCTCGGCACCACGGCGACACTGTTCGCCCTGCTCATCGGAACGGGCACCGGACTGTTCGGCTCCGTACCGGCGCCCTCGGCCGGCCCCCTGGGCGTGGGACTGCTGATCGGCTCGTTCGTCTTCGCCGTCGGCATGCAGCTCGGCGGCGCCTGCGCCTCCGGCACCCTCTTCGCGGTCGGCTCGGGACAGACGTCGATCCTGCTCACCCTCGGCGGATTCATCGGCGGTGCGACCCTGGCCGCCTGGCAGTTCGACCTGTGGAAGGACCTGCCCGCGCTGAAGCCGGTCGTCATGGCCGACCACATCGGCTGGTTCGGCTCCTGGGCGGTGACGATCCTCGTGCTCGCCGCCGTCGCCCTGGTCAGCCGCCGTGTCCAGGCCCGACGCAACCCGCCGCCGCTGGGCGCCGTGCCCTCCGCACGCGGTGCCGCCCGCGCGCTGCGAGGTTCCTGGCCGCTGGCCGTCGGCGCCCTGGCGCTGGCCGTGCTGGGCGCCGGGGTGCTGCTCGTCTCCGGCGGCGCGTGGGGCATCACCAGTGCCTTCAGCCTGTGGGGATCCGAGCTGGTGGGGGCGCTCGGCGGCCACCCCGAGGGGTGGAGCTGGTGGCAGCGGCCCGGAAACAAGGAGATGCTCGCCGGGTCGGTCCTCGCGGACAAGACCAGCCTCACCGACATCGGCATCATGATCGGCGCGGCGGTCGCCGCGGCGCTCGGCGGCACGTGGGCGCTGCACCGCGGTGTGCCGTGGCGGACGGCGGTCGCGGCGGTGCTTGGCGGCGTGCTGATGGGCATCGGTGCCCGGCTCGCGGGCGGCTGCAACATCGGCGCGTACCTCGCGGGCATCGCCTCCGGCAGCCTGCACGGCTGGATCTGGGGCGCCTGCGCCCTCCTGGGAACCTGGGCCGGACTGAAACTGCGCCCGCTGTTCCGCCTGGGCAACCCCAAGCCGGGCGACGGCGTCTGCTGAGGGGCGGGCGCCGGTGCTCGGGACGAGACCGGGACGGGGTGCACGAGCAGATCCACTCCCGTACACACCGGCCCGACGCACACCGCACCGCGTCCACGAGCTCGAACCTCTGGTCGCGCCGGCCTTCCCGATCCGTGGCGCGAACGACCGTGACACGGCTGCCAGGTTGCCACGCACCCATCGGCCACGTCTGACGCGAGGGGCGACCGAGGATGCGTTCCACCCTCGGCGGTCGTCTCTTTGCGGCGTCCGTCGCCCCGTGTCCCTCTGCAGAGCTACCCGGGCTGTCCACTCAGGGGTGATTCGCAGACGTCGCCACGCCCGTAGCGTCCTTGGCAGCCGTCGGACGGCCCACGGCCGATGCCATGTGGAGATCACCTTGAATGTGCAGACGACTCATGCTGTGTCGCCCCGGCCGGCACGCAGGGAGGACGGCCGCTTCTTCCGGTCCCCGCTCGCCTGGATGGTGACCGGCGCAGTGGGCGTGGGTCTGGCGTCCGGCCTGGCCTCGGTGGGTGGGGTGGCCGCCATCGCGGGTGCGGTCGTGGCGGTTGGCATCTACTGGGTGGTCATGCGCCACGTCGCTCGGCGGAGCATGCCGGAGATCGCGAAGTCGGGGGCCGTGACACAGACGTTGTTCGGTGTCGCGATCGGCTTCGGGTTCATCACCGTGTCGATGCTCATGCTCCTCACCGAGTTCTTGTTCGACGAACGGCCCGGCAACGGCCTGTCGATCGTGGCGAGCATGGCCGCGACGTCGGTCGGCGCCGCCGTGACCGAGGAACTGCTCTTCCGCGGCCTCGCTCTGCAGGCACTGGAGAAGCTGTGCGGCAGCTGGGCGGCTCTGACGATCACCGCGGTGCTGTTCGGTGGACTGCACCTGGCCAACCCGGACGCCACGCTGTGGAGCTCGACCGCGATCGCCGTCGAGGCCGGCGTCCTCCTCGGTGCCGCGTTCCTGTGGAAGCGCAACATCTGGTTCGTCATAGGTCTGCACTTCGCCTGGAACACCACCCAGGGCCTGATCGGCATCCCCGTCTCCGGCCACGCCTCCGAGGCCTGATGACCACCTACCCGACCGGCCCCGACCTGCTGACCGGCGGAGAATTCGGCCTGGAGGCGTCGATCGTGCCCGTCATCGTCAGCTTGCTGATCGCGATCCCCATGCTCATCGCCGCCCACCGGCGCGGCAACCTGGTGCCCATGCGCCGCGGGCGCCGCTGAGCAAGCGTCGCCCGACGGCCGTTCACCGGCGTCCCAAGTGAGATGAAGAGGAAGGGGGTGCCCGCCGGGGGCGCAGTCCAACTCCCCGGCTCCTTGAGGTGGTGGGCGGACGGACCAGCTCGGTCACCATCGGCGGCCTCCCGCCGACGAGGAGAGTCGGCTTCGGAGCCGGCCGTCAGTGTGCCGACGGTCGTGCACCGCGTCCGGCCCGGACTGTCGTCAGGTGCCCCGAGTGACGGTCGTCACGGACGGCCTTCCGGGTGGTGCGTAGGCTTGTGCCGTTTGGCAGGCAGGCAGGCAGGCGGTGCGGGCGGGCGGGCAGGCTCTGCGAGAGCTGCCTGACGAGGGCCGGAAAAGTCGGCATCGGGTCGGCACGGGTCCCGAGAAACCCGTGGGCGGCTGCCTGAAACCTGGACTGGTTGTACGGTATGGAAGCAGCCCTTGACCTGCGGAATTGCAGGCAGGGAGCCTACTCGCTGGAGTGCCTCAATGTTGCGTACCATGTTCAAGTCCAAGATCCATCGGGCCACCGTCACCCAGGCCGACCTGCACTATGTGGGATCGGTGACGATCGACGCCGAACTGCTCGACGCGGCGGATCTGCTGCCGGGTGAGCTCGTGCACATCGTCGACATCACCAACGGGGCCCGGCTCGAGACGTATGTCATCGAGGGGGAGCGGGGGTCCGGGGTCATCGGGATCAACGGGGCCGCCGCGCACCTCGTGCACCCGGGGGACCTGGTGATCCTCATCAGTTACGCGCAGGTCTCCGACGCCGAGGCGCGGGAGCTGCGGCCGCGGGTCGTGCACGTGGACGAGGAGAACCGCATCGTGTCCCTCGGCGCGGACCCGGGTGAGCCGGTGCCGGGCTCGGACCAGCGGCGCAGCCCGCAGGCCGTCGGGGCCTGAGGGCACCGGCGGTGCGTGAGGCCACCGTCGCCGGGGTACGTCGTAGGCCGGATCCGTCCGGGTGGTCCGGGCAGGCCGGGTATCCAGGAGGATCAGTACATGAGTGACGACGGTGGCATCCGCATCCGTGACGACCGGGCGGCCGGGCGTCTGACGGCGTACGAGGGGGACGACGGGGCCGACGGCGGCGAGGCGGTCGGGCGCGTGGAGTACTTCGTGCTCGAGGAGCCCGGCCGCGCCCTCGTCCCCGTGCACACGATCGTCGAGCCCGCGCACGAGGGGAAAGGCATCGCCGGCGCCCTCGTGCGCGAGTTCTACGCGATCGCGGGGCGGGAGGGCCTGCCGGTGGCTCCGCTGTGCCCGTACGTCGTGAAGTGGACGGGGCGCCATCCCGAGGAGGCGCCCGCGGCGGACGAGGCGCTGGTGCGGGCGGCGGAGGAGTGGGTGACCGCCCACCCGGAGCGGTTCTGAGCCACACGGCTCCACGGGGTTCGTCGGCGGACTCCGACGGGTCGCCCGGGCGGGTTCCCGCGGTTCCGCGCGGGCGAGCGGGTGACTGCCCGGTCGGGGCGCGGGTAGGCGGGGGAGTAGTCCAGAGCCGACGTACCGATGGCTGGAGGACAGCATGACGCAGCCGTATCCCGACCCTGTGCCGCCGGGGCCGACGCCGGGCCCCTCGCCGACACCGCCGGGGCCCACGCCCGGGCCGACACCCGGACCCGATCCGGTTCCGCCGGACCCGGCGCCCGCCCCGCCGGCCCCCACACCTCCGGCGCCGACCCCACCCGCTCCGACGCCGCCGGGGCCCGCGCCCACGCCGCCCTCGCCCACTCCGCCGGGCCCGGGGCCCGACCGGCCCGAGCCGGTGCCGGAGCCCGGACCGGCTCCGGGACCCACCCCCGAGCCGCCGGGACCACTGTCCTGAGGAACAGCGGACCGTAGGGCGGGGTGGCCCGCCGGTGGCACACCATGTCCCTCACGCCGGATCCCGCGCCCTCACACGAAGGGCGCGGGATCCGGCGTACCCGGGGGGCGCCACCGCCCCCTACCGAGGCGTGCCTACGCGTCCACCTCCGTGCGGTCCCCGCCCCACAGCGTGTGGAACGAGCCCTCGCGGTCGGTGCGGCGGTAGGTGTGGGCGCCGAAGTAGTCGCGCTGCCCCTGGGTGAGGGCGGCGGGGAGGCGGTCGGCGCGCAGGGCGTCGTAGTAGGCGAGGGCCGCCGCGAAGCCGGGGGCCGGGACGCCCTGGCGGGTCGCCGCGATGAGGACCTCGCGCCAGTCGTCCTGCGCCGCCGCGATCTCCTGGGCGAACGTCTCGTCCGACAGCAGGCTCGGCAGGTCCGGGCGGCTGTCGTACGCCGCGCGGATGCGGTCCAGGAACGCGGCCCGGATGATGCAGCCGCCGCGCCAGAGCGCCGAGACCGCGCCCAGGTCGATGTCCCAGCCGTACTCCTCGCTGCCCGCCGCGATCTCGTGGAAGCCCTGCGTGTACGAGACGATCTTCGACGCGTACAGCGCCTGCTCGACGCGGTCCGCGAACGCCGCCGCCTCGGCCTCGGACAGCGGCGAGGGCTTCGGTCCCGCCAGTCCCCGCGAGGCCTCGCGCAGCCCCGCATGCCCGGAGAGCGAGCGGGCGAACACCGCCTCCGCGATGCCGGACACGGGAACGCCCAGGTCGAGCGCGATCTGGACCGTCCAGCGGCCGGTGCCCTTCTGCTCGGCCTGGTCCACCACGACGTCCACGAACGGCTTGCCCGTCGCCGCGTCCACGTGCGACAGGACCTCGGCGGTGATCTCGATGAGGTACGAGTCGAGCCGCCCGGTGTTCCAGGTGCGGAAGATGTCAGCGATCTGCGCGGGGGAGTAGCCGGCCACGTCCCGCAGCAACTGGTATGCCTCGCCGATGAGCTGCATGTCGGCGTACTCGATGCCGTTGTGCACCATCTTGACGAAGTGCCCGGCACCGTCGGGCCCGACGTGCGTCACGCACGGGGCGCCGTCCGACGCCTTCGCGGAGATCTTCTCCAGCATCGGCCCGAGGGAGTCGTAGGACTCCTTGGGGCCGCCCGGCATGATGCTCGGGCCGTTGAGCGCGCCCTCCTCGCCGCCGGAGACGCCCATGCCGACGAAGTGGATTCCCTGCTCCCGGAGTTGACGCTCACGGCGCCGGGTGTCGGCGAAGTGCGCATTGCCTCCGTCGATGATCGTGTCACCGGGTTCGAGCAGCGGCGCGAACTCCTCGATCACCGCGTCCGTCGGCCCGCCCGCCTTCACCATGACGACCAGCCGGCGCGGACGCTCCAGCGCCGCGACGAAGTCCTTCGCGGTCTCGGCCGCCACGAAGTCGCCCTCGTGCCCGAACTCGTTCACCAGGTCGTGCGTCTTGGACGCCGTCCGGTTGTGCACGGCGACCGTGTAGCCGTTGCGCGCGAAGTTGCGGGCGAGGTTGCGGCCCATGACCGCGAGACCCGTGACGCCGATCTGGGCTGAACTGCTCATGCGTGAGCTCCTCTTGATGTTGTCTGCAAGGGCGAGAACGCTGTGATCACTTCGGTGATTCCGGGAGAGGCGCCGAAGCGCCCCTCCGATTCCACTCCGGCCCCCTCCGAATTCACTCCGGTGCCGCTCCGGAACCGGGCCGGCGGGGCGGGCGTGCATGTGTCTGCGGGTTTTTGCCCAGTATTGCTCCCCGTTCCTCCCGGTGCCGTGATTCGAGCACCGCGCCACCGCGCGTCCCGCCCATGTGTACGTGTGCGGGGGCCGCCCGCCTCAGTCTCCCGCTTCCGGGTCCAGTCCGACCGTGCCCGGTGCGGTGCGGTGCGGTGCGGTGTCGTGGGCCGTGGGCCGTGGGCCGTTCGCCGCTCCTCTTGCGCCTTCTCTTGCGTGTTCCCGGGCGGCCCGCATAAGTTACCGACGGGTAGTGCGGTGGGCGGCTCGCGAACGCCGGGCCGCGGCGCCCGCACGCCCCGAAGGAGTCGCCATGCCCACGCTCGACCGTCAGGACAACGTCTTCGTCCTCGACCTCGGAGACGGTGAGAACCGCTTCCACCCCGACTGGCTCACCGCCGTCGGTGCCGCGCTCGACGAGGTGGAGAAGGCGGAGGGCCCCCGCGCCCTGGTCACCGCCGCCACCGGCAAGTTCTACTCCAACGGCCTCGACCTGGACTGGCTGTTCGCCCACGCGGACCACCGCGAGGACTATGTGCTCTCGGTGCACCAGCTGTTCGCGCGGCTGCTGTCGCTGCCGCTCGTCTCCGTGGCCGCGCTGCAGGGGCACACCTTCGCGGCCGGCGCGATGTTCTCCCTCGCCCACGACTTCCGCGTCATGCGTGCCGACCGCGGCTACTGGTGCCTGCCCGAAGCGGACATCGGCATCCCCTTCACCCCCGGCATGGCCGGCCTCGTCCAGTCCCGTCTGGCCCCGAAGGCCGCCCACGAGGCCATGGTCACCGCCCGCCGCTACGGCGGCATCGAGGCCCTCGCCGCCGGCATCGTGGACGAGGCGGTCCCCGAGGAGGCCGTGCGCGCCCGCGCCGTCGAGATCGCCCAGGCCCAGGTGAACAAGGCCGGGGACACCCTCGGCACCATCAAGGCCCGCATGTACACGCCCGTCCTGGCCACCCTGCGCGACACCACCGACCCGCTCGGCTGACCGGCCCACGGGCGCGGGCGGACGGCGGCACGCCGGTCGCGCCCCGGGGCACAGACTCACGGCACGCGCCCCGGCGGCGCCGGGGCGCGCTGTCAACCAGCGGCGAAATCCGGCCACTTGGCGCCCCGGAGCGGCCGACACCGGTCTTGTACCGGTCCGCGCACAACGGTTACGGTGCCCGCTCCTGACGCCTGTCAAGGGGGCTCCCCATGGCCGTACGCGGCCGGCACCGCCGGTATCAGCCGAACAGGATCAACCGCGCCTCGCTCACCGTGACGGCGGGCGGTGCCGGCATGGCCCTGCCGCTCATCGGCACCGGGGTCGCCCACGCCGCCGATGCCGACACCTGGAACAAGGTCGCGGCCTGCGAGTCCAGCGGCAACTGGCACATCAACACCGGCAACGGGTACTACGGCGGGCTGCAGTTCACCCAGTCCACGTGGGAGGCGTACGGCGGCCGGGCCTACGCGGCGCGCGCCGATCTCGCCACCCGCGAGCAGCAGATCGCCGTCGCCGAGAAGGTCCTCGACGGCCAGGGCCCCGGCGCCTGGCCGGTCTGCTCCGACCGGGCCGGACTGGCCCGCGGCGGCGCCGGCCCCGACGTCGACCCGGGTGCCCACACGCAGACCGCACGTCGGACGTCCGAGCGGCAGGCCCCGGCCAAGGGACAGGCCCCGGCGGAGAAGCGGACCTCGCACAAGGACGTCGCCCCGCACGCCACGCCCCAGTCCCGGGCCGGCACCGCCGAGATGTACACCGTCGTCCACGGCGACACCCTCTCCGGCATCGCCGACACCCACGACGTGCGCGGCGGCTGGCACGGCCTCTACGCCGCCAACCGCACCACCGTCGGCTCCGATCCCGACCTCATCCTCCCGGGGCAGCGCCTCACCCTCGACGGTGCCCGTGCCACGAGTCCGGCCGGCAAGCGGGACACGAGCGACGGCACCGAGGAGAGGGCCGGGACGAAGGACAAGAAAAAGGCCGGGGCGAAGGCCAGGGAGAAGACGAAGAAGGCGGAGAAGCGGGAGAAGCGGGAGAAGGGGGACAAGCGGGAGAAGCCCAAGGAGCGGCACGAGACCTCCCCGCACCGTTCCACCGCCACGGCGACGGCCGGCCACAAGGTCGTCGCCCCGGTCGCCGACCTCGGCATCGGCACGCGGTACCGCGCCTCCGGTTCCTCCTGGTCCAAGGGCTACCACACCGGCGTCGACTTCCCCGTGGCCACCGGCACCTCCGTGCGTGCCGTCTCCTCCGGGCACGTGGTCAGCGCGGGGTGGGGCGGGTCGTACGGCTACCAGGTGGTCGTGCGGCACGCCGACGGCCGGTACAGCCAGTACGCGCATCTGTCCGCCATCTCCGTCCGCGCCGGGCAGAACGTGGCGACCGGCCAGCGCATCGGCCGCTCCGGCGCGACCGGCAACGTGACGGGCCCGCATCTGCACTTCGAGGTGCGGACGGGGCCCGGGTTCGGCTCGGACATCGACCCGGTGGCCTACCTGCGGGCCGGCGGCGTACGACTCTGAGTGGTACGGCACACGGCACGACACGGCTCCGCCCGCCGGGCCCGTTCCGCCCGCGCCCCGCTCAGGAGCCGACGCGGCTGCGGGGCGGGGCGGACAGGGGGGTCGGTATGAACGGCCCGCTGTAGAACGGGCCGAACGTGTAAGCCGCCGTCCACTGGGAGGGGCTCCGGAAGGAGGCGGGCAGGGCCGCCGCGACCGAGGCGGGAGCGGCCGGCACGGTCGCCGCGTCCGCAGCCGCCGCCACGGACGTCGCCGCCACGGACGTCGCCGCCACGGACGTCGGCGCCACGGACGCCGCTGCCAGGGACGTCACCGGGACCGGAGCGGTCACGGGAGCCACTCGGCCCGGCGTCGTCAGCGGAGCCGGAATCACCGGAATCAGCGGAATCAACGCCTCCGCCTCCGCCTCCGTCCCCCCTTCCGCCGGCAGGTGGGACAGCGGCGACCCGGCGCCGGCGACGGCCGGAAGCGGCCGGGCGGGCAGCGCCGCCGGTTCGGTCGGCTGCGCCGGGACCGTCTCGGGGGCGGTCCTTCCCCGCTGCTCCCCGCTGATCCGCTCGGTGGTGAGCAGGATCAGACCGCCCGCCGCCACCACCCCGCAGCCCAACGCGAGCATGGTGCCCGTGACGCCGTAGCGGAAGGTTTCGCCGAACATCGTCAGGCCCACCGCGGCGGCGATCACCGGGTTGACGACCGTGACCGTGGCGAGCGGCGCCGCCAGACCCGCGCCCCGGTACGAGGCCTGCGAGAGCAGCGTGCCGGCCGCCGCGAGGACGGCGATCACCGCCACGATGGGCAGGGACCCGACCGCCAGGCCCCGCTCCCAGTCCTCCGCGACGGTCTTGGTGAACACCGAGGCGATGCCGAAGGCGATGCCGGACGCGGCGGCGAGCAGCACGCTGCGCACCACCGGGTGCCGGTGGGCGGCGCGGGCGGCCGTCATCAGCGCCACGACCGCGCCGCCGGTCAGGGTGGCGAGCAGGACGCGCTGCGTGCTGTCCAGCGACTGCGCCTCGGCGCCACCGGTCAGCGCGAGCAGGCCCGCGAGGCCGACCGTCGCCATCAGCGCGCCGCGCCAGGCGGTGGCGCCGGCCCTGCGGCCCACGAAGAGGGCGGCCATCGGGAGCGCGAACACGATGGTCAGCGCGCCGAGCGGCTGGACGAGACTGAGCGGCCCGTAGGCGAGGGCGACGACGTGGAGCAGCGCGCCGAGGCCGTTGAGGGCGATCGCCGCCCACCACGCAGGGTGGCGCAGCGGGGCGTAGGTGCCGTCGGGCGTGCCCGCCGCGACACGCTCCTGCACGATCGCTCCGCCGGCGTAGGCCACGGCCGAGATCAGCGACAGCAGCACGGAGACCGCGAAGGCGCTCATGAGGGGCTCCTTCGCGGAAGGCCGGTGGGCCGCTGCGGTGCGCTGACTCTTTCCATGTCACCACCTTGCCCGTCGGAACGGCGCAAGTCGTCGTACCTGAGCATTCATTGAGTCCTACTGCCGATGGAGTACGGGGGCCTCGGGGTCCTCCCCAGGGTGGGCGACGGAGGGGGGAGGACGCGCCCCATTTTCCGGGCCCGTGGCCCCCGGTCCCCGGACACCCTCGACACGGACACCACACCCTCTTCCACTCCCCGCACACTTGGGTGACCATGGACGCAGGCAACGCGGGAGGTTCTTCGTGCGGGTGGGACTGTTGAGCCGGGAGTATCCGCCCGACATCTACGGCGGTGCCGGCGTCCATGTCGAGTTTCTCGCCCGGGAGCTCGCGCCGCTCGTCGATCTCGCCGTCCACTGCTGGGGCGAGGGGGCCGCCCCGCACGCCAGCCCCGCGGTCACCCGGCACCGCCCCTGGCCCGCGCTCGACGACGCCAACGACGCCCTGCGCACGTTCTCCGTCGACCTCGCGATGGCCGCCGGGCTGCGGGACCGCGAGCTGGTCCACTCCCACACCTGGTACGCCAACCTCGGCGGGCACCTCGCCAAGCTGCTGCACGGCGTCCCGCACGTCATGACCGCCCACTCGCTGGAGCCGTTGCGCCCCTGGAAGGCCGAGCAGCTCGGCGGCGGTTACGCCCTCTCGAGCTGGGCCGAGCGCACCGCGATCGAGGCCGCCGACGCCGTCGTCGCCGTGTCCGGAGCCATGCGCGAGGACATCCTCACCTGCTACCCGGCGCTCGACCCGGCCCGCGTGCACGTCATCCACAACGGCATCGACACCACGCTCTACCGCCCCGACCCCGGCACCGACGTCCTGGACCGGATCGGCCTGGACCGGGGCCGTCCCTACGTCGTCTTCGTCGGCCGCATCACCCGCCAGAAGGGCGTCCCGCACCTCCTGCGCGCCGTGCGCCGCATCGATCCGGCCGCGCAGGTCGTGCTGTGCGCCGGAGCCCCGGACACCCCGGAGATCGACCGCCAGTTCCGCGAGCTGTACGCCGAACTGAGCCGGACCCGCGCGGACGTCCACTGGATCTCCCGGATGCTGCCCCGCGCGGACGTCATCCAGCTCCTCACCCATGCCGCAGTCTTCGTCTGTCCCTCGGTCTACGAGCCGCTCGGCATCGTCAACCTGGAGGCGATGGCGTGCGGCACCGCCGTCGTCGCCTCGCGGGTCGGCGGCATTCCCGAGGTCGTGGACGACGGCCGCACCGGTCTCCTCGTCGACCTCGATCCCGGCCCGGACCAGACCGGCTTCGAGACGCGTCTCGCCCAGGCCCTGGACACCGTCCTCGGCGACCCGGCGACCGCCCGGCGGATGGGCGAGGCGGGCCGTGCGCGCACGCTCGGCGAGTTCGGCTGGGACGCGGTCGCCCGCCGAACGGTCCGTCTTTACGAGGAAGTCCTCGGGGAAGCGGCGAACGGCGCCCGTCGGGGGTAGGGAATACAGACAGACAGGGTGCCGTCCGCGCGGACGGTGCGGCACCACCGGGCGAAGAGGGGCGGCGGGATGGGCGGCTGGATGCGGCGCGGTGGACCTTCGGTGCTGGGAATCGTTCTGGCGGGCGGCGAGGGCAAGCGGCTGATGCCGCTGACCGCCGACCGCGCGAAACCCGCCGTGACCTTCGGCGGGACGTACCGGCTCGTCGACTTCGTGCTGTCCAATCTGGTGAACGCGGACATCCTGCGGATCTGCGTGCTCACCCAGTACAAGTCGCACTCGCTCGACCGGCACATCACCACCACCTGGCGGATGTCCAGCCTGCTGGGCAACTACGTCACCCCCGTCCCCGCCCAGCAGCGGCTCGGCCCCCGCTGGTACCTCGGCAGCGCCGACGCGATCCTGCAGTCGCTGAACCTGATCTACGACGAGCAGCCCGAGTACGTCGCGGTCTTCGGTGCCGACCACGTGTACCGCATGGACCCGCGCCAGATGCTGGCCCAGCACATCGATTCCGGCGCGGGTGTCACCGTCGCCGGCATCCGGGTGCCGCGCGCCGAGTCGCCCTCGTTCGGGGTGATCACCCCCGGTTCCGACGGCCGCACCGTCGACCGCTTCCTGGAGAAGCCCGCCGACCCGCCCGGCCTCGCGGACGATCCCGACCGCGTCTTCGCCTCGATGGGCAACTACATCTTCACCACCAAGACCCTCATCGAGGCGCTCCAGCGCGACGCCGAGGACGAGAAGTCGGTCCACGACATGGGCGGCTCCCTGCTGCCCATGCTGACCGAGCGCGGAGAGGCCCAGCTCTACGACTTCAGCACCAACCACGTCCCCGGCGAGACCAGCCGCGACCAGGGCTACTGGCGCGACGTCGGCACGCTCGACGCGTACTACGAGGCGCACATGGACCTCATCGCCGAACGTCCCGCCTTCAACCTCTACAACCGCAGCTGGCCCATCTACACCCACTCCACCCAGCTCTCCCCGGCCCGTTTCAACGCCGGGGGCATCGCGAGCGAGTCGATCATCAGCGCCGGGTGCCTCATCCGGGGGCAGGTGACGCGCTCGGTGCTCTCGCCGGACGTGCGGGTCGACCCGGGTGCGGTGGTGCAGGGCTCGGTGCTGCACGACAACGTGCACATCGGGCGGGGCGCGATCGTGCGGGGCGCGATTCTGGACAAGAACGTGGAGGTGCCGCCCGGCGCCACGATCGGCGTCAACCCCGGCCGGGACGCCGAGTTGTACACGGTCTCCAAGGCCGGCGTCATCGCCCTGGGCAAGGGGCAGCAAGTCCCGCAGTGACAGTGGGGCTCCCCATGACGGCGGGGCCCGCGGCGACAGCGGTCCCGCGGCGACAGCGATCCCGCGGTGACGCGGGTCCCGCAAGGGCAGCGGGTCTCTCGGTGACGCGGGTCCTTCGGTGACAGCGGGTCCCTCCGGGGCGCCCGCCCACTGAGCGACCGCGGCGCATTTCCGTGCCCACCGCCGCCGGGCAGGACGCCCGGCGGCGGTGCCACGTCGTGCGCCCGCGCGCCCCGAGGCCGGTCCGGCCCGCCCCGTACGCCCCGGCACCGGCGCCCGCAGGGCGAACGCGGCGCGCACCCCGCACACATGGCGGGAACGAGGCGCGTCAACACCCTGGACACAGCCCGGCAATCGTGTTGTCATGCCTCTGCTCGACCTCTGACAACGTTGTAATCGCTCGCCACCCACCCCTGCCGACACCCCACCAACCCCCCACCCCTCACCAGCGATCCACCCTCGAGCCTGATCCGCCACCCGTCCTCACCCACGGAGGATCCGTGCGCACCAGACGCCTCAGAGACCGTCTCGCCCTGCTCCTCGCCGCGGCCATGGCCGCCGCGGGCCTCGCGGCCGCGACCGGCCCGGCCGCCGCCGTTCCCGCCGACGACGGCACCCGGGCGACCGCCGACAGCCCAGCCGAGGCCCACGGCCTCAAGGGCGAGTACTACACCCAGTCCGCCGAGGGCGCCTTCGACTTCGCCACCCTCAAGGCGACCACCTTCGACCCCACTCTCGACTTCGCCGACCTCGAACCCCGGCTGCGTGCCACGACGGGTCAGGACAACGATGTCAGCGCTCGCTGGACCGGCCGTCTCGTCCCCGAGAAGACCGGCGCCACCACCTTCTCGATCATCGGCGACAACGGCTTCCGCCTCTGGGTGGACGGCCATCTCGTCATCGACCACTGGGTCGACGACTGGGACAAGGAGCAGACCGGCGAGCCCGTCGATCTGACCGCCGGTCACGCCGTCGACATCAAGGTCGAGTACTTCGAGCACTACGGAGGCTCCAACCTCCACGTGCGCTGGACCCCGCCCGGCGGCAGCAAGACCGCGATCCCGCAGTCCGCCTTCCGCCTCCCCGAGGGCTACGACTACGACGGCCCCGTCGCGACCACCGTCCGCCCCGACGGCCGCACCCTCCAGCTCGACTTCCCGAGCCCGCTGGCCGGCGTCCCCGCCAATCTCACCGACCACCTCAGCGCGGTCGTGGGCGGCGCCACCTGGCCGCTCGGCAAGGCGAAGCTCGACCGCAAGGCCCCCTCCTCGCTGCTGATCGCCCTGGACCAGCCGGTCGTGGGCAACAAGACCGGCACCGCCAAGGGCACCGCCGACGTCCGCTACGACGGCATGGGCGGACTCACCACCACCGACGGCAAGGACACCCACACCGTCGGCGCCTTCTGGACCAGCGGCGGCAACAAGTCGACCTACGAGCTCACCACCAAGTGGGCCAAGCAGGTCGGCCCGCACAACGCGCTGCCGGAGTACCCGCGCCCGCAGCTCACCCGCACCGCGTGGCAGAACCTCAACGGGCGCTGGCAGTTCGCCGCCGCCACCGAGGGGGAGCGGCCGCCGGTGGGCAGGACGCTGGGCGAGCACATCCTGGTCCCGTACCCGGTCGAGTCCCAGCTCTCCGGCCTCGAGCGGCACGAGGAGCGCATGTGGTACCGCCGCACCTTCACCGTGCCCAAGAACTGGCACGTCGGCTCGAAGCAGCGGCTCCAGCTCAACTTCGGCGCCGTCGACTGGCGCGCCGAGGTGTACGTCAACGGCACCAAGGTCGCCGAACACCAGGGCGGCTACGACAAGTTCAGCGCCGACGTCACCAAGGCGCTGAAGCCGGGCCGCACCCAGGAGCTCATCGTCGGCGTCTACGACCCGACCGACTCCGCGAGCGGCCCGAACCAGCCGATGGGCAAGCAGCGCCTCGACCCGAGCGGCATCTGGTACACCCCCTCGTCCGGCATCTGGCAGACGGTGTGGATGGAGCCGGTCGCCGCCGACCACGTCGACAACCTCAAGCTCACCCCCGACGTCGACAAGAGCACGCTCACCATCGAGCCGCAGGGCGTCCGCGAGGGCCTGAAGGTCACCGCGACGGCCTACGCCGGCAAGCGCGCGGTCGGCACCGTCACCGGGCGCACCGGCCGGCCGCTGACCCTGCACCTGCGTGACCCGCGCCTGTGGTCCCCGGACGACCCGTACCTGTACCAGCTCAAGGTGCGCGTCGGCTCCGACAGAGTCGGCAGCTACTTCGGGATGCGCTCGGTGGCGGTGAAGAACGTCAACGGCACCCCGCGCACGCTCCTCAACGGCAAGCCGATCTTCCTGATGGCCACCCTCGACCAGGGCTTCTGGCCGGACGGCCTGCACACCGCACCCACGGACGAGGCACTCGCCCACGACCTGAAGGTGCACAAGCAGCTCGGCTTCAACTCGGTCCGCAAGCACATCAAGGTGGAACCCGACCGCTGGTTCTACTGGGCCGACAAGCTCGGTCTGATGGTGTGGCAGGACATGCCCGCGATGAACGCCGGCACCAGCCCCTCCACGGCCGCCCGCGCCGAGTACGAGCGCGAGCTGAAGCAGATGATCGACGAGCACATCAGCAGCCCCTCGGTCGTCATGTGGGTGACCTTCAACGAGGGCTGGGGCCAGTACGACATGGCCCGCATCGCCGACCAGGCCAAGGCCTGGGACCCGACCCGGCTGGTCAACAGCATGTCCGGGATCAACCTCGGGGCCGACGGCGGCACCGGCGACATCATCGACGAGCACGGCTACCCGAGTCCCGCCCTGCCGCCTCACCCGGACGGCAGACGCGCCCTGGTCAGCGGCGAGTACGGCGGCCTCGGCCTGGCGGTGCCCGGCCACGCCTGGTCGGTGCAGCAGTCCTACGTGGACGTCGACCCCTCGACGTACACCGACGACTACCTCACCAAGCTCGACGAGGTGCACGCCCTCGCCTGCAAGGGCGGCAACGGGGCCGTCTACACCCAGATCAGTGACGTCGAGGGCGAGCTCAACGGCCTGCTGACCTACGACCGCCGGGTGCTCAAGCCCGACGCCGACCGGGTCAGGGCGGCCCAGCGCTCGCTCATCCACGACGCGTCGCAGCCGGTGGTCGCCGGTTGCGACGGAAACTGAGACACCACCCGCACCATGCACGAGTGACCCCCGGTCGCCCGCCCGCCACGAGCAGGCGGGCGGCCGGTGACCACCCCGGCCGGCAGCCGGGGTGCTCACCCGAACGCCCGGACCGCTCCGGGCACGGCCGGCCCGCCGGCCGTAGCCCGGGCGGTCCGGAACACCCCCAACCCTCCCGGAGGTCTTCCGAGATGAGATGGACCCGGCGCCTGCGCCTGGCCGCCGCGGGCGCGGTGGCCGCCACGGCGTTCTCCGCCCTGCCACCCGCCCAGGCCGCCCTGGCCACGGGTGCCGCCGAGCCGGCCGCCGCGTCCGGCCGGAGCGGCTCCCTCACCGACCTGGTCAACCCCTTCATCGGCACCCAGAACGAGGGCAACACCTACCCGGGGGCCGCCGTGCCCTTCGGCATGGTGCAGTTCTCCCCGGACACCGGCCACAACACCGGCTACGACTACGCCGAGGACCACATCCGCGGCTTCTCCCTCGTCCACCTCTCCGGCGTCGGCTGCGGACTCGGCGGCGACCTGCCGGTGCTGCCCACCACCGGCGAGGTCACGCAGACGGACTACGCGAAGTACGCCGCGAAGTTCTCCCACGACAACGAGCAGGCGAGCCCCGGCTACTACGGCGTCGGCCTGGACAGCGGCATCAAGGCCGAGCTGAGCGCGACCGCCCGCACCGGTGTGCAGCGCTACACCTTCCCGGCCACCGACAAGGCCAACGTCCTGATCAACGCGGGGCAGTCGCTGCACAAGACGGTGTCGACGAAGGTCGAGGTCCTCGACAGCCGCACCGTGCGCACCGCCATCACGGGCAGCGGCTTCTGCCAGGACACCAAGCCGTACACCGTCTACACGATCACTCGCTTCGACCGTCCGTTCACCGCGCACGGCACCTGGAGCGGAGACACCGTCACCGCCGGCTCCGACAGCTCCTCCGGCAGCGGCCGCAACGGCGCCTACCTGCGCTTCGACACCCGCAAGGACCACACGGTCGAGGCGACCACCGCGCTCAGCTACGTCGACGCGCGCGGCGCGGCCGGCAACCTGCGCGCCGAGGGCGGGCACTCCTTCGCCAAGGTCCGTGAGGCGGCCCGGCGCACCTGGGAGGACCGGCTCGACGACGTCCGCGTCCGCGGCGGCGACCAGACGCTGAACCGCACCTTCTACTCCTCCCTGTACCGGTCCTTCCTCGCGCCCAACATCGGCAGCGACACCGACGGCCGCTACACCGGCTGGGACCAGAAGACCCACCGGGCCAAGGGATTCACGTACTACCAGAACTGGTCGCTGTGGGACACCTACCGCACCCAGTCCCAGCTCCTCTCCCTGCTCGCGCCGCGCCAGGCCCGGGACATGGCGATCTCCGTCATCAAGATCGACGAGGAGGGCGGCTGGCTGCCCAAGTGGGGCTACGGCACGGTCGAGACCAACATCATGACCGGTGACCCCGTCACCCCCTTCCTCACCAACGCCTACCAGCAGGGGCTCCTCAAGGGCTGGGAGGAGAAGGCCTACCGGGCGCTGAAGAAGAACGCCGACGGCCTGCCGCCCACCGACTCGCCCTACGTCGGCCGCGAGGCCAACAAGGAGTACCTGCGAGACGGCTTCGCGCCCCTGATCGAGAACCGGCCGCACGCCAAGCCCGGCGACTCCGACTACGACCACGGGCCCTCCGCCACCCTGGAGTACGCCCTGTCCGACGCGATGCTCGCCCAGATGGCCCGCGACCTCGGCCACAGGGCCGACGCCGCCCGGTACGCGAAGCGCGCGCAGAACTACCACTCGATCTTCGACGCCGGCACCGGCTTCTTCCGTGCCCGTGACACCTCCGGAGCCTTCATGGGACCGGACGACCCGGCGCAGAGCGCGGGCTTCCACGAGGGCACGGCCTGGCAGTACCAGTGGCTCGTCCCGCAGGACCTGCCCGGCATGATCGACCTCATCGGCGGCCGGCAGGCGGCCAACGACCGCCTGGACTCCTTCTTCGCCTACGACCAGCTCGTGAAGGACCCGGCGAAGACCGCCCGCGAGGTGTGGGTCAACGGCCCGTACCAGTACTACAACGCGGACAAGTACAACCCGCAGAACGAGCCCGACCTCATCGCCCCGTACACCTACCTTTCCACCGGGCAGCCGTGGAAGACCACCGACGTGGTGCACGCCGCGCTGACCCTGTTCACCGACACCCCGACCGGCATGACCGGAAACGACGACCTGGGCACCATGTCCGCCTGGAACGTGCTCTCGTCGATCGGCATCTTCCCGGTCCAGCCCGGCTACGACACCTGGGGGCTGTCCACGCCGGTCTTCGACCGGGTCGACCTCACCCTCGACCACCGCTACTACCCGAAGGGACACCTGACGGTGACCGCCTCCGGCACCTCGGACAGCGACCGCTACGTGCAGTCGGCCCGGGTGAACGGCCGCGACTACCAGAAGACGTACCTGACCACCTCGGACCTGCGCCGGACCGGCACCCTGTCGTTCACGGTCGGCGCGCAGCCGTCCGAGTGGGGAACCTCGGCCGAGGCGGCGCCGCCGGCCCTGAAGTGACCCCGGCCCTCCGCTGAGCCCCGGACCCGGTCCGGCGGCCCCGCGGACGGGCCCGACGGCCGCGCGACGGTGAAGTCCCGCCCCTCCCGGAGGGGCGGGACTTCACGTGCTTTTTACGGAGCGTAACGCGATCGTACTTGACCGTAATCGGCGTTCGGCGTTTGACTGACAGGGCACCGGTCCGGCCGCACGGCGCGCCGGGAGGTCCCCGCCGTGCTCCCGTTCCCATCCCCGTCGTCCACGCGAGGGCACGCCATGACTTCCGATCTGCTCGCCCCCCTCGATCTGGCGTTCTGGAACATCGAGTCCGCCGAGCACCCCATGCACCTGGGGGCGCTCGGCGTCTTCGCCTGCCACTCGCCCACCGCCGGCGCCCACGCCGCCGATCTGCTCGCCGCCCGCGCCGCCGGGGTGACCGGCCTGCGGATGCGCATCCGCGACGTCTGGATGCCCGGCACCCGGCTCGCCCGGGGCCTCACCGACGTACGCCTCCCGCTCGCCTTCGGCGGCGCGGCCCGCGAACCCGTCCCCGACTTCGACCCGCTGGACCACGTCCGCCTGCACGCCCCCACCGGCGACTTCCACGCCCTCGCCGGCCGACTCATGCAGCGGCCCCTGGAGCGCGGCCGGCCCCCGTGGGAGGCGCATGTCCTCCCGGGGGAGGACGGCACCTCCTTCGCGGTGCTCTTCAAGTTCCACCACGCGCTCGCCGACGGGCTGCGCGCGCTCACCCTGGCCGCCGCGATCATGGACCCGACGGAGCTGCCCCCCTCCCGGCCCCGCCCCGTCGAGGCGCGCCGAGGCCTCTTCCCCGACCCGCGCCGCCTGCCGGGCCTGCTCCGCGACACGCTGTCCGACGTGGTCTCCGACGTGGGCCGCGCCCTCGACATCGGCGCCTCCGTCGCCCTGTCCACCCTCGGTGTGCGCTCCTCGCCCGCCCTGACCGCCGAGCCCACCGGCACCCGGCGCACCGCGGGCGTCGTCCTCGACCTCGACGAGGTGCACCGGGTGCGCAAGACGGCCGGCGGCACCGTCAACGACGTGCTCATCGCGGTCGTCGCGGGCGCGCTGCGCCGGTGGCTCGACGAGCGCGGCGACGGCAGCGAGGGCGTGGCGCCCCGGGCGCTCATCCCCGTCTCCCGGCGCCGGCCGCGCACCGCCTCCCCACAGGGCAACCGGCTCTCCGGCTACCTGATACGGCTTCCGGTCGACGAGGCGGACCCGCTGCGGCGGCTGCGGGTGGTGCGGGCCGCCATGGACCGCAACAAGGACGCGGGGCCGGGGCGCGGCGCCGGCGCGGTCGCGCTGCTCGCGGACCACGTGCCGGCGCTGGGGCACCGGCTCGGCGGGCCGCTGGTCAGCCAGGCGGCGCGGCTGTGGTTCGACATCCTCGTGACGAGCGTGCCGCTGCCGAGCCTGGGGCTGCGGCTCGGCGGCAGCCCGCTCACCGAGGTCTTCCCGCTGGCGCCGCTCGCGCGCGGACAGTCGCTGGCGGTGGCCGTGTCGACGTACCGGGGCCGGGTCCACTACGGGCTCGTCGCGGACGCGGAGGCGGTCCCCGACCTGGAACGGTTCGCGGCCGCGGTCCGCCGCGAACTCGACGTCCTGCGCACGGCCTGCGACGGGTAGGACGCACCGGGCGGCGAGGAACGCACCCGCACCGCCGGCCCGCCCCCTCGCCGTCGAGGGGCGCGGCCGGCCGCGCCCCGCTCGCACTCCCGCACACCCCTGTTTTGGTGCTTCGTGCCGCCGCTCCGTACAATCCCCCAGTTCGAAAGGCGAGCGCGACCCGCGCGCCGCAGGCGAGCGAGGAATAAGGCAGCGCGATGACGGTGACAGAGACCGCCCCGGTGGACGACGACCCGGCGGCCGCACCCCCGGGCGCCCCCACGATCCCGCATCCCGGACAGCCCACCGGCACGGCCCCCGAGGACGGCCCGGACGCGCACGGCCCCGGGATCGACCCCGAGCGCCTCGCCGTCTGCCTCGAGGTCCTCGAGGAACTCGACACCATCGACGTCGACCACCCCGACGCGATCGCCGTCCGCCGCGCCACCTCGCACATCTACCGCAGCGTCAAGCAGCGCCGCCGTCAGGAACGCCGCGCCGCCAAGACCGCGCACGACAAGGCCGTCACCGAGGCCACCGCCACCGGCTCCGCCCAGCGCATCGACGACGAGACCGAGGGCGTGCTGCCCTCCTCCGCCACCGAGGAGGGCCGGATCGCCGGGATACTCCAGCGTCCCCGCTCCTGCTACACCTGCAAGACCCGCTACACCGAGGTCGACTACTTCTACCACCAGCTCTGCCCGTCCTGCGCCGCGGAGAACAGGGCCCGCCGCGACGCCCGCGCGGACCTCACCGGCAAGCGCGCCCTGCTGACCGGCGGCCGCGCCAAGATCGGCATGTACATCGCGCTGCGGCTGCTCCGCGACGGCGCCCACACCACCGTCACCACCCGCTTCCCGAACGACGCCGTGCGCCGCTTCAAGGCCCAGCCGGACAGCGCCGACTGGATCCACCGGCTGAAGATCGTCGGCATCGACCTGCGTGACCCCGCACAGGTCGTGGCGCTGGCCGACTCGGTCGCCGCCGAGGGCCCGCTGGACATCCTGATCAACAACGCCGCCCAGACCGTGCGCCGCTCCCCGGGCGCCTACAGCGAACTGCTCGCCGCCGAGTCGGCCCCGCTGCCGGCCGGCGAGCTGCCCGCCGCCGAGGTCATCGGCACCTTCGGTTCCGGCGCGGTCAGCGAGCTGCCGGTGGCGGGCGGCGGCGCCCTCTCCGCGCAGGACGTCACCGATCTCGCGCTCGTCTCGGGCTCCGCCTCCCTGGAGCGGATCGCGGCCGGCACCGCGATCGACGCCGGCGGGCTCGTGCCCGACCTGCACGACACCAACAGCTGGATCCAGACGGTGGAAGAGGTCACCCCCGTCGAGCTGCTGGAAGTGCAGCTCTGCAATTCCACCGCGCCGTTCCTGCTCATCAGCCGGCTGCGTCCCGCGATGGCGGCGTCCGCGGCCCGGCGGACGTACATCGTGAACGTCTCCGCGATGGAGGGCGTCTTCGGCCGCGGCTACAAGGGCGCCGGCCACCCGCACACCAACATGGCCAAGGCCGCCCTCAACATGCTGACACGCACCAGCGCCCAGGAGATGTTCGAGAAGGACCGGATCCTGATGACCGCCGTCGACACCGGCTGGATCACCGACGAGCGGCCCCACCCGGACAAGGTGCGCATGGCGGAGGCGGGCTTCCACGCCCCGCTGGACCTCGTCGACGGGGCGGCCCGGGTCTACGACCCGATCGTCCGCGGCGAGCAGGGCGAGGACCTGTACGGCGTCTTCCTGAAGGACTACGCGCCCGGCAAGTGGTGAGGACCGGGCGGGTCCGCACCCCGCGCATGGCGGGACGGTCCGGGGGAACCCGGAGGGCGTCGAACACCGTGCGAGGAGTGCACATGTCCAGCCACGACATCGGTTCCGCCGGTCCCACCGTGCCCGGCGACGCCGGCCGGCGCGACGTCCGCCCGACCGACGAGGAGTTCTACGCGAGCGACCGCCCCGCGAACCCGGCTCTGCCGGAGGACCGGCCCCGGGGCGGGGTGCCGGGGGAGGCGCTGCGGCACCGCGGTACCTGGAGCGTGACGATGATCGTGCTCTTCGTCCTGCTGGTGCTCTTCGTCGGCATCTGGGCCTTCCCGTAGGCCGGCCGCCGCCTCACCCGCCTCACCCGGAGGGCGTACCCACCGGTCACGACCGGTGGGTACGCCCTTGCGCACGTCAGGGGGCCCGGGCCGCGCGCGAGTCCGCCCGTTCGCGTGGCCGGGCGCTGGACCGTGTGGCCGGATGAAGGTGCGCAACGGCCGAAAGTACGCGGACCGCAACACAAGCCTTACACAGTGTTTGCCTCCCTATCGAGCAGCGGGGCGCTCATCTGGTTAACCTGGGGGGGACGGACAGCGACACGGGGTCCCACCCACACCCATTGGTCCGTCCCGGGACAAGCCGGTCACCACGGTCTTTTCTCGCACGACGAAGCCGACGCCACCGCGTCAGAACTGTTCCCTCAGTCCCGAGGCGGGCGGCGGCCGCACAGAGCGCAGGCCGGGCCGACGCCCCCCGAGGGTGATCCCACACATAAGGAGTGCGCGGTGACACCGGAAACGACGAATCTCGAGGAACGTCCCACGGGACGGCCGTCCGTCGCGGGACCGGCCGAGGAGAAGCTCGGCAGCCTGGACGTGTGGGCGAGGTCGGCACCGATCCGCCTGGCCGGCTACGAGGACGACCTCGCCGAGCCGCACATCCTCCCCAGCGTCGACTGATCCCCTCACCCGGTTCCCCGCGCCCCTCCCCGGGCACGGGGAACCGCTACGCGGGGGGTCCCGTACCGGTCAGCCGGGTCGGGGGCATGAACTCGCGGACGTAGGTCCGCTGCCAGTACGCCCCCGTCCCGCGCCGCTCCCGCCGCGTGGAGAACCGGTACCGGTACAGACTCGCCCGTACGTACCGCGGCGGCGCGTCCGCCGGGAACGGGCTGCGACGCAGCAGCCGCAGGGTGTCGGGATCGTTCTCCAACAGCCGCTCCAGCAGACCCCCGAACCACGCCCCCGCGTACGCCGGCGACAGCGCGGCGAACCACATCATCCAGTCCAGGCGCAGGTGGTACGGCGCGAACTGGCGCGGCCTGCGGCGGACATCGCCCGGCTTGCCGCGGAACTCGTACTCCCGCCACCCGGAGTCCTCCCGGGGCGTCCCCTCGGCCGTGCCCTCGATCACCACCTCGTGCCGGACCCGGCTGACGCTCCCGAAGGCGCCGTAGCTGTTCACCAGGTGCAGCGGGTCGAAGGAGCGGTTCATCACCTGACGCCGGGAGAGCATGTTGCGCACCGGGCGGGCGCCGAGCACCACGAGCCCCGCGGCCATGCCCAGCACGACCACCTCGTACCAGAGCGGGGCCGGAGCCGTGCGCGGGGCCGAGGCGGGGAAGTCGATCACCGACAGGGCGAGCAGCACCGCCAGCCAGTTCAGCCAGGCGAAGTTGCCCGACAGCACCAGCCAGAGCTGGGTGAGGACCATCAGCGCCGCGGCGGCCGTCGCCACCGGCCGCGGAGTGAACAGCAGGAACGGCACCACCAGTTGCGTGACGTGGTTGGCCGCCGTCTCCACCCGGTGCACCGGCTTCGGCAACCGGTGGAAGAACCGGCTCAACGGGCCCGGCATCGGCTGCGTCTCGTGGTGGTGGTCCAGGCACGTCAGCCTCCGCCAGCACTCGTCCCCGCGCATCTTGATCAGCCCGGCGCCGAACTCCAGCCGGAACAGCAGCCAGCGCAGCAGGAACAGTACGAGGACCGGCGGGGCCACCTCGTCGTTGCCCAGGAACACGGCGAGGAACCCGGTCTCCAGCAGCAGCGACTCCCAGCCGAAGCCGTACCAGGTCTGCCCCACGTTGACGATCGACAGGTACATCACCCACGGCACCAGCCACAGCAGCATCGCCCCCCACAGCGGCAGCCACCCGTCCGCCCCCGCGACCAGCGCCGCCGACACCGCGCATCCCGTCCACGCCCAGCCGGCGAAGAACCGGTCGGAATAGCGCAGATGGAAGACGCTCGGCGCCCGCCGGAACGGCACCCGTGCGGTGAACCGGGGCACCGGCAGCATCCCCCTCTCCCCGATCAGCGCCCGGAACTGCAGGGCCGCGCCCAGGAAGGCGACGAGATACAACGCGGCCAGCCCTCGCTGGAAGACCAGCCGGCTCACCCAGTAGTCCGGTTCCGTGAACCAGCCCATCCCGGCCGGCCTCCTCTCACCGCGGGTGCGCGCGCCGTCCGTGCCCGCGCGGTCCACGAGTACCCGTTCCCCGCCCCGGGCGACCGGTCCCGTCCGGGACCTCCGCTTGCGCGCCCCGCCCCGCCCGGGCGGACAATGGTGATCAACCGTCTCCCGGGACCGCCCCGAACCGGTTCCGCCCCGCACTCGAAGATTCGGACGAACCCTGGCAAGGTGGGCCTCATGGCTGATCGGGGAGTGAGCGCGCCGTCGCTCCCGGACGACTGGCCCGACCGTCCGGACCCGATTCTGGCGCTCAACCGCATGGGCAGCTTCGACTGGGACTTGGACACCGGCCTCACGCAGATGGACGCCCAGGCCCACGAGCTGTTCGACCTGCGTGCCGACGAGTTCGACGACCGCATCGAGAGCCTGACTCCTCGGCTGCACGAGGCGGACGTCCCCCGCCTGGCCGAGCTGGTCACCAGGGCGCTCAAGGAGGGCGGCGAGAACTACGGCGCCTACTTCCGCATCCGCCGCCGTGACGGCAGCCTGCGCTGGACCCACACCCAGGGATACATCCGCCGCGACGCCACCGGTCGCGCCCGCCGGATCATCGGCATCGTCCGCGACGCCACCCAGGAACTGCGCGACAGCCGGGCCCGCAGCGAGCAGGCCGTCCGGGACAGCGCCCGGCGCCGGCAGGCCGAGGTCGCCTCGGCCACCATGGCGGCCCTCGCCCACGCCCGCACCGTGCGGGACGTCATCGACGTGCTGCGGGAGACCGAGGGCCGGATGTGGATGGGCGCCGCCAGCCTCGTCATGGGGCTCGTCGAGGGCGGCCGGATCCGCCTGGTCGCCGAAGGACCTACGGGCGACTTCCTGCCCGGCACCCGGATCACCGGGATCGACGAGCCGTACCCCATGAGCGACGCCGTCCGCACCCTCACCCCGCGGTTCATCGAGTCGCCGGAGGAGTTCGGCGCGCGCTATCCGATCCTGTGGCCGCACCTCGCCCATCTGCACATCACCTCGGCCGCCTACCTGCCGCTGGTCGCGCAGGGCCGCCCGATCGGCGGCATCGGCCTGCTCTACGGCGACCGGCACGGCTTCACCACCGAGGAACGCGACATCCTGGTGGCACTCACCAGCACCATCGCCCAGAGCCTGCAGCGCGCCATGCTCTACGAGCAGGAGAGCGATCTCGCCCAGGAACTCCAGCAGGCCATGCTGCCCCGCTCCCTGCCCCGGGTCCCCGACGCCGACGTGGCTGTGCGCTACCGGGCCGCCGTCCTCGGCGGCTCACCCGGGCGGAACATCGGCGGCGACTGGTACGACCTGATCCCCCTGCCCGGCGGCCGGGTCGGCGCCGTCGTCGGCGACGTCCAGGGCCACGACACCCAGGCCGCCGCCGTCATGGGCCAGCTCCGCATCGTGCTGCGCGCGTACGCGGCCGAGGGGCACCCCCCGGCCACCGCCGTCGCCCGCGCCTCCGTCTTCCTGCACGAACTCGACACCCACCGCTTCGCGACCTGCCTGTACGCCGAGGCCGACCTGTCCACCGGCGTCGTGCAGTTCGTCCGCGCCGGGCACATCGACCCGCTGGTGCGGGACCCCGACGGAAGCTGCCGGCGCGTCCCCGTCCGGGGCGGACTGCCGCTCGGGCTGTCCGCGCTGTTCGACTGCCTGGAGTACCCCGTGCAGACCATGGAGCTGGACCCCGGGCAGACGCTGGTGCTGTGCACCGACGGCCTGGTCGAGCAGCCGGGGGTGGACCCCGACGAGGGCATGCGCGAACTCTGTGAGCGGATCGCGGCCGGCCCCGAGGACGTGGGCGACCTCGCCGACCTGCTCATCGCCGGCGCCGCCGAACGCGGCGGCGAGGACGACGTCGCCCTGCTGCTCCTGCGCCGCAGGGCACAGTCCCGCGGCGAGCGCGGACGGCTCCAGCAGTACGTGGCGCCCGGCGACCCGCGGGCGCTGCGGGAGGCCCGGCACATGGTCCGCGCGGCCGTCCGCGACTGGGGCGCCGGGGGCCGCGCCGACGAGATCGAACTCGTCACCGACGAACTGGTCACCAACGCGCTGATGCACACCGAGGGGGCGGCCGTCGTCACCCTCCGCTCCCTGCCGGGCCCCGAGCGGCGGCTGCGCACGGAGGTCGAGGACGCCTCCAGCGCGCTCCCGCGCCGCCGCGAGGCGGGCGCCTCCGGGGTCTCCGGCCGCGGGCTGCTCCTCGTCGACGAACTGGCGGACGCCTGGGGCGTGGAGGCGCGGGGCGGCGGCAAGGTGGTGTGGTGCGAGTTCCTCGTCCCGGAGGACGGGAGCGCCTGAACGGGGCGGGCCGTGCCCGAGGCGTTCGGCGGGCCGCCGTGGCAGGCTGGAGGACATGCCCGAACTGCCCGAGGTCGAAGCGCTGCGGGACTTCCTCACCGGTCATCTCGTGGGCCGCGAGGTGACCCGTGTGCTGCCGCTCGCCGTGCACGTGCTGAAGACGTACGACCCGCCGCCCAGCGCCCTGCAGGGCCGTACCGTCACCGCCGTCCACCGCCACGGCAAGTTCCTCGACGTCGACGCCGAGGGCCTCCACCTCGTCACCCACCTCGCGCGGGCCGGCTGGCTGCACTGGCGCGACCGGCTGCCCGAGACCCCGCCCCGCCCCGGCAAGGGCCCGCTCGCCCTCCGGGTCGCCCTGGACACCGGCGCGGGCTTCGACCTCACCGAGGCCGGCACGCAGAAACGGCTCGCCGTGTACGTCGTCCGGGACGCCGCCGAGGTCCCGGGCGTCGCCCGCCTCGGCCCCGACCCGCTCGCCGCCGACTTCGACGAGGCGCGGCTCGCCGGGCTGCTCGCGGGGGAGCGGCGGCAGCTCAAGGGCGCCCTGCGCGACCAGGGACTGCTGGCCGGCGTGGGCAACGCCTACAGCGACGAGATCCTGCACGCCGCCCGGATGTCCCCGTTCAAACCCACCGCCTCCCTGACCCCCGAGGAGATCCACCGCCTGTACGAGGCGCTGCGCGGCACCCTCACCGAGGCGGTGGAGCGCTCGCGCGGGGTGGCCGCCGGGCGGCTGAAGGCGGAGAAGAAGAGCGGGCTGCGCGTGCACGGCCGCACCGGAGAGCCGTGCCCGGTGTGCGGCGACACCGTCCGCGAGGTGTCCTTCAGCGACTCCTCGCTGCAGTACTGCCCGACCTGCCAGACGGGCGGACGGCCACTGGCGGACCGGCGGATGTCCCGGCTGCTGAAGTGAGCGCGCCGCCGGGCGTCACTCAGCGGGCGTCGAGGGCCAGCAGGCGCGTTCCGTCGTCCGTGCGGATCTCGTAGCGGGCGATCTGCCCGGTGCCCAGTGCGGTGCCGCCCTCCATGGCGAGCGGCTCGCCCTTGGCGGAGGGCACCATCCAGCTCGTCACGACCTCCTCGGAGCCGTCCCGGCCGACCGCCACCAGACGGCAGGAGTGCGGGCCCGAGGCGTCCTTGACCGTGACGCCGATGTCGCTGCCCCAGTCCCGGTCCTGCGCGGTGACCCTCGCCCACACCCCGGCGCCGGTGTCCGCCGCGGTCACCTGGTGCGAGGGGGAGCCCTCGTCGGCCAGCAGGGCCGCCGCCGGGCCGCCCACCGCCAGGACGACGGCCGCCGCCACCGCGACCAGCCACCGCCTGCGGCCGGTCCGGTGCCGTCCGGCCACCTCGTCGAGCAGCCGCTCCAGCAGCCGCGGCCCGGGCGCCGCCGCCGGGTGCACGGAACGCGGCGTGGCCTCCCGGTACAGCATCAACTGCCGCGCGGCGGGCCGGAACTCGCTCACGTGCGCGGTGCAGCTGGCGCACTCCATGAGGTGGTCCTCGAAGCGGAATGCCTCCGCCTCGTCGAGCACGCCGAGCGCGTAGGCTCCGACGTCGCGATGGCGTTCCAGGGACCTCATACCAAATCCTCATGCCGGTGGTGCGGGTGGGGTGTGTTGCTGTTGCCCACCGGTACGGACCTGACCGCCGAATCACTCAAGTCCCGCGGGAAACGGTCGAGACATTCGGAGCGGTCGGGCCCCCGGATTGGTCGCCCGCGCCGGCACCGTCCGCGCGGGGGTGTTCACCGCGCGGACGGTCCCGGCGCGAGCCGTCAGCAGGTGGCCACCCCCGGCAGCCACGCGGGGCCCTTGAGGTAGATCACGGTCACCCAGGACCCGTCGGTCAGCCTCGCCCAGGCGTCGTTCGTGTAGCCCTCGGCGGTCACCTCCTGGGCGTGCGCCTGGCACAGCACGTTGACGGTGGTCGGCTGCGCGAAGTAGTCCACGACGGCGGCGTTGACGTTCGGCTCGCTGTGCGTGCGCACCCCCGTGCCCCAGGTCTGCCAGGCCGTGCTGCCCCCGCTCGGCGGCGGGGCGCTGCCGCCCGCGCAGTCCGGGACGCCGGGCAGCGAGGCCGGGCCCTTGATGTAGATGTTCGTCAGCCAGGACCCGTCGGACAGCCGGGACCAGATGTCGTTGGTGTAGCCCTCGGCCGTGACCGTCTCCGCGTGCTCCTGGCACTGGACCGACACCTGCGTGGGACCGGCGAAGGTGTCCACGACGGAGGAGCGGGTGCTCGGCGTGGAGTGGGTGCGCACCCCGGTGCCCCAGGTCTCGAAGACCGAACCGCCGTCCGCGGGCGGGGGAATCGGCGTGCCGGAGCCGTTGATCCGCACCGCGCCCGCGTAGTCGCCGCCGGTGCGCACGGAGGTGACCCTGATGTGCGTGCCGGACTCGTAGGCCTCGACCATCTGCCCGCCGCCCAGGTACATGGCGACGTGGTGGATGTGGCCGCTGCCCCAGAACATCAGGTCGCCCGGCAGCAGCGGGGCGGTGCCCTGCGAGGCGGTGAAGCGGGCGGCGGCGTGCGAGCTGTGGAACTGGTCGTCGGCGGTGCCGTTGAGCAGGTCCTTGCCGGTCGCCCTCCAGTAGGCGTAGCGCATCAGCCCCGAGCAGTCGAAGCCCATGCGCTCGTCGTCGTGCAGGCTGTCCGGGTCGGAGCCGTCGTAGTAGCCGTAGGTGGCACCGGGCGTGGCGCCGTGACCACCGCCCCAGCTGTACCAGACGCCGATCTGCGAACAGGCCGCGCTCACGGCGGCCTCGGCGGTGACCGAGGCGCCCGGGGCCAGCACACCGCAGTCGGCGGCGGCCCCGGAGGCGTGGGCGGGAGCGGCGTGCGCGGGAGCGGCGTGGGCCGGGACGGACACGAAGGCGGACAGACCGAGGACCGAGGCCCCCAGAAGCGCGCCGGTGCTCCGGCGGCGGGTGCTGCTGACATTCACGGAACTCATCCTCACGTCGTCGACGTCGAGCGTGACGCCGCCGGGATCGTCCCGGCGGCGGTGACACGGAAAGGCGCGCCGCGCCCCACCCCCGTGGAGGCGCGGCGCTGCTCTAGTGGCCCAGCACGGCGCGCATCTTCGCCAGCCCGCGCATCCTGTTGCGCTGCACCGTGCCGCGGTGGGCGCCCAGCCGTTCGCCCGCCGTGTCGTGGCTGAGACCCTCCAGATCCACCAGGATCACCGCGGCCGCCTCCTTCTCGGACAGCGTGCGCAGCAGCGCGAGCGCGGTGGCGGAGGCCTCGTAGGAGCCGAGTCCGCCGTCCCAGCCGGCCTCGGGGAGCCGGTCGGTGGCCCGTTCACGGCGGGAGGGGCGCGCCCACGAGTCGCGCAGCAGGTTGAGGGCGACGGCGCAGGTGTAGGCGTACGGGTGCCGCTGCCGCGTGAGGCCGCGCTCGCGGGCGCGCCGGGCGAGCCGCAGATAGGTCTCCTGCAGCAGGTCGTCGGCCTCGTGCGGATCGCCCGTCAGCGCGAGCAGCCGTCTGCGCAGACGGGGCAGGTCCGCGGTGAAGGACGCGTCGAACTCCGTGGCGCTCATGGCCTCCTCGTCGACGCGCCCCGGCGGCGGACAGACGCCGTCGCTGTGTGTCATGTGTTTCCCCCTGGGTCGTACTGCCGTTCGGTGCAGGTGCCGTGCGGTCCCGTGCCGTGCGGTGGTGCGCCGTGCGGTGGTGCGCCGCCCCCGTCGCGGTGGTCAGCCGGTCGACGGGGACGGGTCGGCCGGGCCGTACCGGGCGGCGGCCGCCCGGGTCGACAGGGCCCAGTAGCGGTCGCCGTACGACCAGTGCCACCACTCGGTGGGGTAGTTGACGAACCCGGCAGAGGACAGCGCCCGGCCCAGCACGGCCCGGTTCGCACGGGCCTCTTCCGTCAGCCCCGGAGCCCCGGTGCGGCAGGCCCCCTCGCTCTCCTCCGGAGTGGCGTTCACCTCCGTGCCCAGCTCCAGCTCCCGCCCGTCGGCCCCGCACAGCGTCAGGTCCACGGCCCCGCCGCTGACATGGGGTGCCACCTCGGGCGGCGAGATGTACGCGCTCGCCAGCTCACGGATGCGTCCGGGCGGCGCCTCCGGGTGCGCGCGGCGCAGCGTCGCCGCGTACTCCTCGAAGTAGCGGCTCTGCAGGGCCGGTGGCCGGTAGCCCTCCACCACCAGGAACCGCAGCCCGTCCGGCAGCAGGCGCTGCGCCCGGAGCAGCCGCTCCCGCGCGCCCGCCCGGAGCCGGGCGTAGCTGCCGTCGTCGTCGGCCTTGCGGGCGTCGAGCCGCAGGTGGCCGTCTGCGCGCAGGTCGACCAGCGGCTCGCCGCACTCGGCCACGGCCGTCGCGGCGACCCGGGGATCGGAGAGCAGGATGAGGTCCGTCACGTACGACAGCGTCCCCGCACCCGATGCAGAACCTCTGCAGAAGCGCTGCAAGGCAGTGGCAGCCGCGACTCCGCCCGCCCCGGCCTCCCGTGGACGCGCGGTTCGCTACCCCTCGTCCAGACCGAGCAGCGCCGCCGTGGTCTCCCACAGTCGCGATGCGACGGGCGGTGCCTTGACCGTGCGCGGCCTGCCGTTCTCGTAGTAGGCCCCGGAGACGAGCGCCTCCCCGGGAGCGGGGGTGATGAACCGCAGCAGGTGTCCTGCCGCCTTCCGCGGAGGCTGGAAGAACAGGCGCGGCACGGGCGTCCGGAACAGTGCGCCGACGGAACTGCGGCTGGTGCGGGCGAAGTTCGACGAGACACCACCCGGGTGGAAGGCCACCGCCGACAGGCCCCGCTCGTGGTACCGGTCGTGCAGCTCCCGGGTGAAGAGGACGAGCTCCAGTTTGGCGTTGCCGTAGGCGCGGACGGGGGAGTAGTTCCGCGCGTTGTTCAGATCGTCCAGGTCGACGCGGGCGGACAGCCGAGCGGCGTTGCTCGACGTCTGCACGACGAGGCCCCCGGAGGCGAGCAACCGGTCCAGCAGCAGGTTGGTCAGCAGGAACGGCGCGAGGTAGTTGACCTGGAAGGTCTCCTCGAAACCGTCCGCGGTGACGCGGCGGTCCCCGAGGATCGCCCCCGCGTTGTTGACCAGTACGTCGATGTTCGGGCGGTGCTCGGCGAGCTGTGCCGCGAGGGCGCGCACATGGTGCAGGCGGGCGAAGTCGGCGACGAAAGAGGGCACGCCGAGTTCCTCCCCGACCGCCCTGGTCTTCGCCTCGGATCTGCCCACGACGATCACGTCGTGCCCGTCGCGTACCAGCAGACGCGCGGCGGCGGCGCCGATTCCGTCGCTCGCTCCAGTGACGACGATGGTCTTCGGCACGCTGCGGCCGGCGAACTCCGTTGATCGAGAAACGAGTTCGCACAGTACAGAAGCGGCGGGCGGGCGGGCGCGGCGGGGGATGCGTTCGGCCGTCCGGTCGTGTCCGAGAAGCGTCGGGCCGCTCCTCCGCCGCCCCACCCGCGCCCGGGCGCGGGAACGGCATACGCCCGCTCCCGCGTCCGGGCGGAACTGCCTACGCCCGCTCCCGCGCCTCCCGGCAGTCCAGTTCGCGGAAGACGGCGAGGGCTTCGGCGCGGGCCGCGTGTGCCTCCTCCTGCCGGCCGTCGGCCGCCCACACCTCGGCCAGGTCCCAGGCCGTGCGGGCCCGCCAGACGGGAAGGCGCAGCGCCTCCCATTCCGCCAGGGCACGCTCCAGCGGTTCGCGGGCGGCCCCGGTGTCGCCCGTCGCGAGGTGGCACTCGCCCAGGGTGCGCAGCACCAGGGCCACACCGAACCGGTCCTGGCGCTCGCGGGCCACCGCGAGGCAGCGGTCGAGACGTGCGCGGGCGCGGGCGGCCCGGCCCGTGCGCAGTTCGACCTTGGCCAGTGACTGCTCCGTGTACATGAGCCCGAAGTCGTCCGCGAGCCCGGTGAAGACGTCCCGAGCCTCCCGCAGCAGCCGCTCGGCCTCCTCCAGGGACCCCTCCGCGCGGTGGCACAGCGCCAGCGCCCGCAGGGTGAGGGCCTCCCCGTGCGGATCGGCCCCGGCCCGGTACAGCTCCAGGGCCCGGGTGAGGGACTGCCGGGCCTGCTCGCCCCGCCCCTGCTCCCGGTGCACATAGCCGAAGCCGTACAGCGTCCGGGCCCGGCCCGCGAGGTCGCCGGTCCGCTCGTAGCGTTCCAGGGCCTCCCCGAGCAGTGTCAGGGCCTCGGGGTAACCGGCCTGCTCACGCCGGACGGTGGCCATGCCGTCGAGCGCCACCGCCTCGCCCCGCGGCACGTCCCCGTACTCCCCGAACCGCCGCAGGGCCCGCTCGAAGCAGGCGTACGACTCCTCGAACCTGTCCTGCTCGTAGGCGAGCCGGCCGAGCCCGGTGAGCAGCCAGGCCTCGCCCTCGACGTCCCCGCCGCGGCGCACCGCCGCCATGGCGGCCCGGTGCGAGCTGGACCAGGCGTCGAACCGGTTGTACAGCGCGGCCGAACTGGCGATCAGCGCCCCGGCGAGGTCGCGCGCGGGCCGGGCCGCGCCGTGGGCGGTGCAGTACTCCACGGCTGCGAGGAGACCGGCCTGCTCGGCGGCGAACCAGGCGGCGGGCCGGGCCAGCAGCTCCTCCTCGGTGTGCGCGTCGAGCGCGCGCACGGTCTCCGGTTCCGGGAAGTACCTGCTCGCCCCGCCGGGGCCCCGGGCGGCCGCCTGCTTGGCGAGGCCCAGCCAGGAGGCCACCAGCCGCAGCACGGCCGCCTCGCGCTCCGAGGGCTCCTCCTCGGCCAGACAGCGTTCGCGGGCGTGCTCGCGGGCCAGGTCGTGGATGCGGTACCGGCTGCGTCCGGTGCCGTCCACGCCGACGACGTCCACGAAATGGCAGTCGACCAGCCGCTCCACCGCCTCCTCCGCCTCCTCGACCCCGATGCCGAGGAGCGGGGCGGCGATCCAGCCGGCGAAGTCGGGCAGGTCGAGCAGTGCCAGCCGGCGCAGCACGGCGCGCTCGTGCGGATCGAGATCGGCGTACCCCAGGCCGAGGCTGACGCGCAGTTCGAGGTCGCCGGCGCGCAGTTCGTTGAGCCGGCGCCGTTCGTCGCGCAGCCGCTCCGCGAGCCGGCCAGGACCCCAGTGCGGCCGCGAGGCGAGCCGCGCCCCGGCGATGCGCACGGCCAGCGGCAGCCTTCCGCACAGCGCGACGATCTCGGCGGCCCGCTCGGGTTCGGCACCGGTGCGGCTCGGCCCCGCCACCTTCGCGAGCAGTTCCAGCGCCTCCGGCACCTCGGGCACGGTGAGGTCGAGGTGGGCGGCGCCCTCCAGGGCGACCAGGCGGCGCCGGCTGGTGACGAGGACGGCCGAGCCGCCGCCGGGCGGCAGCAGGGGCCGCACGTGGGCCTCACCGGCCGCGTTGTCGAGGATCAGCAGGACACGCCGGTGCCCGACGTGCGTGCGGTACAGCCCGGTCAGTTCCTCCACGGAGGTGGGCAGGGTCTCCGGGGCGGCGCCCATGGCGCGCAGCAGCCGGGCGAGCGCGTCGGCGGGCCGCACCGGGGCGGCGTCGGCGGCCCGCAGGTCCACGAAGAGCAGACCGTCCGGGAAGAGACCGGCGGTGCGGTGGCCGACGTGCACGGCGAGGGCGGTCTTGCCGCTGCCGGAGCGCCCGGAGACGACTCCGACCGGCGGGGCGGTGCGCCCGCTGTCGGCCACCTTGCCCAGCAGCGCCTCGGCCCATGCGATCTGCGTGGTGCGGCCGACGAAGTCGGCGATGTCGGGCGGGAGATGGGAGGGGACGGGCTCGGCAGGCGAGGGCCTGGAGGTGTCCGGAACCGCGGGGCCCGGACGGGGGTCCGTCCCCGCGTGCCCGGCCGCCTCGGGGCTCGCTGCCGGTGGACGCGCGGCGGTCCGCGGGGCCGGGCCGAGCAGCGCGGGGTCGTTGGTCAGCACCGCCCGGTGCAGCGCCCGCAGTTCGGGGCCGGGGTCGACGCCGAGTTCCTCACGGAGGACCTCCCGCGCCTCCTGGTAGGTCAGCAGGGCGTCGGAGACGCGCCCGGTGCGGAACAGGGCGGTCATGAGCTGGGCGCGCGGCCGTTCCCTGAGCGGGTGGTCCGCGACCTGCGTGAGCAGGGGCGCGATCGTGCGGTCCGCGTGGCCGAGGGCCAGCAGCAGGTCGACGTGGTCCTCCTGGCCCGTCAGCCGCAGTTCGGTCAGCCGGGCCGCCTCGATCCGGGCGAAGGACTGGCCGAGCCCCTCCAGCGCCTCCCGGCCCCGCCACAGCCCCAGTGCCTCGGACAGCAGCTCCGCGGCCTCCTCCGGGCGGCCCCGGCCGGCGGCGGCCCGCCCCGAGGCGAGGAGTTCCTCGAAGCGGCGGGCGTCGATCCCGGACGGCGGGAGCGCGGCGACGTACCCCGGCGGCCTGGTCCGGATCACCCCGGCCTCGCCGACCGTGGCGAGCGCGCGGCGGACGGCGGAGACATGGGTGGCCACGAGTGCCCCGGCGGTGGCGGGAGCCTCGTCGTCCCAGACGCAGTCCACGAGCCGCTCGGTGGACAGGACCTCGCCCAGATGGACGACGAGCGCGGACAGCACCGCGAGGGGTCTGGTCCCGCCCAGCGGGGCACGCCGCCCGTCCGCCCATACCTCCACCGGACCGAGTAGACGTATGTCCAGCATGATCTCCCGATCGTCGTACCGCGCCCGCTCCGCGAAGGCTGGCAACGATATCGACGCCGGTGTGGGCGCAGGCCGAGGGCCGGATCCGCCTGGCCGGATCCGGTCCGTTTCCCACGGGCGTGCGGAACCCGTGGGAGGCCCGGGCCCCAGGCCGGTGCCGAGGGCCCCTGGGAGGCGGGGCACGAGGCCACTTGGCCGGAATGCAAGCGACACGGGCCCCTCGTACGGGAGACCGCCCGCGGGGGCACCTCGTATGACAGCGCACACGAGGAAATCTCCTTCCCGCCGGACGTCATACGGGCGCCCTCCGTGAATCGTCGACGGCTCGAAAGGGCGAACCCGTCCGATCCGCACCCAGGAGCACCCAGGAGGCCGTCCGATGCACCGCTGGAAACTGGCCCTGCTGACCGCCGGCCTGCTGGCGACCACGGCCACCGGCTGTGCGGGCGGCACATCCGCCCCCGACCCGGCCGCCCGGGCCGGCGGTTCCGCCGCCCACCGTGCCGCGGGCGACCCGCAACGGACCCTGCACCTCGCGGAACAGCTCCTCGTCAGGACGTGCATGAAGAAGCGGGGCCACGAATACTGGGTGGAACCACCCCCGCCCAAGGACCTCGCGGCCCGCTTCCCCCTCGTCGTGGACGACCCGGCCTGGGCCCGCGCCCACGGCTACGGCACCGACCTGCGCCCCCGCCGCGAGGCGGAGGTGCGTGCCGACCCCAACCAGAAGTACTTCCGCTCCGCCTCCGCCGCGAACCGGTCCGACCTGGTCCGCGACCTCAACGGGCCCGAGCCGCGGGGGCTTTCGGCCCGGCTGCCGAACGGCATGCGGGTCACCCACAGCGACCGGGGCTGCCAGGCCGCGGCCCAGAGGGAGCTGTACGGCGACCTGAAGGCCTGGTTCCGCGCCACCCGGGTCACCGGCGCCCTGGACGGCATGCGCCTCGGCCTCGTGACCGCCGACAAGCGGTACAGGACGGCCCTCGCGCCCTGGGCCCGCTGCATGCGCGGCAAGGGCCACCCCTACGCCGATCCCGCCGCCTCCCGCGCCGCCGCCACCCGGGCGGACCGTCGGTGGCCGCACGCCAAGGAGGTGCGTCTCGCCTCCGCCGAGGCCGCCTGCGCCGCCTCCAGCGGACTCGCGGACGTGGCCAGGGCCCTGAACACCGAGTACCGGGCCGAGTTGGGGCGCCGGCACCCGCGGGAGACGGCGGATCTGGCGCGTCTCAGGCGCGAGGCACTGCCCCGGGCCCGCGCGATCGTCGTCCGCGAGGGCTGATCCCGAACCGCTCCCCGGAGCGCACCACGACCCCCACGGCCGCGAAGCCGTGGGCGCACCATCCGACCCACCGACCCACCGACCCACCGAACCGCTGAACCGCTGACGAAACGAGGGAATCCCATGTCCATCACGCGTGTCCTCACCCTTGCCGCCTCGGCCGCCGCCGCCACCGTTCTGCTCGCCCCGGTCTCCGGTGCGAGCGCCTCGGACTCCGGGGCGAAGGCCCCCGCGGCGCCCCGGACCGCCGCCGCCGACGGTTACCTGCACGTCTTCACCCAGCCCTTCGGGGGCGGCCGGGAGTGCAAGTGGCTGGGCAACTCCGACAACTGGGGCACCTGCCGCAACCTGACCTCCGACATCTGGAACAACGGCTACGCGGGCGGCAACGACGCCGTCGACCTCTACACGGCCCCCAACGCCGGCGGCGCCCACGCCTGCATCAGCCAGGGCGACCGCTGGATCAACACCACCACGGGCGAGTACCGCTTCACCTACGGTGCCGGGCTCGAGCAGTTCGGGGCCGGCGTCAACAACAACATCTCCTCGCACCGCTGGGTCGACTACTGCAGCCAGGGCTGACCGGCCGCACGCCGACGCGACCGTGCCCCGGCACCCCACAGGGCGTGCCGGGGCACGGTCGGACGAAAGACGTCAGAAGAGATGAATGGCGAGGTGGCCCAGCGGAAGTCCCAGCTGCCAGGCGGGAGTCCAGACCTTCGGGCGCTCGTCCTCACCGGCCGCGGCCGCACCGCCGGGCACCGCGTCCAGGTCGGGCGCGAGCAGCTCGGTCTCCTCCAGCCAGCGCCAGGCCGCCTCGGCCAGCTCCAGGTCCGGGTCCGGGTGCCCGGACTCGGCGGACAGGGCGGACAGATCGGCCAGCCGCTCGCTCACCCAGTCCTGCCACGGCTGGTCGTACGCCGTCAGCGACAGCCACGTCTCCAACTGGGTGACCACGCGGATGCCGGAGAGCTCGCGGTCGCTGTCGGACAGGAAGATGGTCAGCGCCAGGGCGTCGCGGCCCGCCCGGAACTCGAAGGACGTCGGCGGCATGAGGTCGCCGGTGCGGAGCAGTTCGTCGGCGATGTACTCCGCGTACATCCACGCCATCGGGACGGCCAGTTCACCGCCGCCGCTGCCGTCCGTGCTCTCTTGGCCTCTGTGCAGCATCCCTTCCTGCCTTCCTCCGGTGCGTGCGCGTCGCCCGCCCCCGGGACGCCGGGGACGCACCGCGCACCCGGCCCGGACTCGCGGGGGCCCGGTGCCCGGCACGGAGAACTCCGGACCGGAAACACGGATGGACACAGCTGATTGCCCAACCATGGTCCGCAGCAAGGCGCTTTGCGAAGGCTTGACCCGTTCTTCGGTTTCAGCGCAGGTCGGCCGCGTATCCCGGTAGCACTCTGCGCAGGGCACGCAGCGCGTAGTACGCGCGGGACTTCACCGTACCGGGAGGGATGCCGAGGGCCTCGGCGGCTTCCGCCACACTCGCACCACGGAAGTACACCTGCACCAGGACGTCCCGGTGTTCGGGTGTGAGTGTCTTCACAGCCTCGCGTACGTCGAGCATGGCGGCGGACCGCTCGGCGTGGTCCGCGCACACCGGGGCGTGCTCCAGGACGGCGTCGCCGACCTCGGCGGGACGCGCCTGGCGCGCCCGGCGCGCGTCGATGGCCAGCCGCCGGGCGACGGTGAGCAGCCAGGGGCGCACGGAGGCGAAGTCGTGCGCGCGGAGCGCCTCGGGGTGCTGCCAGGCGCGGACGAGCGTCTCCTGCACCAGGTCCTCGGCCCGCTGCCGGTCGCCGTCGCACAGGCGCAGCAGCAGCGCGAAGAGGGGCCGGCCGTGCTCGCGCTGCAGCGCGGCCAGCTCGTGCTCGGCGGTCGTGGTGGGGTGGGTGCGGGTGGTTACGGCCGTCATGGCCGTATGCCAGCGTGTGGGATGTCCCGCGGACAGGGCGGGAACAGGGTGGTGCGGTGGGCGGTCGAAGTCGTCGGCGAACGGTTCGGCGAACGGTCGGGAACCGGCCGTTCCGGTGCCCGGGAACCCGGGGCTTTTACGGCACCACTGTCACCGGCCACCTTCCCGCCTTGACCAGCCGGACCGCCACCGAGCCGACGAACCGGTGGCCGGCCTGTTCCGAGGCGCCCACCACCACCGCGTCCGCCTTGAGTTCGTCGGCGGCCTTGACGAGGCCGCCGTAGGGGTCGCCACGGAAGGTGTGGAACTGCCAGCGGACCTCGAAGGTGTCCTTGACCCGCTCCGCCGCCTCCCGGATCTGGGCGACGATGCCCTCGGCGATCTCGTCCGTCGTCTCGGCGACCGGTGCCCCCATCGACGCGCCCGCGGCCATCACCGGCTGCACGTACACCACCGCGAGCAGGGCGTGCTGGCGACGTGCCAGGCCCCCGGCGTACGCCGCGGCGCGCAGCGAGGACTCGGAGCCGTCCACGCCGACCATGATGACCTTGGGGCCGTCGGTGCCGCGTTCGAACCTGGAGGGTTGCTGATCAGTCACGGCTGGAGGTTATCGGAACCCGCAGGTCCCGCACCCGGGCGGGATTCGACACCGTCCAGCGGCTGCCGGTCTCGTCCGCTTCGTCCGTACCCCGCTCGCCCGGCCGAGTGCTTTCCCGCCGCCGCGGCGGTGTTGCTCAGCGGTGTCGCCCCGCCCTTGCGCGACTGATGAGTCATGAAAAAGGATCAGCTGCTCACTCGGCGCCGGGTCCTGCTGGCCGGCGCCGCCGCACTGGGCGCGGCCGGAACGGCGGGCACGGCCGCGCTGCTCGGCACGGACGCCGGTGACTCCCACGACGACGGTGAGGCCCGTACCGCTGGCGCCGGCGCGAGCACGGACGGCCGCCACGGCTCCGGCACGTCCGCCGGCGCCCCCGGAAGCCGCGCGCTCGCCCCGTCCGCCTACCGGCTGCGGCCCCTCACCGGTGACGGCGCACCGCCCGCGGGGCCGCCCCGCACCCCGGTCCGGCACGAACCGCTGCTCGACATGGCGGGGCACGGCCGCACCATGGTGCTGACCTTCGACGACGGCCCCCACCCCCGCTACACCCCGCAGATCCTGGACACACTGCGGGAGTACGACGTCCGCGCGACGTTCTTCGTGTGCGGCGAGATGGCCGTCGAGTACAAGGACCTGCTGGCCAGAATGGCCGACGAGGGCCACCTCGTCGGCAACCACACCTGGTCCCATCCGCTGCTCACGCGGATGAGCCGCGCCGGGATCCGCTCGGAGATGACCCGCACGAGCAAGGTGATCAGGAACGCGTACGGGGAGCGCCCGCTGTGGTTCCGCGCCCCGTACGGCGCCTGGAACCGGGCCACGTTCCGGCTCGGCTCCGACATGGGCATGGAACCGCTGGCCTGGACCGTCGACACCCGGGACTGGACGACCCCGGGGACGGACGTCATCGTCGACCGGGTCGAGGAGGGCGCCGCCGCGGGGGTGGTCGTCCTCTCCCACGACGCCGGCGGCAACCGCTCGCAGAGCGTCCGGGCCCTGCGCCGGTACCTGCCCCGGCTGCTCGACTCCGGGTACCACCTGACGCTGCCCCGGCGGGAGTTCACCTAGGAACGGGGCCTCGGCCCCGTCGGGGGCCGACGACCGCCCCACCCGGCCGGGGAACTCAGCGGACCCCGGTCAGGCGGGCGAAGACGACCACGTTGCCCGAATAACCGTTCTGCTTGGTGAAGCCCCCGCCGCAGGTGATCACGCGCAGCTCCGGCGCGCCCGTGGAGCCGTACACCCTGTCGCCGGGGAAGTTCTTCTTGTCGAAGACCTCGATGCCGTAGACCTCGAACACGGCCGTTCTGCCGTCCTTGCGCCGCACCTCGACGTGGTTGCCCTTCTTCAGCGCGCCGAGCCCGTAGAAGACGGCCGGGCCCTGGTTGTTGTCCACGTGGCCGACGACCACTGCGGTGCCCTTCTCGCCCGGCGACACCGATCCGGTGAACCAGCCGGCGAGGTTGGGGTCGTCGGGCGGCGGCGCGGCCACCCAGCCGTCGGAGTCCAGACCCACCGGCGTCACCGGGGCGTCGACCTGGATCATCGGGATGCGCACCCGGTCGGCCTCGGAGAACGGCAGCGAGGCCGGCGCGGAGCCGGTGGGGGAGGCGCTGGGACGCGGGCTCGCGCTGCCCTGCGCGGCGGCGGCCGTCTCGGGCTGCGGGGGGCCGCTGTCGAACTCGCCCGAGCCGTTGCGGATGAGGGCGAGACCGGTCAGCAGGACAAGCGCTATCACGCCCCAGGGGGCGCGCTTCCTCGGCTTCTCCTCCGCTTCGGGCTCTGCGGGAACCACGGACGCAGACATTCGCTATCCCCTCTCGGCACGGCCGTCGCCGTGTCACTCGCGCATGGCAGCACGCTAAGCGCGGCCCGGGCGGCGGGCGACGGGGGAGCGGACGAACGGGTGGCGCCCGGCGCCGGCCGTGCGCCATCCGAGTTGCCGCGCGGCGGGGCGGGTCGACACGGTGTGACCTGCGGCGACTTCGCCGCCCCGAAGATCCCCCGGCGTGTCGTCCCACCGGAACGGACCAGCGCCGACATGCGGCTTTCCACCGCGCGGCCGAGGGTCTGTCTGGGAGGCGCTTGCTCGCCGATCTTCCGGGGACGGGTCCCGGGGCGCCTTCCGCGGAGGTGACATGCGTACGACTCGTGCCCTGGCGGCCGGTGCCGCCGCGGCCCTGGCCGTGGGGCTGGCCGCGCCCACGGCGGCGGCCTGGAACGATCCGGGCAATGATCCGGGCGGTGGTGTCAACGGCACCAGCGTCAGCAGCTACAACGAGACCACGAACGGCGGAAACGCCCGCGAGGACCAGAACGACCCGGCCGGCCGCAACGACCAGGGCGACCAGAACGGCCAGAACGACCAGGGCAACCAGAACGGCCAGGGCGGAGACGGCCGTCAGGACGGTCAGGACCCGCAGGGCGGCGGCCGCGGTGGCGACGGCGGACAGGGCGGCCGCGGCGGCGACGGGCAGGGCGGCCGGGACGAGGACGGCCTGCGCAACATCGTCGTCCGCCCGAACGTCGTCGCCCGCGGCGGCCGGCTGACCATCACGGTCGAGGGCAGCCGCTGCCGGCACAACGGCACGGTCTCCGCGCCGGTCTTCCCGACCACCCGGCTGCGCCCCACGGGCAACGGCCCGACGGCGACCGCCACGGTCGGCGTCGACGTCAACGCCCGGCCCGGACGCTACGACGTCACGGTCCGCTGCGGCGACGGACGCGATCCGCAGGTCCTCGTCCGGCCGCGGGCCTTCACCGTCGTCGGCGGGGTCCGTGGCGGTCTCGGCGGTGCCAGCACCGTCGGCGCCACACCGGCCGACATGGCGATCGGCGGCACGCTGGTGGCCGGGGCACTGGTCGGCGGCGGGGTGTTCTGGATGCGCCGCCGCTCCGAGCCCAAGGGCTGAGCCGGAGCACGGGCGCTCGCGCCGGTCCCCCACCCACCCGGGAGGGGGACCGGCGCCGCCGCGCGCGACGGGGACGGCGGGAGGAACCGGCGCCCCGCGGGGCCTCGCCCCGCAATCCGTACAGCGCCTCGCCCCGGGACCCGTGGCGGGTTCCGGGGCGAGGGGTGGTGCGGATTGCGGGTCAGGCGGCCGTGCCGGCCGCGGCGCGGCGGCGGGCCCGGTACCAGGCGACGCCCACGGAACCCGTGACGAGCGCGGTGCCGAGGCCGATCTCCTTCAGGTCGAAGCCGCCGATGCTGCCGCCGAAGCCGGCGCGCACCCCGTGTTCCGGGTTGCCGGGGGGCATCTCGTGCGGATTCGTATGGCCGCCGCCGCCCTGCGCCCGTTCGATGACGGTCAGTTCGGCCTGGTCCGTCTCGTGGCCGCAGCGGAGGTTCACCGTGTAGGTGGCGCCGGGGCGGGCGTCCCAGTCGACCGTGGCCGAGGCGGACTTCTGCCCCTTCGGGACGGTCACCGTGTCGAAGACACCGGAGGTGACCCGGGCGGTCTCCTCGCAGCCCCGCACGGTCAGCGTGACGTGCCCGCCGGGGGCCACCTCCTCAGGCATGACGCCGAGGCTGAGGTGGGTCGACTCGCCGGTCCCGTGGCCCCCTTCGCCCTCGCCCTCGCCACCGCCGTAGGCGACGGCGGCAGGAGCGCCGAGGGTCAGGGCCGAGAGGCCGAGAAGTGCGGCCGAAGCAACGCGTATCGCGCGCATGTTGAATCTCCACGTCCCCGAGGAGCCTTGCTGCGGACCTGTTCCGCTCGCGCCAGAAATGCACCTCGTCGCCCGAAACGCTAGGAAAGGGTGCCCCGCGGCGCGATCCCGGTGCGACGAACGGGTCACGCGCTTCGGCCGTTCGGGCGGGGGAAGGTGTGTCGGCGCCGGTGCGCGACGCGCTCCCGCGGGCGCCGCGCACCCCGCGCTCACAGATGGGGGAACAGCGCCAGGAAGGGATCCGTGGACGCCGCGAGGCCCCGGCTGTAGGGGGCGTCGAAGTCCCAGATGAGGAAGAGCAGGAAGGCGATCAGCGCCGAGAACAGCCCGGCCAGGATCAGCTCGCGCGTGGTGCGCCGGATCTGGAGGGCGAACACCATGCCGATGGTCACCACCGCGCCCGTGATCAGCCCGAACCACACCACCCCGGGCATCGTCGCCCCCGTCGAGCCGGCGCGGGCGGCACGCGCGGCGTCGGCGGCGGCGACCTGGTCGACCAGCGGCTGGTAGGCCTGCGCCTCGTAGTCCGACTTGGGCCGGTAGTCCGTGACGTCCTCGCGGACGCGTTCGAGCAGCGCGCCGCCCCGGGCGGTCACCTCACCGTCGTCGGCCATCCTCCGCCACTCGGTGTGCACGACGTACCGCACGTAGGCGTCGACGTCCGCGCGCACCTTCTCGCGCACGTCCACCGGGTAGTTCCGCACCCGTTCACTGACCTCGTGCAGAGCCTGGGCCTCGGCCTGCACATGGTCCTCTGCGGCGCTGCGGGCCTCCCACACGCCCGCGATGGCGAGGCCGAGCACGATGGCGTAGACCACCCCGATCATCATCGTCATGTACTCGATCACGTCGGGGGTCTCCGAGGGATCGTCGTCCTCCGAGGCCGTGCGGTGTCGCAGGAAGGTCACGATGACCACCACGACACAGGCGGCCAGCATCGCGAGGACGAGAACAAGCCATTCCGACAAGGGTTGCCTCCAGGGAGCGGCTGATCGGCCCATGGACGAATCGGCTCATCGGCTCGTCGCTCGAGCGATCGGTCGACGAGCCGATTCATCGACAGTGGGCGGGGTCAGAGGTGGACGGCCGTCGTCAGCGCGGGCGCAGCGCGGCCACGGCGAGGACGGCGGGGGCGGTGATGAGCAGCATGAACGTCACCGGCGAGGTGCTCGAACGCACCCGGTGCCGCTGGGCCGGCGGGTGGTACGCCGGGTAGCTGACGGGTTTCGCCGAGGGGGGTGCGGGCGGCGGGGTCGCGCGGGGTTTCGGCCTCGGCCTCGCCGCGTGCGTCGGCGGGGGTGCCGCGACCTCCACCTCAGGCGGCGGGGTCCGCACCGGCGCGGGGCGCGGCGGGGTGGGCTTCGGTTTCGGCGGTGCGGGCGGGGTCGGTGCGGGAGGCGTCGGCCTGGGGGGCGTCGGTTTCGGCGGCGGGGTGGGCGCGGGAGGCGGCGTCGGCGTCGGGCAGGGCGGCGGAGGTGGGGGAGGACAGGGCGGCGGTGGGGGTGGAGGCCGGTGGCCGCCCCCGCCCACGACGGCCACGGCGCCGCCCCCGCCCGCGGAGGCGAGCACGCGCCCCCCGCCGACCGCGGCCACGGC